>JANOQW010000011.1:0-73819 GCA_031422335.1 Methylophilaceae bacterium
CGTGCTTTTCATAATACTCAGTGCGTTTTTCTTCTACCAATTTTTGTTGGTGTTCATCTAAACCTACTTTTTTAAGCATGCCAATAGATTGCAAATGCTGCTCTACCACTTCGCCAATCTCTGCCACTAAGCTAGGCACAAAACGGCCACCTTTTTTAAAGTAGCCACCACTTGGCTCAAACACACTTTTAAGCTCTTCCACCAAAAACGTGACATCGCCACCTTTGCGAAACACCGCAGACATGACGCGGGTGAGGGCGACTATCCATTGAAAGTGATCCATATTTTTGGAGTTAATAAAAATCTCGAACGGGCGGCGATGCGATTGTGGCGTATCAGGGTGCATCACTACATCGTTAATGGTGATGTAAAGTGCATGCTCGGTGACTGGCGTTTTAATTTTGTAGGTGCTGCCCACCAAAATATCGGGGCGGCTTAGCGGCTCGCCCATGGCAACCACATTGCTTTGTAGCGCTTTAGCTTCGGCCACTTTATTGGCGGCATCTATTTTATCTTGCTCGTTAACTAGCGCGTAGCCAGTGATTTTTTTATCTATTTTAACTGCCATAATTTCTCTCCTAAATATTGCAACTCTTGCAACGGCGCAAACTCAGCCGCCATATTTTTAAACCAGCTTGCAATCCAATTTTTATTAATTAAAAAGTACGTTTTTGCTGCTTGCATAAACTTCCCCTTAATAAACGTAAAATGTGAAACGAGAAAGGTGAAACGAAAAGTATGATTGTGTGAACAAACCGTTTCACTTTTCACCAGCCGACTGATTTTGTCAGTCGGCATCCCTTTTCACGTTCTAGAACTTGCCGTAGTAGCCTTCTTTCAACGCATCGTATAAATTAGCAGCGCTGTGAATTTCGCCATCGTATTCAATCTCTTCGTTGCCTTTTACTTCAATCTCGCTGCCGTCATCTAGCGTGAATTTGTAGGTAGTGCTTTCTAAATCTTTCTCTGTCACCAACACGCCTTGAAAAGCTTCTGGGTTAAACCTAAACGTGGTGCAACCTTTTAAGCCTTTGTCGTAAGCGTACAAGTAGATATTTTTAAAATCTTCAAAATCGTAATCAGTCGGCACATTGATGGTTTTTGAGATTGAGCTATCAATCCATTTTTGTGACGCGGCTTGAATATCCACATGCGCTTTGGCCATGATGGTGGAAGAATCTAAAAAGTAATCCGGCAACTTTTCATCTTCTTTATCGCTAAACGGCATGGCTTTTGGGTTAATCAGCTCGCGGTAAGCCAATAGCTCGAAAGAGAACACATCGACTTTTTCTTTCGATTTTTTGCCTTCACGAATCACGTTGCGCGCATAGTGGTGCGCAAATGATGGCTCGATACCGTTGCTGGCATTGTTCGCTAATGACAGAGAAATGGTGCCAGTTGGCGCGATAGAGCTGTGGTGCGTAAAACGCACACCTTTGCTGGCGATTTGGTTACGCAAACCTTCCGGAAACTGCTGCATATAACGGCTGTATTTACCCAACAACACTTTACCTGCAATTTTTTGGCCTACTTTAATGCCATCGGCCGCCATTTCTGGGCGTTTGGCCAGCATATCGGCGGTCACTTCAAATTTTTCTTCCATTATTGGCGCGGCGCCTTTTTCTTCTGCCAGCTGCACGCCTACATTCCAGCCTTCTTCAGCCATCACGCGCGTTACTTCATCGGTAAACTTAAGCGATTCTTCCTCGCCATATTTCATTTTCATCATGGTTAAGGCCGAG
The DNA here is from genome assembly GCA_031422335.1 of Methylophilaceae bacterium. Classification (GTDB taxonomy): domain Bacteria; phylum Pseudomonadota; class Gammaproteobacteria; order Burkholderiales; family Methylophilaceae; genus Methylotenera_A. The sequence continues at coordinate 1,743 of JANOQW010000011.1, forward strand.
CCTAAACCCAAATAACCCATGCCGTGGCGGCGTTTACGCACAATTTCATCGCGCTGTTGTTGCAGCGGCAAGCCGTTAATCTCAACCACGTTATCTAACATGCGCGTAAACACACCCACCACTTCGCGATATTCTGCCCAATCAAAGCTAGCTTCATCGGTAAATGGCTTATGCACAAATTTGGTTAAATTAACCGAGCCCAATAAACATGCGCCATACGGCGGTAAAGGTTGCTCGCCACATGGGTTAGTCGCGCGAATATTCTCGCAAAACCAGTTGTTGTTCATCTCATTCACGCGGTCAATCAGAATAAAACCAGGCTCAGCAAAATCGTAAGTGCTGCTCATAATCACGTCCCACAGGCGGCGTGCTTTAATGGTTTTATACACACGACACGCCACTTTGCCGGCGTCAACGCCATCGGCTTTGGTAAGGTATTTGCCTTTTACTGGCCACTCGCGCCACACCACTTGCGTAATATCATTCACGTTAAGGCCATCAACAATCGCCTCTTTTTCAGTGACGGGGAAAGCCAATTTCCATTCGCTGTCGGCTTTTACTGCCTCCATAAATTCTTTGGTAATTAAGCATGACAAGTTGAATTGGCGTAAACGGCCATTTTCACGTTTGGCTTTAATAAAATCGGTGACATCAGGGTGACTAATATCAAAGGTGGCCATTTGCGCGCCACGACGACCGCCCGCAGATGACACGGTGAAACACATTTTGTCATAGATATCCATGAAGCTTAATGGGCCAGATGTATAGGCGCCTGCGCCAGCTACAAATGCACCTTTTGGACGCAATGTAGAGAACTCGTAACCAATGCCGCAACCTGCTTTTAGGGTTAAGCCAGCCTCGTGTACTTTGTTGAGAATATTGTCCATGCTGTCTTCTACCACGCCAGAAACTGTGCAGTTAATAGTAGAAGTAGCAGGCTTGTGCTCTAACGCGCCTGCGTTTGAGGTAATGCGACCAGCAGGAATAGCGCCGCGGCGCAGCGCCCACAAAAACTTTTGATGCCATTGTTCACGTTTTGATTCTTCTTCAACATCGGCCAATGCGCGCGCTACACGAGAGTAAGAGGCATCCATATCGGCATCGACATGATCGCCATTTTTGGCTTTTAAGCGATATTTTTTATCCCAAATATCCAACGATACTGGCTGCATGGGGATTTCAATGCTAGCGTCCTCTTGTGATTTGGCCATAGGCTCGACTGCTTTTAACATACTCACTCCCAAAAATCTTATTATTAACTATTAAATATAGGTCTGTTTGCGACGCTTTTCGTATCAAAAAAACATGAATCCACGCTAACTATGTGATTCCAATCAATTTAGCAAAAAAACCAGCGCTTAAACACAACATATTGTGCCTTAAGTAGAAATTTAAGCCTTTATTTTGTGTGCGTCAACCCTCATTTACTAAGTTTTTTTGCGCTATTTTAGTGCAATTTTAGCTAATACCAAGCCAGTATTTGGATTGCGCTAAGGTGAGCGGTTACTTACAAAAAAATAAATATATAAAATAAATTTCTCGCACTATTTTGGCAACTGTGTATGCATTTTTTTCGGCGCAAATAAATGCATGATTTTGAAAGGCTGGCTTTGAAAGTCTAGTTTTGTGAGAAAATGTTGCCATGAATCGCCTCTTCTATTCTATGTTGCTGACTTTAATGTTGCCGCTAGTGCCGTTTAAATTGTGGTGGCGCGGCATTAAACAGCCTGCCTATCGCCAGCACTGGGGAGAGCGCTTTGGCTTTTACAAGGCGAATGTCAGTCAATCAGTCATTTGGTTGCATTGCGTATCGGTGGGCGAAACGCGTGCGGCTGAACCTTTAATTAAGCAGCTACTAGCCAGTTACCCAAATCACCAAATTTTACTTACGCACGGCACGCCCACTGGCCGCGAGGCGAGTGAAAGTATTTTTGGTGATGTCGTGTTTAATAAAACAGTACAACGCGTTTATTTACCTTACGATGTGCCATTTGCGGTGAATAATTTTTTAAATCACTTTCAGCCAAAAATAGGTTTAATCATGGAAACCGAGCTGTGGTTTAACCTAATTGCCGCCTGCAAACAGCGCGATATTCCTGTATTGTTGCTAAACGCGCGGCTGTCAGAGAAATCGGCCAAGGGTTATGCCAAGTTGGGCAAGTTGGTGCGTGAAGGCCTGCAAAACTTAACCGCCGTCGCTGCACAAACTGCAGATGACGCAGCACGTTTGCAAAGCTTGGGCGCAAGCAATATTAGCGTGGCTGGTAATTTAAAATTTGACGTAAAGCCGCCAAAAAGCTTGATAGATAGTGGCTTGCAGCTTAAAAAACAATTTGGCGAACGGCCTGTGTTTTTGGCCGCCAGTACGCGTGATGGCGAAGAAGCGCTAATTTTGGACGCGCTGGCAAAAGTGAATATTAAAAATCTGTTGACGATCATTGTGCCGCGCCACCCGCAGCGTTTTGATGCTGTGGCCAAGCTGTTAGAACAACGTGGTATTCATTATCAGCGAAAATCTAGTTTAAATAATACTGCCCTGCAAGCCAATATCCATGCGGGTTCTGGCCTAGTTGTTTTGGACGATGCTATTATTTTAGGTGATACGATGGGCGAAATGCCGATGTATTATGCGGCATGCGATATAGCGTTTATTGGCGGCAGCTTGCTAAATTTTGGCGGGCAAAATTTAATTGAAGCGGCGCATTTGGGCACGCCTATTTTTATTGGTGAGCATACCTTTAACTTTGCCGAGGCCAGCAATGATGCGGTGACAGCAGGCGCTGCAATTCGAGTAAAAAATGCAGACGATTTAATGCAGCAGCTAAATGCACTACTAAAAAATAAAACTGAAATAGCCAATATGCAGCAAGCTGCATTACAGTTTAGTGCGGAATATTCTGGTGCAACTGCACGCTTGATGGTACTGATTAAGCAATATATTTAATGCCTATTTTCGTGCTTAAAAAACACTGAAAGATAAATGATGTTCTGTACCAGTTCTTGGCATCACCATTTTCGCTAAGTGCTAAAGCACTAAGTCGAATGCGAAAGCCAATACCCATGAGGGTTTCGCGCATGAATAACCAGCTTTAGCTGGTATATTCTGCGGTGATGACCTTTACGGTTACAGAGGCATCAAATAAAGATGCACTATTTAATCAGCGCTGATATTTGTTTAAATGCCTGATGATTCGCATTACCTAGCCATTCAAACAGCGCAGATTCTGTATTGGTCACAATGCAACCTGCTTCACGCAACCTGGCAAGCGCATTGGCTTTATTGGCGGGGTTGCGCGATAGGATGGCATCTTCTACCACAAACACGGTTTTATTCAGTGCCAATAGATCGAGCGCAGTTTGCAGCACGCAAATGTGCGCCTCCATACCTGCTAGAATGATGTGCGAATTTTCACGCTGCAATTGTTGGTTAAATTTAGGCTCGCCACACGCAGAAAATGCCATTTTTGCAATGGCTTTTAAGTTGGGTAAATGCTGCATAATTTCTGGCAATGTTGCCCCCAAGCCTTGCGCATAGTGCTCTGTTACAATCACTGGCATAGCCAATAATTGCGAAGCTTGCGCCAAAATACTGCAATTTTTAACTGCTATTTTTAGGACGTCAGCAGGCATGGCTGGCGCCAATTTCACCTGCATATCAATAATGACAAGTTGGCTTAAAGCGTGGTTAGCTTTGCTATTCTGCATTATGGCGTGCCTAATACCAACTGCTGATTGATATCTTGTAAATCCACCTCTGCCACCAATCCAGAGGCGGCTTTCAGGCGAATAATATTCACTAAATAACTATAGCGCGCTTGCAACAAATCGCGCTTGGCGCTAAATAGTTGTTGTTGCGCATTCAGCACATCGACGCTGGTGCGCACGCCCACTTCGTAGCCCAATTTAGTAGAGTCAAGCTGGCTTTGACTAGAAATTAACGCTTGATCGAGCGCCTTAGTTTGCGCAATGCTACTGCTTAAATTGAAGTAGGCACGTTGTGTTTCTAAATCGGTGCTGCGGCGCGCAATTTCAATATCATCTAACGCTTTTTGTTTATTAAGCACCGCTTGACGCGCACGTGAGCTGATGGCGCCGCCTTGATATAACGGAATTTCTAACTGCAAACCAATCGTCGCATTTTTAAGCTCATTGCCAGAGCTAAATACCGATGGGCTGCCGTTGGCATAACTATTGGTATAGCTGGCTACTGCATCTAGCGTAGGTAAATGCCCAGCATTGGCACGCTCCACCTCTTGCTCAGCCAGCTTAAGCGCATCTTGCTGAATTTGTATATTCAAGTTGTTTTCCACCGCTACCTGCTGCCAATCTTGCATGTTTTGCGCCAGTGCTGTCACTTGAATATCTGACTTTACTGTGGCTAGTTTGGTGGGGATGCCGCCAGTAATCGCCTCGACTGCGCGTTTGGCAATTTCATACTCGTTAATAGCGGCAATTTCTTGTGCCAAAATTAAATCGTAACGCGCTTGCGCCTCGTTCACATCGGTCACCGTTGCGGTGCCTACTTCAAAGGTGGCTTTAGCTTGCTCTAGCTGGCTTAAAATTGCCGCTTCTTGCGCAACAATTAAATCAATTTTATCTTGCGCTAATAACACATCAAAATAAGCCTGCGTGGTGCGTAAAATAAGCGCTTGCTGACTTAAGTGATATTGTTTATCGGCCAAGCTCACTTGCGTAATCGATTGCTCCATTTCTACCAAATTTTGCTTACGATAAATGGGCTGACGCGCTTCTACACCAGCACTCAAGTTCTCAAACTTTGAGTTGCCAGGTGGTATGTTGGATTTTAAATAACGAATGTGCGTGGCCGAGGTGCTGGCGCCTGCGCTAAAATTTACTGTCGGGCGATACAGTGCTTTACCTTGCTCAATAATTTCTTGCGCCGCTTTATTGGCGCTTAAGGCCGAGGCCAAAGTGGGGTCGCGCGCCAAAGCTTGGTGATATACCTCTATCAACGATTGCGGTTTAACTGCCGAGAGCACCGCTTGCTCAGCCAGCAGCGGGCTTGGTAGTAGTAGGAGTAAAACAATCAGTGGTTTAATTTGCATATTTTGCTCGCTATTTTAAAACTCAAATTGCTGCGCTTGCGGCGCGTTCATTAGCTCTGGTATGCACGTTTCAAATAGCACATCCTGCTTAAAACCTGTCTCAGAAATGCGTTGAATGCGCATGGCTTGCATCACTGGCGCAGTGCCCAATACTATCAGCAGAGTGCCGCCAATATTAAGCTGTTGCCGCACGCCAGCGGGTTCTATGGGCGATGATGCAGTGTAAACAATGATGTCGTAAAATGTTTGACTCACTCTACCAGCGCGCCCAAATGCACCATCGGCCACTTCTAAGGTCACATTTTGAATGTTATTTTGCGCAAGATTTTTGGCCGCTTGTTGACTTAATTCTGCATGAATATCGAGAGAAACCACATGCTTGGCAAGGCTGGCTAACAAGGCAGTAAAATAGCCAGTGCCAGTGCCAACATGTAAAACACTATGTGTGCTTTGCACATTTAGCGCTTGCAGCATGCGCGCCTCCAGCTTGGGGTGCAGCATACTTTGGCCTTCTCCGAGGGGAATTTCAATATCGGCAAACGCCAAGCTTGCGTATTCGCTAGGCACAAAGTTTTCTCTTGGCACATCATTTAACAACTGTAGCACTTTGGGGTCTAGTACCTCCCAAGTGCGAATTTGCTGTTCAATCATGTTAAAGCGCGCGATGGCGCTTGGCATATTAAAACGCGCGGTGTCATTTTGTGTTGCTTCAGTCATTTGTTTGCTTCCAATTATATAAGTTTATTATAACTTAAGTGCCTGCCGCCTCTGGCATTTTTACCTTAAACCACGCTGCATATAGGGCTGGCAAAAACAGTACAGTCAGCACAGTAGCCACTGCTAAACCGCCCATAATAGCTACCGCCATCGGGCCAAAAAACACGCTGCGGGTAAGCGGTATCATGGCTAAAATCGCTGCTGCTGCTGTCAGTACAATCGGTCTAAACCTTCTAATGGTTGATTCCACCACTGCCTGCCAAGGCGCTAAACCACTGGCTTTATCTTGGTCAATTTGATCCACCAAAATGACTGAGTTGCGCATAATCATGCCTGACAAAGCAATCGTACCCAGCATGGCCACAAAACCAAATGGCTGGTTAAACAATAGCAACCCGATTGTGACCCCGATTAAACCCAAAGGTGCGGTTAACAATACCAAAAACGTGCGTGAAAAGCTTTTTAGCTGAATAATTAAAAGCGTTAGTACAACCACCAAAAACAGCGGCGCACCTTTGGCGACTGACGCACCGCCTTTAGCGGATTCTTCCACCGCGCCGCCTGTTTCTATGCTGGTTCCTAATGGTAAGTTTTGTTTAATATCAGTTAGTTTTTCTTCAATTTGTGCTGACACTACAGGCGCTTGTATATTGCCCCGCAAGTGCGCGCGTACAATAATGGATGGCACACGATTACGCCGCCAAATTACGCCTTCTTCAAACTCAGAGGTGATATTAGCAATTTGCGATAGCGGCACGCTGGTGCCTGCGACAGTGTTAATCATCAAGTTAGGTAAACGCGACACGCGCTTACGCTCCACCTCGGCGCCACGCACCACCAAATCAATGCGTTCGTTGCCTTGCCTAAACTCGGTGATATACAGCTCGCTCATGGCGCCATTCAGCATATTGGCAATATCCACCGAGCTAACGCCTAGTAAACGTGCTTTTTCTTGGTCAATTTGTACCTTCAACACCTTGCTTGGCTCTTCCCAATTCAGTTGCACATTAGTTAAATTTTCGTTGGTACGCATTATATCTGCGACATTATTGGCAATTTCTCTCACTTTTTTAACATCACTGCCATCTACCCTAAACTGTACGGGAAAGCCGACTGGCGGACCGTTTTCTAGCCGTAATACCGAAGCGCGCAAACTGGGGAAATCACTTTCAAACAAGTTGAGTAAATCGCTACGCAAAGCTTCGCGCTGATCTAAATTTTTGCTTAACACCACAAATTGCGCAAATCCCCTGTGCGCCAGCTGAATATCCAACGGCAAGTAATAACGTGGGCTACCGGTGCCAATATAAGCGACAAAATTATCAATGCCATCGTTACTTTTTTGCCATGCGTTTAGCCAATTTTCCAGCTTTTTCACTTCCAAGTTGGTCGCTTGGTAAGACGCACCCTCAGTCATGCGTAAATCGATCATTATTTCTAAGCGCGTAGAGTCTGGGAAAAACTGTTGTTGCACTTTGCCAAAGCCAATCACCGACAGCACAAACATGGCGAATGTGACGATAATTACTGTCTTACGATAGCGCACACAAGTGGTAACCAAACGACGAAACGCATTATAAAACTTAGTATTGTAAATATCGTGATGGTGGGCTTCATCTTCTCTGTCCTCTTTATCAGCAAGTCCCAGCTTGCCTTTCAGCCAAATCATCAATTTTGATGGCTTAGGCTTGTGCGCGTAATCGGGCAATAAATGGTAGCCCAAATATGGCACAAATATCACTGCCGCAAACCACGAAATAATCAGCGCAATCGCCGATACTTGAAAAATAGAGCGTGTATATTCGCCAGTGGAACTGGCTGCGGTGGCAATTGGTAAAAAGCCAGCTACTGTGACTAAAGTACCTGTCAACATGGGCATAGCGGTGGAGCTATAAGCAAACGAGGCTGCTTTGACGCGATCCCAGCCTTGCTCCATTTTAGAGGACATCATCTCTACTGCAATAATCGCGTCATCCACCAACAAGCCCAGCGCCAATATCAGTGCGCCTAGCGAGATTTTATGCAAGCCAATATCAAAAAAGTTCATCACTAAAAAAGTCGCTGCCAGTACCACTGGGATTGAAATGGCCACCACAATACCCGTGCGCCAACCTAATGACAGTAAGCTCACCCCAAGCACAATCACCAACGCCTCTACCAGTGACATCACAAAATCGTTGACTGAGTTAGCCACTATTTTGGGTTGAGATGTCACCGTTTCAAAACTTAAACCCACCGGCAAAGCTTGCTGAATTTTGGTAATTTTGGCGTCTAGCGCATCACCCAACGCAATCACATCACCGCCTTCCTTCATGCTCACGCCCAGCAATAGCGTCTCGTTACCATTAAAGCGCACCGTATCCCGTGGCGGGTCTTCATAACCCCTGTAAACGCGTGCGACATCACTCAGTTTAAAATCTTGATTATTGGCACGTAAGCGCAACTCGCGTAAATCTTGCAATAGGTTGTACCTGCCCGATACATCAATACGGATGCGCTCTGTGGGCGAGTCGTAGGTGCCTCCACGCACTACCGCGTTTTGCGCTTGCAGAATACCCACTAAAGTCGTCGTGTTAATACCTAGCGTTGAAAGTTTGGCATTGGAAAGCTCAATAAAGATACGCTGTTTTTGCTCACCAAAAAAGTCTACTTTCGCCACATCGGGCGTTTTAAGTAGCTCAGCACGGATGATTTCAGCTTGTTTTTTTAATGCAAAATTGTCAAAACCATCGCCTGTTAGCGCATACATGCTGCCATACACGTCACTAAATTCGTCGTTAAATGTGAGGCTTTCTACATTTTGCGGTAGCGTATGCCGAATATCGCCCACTTTTTTGCGCACTTGATACCAAATATCCGGAATGGCCTCCGAGAATGTATCGTCTTTAATCACAATAAAAATCATCGATTCACCTGGCCGCGAATAGCTGCTGGAGTAATCAATATTCGGCACTTCTTGAATTTTTTTCTCTAGCTTATCGGTAATCTGCTGCTCCACCTCAATAGCGCTGGCACCAGGCCAAGTAGTGCGTACCAGCATCACTTTAAAGGTAAATGGCGGGTCTTCTGATTGTCCAAGTTTGGTGTAAGCTAAAAAACCAGTAATGGTAACCATCAGCATGATGTACAGCACCAAGACTTGATTTTTTAACGCCCACTCAGAAAGATTAAAGTGTGCTTTTTCGCTATTTTGTTGTGCGCCTATTTCTTGCTCAGCTTTTTGTAGGTGGTCACTCACTGCATCACCTCTAGTTTAGGCGCTACTTTTTGGCCTTTAATCAGTGTATGTACCCCTGCTATTGCCACCAACTCACCCGCTTGCAAACCACTGGTGATGGTCACACCTTCTTCGGTATATTGCCCAGCAGTTACTTCGCGTGGGCTTGCTAGATTATTTTTATCTATCACCCACACACTGGGTTTGCCATCCATTTGTGTGAGTGCACCAGATGGCACAATCATGCTGACTGGCGCATCGTCTTCTAAGCGCACACCTGCGGTCATGCCTAATTTTACTGTGGCGTCTGCGTCGATAAACGCCACGCGTACATCGAAAGCGCGGGTAGCGGAATTTGCTGCTGGTGCAATTTCACGTATTTTTCCGTTATATGTTTTCTCTCTATCCGCCCACAGCTTAAGCGTCGCCACATCGCCCACTTTAATTTTTGCCACACGCGATTCTGGTACAGCCACCAGCACTTCAATCTGCTCGGTATCCACCACCTGCGCAATCATCTCGCCCGCCTCCACCACTTGGCCAGGCTCAGCTCGAATTTGCGTCACCACGCCAGCCCTATCAGCCACCAGCATAGCGTAGCGCGATTGATTACCCGAAACTGCCGCCTGCGCTTTGGCTTGATTGACCCGCGCGTCAGCGGTTTTTAACTCAGCTTCGTATCGATCTAGCGCCGATTGCGAGATAAATTTTTTATTCACCAATTGGCGTTGGCGTTCTACATCAGATTTTGCCAAAGCACGATTGGCCTCTGCCACCCGCACATCAGCATAGGCGGCGCTAGCGCCTAAATTGGTATCTGCTGCATCTAAGCGCGCCAATACTTGGCCTTTTTTCACCACTGCCCCTACATCTACTGTGCGCTCGATAATTTTGCCAGCAATACGAAAACCTTGATTCGATTCATAACGCGATTTCACCTCTCCCACCAATACCGTAGCGCTGTTTGATGCGGTTTTACCTACTTCTATCACTAACGCTGGGCGAGGCGCCGGTGGCGGTTGTGTAGGCTTTTCGCAGCCCGTTAATAATAAAAATCCAAATAAAGATAGCCCACCTACAATGATTAACTTATTCATATTTTTTCTCTTAAAAGTCCACGCATCATCACTTCTTGCATCAACTGTAGCCTGTCAGAAATATTGCTCCATTCAATCCACTTATCTTCTGACATATTAATTTGCAGCGAGCACACACCATGCATGCCGGCCCAAATGGTTTGAGCAATTAAGTCAGCATCATGCAAATCGACTCTAAAATAGCCGGCTGCATGCACATCATTGACTACACTTTTTAGCTGAAAATAAGCGTCTTGCTCAGCATTATTCTGTTGCAAGCTAGACTCTGCAGGGTCACAAGGCGTTCGCTCAGTCATAAACATCATGCGGTAATGGTTAGGGTGGGTCAGCGCAAATGCTGCATAGCCACGACCCATGGCATGCATACGCTCAACTGGGTTTTGTGTTTGCAAAATACTTTTTAAACTGGTGGCTAATGCTAAAAAATCGGTATCGCAGATGGCGCGTAACAGCGCCTCTTTATCGGCAAAGTGCAAGTAAATGCTGGTGGCAGAATAGCCGATGCGTTTGGCGATTTCGCGCATTGTTACTGCATCTACGCCGCGCGATATAAATAGCTCGCGTGCTGCATCAATGATGAGTGTGCGTAATTGCTGACGTTCAAGCTCGGTTTTTGGTTTGGGTGGCATAGTATTAATTACTTAACGGTGTTAAATTAACAATGTTAAGTAGATTTGTCAAGCGGTGAATTTGATATTTGTGTGCTGAAAACAAAAATGGCGCCAAAAGCGCCATTTTATTAAAGTGAATAGACTTAAAATTTAGAGGTATAACACTGCGGGAAACACCGTGAGCGCAAACACAAATACCATCCACTCCATATTCCAGCGTTCTAAATGGCCAGTAAAATGTAGTGTGAGCACAGCAATTGCCAGTGCGTAGTAAATTGCAATAAGAATCATAATGTAACCTGAATTTAGTTATCTAAAGAATTAATGTATTTATACCACTTTTTCATTACAAATACCTAATTTTTGCTTTGATTTACTTAAGTAGATTTATAGACTTTTCTTGCTTTTTTAGGTGTTTTCGCGTACATTTCATGCATTGCTAGGGGTCTGGTTTATTTGATTTTTTTATTAAATAAACCAGTGAGAATCACCCTTTGAACCTGATGCGGGTAATGCCGCCGTAGGAAAGCAGCTCTTCTCATGCTCTCCTACTAAACATACATTAAGTAAAGCTTGCAGTGCATTACTACTTTCTGTGGTAATTTTAGCGCAGGTTTCTTATGATTTTAATATAGGAACACCAAATGAATGCCATCGATAAAAACTTATCAAAAAATCTACCAAAATTTGTTGGCGATACTGCCGAAATTGACCCCGCAACGCTAATCCCGTTTGCCAACTCTAAAAAGGTATATGTGCAAGGCAGCACGCCAGATATTCAAGTGCCGTTTCGTGAAATTTCTCTAAGCGATACGCCGTCGCAATTTGGCGCCGAGAAAAATCCGCCGGTGGTGGTGTACGACACTAGCGGCCCTTATACCGACCCGAATGTGAAGATTGATATACGTAACGGATTGCCTGCCCTGCGAGCCGCATGGATATTGGCTCGTGGCGACACTGAACAATTAGATGGTCCGAGCTCTGAGTTTGGTCATCAAAGATTAACTGACCCAGCGCTGGCAGAAATGCGTTTTAACTTGCATCGCAAACCGCTACGCGCCAAAGCGGGCAAAAATGTTTCGCAAATGCATTACGCACGTCAAGGCATGATTACGCCAGAGATGGAATACATTGCGATTCGCGAGAATCAACGCCGCGAGGACATGTCTGAAATGCTGCAAAAACAACATGCTGGCCACGATTTTGGTGCGAGTATTCCTAAAACCATTACACCAGAATTTGTGCGCAGTGAAGTGGCACTTGGCCGTGCGATTATTCCACTGAATATTAACCACCCAGAAATTGAGCCAATGATTATTGGTCGTAACTTTTTGGTAAAAATTAACGCCAACATTGGTAACTCCGCGCTGGGCTCTAGCATTACCGAAGAAGTAGAGAAAATGGTGTGGGGCACCCGCTGGGGCGGCGATACGGTGATGGATTTATCCACAGGTAAAAACATTCACGAAACACGCGAATGGATTATCCGCAATTCGCCAGTGCCAATTGGTACTGTGCCAATCTACCAAGCACTAGAAAAAGTGAACGGCAAAGCCGAGGATTTAACTTGGGAAATTTTCCGCGATACATTGATTGAGCAAGCTGAGCAGGGCGTGGATTACTTCACCATCCATGCCGGAGTCCGTTTAGCCTACATTCCAATGACGGCAAAACGCATGACAGGTATTGTGTCGCGCGGTGGATCGATTATGGCGAAATGGTGTCTAGCACATCATAAAGAATCATTCTTGTACGAACACTTTGAAGACATCTGCGAAATCATGAAGGCCTACGACGTTTCATTCAGTTTGGGCGATGGCTTACGCCCAGGTTCAATCTACGACGCCAACGATGAAGCGCAATTTGCTGAATTAAAAACGCTGGGCGAACTCACCCAAATCGCTTGGAAGCATGACGTGCAATGCATGATAGAAGGTCCTGGCCATGTACCGATGCATTTGATTAAAGAAAACATGGAGCTGCAACTAGAACATTGCGGCGAGGCGCCGTTTTACACACTCGGCCCACTCACCACCGACATCGCACCGGGTTATGACCACATCACTTCTGGCATCGGCGCAGCGATGATAGGTTGGTATGGCTGTGCCATGCTTTGTTACGTCACACCGAAAGAGCATTTAGGCTTACCAGATAAAGAAGATGTGCGCGTTGGCATCATCACCTACAAAATCGCAGCACATGCGGCAGATTTAGCCAAAGGCCATCCGGGCGCACAAATCCGCGACAATGCGCTATCAAAAGCGCGCTTCGAGTTCCGTTGGGAAGACCAATTTAATCTGGGGCTTGACCCTGAAAAAGCCAAGGAATTCCACGACGAAACATTGCCGCAAGAAGGTGCAAAACAAGCGCATTTCTGCTCAATGTGTGGCCCACATTTTTGCAGCATGAAAATATCGCAAGATGTACGTGACTACGCTGATAAATTAGGGGTGAGCGGCGAAGAAGCACTACAAAAAGGTATGCAAGAAAAAGCCATTGAGTTTGTGAAAAAAGGCAGCGAGGTTTATCAGAAAGTTTAGTTTAATCGCTAACTTTTTGAGCCATTATGGCAACCCTTAAAATTCACAAAGATAAACCGAGCGACAACGTTAATTTAGCTAAATCGCCTGTACGTCGCGCTGACCCTAATAAGCGCGACCGCACTGTTGCACCGCCAAAAATGGATTTCCGCGTTCGTGGTAATGACGGGCAGGGTGAGGATACTAGATCTGAAAATAAACCAAGCAGCATAGCCAAGCCCGATAGTGCACGCCAGCGCAATCATCGCTTTGATGGTAAAGCGCATGGTGAGCCTTTTGCACAAAATATTGCAGCCGAAAACTCTGAAAAGGAAAGACCGCTTAGAACTAATTTAAGGGCGGAATCTGCAAGTGAATCAATTACTAGTCAACATAAACCTAGCGAGTTTAAACAATCAGAACCTAAGCAACACAAGCCTGCAGGCATAGATACACGCGCCACACCGCGCCCAGATAAAAACGAGCCGCAATATCGCCAAGCGCCGCGCCGCGGTGGCAAAGCACGCGATGGTTATGATGGCACAAGCCAGCCACAATACGGCGCAGCAGCCAAGGCGGCTTATAAATCATCGCCGGTGAATGTGGAATCACCGCGTCTTTCTAAAGTGATGGCAGAGCGTGGTATTTGCTCGCGCCGCGAGGCGGATGAGTGGATTGTTAATGGCTGGGTTAAAGTAGATGGCGTAATTATGGAAACGTTAGGCACGCGTATTAAGCCAGATGCAGAGATTATCATTAGCGGTTACGCCTACGAGCAGCAAGCTGAGCAAGTGACGATCTTGCTGCATAAACCTGTAGGCTATGTCAGCGGGCAGGCAGAAGATGGTTATGAGCCTGCAATTGTGTTGGTACATCCAGATAATGAGTGGCTGGACGATCCTGATTTGTATGATCAAAAAGATTTTCAACGTGGATTTTTGCATGGCCTTGCCCCTGCAGGCCGCTTAGATATTGACTCTACAGGCCTATTGGTACTCACCCAAGATGGTCGTATCGCACGCCACTTAATTGGTGAAGATTCGAGTGTAGAAAAAGAATATTTGGTGCGAGTAGAAGGCACATTGTCTGACGCAGATTTGCAACGCTTAAATCATGGCCTTAGTTTAGATGGTGAAAAACTCAAACCCGCCAAAGTCAGTTGGCAAAATGAAGACCAACTGCGGTTTGTGTTACGCGAAGGCAAAAAGCGTCAAATTCGCCGCATGTGCGAAATGGTCGGCTTATTTGTAGTTGGTTTAAAGCGCGTGCGTATAGGAAGTGTAAATTTAGGTAAACTCCCACCAGGGCAGTGGCGTTATTTGCGCAATAACGAGCGTTTTTAAGTTATTCTTGCACATTAATTTTTACAGAAGAAAAAGGAAATAAAATGGGTTTATTAGATAGCGTAGCAGGTGCAGTTTTAGGTAAGGTAATGGGTGGCAGCCAAGGTGGTATGGCACAAATTGCTTTAGATATGTTTAACCAAAACGGTGGCATTGGTGGAGTGTTAGACAAATTTAAAGCAGGTGGCCTTGCAGAACAAGCAGCTTCTTGGGTGGGTAAAGGCGAAAATTTACCTGTTTCTGCCGATCAAATCTCTAGCGTTTTAGGCAGCGGCGCCATTGCCGAAATGGCAGCTAAATTTGGCATTGACCCTGCAACTTTGAGCGCGCAAATTGCTGAGCATTTGCCAACTGTGGTTGATAAAATGACACCAAATGGTGCGGTTGAGCAAGACTCTGGCAATTTACTTTCTACCGTGTTGGGCATGTTGAAGTAAGTTTTATTGCACATAATAAAGGGCGCTAAGGCGTCCTTTTTTATTGGCTAAACCTGATAAAATATGCACATGGATATCATATTATTGTTTAAAGCCTTTATTTTAGGCATTGTAGAAGGTGCCACCGAATTTTTGCCTATTAGCAGCACTGGGCATTTAATTATTGTCGGCGATTTGCTTAACTTTAATGATGATAAGGGCAAAGTTTTTGAAATTATCATTCAATTAGGCGCTATTTTAGCGGTGTGTTTTGAGTTTAGAAATCGCCTTATCAACACCGTTGCTCACATTAGAAACGATGCCTCTGCACAAGGTTTTGTGATTAATTTAATCATTGCATTCATGCCAGCAGCATTGCTGGGCTTGCTGTTTCACGATTACATCAAACAATATTTGTTTTCACCCATTAGCGTTGCCATTGCGTTAATTGTGGGTGGTTTTGCAATTTTGGTTATCGAAAAATTTACCAGCCACTCTAATACACAAACCATAGAAACCATTACTAAGAAGCAAGCTTTGCAAATAGGCTTGGCGCAATCATTAGCGCTAGTGCCTGGCGTATCGCGTGCTGGCGCCACCATTTTGGGCGGCATGGTGTTTGGCCTAACAAGGCAAACCGCGACTGAGTTCTCATTCTTTTTGGCGATTCCTATTATGTTTGCCGCCACGGGTTACGATGTGCTAAAAAGCTGGCATATGCTGAATATGGCGGATTTTCCGATGTTTACAGTAGGCTTTGTGACTGCATTTTTGTCTGCTTTAATCGTTATTAAAGTGCTGATTAAATACGTGGCCACCCACGATTTTACTGGTTTTGCGTGGTATCGCATTATTTTTGGCAGCATTGTGCTGGCCTATTTTTGGTGAACTATCTATAAATCTGTAAATCCCATGTTTAATAGCTTAAAATGATTAGAAGAATAATCATGCACTAGCAAAAGCGAGAACACACATGCCCAAACTCATCAAATATGCACTTTATGGCATCAGCGGCATTGTTTTATTGATGCTATTAGTCGCAGCCTACTTTGCCATGACCTTTAACCCCAACGACTACAAAGATGACATCATCAAGCTGGTCAAAGATAAAAAAGAGCGTACGCTGAATATCGAAGGTGACATTCAACTAAGTTACTGGCCAAAAATTGGTGCCGATCTCGGCAAGCTTTCCCTCTCTGAACACAAATCTGACGCCGTTTTTGCCTCAGTAAACAATGTAAAAGTAGCGCTGGCGGTGTTGCCGCTGCTGAAAAAACAACTAGTTATTGATACTATTTATGTCGATGGCGCCAAAGCGAATGTGGTTAAACGCAAAGATGGAAGCTTTAACTTTGACGATTTAATCAGTAAAGATGAGGAAGAATCAGAGCAATTTAAGTTTGATGTCGATGGCGTAAACGTCACAAATTCTGAGGTGAAATACAGTGACGAAAGCACAGGCGCCAAATATAACGTAAGCAAATTTAACATGAAATCCGGCCACATTGCCTTAGCCGAGCCAGTGGATTTAGAAACTGATTTTACGCTAACCGCTAATCAGCCTGAAACCGCCGCCAATATTCAGCTTAAAGGTAATTTTTTGGTCAACCCCGAAACCAAGCATTTTAAGGTAAAAGGTTTAGATAGCCACATTGTGGGCGATATGCTAAACGGCACCGACATGGATATTAAAGCCAGTGGCGATGTGGATGCCAAGCCAGAATTGATGGAATTTTTAGTAGATGATTTAAAATTTGTTGCCAGCGGCATGTTTGATGGCGCCAAGCAAAGCATAGATTTAAACGCACCAGCACTGACCATTTTAAAAGACGAAGTTTCGAGCAAAAAAGTGACTGTGAGCCTAAGCCAAGACAAAGCGGGTGAAATTTTTAAAGTCAATATGGTGCTAGCCGACATGAAGGGTTCGCCCAAAGCCTTGCAAAGCAGCGGTATCACCGGTGATTTATCTGCTGTGCAAGGTAAACGTACAGTCACCGGAAAGTTCTCTTCCCCATTTAGCGGCAATATTGAAAACCTAATATTCGACCTGCCAAAACTGGCAGGCAATTTAGACATAAAAGACCCCAGCTTGCCAAATGGTGGCATGAAAGGCAGCTTTAATTTGGGCGCGCATACCGAGATTAAAAATGAGCTGGCCAATAGCCAGTTTAACTTGAATATTGATGGCGTCAGCAAAATTACGGGGGATATTAATGTAGCGGGTTTTAAACAATCTAATATTAAATTTAACTTAAATGCCGACAAACTGGATTTGAATAAACTGTTGGCAAATTCTAGCGCGCCTGCTAAAGCCACTACTAATAAGTCTGACCAAGAAAAATCAAATGGGCTGTCTGCCCTTAAAAACATGAAAATTGATGGCAAGTTGGCTGTGGGCAGTATTTTGTATGAAAAATATCGTGTGTCTGGCCTAAACGTCGCCATAAAAGCCGATGGTGAAAAGCTGGCCTTGAGTGGCTTAAATGTAAAAGTGGATGACAGCCAAATTAAAGGCAATTTGGGCATTAGCAATTTTGCTAAACCGCTTTACACGTTTGATATTGATGTTGACCAAGTGGATGTAGATAAATACGCAGCTGCTGCGCCCGCCAAATCTGCGGCAGCCCAAAAAGAAACATCTGCCAAACCGCTCGATTTAAGCGCGCTTAAAGCCTTAAATGCAGACGGTAGCATTCGCGTGGGTAGCTTGAAATATGGCAAAACCAAGGCCAGTAATGTGAATATTCAGCTAAAAGCCGATGGCGAAAAACTCAATTTAAACCCGCTAAGTGCCAAAGTGGACGACAGCCAAATTAAAGGTAGCTTTGGTATTACCCAATTTAGTAAACCTAAGTTTTTATTCGACATTGATATCGATACCTTGGACGCCAATAAATATGCAGATTCTGGCGATGCTAATAAGGCCTCGAATGACAACTCAAGTGGATTAAGCGGCTTAAAAACTTTATTGGTCGATGGTAATTTGCGTATTGGCAGCCTTAAATACGACAAATACCAAATTAGCGGTTTAAAAGCTGGGCTAAAAGCCGATGGCCAAAAACTAAGCTTAAATCCTTTAATCGCAAAGGTAGATGACAGCCAAATTAACGCCAATTTAGCTATTAGCCAATTTAACAACCCTACTTATAATTTTGACATTAAAATCGACCGCCTAGATGCCGACCGCTACATTGCCAAAGGCGACCCAAAAGCCAAAAGCAGTGGCGACACGCCGATAGATTTGACCGCGCTAAAAAAGTTGAACGCCACTGGCGAGGCCAAAATTGGCTGGCTTAAACTCGCCAATGTTAAAACCGAGAACGTCAACCTTGGCCTAAAAGTGGGCGATGGTATAGCCACGCTGTCACCATTTGCCGCCAACTTATATGGTGGCAGCATGAGCGGTACGCTAAAAGTGGACGCGCGCGCCACGCCCAGTATTGCATTTAAACAAAATATGAAGGGTGTCTCGGTTGGGCCACTCATGGTAGATGCCATTAAAAATGACATGCTAAGTGGTACAGGCACAGT
The DNA here is from genome assembly GCA_031422335.1 of Methylophilaceae bacterium. Classification (GTDB taxonomy): domain Bacteria; phylum Pseudomonadota; class Gammaproteobacteria; order Burkholderiales; family Methylophilaceae; genus Methylotenera_A. The sequence continues at coordinate 20,260 of JANOQW010000011.1, forward strand.
GAACATTGACGTGATTACCGCTGGCAACACAGTGAGCGCGCTTAAAAAAGGTTTGGCTGGTAATGCCGCACTTAATTTGACCGATGGCGCCATTAAGGGCGTGGATATTGCGGGTAGCATTCGCGACCTTAAAAGCAAAGTGAACATTCTTGGCAAAAAAGACGCAAGTGGCGACAAAAGCAAAAAAACGGATTTTAGTGAGCTGACCGCCACTTTTGACATTAAAAATGGCGTGGCGCATAACGAAGACTTGGCCATGAAAGCGCCTGTGTTGCGCCTAGCCAAAGGCGATAGCCGTGGCGATATTGATATTGGCAACGAAACCATTAATTACCTAGCCAAACCGACGGTGGTGAAATCGCTTAAAGGCCAAGGCGGTGCAGATTTAGACGAATTAAGCGGCATTGCGATACCAGTAAAAATTACCGGTACTTTTGCTAACCCTAAATACGGCATGGATTTTGCTGCCATCGGCGGTGCGCTGGCGCAATCTAAACTATTGGACAAAGTAGGCGGCGAAAAAGGTGCGGCGGCTAAAGAACTATTGAGTGGCGATAACAAAGTAGATGCGCTTAAAGATTTGCTAGGCAAAAAGAAAAAAGGTGCTGATGCCGCGCCAGCTGCGCCATTAGAAGGTGAAGCCGCACCTGCAGAAAAACCTAAATCAGTAGAAGAAAAAGCTGAGAAGAAACTGAAAGACCTGCTTAAGTTTTAAATATGCCTAATTTTGCCAATGCCATTATCGCTTGGCAAAAACAGCATGGCCGCCACCATTTGCCTTGGCAAAACACTAGCGACCCTTATGCTATTTGGGTATCAGAGATCATGCTGCAGCAAACGCAAGTGGCAGCGGTGATTGGATATTATGCCAAATTCATGCGTTGCTTCCCCAATATCCATGCGCTTGCTGGCGCCACGCAAGATGAAGTATTGCAACATTGGAGTGGCTTAGGTTATTACAGCCGCGCGCGTAATTTGCACGCTGCTGCACAAAAAATTATGGATGATTTTGCTGGTGTTTTTCCCACTGATTTTGACGATATTTTAAGCCTGCCTGGTATTGGCCGTTCTACTGCCGCCGCTATATCTACTTTTGCCCTTAATCAACCACAACCCATATTAGACGGTAATGTAAAACGTGTTTTTGCGCGGTATTTTAATATTTCGGGCTGGCCCAGCCTACCAAAAGTAGAGGCCGCAATGTGGCAAATTGCAGCGCGTGAAAACCCGAATGGCTTAAATCCAACAGCAAGCGCGATTGCTTACACCCAAGGCTTAATGGATTTAGGCGCCACATTGTGTACGCGTACAAAACCAAACTGCCCTGCCTGCCCCGTCAATACTTGCTGTGTAGCACTAGCAAATAATACTGTAAAAAACTTACCGACGCCCAAACCACGAAAAACGATTCCTGAGCGCAGTGTTTATTTGTTAGTCTATAAAAATGCTAACGACATCATGCTGGAGAAGCGCGCCAATACTGGCGTTTGGGGCGGCTTATGGAGCTTTCCTGAGACTGTCACGCTAGCAAATAGCGGCCAAGAAAAAACACAGTTGCTAGCTAAATTTACCCACACCTTTACCCATTTTAAGTTGCACATTCAGCCTGTACTCATTCAAACTGGCAAACAAGAAAATGCACCAAACAGTTTATGGTTAGACATTGACGAGGCAATTGAAGCAGCGATTCCCACGCCAGTGCGTAAAATTTTGCTCGCATTAAAAAGCAAAAAAGCAGCTTAAGCTGCTTTTTTGTGCGGCAATTTACCAAAATAACCTAGTGCAAGCGCGATTGCAAAATCTTATCGGCCAGCATTTGAAAGCGTGGCGAAACAAACTTACGTGCTTGCTCGCCCGCATCGGCAATATTGAGCAACTCCTCAATCGCCGACCTAAAACCCAGCTCAAATAACCAGTAATCTTGCTGATCGATGGCAGATTTCTTATCGGTATTCACATCTGCACACAGCCGCTCAAAAGCCTCCATACACACATTGCGTTCTGCCATATTGCCTCCCAAAGCTACAAAATTCAATTAATTACTAATATATTAAAACACCTACTAGCTTTGTCAATCACTCAATCAGCTAGTTCTTAAGCAGTTATATTTTTACTTACTTTTGATGTTTATTTCTGATCCCAACTATCTTCCCACATGCAGTGTTTAATTTTGTGACGATTAGCAATCAGTTCTTCAATGCTAGGCTCGTCATTTAATGCGCGTTTTAACGCCAATTTAATCGCATCATAGTTATTTTTATACATATCTGCTTTGTCTAAGGTGCCGGCTTTTTCTAGGTCAATACAGCCTGGGTCTATCCATAGCAAGGCAATAATACACAAATCATTCACTTGGTCTTTTGGAATAATACCTTCGATTACCGCATCTAAAATGCCATCGGCTACGCCTGCTTGCACCACGCCACCAAACAAACCGACATCAGTGCTGCCTTTTAGCGTCACTTTTGGCACCATCATGCAGGCAGGGCGCACCAATTGGTTGATGTCGCGCACTGCAAACATGGCAGTGTGGCCTTTGCTTTGTGCCATTAAATTGGCAAATGCCTGGCCGACTGGGCCATCTACAGCACCGATTAAAATTTCTGGCATGGCTGCAGTCACGTCTTTGCCTTCCGTGTATAGCGTGGCTTCGCCGGCTTTAAAAATGATTTTTGACATAATGCTCTCTTTGTGTGGGTTAAAAATAATGCGTTAAAAAATAATGATTTAAAGTAATGTATTATTTTACCAAAAACGCTGTTGCAGTTTCAATTTTCTGTATTAAAAACCAAGTTATATTTGCAACAGCATATCTACATGCGGAATATCTACATCGCAATATACGCCACTTACTTGCATAAACCCGGCTTTTTCATAAAACGCAATGGCATGCGTTTGTGCCGATAATGTGATTTGCTTTGCGCCATGTGTTTTGCATATGGCCACCGCAGCCAATAGCAGAGCGGCTCCCAGGCCATGCCCTCGATACTGTTTTAGCACTGCCATGCGGCCAATTTTGTGATAATCGATAATACGCAAGCAAGCTATGGGCTGAGTTTCTAAATTTAAGTCATCTAGCGTTGCCAGCAAATGTACCGCCGTTGCGTCAATGTCATCCCACTCAAATTCTGGCGTCACTGCTTGTTCCACTATAAATACAGGCGTACGCACTGCGCGCAACTGCGTCTGATGGCTTGCCCACGTCACCACTTGAATATTAAACTTATCACTCAATTTGAACTGCTCTTATCCATGATTTGTACTTGCAGAGGCTTAAGCTAACAGGCATTATGCTGGTTTATTGTGCTTGTTTTTTATTCACGGGTTAAATTTTTAAAGGTTTACACATGCAAAAGTATCATACAGCAGCAGCAGCGCGCATTATGTTGGCACTGGTTTTTTTAGGTTTAGTGGTTTTAAAACTGGCCGAGATTACTAACAATCCAAATGGTTATTTGCAATATCAAATGACTTTAGGTCAATTTGGCTTACCTAGTATTTTTGCGCCTTTATTAATTTTAGTGCAATTAGTCGGTAGTCTTGCCTTACTGGTGGGCTATAAAACCAAACTAGTTGCCAGAGTTTTAATGGGCTTAGCGCTTTTTACCGCCGTTGTGCTTGGCCGCGTCATTCCAGATATGTTCTTTTTATATTTAGGCATTGCGGGCGGTATGTGGCTGTTAAGCTTGTATCCACAAACTGCTTACAGCCTTGATGGCCTGAATAATAAATAAGTTTACTTGAAGAAAAGCTGACCTTTAATTCTTAAAAAGAAATGCCCTGCAGACCGCATGGATATTGGTCTGTAGGGCATTTTTTCGATGTTAAGTTGGTCTTAAAAAATACATTTTTAGACTAACTTGTTATTCCCACTCTAAAGCGGGGAATATATTATTCACATTACGCCGATTGGCAATTTCAAACAACAACCATTTGCTTTTTTCGCTGGCCGCTGCCGTATTCATCGCGCTTTCCATGCTGTCACCTTTTTTAATGCTGGCGCGAATATCTGCCAATAACACCTTAAAATAATTTTGCGCGTTATCGATGGCTCTCACGCCATCTACATTATTTTTTTGCACAGGGCCATGGCCTGGCACCAATATGTTAAATGGCAGCGTTTTTAGCGTTTCTAGCTCGGCTATCAAGCCTTTAATATCCCCCTCAATCACTGGCGTACGCTCAATAAAAACAAAATCACCCGTAAATAGCGTCTGCGTTTTGCTGTCTTGCACGGTGATATCAGTATTAGTGTGCGCATTGGGGTGCGCCGTTACTTTTAACTCTCTACCGCCCAAGTCCAGTGTTTCTACAGATTTCACCGTCACTGTTGGCGCCACAATATCGGTACCTTTGGCTTCTGTACCCAAAAAGCGTTTGTTCAGTTTATCGTAACCATCTTTACGCGTAAACATGGCTTGCTCTAGCTTGTCATGACCAATAAATTTAGCCTTGTCCTCAGTAAACGCAGCGTTGCCAAAGATATGGTCTGGGTGCACATGTGTATTAATCACATATAGAATCGGTTTATCGGTGATTTTTTTAATCTCGGCACGTAATTGTTGGCCTACTTTTAGGCTGCCGCCAGTGTCTATCACCGCCACGCCTTTTTCACCCACCACAAAGCTAATGTTGCAAATATCACCTTGGTAACCTTCATCAATATCTAAATGTTCGCCTTGGTGCACATAAATGCCGTTACCTAAATCTTGTAGTGCAAAGCCAGTTTTAGCTGCCGCTTGTGCGGCAGGCTGATTGGCAGCACAAGAAGCCAATATCAACATGCTAAACGTAAAAATATTCAGTAAAATTCTCATTCTGTTTCCTTGTCTATACCGGCCAGTGAAGTTACTATTACAATAATGCTAAATCGCTATTATGCGCTGTGATGCTTGTCACACAAGCACTTATTTATTAAAGGATTATTATGGATTACGCCACTACGCGCTATACAAAAACCGCCAAAATTTTGCATTGGTTGATTGCCATCGCCATTTTTGGCATGTTCGCATTGGGCTGGTATATGCACGATTTGCCTAAAGAAGCGCCCAAACAAATAGCTTATGATTTATTCGATTGGGGTATTTACACTTGGCAATTGGCCGAAGAGGTCAGCCCGCGTACGTTTTATTTCAATCTACATAAATCGATTGGCGTGACTATTTTTGCGCTGATTTTATTCAGAATTTTTTGGCGCATCACCCACAAAGCGCCCGCCATGTTAGCTTCTTATAAAGCATGGGAGAGCAAATTGGCCAGCCGTGTGCACCGTTTATTGTATGTGCTAATGATTGCGTTGCCACTTAGCGGCGTTATTATGGCGGTGGCCAGCAAATACGGCATTAAATGGTTTGGGCTAGAGTTTATTGGCGGCCTAGATAACACACCATTGCGCGAGGCCTTTAAAGAAGTGCACGAAATTGTCGGCTTGCTAATTTTGCTGGTGCTGGTGTTACATATTTTGGGCGCGCTAAAGCACAAGTTTATAGACAAAGATGAAACTTTAGACAGGATGTTGTAATTGGATTTAGAATGCAAAAAGCCCGCTGTCGCGGGCTTTTTTATTATCTAAATTTGCATGCTCTGTAAGCCTTATGGATATTGGCTTGCAGAGCAGCATTTTGGCGTACGAATAATGAACTTTAGTTCATATATTCTACGGACAAGACCTTTACGGTCTTTGCTTAATGCATTTATAGCTGTTTATTGATGATACTGCTGGCTATGTTTTCTGACAGCTTCTAACATTGCAGCGGCGTTCTCTGGCGGTGTCCATTGCGTAATGCCATGGCCTAAATTAAACACATGGCCAGCGCCTTGGCCATAACTTGCTAGTATGGAAACGACTTCTTTTTCAATCGCTTCGGGCGTACTAAGCAAAATGGCTGGATCTAAATTGCCTTGTAACGCTACTTGATTACCTACTCTTTTTCTGGCTTGCCCAATATCCACCGCCCAATCCAACCCAAGCGCATCTGCGCCAATGCTAGCTTGCGCCTCTAACCACAGCGCACCACCTTTAGTAAACACAATGCTCGGCACTTTTTTACCTTCATTGGTTTTAGTTAAACCTGCCACTATTTTTTGCATGTAATTGAGCGAAAATTCAATATAGGCATTGTGTGAAAGCGCACCGCCCCACGAGTCAAAAATCATCACCGCTTGTGCACCTGCCGCAATTTGCGCGTTTAAATATTGAATGGTTGTTTGTGCATTTACTTCTAAAATATGGTGCAGCAAATCTGGCCGCGCATAGGCCATTTTTTTGGTGTTTAAAAAGTCAGTGCCGCCTTTGCCTTCCACCATATAAGTGGCTAGCGTCCATGGGCTACCACTAAAGCCAATCAGCGGTACACGACCATTGATAGTTTTGCGAATTTGCGCAACTGCATCAAATACATACTGTAGCTTGGCCATATCGGGCACATGCAAAGCCTTAATCTCAGCTTCTTCGCGCAAAGTGCGCTCAAACTTTGGGCCTTCGCCTTCGGTAAAATATAAGCCCAAGCCCATCGCATCGGGCAAGGTGAGAATGTCTGAAAATAAAATGGACGCATCCAACAGCGGATAACGATCCAATGGTTGCATGGTGACTTCGGTGGCAAAATTGGGGTTTTTGCATAGGTCTAAAAAGCTGCCTGCGGTTTTGCGGCTTTCGCGATACTCTGGCAAATAACGCCCCGCTTGGCGCATCATCCATACGGGAGTATAAGGGGTTGCCTCGCGGTTTAAGGCACGCAAAAAGGTGTCATTTTTAAGTTGTGTCATTAACGAAGCTTTAACGAGGTAAAGTTGATGAGCCCATTAGGTACTCATCTACAGCCCGCGCCGCCTGGCGACCTTCGCGAATCGCCCACACTACCAAAGATTGTCCACGGCGCATATCACCTGCGGCAAATACTTTGTCAATATTCGTTTTATAACTAGCAAGCCCTTCTGTCGCGGCTTTTGCGTTACCACGTGTGTCTTTTTCTACCCCAAAAGCTTCTAACACCGCTTGCACGGGTGACAAGAAACCCATGGCCAATAATACTAAATCTGCCTTAATAGTGAATTCGGAACCTGGTACTTCTTGCATTTTTCCGTCTTTCCACTCTACTTTGGCACCAACAAGTTCGGTAACTTTACCGTTTTCACCTTTTAAATATTTAGTGGTAATCGACCAATCGCGATTAGCACCTTCTTCGTGGCTACTAGATGTGCGCATTTTTAGCGGCCAGTTTGGCCACACCAGTTCTTTATTCTCTTTCACTGGCGGTTGCGGCATGAGCTCAAATTGGGTGATGCTGAGCGCGCCATGGCGATTTGACGTTCCGACACAATCAGAGCCAGTATCGCCGCCGCCAATCACCACCACATGTTTATTAGTGGCTTTTACCTGATCGGCCACTGTGTCGCCCGCCACCACTTTATTTTGCGCAGGTAAAAAATCCATGGCGTACATCACGCCATCTAGCTCGCGACCAGGCACAGGTAAATCACGCGGCCATTCTGCGCCGCCTGCCAATACCACTGCATCATATTCTTTAAGTACATCACTGGCTTTAACAGCGTTTAAACCATCACCACCCACGTTTTTATTGACATGAAAGCTCACACCTTCTGCTTCCATCTGCGCCATACGGCGATCAATATGAAACTTTTCCATTTTAAAATCTGGAATGCCATAACGCAATAAACCACCAATGCGGCTGTTTTTTTCTAATACGGCCACGTTATGCCCAGCACGCGCCAGTTGTTGCGCCGTAGCTAACCCTGCAGGTCCACTGCCAATAACGGCAATTTTTTTACCTGTTTTATTGGGGTTAATTTGTGGTGTTACCCAATCGTTCTCCCACGCTTTATCAATAATCGCATGCTCTATTGACTTAATACCCACCGCATCGTTATTGATATTCAGCGTACACGCTGCCTCGCACGGCGCAGGACAAATACGACCAGTAAACTCAGGAAAGTTATTGGTAGAATGCAATACATCAATCGCGTTGTGCCAATCTTGCTGGTAAACCAAATCATTAAAATCGGGGATAATGTTATTGACAGGGCAACCTGTAGTGCAAAACGGAATACCGCAATCCATACAGCGCGCACCCTGCTGTTTGGCTTGGTCGTCGGTTAAATGCAATACGAATTCTTTGTAATTTTTAATACGGTCTGGCACTGGCAAGTTAGCCTCAGCCAAACGCTCAAATTCCATAAATCCTGTGACTTTACCCATACTTAATACCTTTAATTTTTATGCTGCTACTTTATTAGCCACTATTGCCATTTCAGTCAAGGCACGTTTATACTCATTTGGCATCACTTTTACGAATTTCGTTCTGTGATTTGCCCAATCTGCCAACATAACTTTGGCGCGCTCACTGCCCGTGTACTTGGCGTGCTTTTCAATTAAGTTTTTTAACGTCACTTCGTCTGCTTGGTTTAAATGTAAAATTTTGCCAATGTCGGCCTCGGCCACTTCGACTTTCTCAAGTGCTACCATGCTCATATTGCAGCGCTTGGCAAATAGGCCGTCTTCGTCATAGACATAGGCCACGCCACCACTCATGCCAGCAGCAAAGTTTTGGCCAGTTAGACCCAAAACAACCACCGTGCCACCTGTCATGTATTCGCAGCCATGGTTGCCAACGCCTTCTACCACAGCGGATGCCCCAGAATTACGCACACAGAAGCGCTCGCCCGCAACGCCGTTAAAATAAGCTTCGCCCGTAGTCGCCCCATACATCACGGTATTGCCCAAAATAATATTTTCGTGCGCTGCGCCTTTAAATGTAGCAGGGCGCTTAATCACCACACGTCCGCCACACAAGCCTTTACCCACATAATCGTTGCCTTCACCAGTTAACTCAAAGGTAATGCCTTTAGCTAAAAATGCGGCAAAACTTTGGCCGGAAGTACCAGAAAAATTGACATGGATGCTATCGTCGGCCAAGCCAGTACTGCCATAGCGCACGGCAATTTGATTTGACAGCATGGTACCAACTGTACGATTAGTGTTGGTAATTGGCAAATCAATCGTCACTTTTTGACCAGTCTCTAAAGCAGGCATGGCAAGTTCAATCAATTTGTTATCGAGTGCGTTTACCAAGTTATGGTCTTGCACATCGTTATTTTTGCGTGACACTGTAGCTGGCATATCCACTTGATGGAAAATTTTACTGAAATCCAAACCATGGATTTTCCAGTGATCAATACCTGCTTGCATTTCAAGCAAATCGCTACGACCAATTAAATCTTCAAACTTAGCGATGCCGATACTGGCCATCAGCTCGCGCACTTCTTCTGCAATAAAAAAGAAGAAGTTCACCACATGCTCTGGCTGGCCAGTAAATTTTTTGCGCAACTCTGGGTCTTGCGTTGCCACACCCACCGGGCAAGTATTTAGGTGGCATTTACGCATCATAATGCAGCCTTCTACCACTAGCGGCGCAGTCGCAAAGCCAAACTCATCGGCACCAAGTAGCGCACCAATCAATACATCACGGCCTGTTTTAATTTGTCCATCCACTTGCACGACGACTCGGCCACGCAACTGATTCAATACCAAGGTTTGCTGCGTTTCTGCTAAGCCCAGTTCCCACGGTGTACCAGCGTGCTTGACTGAAGAAATTGGCGATGCACCAGTGCCACCATCGTGGCCAGCAATTACAATATGATCAGATTTGGCTTTTGCCACACCCGCCGCCACAGTGCCCACACCAGTTTCAGAAACTAACTTGGTTGAAATCGAAGCTTTAGGGTTGGCATTTTTTAAGTCATGGATGAGTTGGGCTAAGTCTTCAATTGAGTAAATATCGTGGTGCGGTGGCGGTGAAATTAAGCCCACGCCTGGTACACTAAATCGCAATTTTGCAATATATTCACTCACCTTGTGGCCTGGCAATTGTCCGCCTTCACCAGGTTTTGCACCTTGTGCCATTTTAATTTGTATTTGATCGGCTGAGGCTAAGTATTCTGCCGTTACCCCAAAGCGGCCAGATGCCACTTGTTTAATACGCGAGCGCATAGAATCGCCCGCTTTTAGCGGTATATCGCTCTCAATCAGGTGTTTGCCAATAACATCTGCCATGGTGGTATCTTTGGCTAAGGCAATGAAGCGTTTGGCATCTTCACCGCCTTCACCCGTGTTGGATTTACCACCGATGCGGTTCATGGCAATGGCTAATGTTGCATGCGCTTCTGTTGAAATAGAACCCAACGACATGGCGCCTGTCGCAAAGCGTTTAACAATTTCTTTTGCTGGCTCTACTTGGCTAATATCAATCGCCGCATGTGCTGCTTTCACCTCAAACAAACCACGCAGAGTTTTGTGACGACGTGTTTGATCGTTGATTAATTTTGCGTATTCTTTAAAGGTATCGTACTTATTGGTACGTGTCGCATTTTGCAGCTTCGATATCGATTCTGGCGTCCACATATGCTCTTCACCGCGAACACGGAACGCATACTCCCCCCCAGCATCCAGCTGCTTAGCCAGTACTGGATCGTCGCCAAAGGCTAAATTATGCAAACGCAAGGTTTCTTCTGCTACTTCATCTATGCCGATGCCTTCGATTTGCGAAGCGGTACCAGTGAAATATTGCTGAATAAACGCTGTATTTAAGCCTATCGCCTCAAAGATTTGCGCACCACAGTAGGATTGATAAGTGGATATACCCATTTTAGACATGACTTTATATAAGCCTTTACCAACGGCTTTTACAAAGTTTTTGGCGCCAGCGTAGCCATCTCCAGTAACATCATTATTGGTCATATGATTAATTGTTTCAAACGCTAACCACGGGCATACAGCCTCTGCGCCATAGCCTGCCAGCAAAGCAAAGTGGTGCACTTCACGCGCCGAACCTGTATCTATCACTAAGCCTGTACTTGTTCGTAAGCCAGCTTTAACTAGATATTCATGTGTAGATGAGCATGCCAACAATGCAGGAATTGCAATACGATTCTTTGAGATGGCTCTATCAGATAATATCAGCACATTAAAGCCATCATGCACGGCTTGTTCTGCTAATTTGTTTAAGTTGTAAACTGCACTTGCTAAGCCAGCCCCAGCTTGCTTGGCGTCGTAGGTAATATCTAGCACCAATGATTTAAATTGCCCTTTGGTGGCAGCGCCAATATTTTTTAGCTGTTCCAGTTCGCTCATAGTTAATACGGGTTGGCTGGCTTCTAAACGCAACGGTGGATTTGTTTCATCAATGCCAAGCAAATTGGGTTTTGGCCCAATAAAAGTGACTAGCGACATGACTAGCTCTTCACGGATTGGGTCAATTGGCGGGTTGGTCACTTGCGCGAATAATTGTTTAAAATAGTTGTAGAGCAATTTTGGTTTATTCGACAACACGGGCAATGCCGCGTCGTTGCCCATCGAGCCCGCACCTTCTTCGCCGTTGGCAATCATCGGCTGTATAATAAATTTGATGTCTTCTTGGCTGTAACCAAAGGCTTGTTGCGTATCTAGCAAGCTTTCAGCCATATCTAAGCTTGCTTCCACCTTTGGTAAATCCCCCAAGAAGTAACGCGATTGCTCTATCCATTTTTTATATGGTTTGGCTTTGGCAAGTTCGCTTTTAACTTCGGCATCATCAATAATACGGCCTTGCTGCGTGTCAATCAGCAACATTTTTCCTGGCTGCAAACGCCATTTTTTAACGATTTTTTCTTGCGGAAAGGTAAGCACACCCATTTCAGATGCCATCATCACAATGTCATCATCCGTCACCAAATAGCGCGCTGGTCTAAGCCCGTTTCTGTCTAAGGTTGCGCCAATTAAGTTGCCGTCGGTAAACGCCACCGCTGCTGGGCCATCCCACGGCTCCATCAGCGCAGCGTGATATTCGTAAAACGCACGGCGCTCGTCATTCATCAGCGCGTTATTGTTCCATGCTTCGGGAATCAGCAACATCATGGCATGCGGCAAACTATAGCCACCCGCGACTAATAGCTCTAAGCAATTATCGAAGCAAGCAGAATCGGATTGGCCTTCGGCAATGAGTGGCCAAAGCTTGTCTAAATCTTCACCAATAATGGCCGATTTCATGGTTTCGTGTCGCGCTGCCATCCAATTGACATTGCCTTGCACGGTATTAATTTCACCATTGTGCGCAATCATACGGAACGGATGGGCTAAATCCCAAGTGGGGAAAGTATTGGTAGAAAAGCGCTGATGGACTAACGCCAATGCCGAGACTACGCGCACATCAACTAAATCTTTGAAGTAAACGCCCACTTCGTTAGCCAGCAACATACCTTTGTAAACAATAGTACGGCTAGAAAAGGACGACACATAAAATGTGGCATTGTCTTGCAAGTTTAAGGCACGCACTGCATGCTCGATGCGTTTACGAATCACAAAACATTTACGTTCAAATGTAGTTTGATCTGCCGCATTACTGCCCACAAACACTTGGCGCATGCACGGCTCTACATCGCGCGCGGCTTGTGCAATATTGCGGTTATCCACTGGCGTGTCACGCCAGCCTAGCAATGTTTGATTTTCTTCAGTAATAATTTTTGCAATAAGCGCCTCACAAGCTGCGCGGCTTTTAGCATCTTGTGGCAAAAATAAGTTACCTACTGCGTATTTGCCCACTTCTGGCAACTTGATGCCTAGCTTTGTCGCCTCTTCACGCATAAATGCATCTGGCAACTGCATCAACAGCCCAGCGCCGTCACCCAACTTTGGGTCGTATCCTGTAGCACCACGATGCGTTAAATTGGTTAAAAGCGTTAAACCTTGCTGGACGATTTCATGGCTTTTTTTGCCTTTAATGTGCGCCACAAAGCCAACGCCACAACCGTCTTTTTCATTGCGTTTGTCGTATAAACCTTGGTTTTTTGGTGCGCGATGTATTAAATGTTTGTTTAATTTATTTGCTTGCACAATTGCCATATTCATTGCCTAATTATTCTATGTTCAAAACATTTAGCGGAACCTACAATAATAACGCTAAATTGCCGTAATTTCAATCGCATAGCCATTTTTTGACTACAGAAACAGACAACTAATTGCAAGTTTTTATCTGTAATTAAATAAAATAAGATAAATACAACAATTGACAAGTTAAATGAGAATGATTATCATTTAATATAAATGTCTTTTTACCTAGGTAAAGGAGTTGTAATGCAAAACAAGTTAAATCGAAATATCGCAAACAAAGATGCAGCGTGCGAAAAAATTGAGCTGGCGAATTCTTGCGGTGTGCGGCTAATCTATTGCCAAGATTGCCATGTAGTCGAGCTGGAAATTGGCGCCTTTTCTGTACGATTATGCCCAGATGTGATTCAGCGCATGGCCAATGTAATGATGAAAGCCAGCCTGCAACTAGAACATATTGTCGCGAACAAACAGGTAGAGTTACCTGCCAATATTCAGCCGCAGATGATTCACTAACTTAAAGTTGCAAAGGCTTTTTTAGCAGCCTCAACGGTAAATTCAATGTCGTCATCTGTATGAGCCGCCGAAACAAAACCTGCCTCGAACGCGCTTGGGCCAAGGTAAACGCCGCTACTTAACATGCTATGAAAAAATTGATTAAAGTGCGATTTGTTGTTATTAGCCATAATTTCAGCATAACTGGCTGGGCATTTTTCACTAAAATACAAGCCAAACATGCCGCCGACATTTTGCGCACTAAATGTTACACCAGCTTGCTTGGCGGCCGCCATTAAGCCATTCACCATTTTACTGGTTTGCGCATTAAGCTTGTCGTGAAAACCTGCTTCTTGAATTAATTTTAGTGTGGCCAAACCGGCAGAAACCGCTACTGGGTTGCCTGACAGCGTGCCTGCTTGATACACTTTTCCCACGGGTGCGAGGAATTGCATAATATCTTTGCGGCCACCAAACGCACCCACTGGCAAGCCACCACCGATGACTTTACCTAGCGTCGTCATATCTGGTTGAATGTTATACAGCGCTTGCGCGCCACCCAAATGTACGCGGAAACCTGTCATTACTTCATCAAAAATCAGTACGGTGCCATGCTTGGTGCACAGCGCGCGCAGCGTTTGCAAAAACTCCATGGTCGGCACAATTAAATTCATATTGCCCACCACTGGCTCAATAATCACGCAAGCAATTTCGTTGCCAGATTTAGCAAACAAGTCTTCCAGCTGTTGAATATTGTTATATTCTAAAGTGAGCGTGAGTGCGGCCACGCTGGCAGGCACGCCGCCAGAATCAGGCTCACCAAATGTCAGCAAACCAGAGCCTGCTTTCACTAATAAACCATCCGAATGGCCGTGATAACAACCTTCAAATTTCACAATTTTATCGCGCCCAGTAAAACCACGCGCAGTGCGGATCGCACTCATGGTAGCTTCGGTGCCACTACTGTTTAAGCGCACTTGCTCCATGCTCGGCACTAATTTATTAATCAGCTCTGCCATTTCTAGCTCTAAGCCAGTGGGTGCGCCGAATGACAGGCTATTTGCTGCAGCGTCTTGCACTGCTTTAACCACTTGCGGGTGCGCGTGGCCGACAATCATCGGCCCCCACGAATTGATGTAATCAATATACTCTTTGCCATCCACATCCCAAATTTTTGAGCCCAAGCCTTTTTTAAAGAATATTGGCGTGCCGCCGACACTGCGAAACGCACGCACGGGCGAATTAACACCACCTGGAATTAAGGCTTGAGATTTTTCGAAAAGGGTTTGATTGAGTGAGTTCATAAGATAGTCAGGCCAATTGTTAATAGCAATATTTTATCAGAATCTAAAGTGATGAATTTAAAACATTAAAAAAGATGCCCTACGAACCAGTATCCATGCGGTCTGCAGGGCAGCTATTTTCGCTACGTTATTTAAATATTAAATAAATGAGTGAATTGTTGGCTAACAGCTTTTATATCATCAGCACCAAATAGCGCACTCACCACAGCAATTGCGCTAGCGCCTGCACCAATCACATGCGGCGCGTTTTCTAGTGTAATTCCACCAATAGCCACCAGTGGAATAGTGATTTTTTGCTTGGCCTCGGCAAATAAACTGAGCGGTGCATTGACTGCATTGGGTTTAGTATCCGAACTAAAGCATGCACCAAACGCAGCATAACTTGCACCCGCGGCCTCTGCTTTAATAGCTAAATCTAGGCGGTTATAGCAAGATGCACCTAAAATTTTACGATCTCCCAACAAGCGTCTGGCCGCGCTCAAATCACAATCAGTAGCACCTATATGCAGGCCATCGGCATCAATTTGCGCGCATAAATCCAAATGGTCGTTAATAATCAGCGGTACATTAAAGCTGCGGCAAAGCGCCAACAAAGCAGTCGCTTGCAGCAGCCGCAAGCCAGCATCGGCCACCTTGTTGCGATATTGCACCATGCTGACGCCGCCTTCTAGCGCCGCCGTTACTTGTTGGCAGAGCAGTTCGGTGAATAAAGTATCTGGCGTAACTGCGTAAAGGCCTTTAATTTGCATTTAAAATGTCGCTAGTGTTGAATGGGGGAGGCTTTTTCAAACAGCTTTACCTCTTTTTCATCAGCGCCTTCTTCATCACGCGCCCAAAAAAAGCGGTCAGGAATAAACTGCCCCATGCCTGGCCTAAAGCCATTTTTAAGTGTTTGCCAAGTGTATTCTTGCGCTTCTTGAATCGCTTCCTCCATGCTTAAACCGTGCGCCAAACAAGCAGCAATGGCGCTGGTGAGCGTACAGCCACTGCCATGATAACTGCCAGCAAGCCGCTCCCAATGATAAGCTTTAATGAGGCCACTGGCGCCGTTATTGTTGCTGCCAAATAGTGAGTTCACTACATCATTTGTCCGCTCGTGCGTGCCTGTGATCAACACATATTCGGCACCCATTTCCAATAATCGAATCGCCGCTTCATCTAAAGAAGTATGCTGAATTTCATCGCTATCTTCATAAAACGCCAACCGGCGCGCCTCTAAACTATTTGGCGTAATCAGCGTGGCTTGCGGAAAAAGCAGCTCACACATGGCGGCTTGCATTTCGTCATTGGCCAACTCATCACCGCGGCCAGAAGTTAAAATGGGGTCAATAATCAGCGGCACATCAGGGTAATCGGCCACAATTTCGGCAATCACAGCAATATTTTCTATACTGCCAAGTAATCCCAGCTTAAACGCAGCAATTTGCACATCTTCTAAAATAGTACGCGCTTGGTCGTTCACCCAGTCTGCATCCAAGGCCATTACACTTTCTACGCCTACCGTATCTTGCACGGTAATGCCTGTCACCACAGAGAGTGGATGGCAACCAATGCTGGCCAGTGCCAAAATATCGGCTTGTAAACCCGCGCCACTGCTAGGGTCAGTGGCAGCAAAGGTGAGCACTACTGGCGGCGTTTCGGTCATATAAAGTCTCTGCACAGTAGCTGCGCTTGATAATACTGCGTTAAAAATTTCATCAAAATCCTTATTTATACTCCATAAATTCCGGTATTTCTGGAATTTTTGTCTTAACAAAATCCTACTTGGTCTTCGCTCGCAAAGTTGTGCGAAGGCTTTATTGTCATATATTTGGAGCGGCTGGCGGGAATCGAACCCGTGTATCAAGCTTGGGAAGCTAGCGTTCTACCATTGAACTACAGCCGCGCTTGCGCACACTCACTAAGATGCTATTTTACTGTTTTTTTGGCAGATATATCGCGTGTATTTCAAATACAATACCAAATGACTAAGCTAAAACTCTAGCGGGTCAATATCTAAGCTCCAACGTACTTTATTGGCGTTAGGCAATTCGCGCAGTTGTGGCATGCAACTTTTTAGCAAGTGCTGCAAAGCCGCACGGCTATTGGCTTGTAGCAGCAGTTGGCCACGCTCCATGCTGTTTAGGCGCTCCATTTGTGGGCGTACAATGTCATAAATCGTGACGCTATGCTTTAAATCTATAAGTTTTAAATCAGTAGTATTCAAACTGCGTGCAACATTTCCAGCCATCGTTAAAAATTGATTCACTTTGCTAAAATCGGCTGCCTCTGCCCGCAACAGCGCAAAGAAACTGGCTGGCGGGTACTGCATGGCAACACGTTCTTGCAATTGTTGGTTGGCAAAACTTTCATAATCTTGGCTGCGCAACGCTTCAAACAAAGCATGTTGTGGAAAAGCGGTTTGTATCAGCACTTCGCCAGCCTTGTCAGCGCGCCCAGCACGGCCAGAAACCTGCATTAATTGCGCAAATAATTTTTCACTGGCACGAAAATCTGGGCTGTAAAGCGCACTGTCGGTATCTAGCACACCAACCAAAGTTAAATTCGGAAAATCGTGGCCTTTGGCCAACATTTGAGTGCCTACCAAAATATCAATATCACCTGCATGCATTTTGCTTAATACACCCGTCAGCGCGTCTTTGCTGCGCATGCTGTCGCGATCCACTCTGGCGATTCTGGCAGTTGGCAGCAGTGTTTGCAGCGTTTGTTCTAGCCGCTGTGTGGCTTGTCCAACTGGTTTAATGTCGGCATTGCCACAGCTGGGGCATTGCACAGGAATTTTTTGCTCGAAACCGCAATGGTGGCACTTTAAACGGCGCTGGCTTAAATGCACCACTAATTTGGCCGAACAGCGTGTGCAAGCCGATACCCATTGACACGCGTTGCAATGCAAGACCGGTGCGTAACCACGGCGATTTAAAAATAACAGGCTTTGCTCGCCGCGCTTTAACCGCTCGCCTAATGCGTTTATTAGTAAAGGTGACAGGCCATTTTCGGTGGGTGATTTTGCAATATCAATGCAAAAAATACTGGGCAATTGCGCATTTTGTACCGCGCGTTGTTTTAGTGTAAGCAAGCCGTATTGCTGTTTTTGAGCCCCCAGATTATTAGAACGGTGCCAAGTCTCAAGTGATGGCGTGGCACTGCCTAAAATAATCGGAATATTCAACTGTTTGGCGCGTACCATCGCCACATCGCGCGCATGGTAGCGCATGCCATCTTGCTGCTTGTAACTGCCGTCATGCTCTTCATCTATCACGATTAATTTAAGATTTGGCATGGGCGTAAATACGCTTAAACGCGTGCCAATAATAATCTTCGCCGCGCCTGTGCTGGCTGCCAGCCAGTTTTGCAACCTCTCACTCTCGCTTAAATTGCTATGCAACGTCACCAAGGGATATTGGCTTAAGCGGCTTCTAAAACGTGCTTCTAATTGTGGCGTTAAGTTAATTTCGGGTACTAACACTAAAACTTGTGCATTCGACGTTTGCAAAATTTTCTGCAAAATTTGTATGTAAACCTCAGTTTTTCCACTGCCGGTAATGCCATGCAACAACCATGGTTTAAACTGGTGAGTAAGCGCTAACACACTTGCAATCGCTTGCTGTTGCTCATCGTTTAAAGTTGGTTCGATGGATGAACCTGGCATAGAAGCTTTTACCGCCAACACTTCATACTCGGTCACCAAGCCCATATTTTTAAGCTCTAATATCGCTTTTTTCCAAGCAGAAGAGATTAAAGCAGCATCGCCAGCAGCCAATAGGGGTGCGGCCTGCAGGGCATCGATAATGCGATGCATGACTACTTTTTTTGCGGGTATTTGTTCTATAGTTTTATTTAAGTTAGCACCTTGTACTAAACGATACGCAAGCTGTTTTCTCGAAACGGCTGGTTTCAGTTGCCGCAGCCGCAAGGGCAGGGCCGAGATTAAAGCCTGGCCAAGCGGGTAGTGATAATAATCGGCACAAAATTGTAACAATTTAACATCTGTAAAAACCACATCATCAAACACATGGCTTACCGTTTTTAATTTTACAATTGGGTAATCGGATGTATATTTTAGCGCCAACACCACGCCGACCAAATTGCGACCCGCAAACGAGACGATGACGCGATTGCCCACGCGCGCATCAAAGTTGTCGCTTAAATAATCGAAACTGCGATTAAGCGGCACATCTAAAGCAATATTGAGTATGGTTGGCTGCATTAGGCTAGGCTAAATTAGGTTAAAATGTTGTTTTTAGTGAATAAGTTATTTTTTGAAAGTATAAAGTTTTGAAAGCGCATATTTCCCAGTTATTAACGCAAGCCGCCACCAGCTTAAATGCAAATACTGTAAACATTGACATTGTACTCGAGCGCCCAAAATCGGCCGAGCATGGCGATTTTTCGAGTAATTTAGCCATGCAACTGGCCAAGCCGCTGCGCCAAAATCCACGCGCCATTGCCGAGAGCTTAATTGCTGCGCTACCCACAAGTGAGTATATCGCCAAAGTGGAAATTGCAGGTGCGGGCTTTATTAATTTCTTTTTAAACGCGGCTTCACAACAAACGATTGTTGGCGATATTTTAGCTGTGGGCGATATGTTTGGTTGCAACAATCTGGGTAAAGGCGAAAGCGTTCAAGTAGAATTTGTCTCTGCCAACCCAACAGGCCCGCTGCATGTAGGGCACGGACGCGGCGCGGCGGTGGGCGATTGCTTGGCGCGGCTATTAGATGCCAACGGCTGGAAAGTGACGCGCGAATTTTATTACAACGATGCAGGCGCGCAAATTGAAAACTTGGTGATTTCGGTACAGGCACGCTGTAAAGGCATTGCAACTGATGATGCAAGCTTCCCCGAAAATGGTTATCGCGGCGACTATATTATGGACATCGCCAATGCGTTTTTAGCCAAACAAACCGTGACCGCTGACGACATGCAAGTGACCGCCAGCGGCAATGTAAATGATGCAGACGCGGTGCGTACTTTTGCAGTAGCGTATTTGCGGCACGAGCAAGATTTAGATTTAAAGGCTTTTCAAATCAAATTTGACGTATTTTCGCTAGAAAGTGCTTTATATAGCTCAGGCAAAGTGGAAAACACTGTGCAAGCCTTAATTAAAAGCGGCAAAACCTATGAAGAAGGCGATGCGCTGTGGCTAAAAACGACCGATTTTGGCGATGACAAAGACCGCGTCATGCGCAAAAGTGACGGCGGCTACACTTATTTTGTGCCCGATGTGGCCTACCATCACGACAAATGGAATCGTGGTTTTAAGCGCGTCATTAACGAGCAAGGTGCCGATCATCACAGCACCATCACCCGCGTCCGAGCTGGCTTGCAGGCCTTAAACGTGGGTATTCCACAAGTTTGGCCAGATTACGTGTTGCACCAAATGGTGACAGTAATGCGCGGCGGTGAAGAAGTTAAATTATCTAAACGCGCGGGCAGTTATGTGACATTACGTGACTTGATTGACGAAGTGGGTTGCGACGCGACACGCTATTTCCTCGCAGCGCGGCGCGCAGATTCGCAATTGGTATTCGACATAGACTTGGCGCGCGCGCAAACCAACGATAATCCTGTGTACTATATTCAATATGCACATGCGCGTATTTGCAGCGTGTTGGCGGCCTGGTTAAATCAAGGCTCGGGTGATGTGAGCACACTAAAAAATGCTGATTTAACACCATTAAGTGCGCCAAACGAAGCCAAACTGATGCAGCGTTTAAGCGAATATCCTGAAATTGTAGTGAATGCGGGCGAAGATTTAGCGCCACACACCATTGCCAATTATTTAAAAGAATGTGCAAGTGATTTGCATAGTTATTATAATGATACTAAGTTTTTGGTGGAAGATACGCCAACCAAACTTGCGCGCTTAGCGTTAATAGCTGCAACGCAGCAAGTGCTAAAAAATGGTTTACATTTGTTGGGCGTAAGCGCACCACATAAAATGTGAATTGATAAAATGTAAGTTGCGCTGTATAAAATAAAGTTGCGTCGATTAGGATGTAAAGGTACGCGGCATCAATAGCAGGGCACCAAATAAGATGTAGCAGCAGCATAATAATAAAAATATTGAGGATAAATATGAGTAGAGATTACAAACCCGCCACACAAAAAGCCAGCACGAGCAAAGGCAGCCCGTTTTTAACTGGCCTATTGGTAGGTGTTTTGCTGGGTGTGGGTTTATCACTGTGGGTCACCATGTATTTAAAAGGTGGTGACAGCCCGTTTACCGAGCCTAAAATTAAAAAGCCGGCGATTCAAGCGCAAGTTGAAAAACCTGTGGTTGAAAACGAAGAAGATGTGTTACCGAAGGAAGAAAGCCCAGACGGCGCAAAAGCAGATAATAAATTTGATTTTTATACCATTTTGCCCGAAACCGAAAGCACGGTAACCGAGCAAGAAGTAAAAGAAAGCAGCATTAAAAAAGATAATTATTTCTTACAAGTCGGCGCTTTTCAAAACGAGGCCGATGCAGATAATATGAAAGCCAAGCTGGCACTGCAAGGCTTTGAGGCGGTAGTGCAAACCGCAGCGATTCCCGAAAAAGGCGTGTGGCACCGTGTGCGTGTTGGGCCACTGAATGATATTGTGCAAATTAATAAAATTCGTGGCGAGCTAACCACCAACGGTTTTAATACCGATTTAATTAAAGTACATACCGAAACTAAGCCCGAGTAATTGAATCTCAGCTTTATTGTCATCTTTTATAAGTTATCTACGTTAATAGTTTGAATGCATATGTGTGCAATTTATTTTTTAAGGAAACAAGCATGAAAAAAAGTATTAAAAAAATCCTAACCATTTTAATGTTGTCACTAGGCAGCTTAAGTTTTGCGTCACTATCCATGGCAGAAGCGCCACAAGTTGGCAACAATTTTGAAGCAGTTGCTCAACCAATTGCCACTGATAATGCAGCTAAAATTGAGGTGATGGAGATTTTTTGGTACGGCTGTTCACACTGTTACAGCATGGATACGCCACTAAATGCATGGGTAAAAAAATTGCCCGCCGATGTCTATTTTAAACGTATGCCAGGCTTGCCAAACGCCAGCTGGGCACCAATGGCTAAAGCATTTTATGCCATGGAAACTTTAGGCGTTAGCGAGAAATTACATACACCGTTATTTGAAGCCGTGCATAAAAGCAAAAGCCTAAACCCAACGGATGAAAAAGCCATTTTGGCGTGGCTAACACAGCAAAGCAAAATGGATAAAATCAAAGTTGAGGCTGCATTTAAATCATTTACTATTAACACTAACCTTAACCGTGCCGCGCAAATTTTCCGCGCATCGGGCGCCACTGGCGTGCCTAGTTTGGTAATTGATGGTAAATATATTACCAGCAGCACCATGAACGGCGGCAACGAACAAGCACTAAAAGTGGCCGATTACATTATTGAAAACGTGCGTAAAGATAAGGCAGCACCTGCTGCAAAAAGCGCACCTGCAAAAAAGTAACAAAGGCGGCTGCGACTAAAACAGCCGCTAACAAAAAAATAGCGCTGCCCACTAAAGTTAAGTAATTTGTTTTAATTTAAACCCGCTAAATTTAGCGGGTTTTTTATTGTTTAAATTATTAAGATATACTTGGCTTTATGAATATTTTTATCACAGGCGTATCCAGCGGCATTGGCCAAGCTTTGGCACATGAATATGCAAAACGCTATGCAGATAATCACAATAAAAACACTGTGAGCGAAAACAGCATGCCTGCAGGCCGCACCAGCGTTGCCTCTCAGAGCATCGTTTTAAATAGCAGGTTAAATATAGGCTTAGTTGCAAGACGTAGTGAGCACTTACAAGCACTGGCACAAACGCTGCAAAGACAATACGGCGTCACCTGTGCCATATACCCACTAGATGTGCGCGACAGCTTGGCATGCCAATTAGCAGCGCATGACTTTATGGCCAAGTTTGGTGCGCCTAATATTGTGATTGCTAGCGCTGGCGTGAGCCGTGGCACACTGACAGAACTGAGAGAAGACATTAGCGCATTTCAAGCCATTTTCGATATTAACGTCATGGGCATGATGCATACGTTTCAGCCGTTTATTGCGGCCATGAAAGCTGCTAATCAATTAGATAAAAATAATCAAGGTCAATTAGTAGGCGTTGCCAGCGTGGCCGGCATACGCGGCATCCCAGGTAGCGGCGCTTACAGTGCCAGCAAAGCTGCCGTGATTAGCTATTGCGAAAGCCTGCGCACCGAAATGCAACACTACAATATTGCAGTGAGCACCATCGCGCCAGGTTATATTCGCACACCAATGACCGAAATAAATCAGTACAAAATGCCATTTTTGATGGATGCCGATGTGTTTGCCAGCAAGTTTGCAGACGCGGTTGAAAACAAAGTGCGCTTTAAAATCATTCCGTGGCAAATGGGTGTTGTGGCAAGGCTGATGCGCTTGATACCACCATTTTTGTGGGATTTCGCCATGAAAAAAGCGCCTCACAAAAAGCGCTTAGATTGGGATTGGCTTTAAAAGCTAGTATCTATTAAAAAGGGTGCCCTACGAGCCAATATCCATGCGGCTCACAGGGCATTGGTTTAAATAATTCTAGCGCGTAATTGGTTTGTAGCGAATTCGCTTAGGTTTCGCGCCTTCTTCGCCTAAGCGTTTACGTTTATCCGCTTCGTATTCTTGATAATTGCCGTTAAAAAACGTCCATTGTGAATCGCCTTCGGCCGCCAAAATGTGCGTAGCGATTCTATCCAAAAACCATCTGTCATGTGAAATCACCAATACGCAGCCTGCAAATTCTAGCAGCGCATCTTCTAACGCGCGCAAGGTTTCAATATCCAAGTCGTTCGATGGTTCATCTAGCAGCAACACATTGCCGCCCGAGATGAGCGTTTTGGCCAAGTGCAAGCGCCCACGCTCGCCACCAGATAATTGGCCAACAATTTTTTGTTGATCGCCGCCTTTAAAATTGAATCTGCCAATATAAGCGCGACTGGGCGTTTCGTATTTGCCGACGGTTAAAATATCTGAGCCATTGGCAATTTCGTCAAACACGCTTTTGGTGTTGCCTAAATCATCGCGGCTTTGGTCCACATAAGCCAGCTTAACGGTTTGGCCAATACTCACCTCGCCACTGTCAGGCTTTTCTTGTCCCATAATCATTTTAAATAAGGTGGATTTACCTGCGCCGTTGGGGCCGATAATGCCAACAATTGCGCCTGCTGGAACGCTAAAGCTCAAGTTATCCATTAGCAAGCGGTCTTTAAAGGCTTTAGTTACGCCATTAAATTCAATCACTTGGTCGCCCAAACGCTCACCTGCAGGGATAAAAATTTCCTGCGTTTCATTGCGTTTTTGGTATTCGGCGCTTGCCAGTTCCTCATAGCGCGCAATACGCGATTTGCTTTTGGCTTGGCGTGCTTTTGGGTTTTGGCGCACCCATTCTAGCTCGGTATTCAGTGCTTTGCGGCGTGATGATTCTTGCGTTTCTTCTAAGGCCAAACGCGCTTGTTTTTGGTCTAGCCAGCTTGAGTAATTACCTTTCCACGGAATGCCATGGCCGCGGTCTAGCTCTAAAATCCACTCAGCGGCATTATCTAAAAAGTATCTGTCATGCGTAACCGCGACCACTGTGCCAGCAAAGCGCACCAAATATTGCTCTAACCATTCCACCGATTCTGCATCCAAGTGGTTAGTCGGTTCGTCTAGCAGCAACATATCGGGCTTTGATAATAGTAATTTGCACAGCGCCACACGGCGTTTTTCGCCACCTGATAATGGGCCAATTTTCGCATCCCACGGCGGTAAACGTAACGCATCGGCAGCTATTTCTAATTGGGTGGTTAAATCGCTACCACTGGCAGCAATAATGTTTTCCCACTTGGCTTGTTCTTCTGCCAGCTTGTCAAAATCTGCATCTGGCTCGGCATAAGCGGCATACACCGCTTCCAAATTGGCTTGCGCCTGCATCACTTCACCCATGCCGCTTTCTACTTCTTCGCGCACGGTTTTAGTTGCGTCTAGTTGCGGCTCTTGCGGCAAATAGCCAATATTCATATTCGGTTGCCATTGCACCTCGCCTTCAAACTCTTTATCGGCCGCCGCCATAATGCGCAGCACGGTGGACTTACCCGAGCCGTTTAAACCCAACAAACCAATTTTTGCACCAGGAAAGAAAGACAGTGAAATATCTTTAATGATGGTTTTTTTAGGTGGGACGATTTTGCTGACGCGCAGCATAGACATTACATATTGAGCCATGATAAAACTTTGCAAATTTGAAAAGTGAAAGCTTAACAGAAACTAGCACCTGCAAGCTACAAGGTATAATGCAAGCCATACAATTCGTTGAATATAACATCATGGCGCTTAAATCCACCATCTACAAAATCGACCTGAACATTGCCGATATGGACAGGCAATATTACGCCCAGCACAATTTAACGCTGGCAAAGCATCCATCCGAAACTGATGAGCGCGTGATGGTGCGGCTGATTGCGTTTACACTTTATGCCAACGAGTCGCTGATATTTGGCAAAGGCTTAAGTGACGACGAAGAGCCTGATTTGTGGCAAAAAGATTTAACTGGCGCTATTCAACTTTGGATAGATGTTGGGCTACCAACAGAAAAAGATATTCGCAAAGCTTGCGGAAAATCAGCTCAAGTAGCGGTGGTGTTGTATGGTGGCAGAATTGCCGATATGTGGTGGGCAACCAATAGTAAAGGCTTGCTAAAACTGAATAACTTAACCGTCATCAACCTGCCTGAAACGTCAAGCTTGGCGCAACTTGCAGCCAAAAGCATCAATATAAGTTGCACCGTTCAAGATAGTGAAATATTAGTTAGTCATGACGCTGGCAGCTTTACCATTGCCCCTATGATTTTAAAACAAGTAAGTGCTTACTAACACTTAAAAAATTTATTTATATGCCCTGAGAGCCAATATCCATGCGGCCTACAGGGCATCTTTTTTGATATTTTAATGACGGCATTCGCATGGTTTTGACTTTCAATCCCCTTGCCGCGCCTTCGGCTTGAGCCACCAGATGGAAAGCGGTGAGGACTGTCTGAACCCGAATGATTTTAGAGGGTGAGTTCCGCAGCCGCCCAGATGCGGCGCTAAGACCGAAGGAAACAAGCGGCACGGGGTGTCATTTACTTTGGTGACTTTCTTTTGGACAAGCAAAAGAAAGTAACTTGATGTCGGGCAACCCCGACTTATAGCAATTTAATACTGCCCTAAATATTTTTATCACTCTCTAAAATAATTTTATATTGTGACTGATGCATTTTGGCATTATAAAATTTTAGCGTAGGTAATTTTTTCGCCTGTCGATCAGAAACAAGTTTTTTAATTGTTAATCTTAATTGATCATCCGCCCTGCAACCAAATATAACGCCTGTAAGCGCTTTAGGTTGAAACTTCAAATATGTTGAAGCGCCACCAACAATAAACATACGCCATTCTTTCTCATACTCCCAATCAACAGATTTCCTCAGCATACTTTTTTCCAATTGTCCGGCTAAATCTTGCGCAAAATTTATAACAGGGTATTCATTCGAGTAATCAACTTTTACAGCATGCAGCATAGCTGATGGGTCTTGTGCAATCTCAAATTGTAAAACAATACCTTTATGCTGCTTAGCGTAATGACCCCACATTAAAAGATTTCTTGGGTTTTCTGTAAGACAAGATATCCCCATTTTGGCCATATTATTTTGAAACGACTTTTGAATATTTTCGAGCTTATTTGCATAGCCCGCCATCAGCCTGCTTACTTCTAATTCACGTTGTTTTCTATTTAATTGTGGTGCTTGTTTTTTAGAAATTTCCATCCATCTTTTTCGTTTTTCTAAAATGTTACCTTCGTTTATTACTTGGGCTGAAGTATCAAAAGGGTCATTAAACACTGTTGGAGAGCTCAGCCAAAAGTAAGATTCAACTAAATAATCAGCAAGGTGATTATCACTAGTGTCTGGGCTAATATATTTATATAAAAATCTTGGATAAGCATTCGGTGTTGTTCTTAAGTATTTCCGAATTTTAAGGTAAGGTAAGTTTTTTAAAATTAACCTGGTGTTTGACTCATTAATTTGTAGATTCAACGGTGCTAAAGGTCTAGTCATTCAAAAAACATTTTTCTCTTTTTTACTCAACCGTCACGCTCTTAGCCAAATTTCTCGGCTTGTCCACATCCGTCCCCTTTAACAAAGCTGCATGGTACGCCAACATTTGCACGGGAATGGTATGCAAAATAGGCGAGAGCACGCCAACATGGCGCGGCGTACGAATCACATGCACACCTTCGGATTCGGTAAAGTGGCTATCTGCATCGGCAAATACAAATAGCTCGCCGCCGCGCGCTTTTACCTCTTGCATGTTCGATTTCACTTTTTCTAGCAATGCATCGTTTGGCGCAATTACGACTACGGGCATATTGTTATCTACCAGTGCTAGCGGGCCGTGTTTAAGCTCGCCTGCAGGGTAAGCCTCGGCATGGATATAAGAGATTTCTTTAAGCTTAAGCGCGCCTTCTAGCGCAATAGGGTAGTGCACACCACGGCCTAAAAATAGCGCGTGCTCTTTATCGGCAAAGCGTTTTGCCCATTCGCGAATTTGCGGCTCTAAATTAAGTGCAAATTGCACGCTGCCCGCCAATTGGCGCAAAGCGGCCAAGTATTCTTGCTCTTGCGCCGCACTTAATAAGCCGCGATGTTTAGCCAATGTGGCGGCTAAAGTGAATAGCGCCACCAATTGTGTGGTGAAGGCTTTGGTAGATGCCACGCCAATTTCTGCCCCAGCGCGGGTATAGAAAACCAACTGCGAGGCGCGCGGAATAGCGCTCTCTTGCACATTACAAATGGCCAAAGTTAAGTCTTGACCGAGCGATTTTGCGTGTTTAAGCGCTTCCATGGTATCGAGCGTTTCGCCCGATTGCGAAATAGTCACAATAAGTTGCTTAGGGTTTGGCACCGATTGCCTATAGCGATATTCACTGGCGATTTCGACATTGGTGGGTATTTTTGCGATTGATTCTAACCAGTATTTTGCAGTAAGCGCCGCGTAATAGCTGGTGCCTGCGGCGAGGATTAAAATGCACTCAGTTTGGCTAAATACTTCATTGGCATCTTTGCCAAACAGGGCAGAGGAGAACTTGTTATCGTCTATCAGCGCTTCAATGGTGTCGTTAAGCGCGCGCGGTTGCTCGTGAATCTCTTTTTGCATAAAGTGCGCATAAGGGCCAAGCTCCATACTGGCCAGCGAGACATCGCTCATGTGGATTTTACGTTGCACTTCTACGCCATCTTTACCGTAAATGGTCACGCCATCACGCCGAATATCTGCCACATCGCCATCTTCTAAATAAATCACTTTGCGCGTAACCGATAAAACTGCAGAAACATCGGATGCGATAAAATTTTCACCCTCGCCAAGACCCAATAACAACGGGCATCCCAGGCGTGCTGTAATCATATGCTCGGGCTCTTTTACTGAAATAACAGCAATCGCAAACGCACCTGTCAGCTCACTCACTGCTTTTTGGGTAGCGGCTAGCAAGCTTAAATCTTTGTGGTAATAGTGGATTAAATGCGCAATCACTTCGGTATCGGTTTGCGAGGTAAATTCGTAACCGAGTTTTTTTAATCTATCACGTTGCTCATCATGGTTTTCGATAATGCCGTTATGTACCACGGCAATTTCACCTTTTGAAACGTGAGGATGCGCGTTGCTCTCGGTGACGCCGCCATGCGTGGCCCAGCGCGTATGACCGATGCCAACTAATCCCGTTAGTTTTGCTTCTTGCGCTTTTTCTGTCATCGCCGCAACGCGGCCAACTGCGCGCACGCGCTCGATACCATTGCTATTAAGCACCGCCACGCCTGCAGAATCGTAACCGCGATATTCTAAACGGCTAAGACCTTCTATTAAGGTTGAAACCACGTTTCTACTGGCGACCGCGCCAACAATTCCACACATAAGTTTCTAGTCTTTCTTTATAAACTAATTTTAGCTTTGGTTTTTAATCAGGCTTTTTAATTTTTTGTGGGCGCTTCCAGCCCGCAATCGATTTTTGGTCTTTGGCACGACAGAACGTGAGTGCATCTGCGGGCGCATCTTTAGTAATGGTGGACCCCGCGGCTATGGTAGCGCGCTTACCAATAGTGACTGGCGCGATAAGTTGCGTATCGGAGCCAATAAATGCACCATCTTCAATCACAGTTTTAAACTTATTGGCGCCATCGTAATTGCAAGTAATGGTGCCTGCGCCTACATTAACATTTTTGCCAATAACCGCATCGCCGACATAACTTAAATGATTGATTTTGCTGCCAATATCGACTTGCGCATTTTTAAGCTCGACGAAATTGCCCACGTGCGTGTCATTTTGTAGAATAGTACCTGGGCGCAATCTTGCATATGGCCCAATGCGACTATTTTCGCCTACTTCAGCGTCATCAATATGGGTGAACGCTAATATTTGTGATTTTGAAGAAATAATCGCATTTTTAATGACGCAATTGGCGCCTATTTTTACGTTGTCGCCTAGAGTCACATTGCCTTCAAACACACAATTCACATCTATCTCACAATCGCGGCCACAACTTAAATTACCTCGCACATCTAAGCGGGCAGGGTCTTTCAGCGTAACGCCTAATTGCAGCAATTTATTGGCAATGCGGATTTGATGTTCACGCTCAATCTGACTTAAGTCTATTTTTGAATTAATGCCTGTTACCGAAAACTCATCTCCTGTAATCTCAGCTACTACTGCAACATTCTGCGCTACTGCCAACGCTACAATATCAGTTAAATAATATTCGCCTTGGGCATTGTTATTGGTGAGTTGCGACAACCAGCTTGTTAAATGCTGATTGGGCATTGCCATAATGCCAGTATTTACCTCTTGAATTTTTCGCTGAATTTCGGTGGCATCTTTATGTTCCACTATCGCGACCACACTGTTTTGTGTACCACGCACAATGCGGCCGTAACCTGTTGGGTCGACTTTATTGAAAGACAAAATAGCTAGCTGATTAGTGGCTTGCGCTATTAGACCTTTACAAGCCTCAACATCCACCAAAGGTACGTCACCTAATAAAATCAATGTGTTGGCATCCGCGTCTAAATACGGCACCGCTTGTTGAACAGCATGGCCAGTACCAAGCTGCTCTGCTTGGTTGACCCAAATTAATTCTTCGTTTGCGAAAGCCTCGCGCACAATCTCACCACCAAAACCATACACCACAATAATTTTTTGCGGGTTTAACGCCTTAGCACAAGTAATCACATGACCAAGAATTGGCTTACCGCCAATCTCATGCAGCACTTTTGGCTTGTTGGAGTGCATACGCGTGCCTTTGCCCGCGGCCAGAATGACGATATTTAGTTTACTCATAATATTGTTTAAGTTTAATTGTTAAAAGTATAACAAAAAAGGCAGCCTAAGCTGCCTTTTTGCACACATCCGTTGCTTAATGTATATTTTTACGAAGCCTCTCAATGGCTTGAATTTGTGCAACCGCTTCAGACAATTCTGCTTGGGCTTTTGCATAATCCATATCAGAAGTACGATTTTTCATCGCTTCCATCGCAACTTCTTTGGCTGCATTCGCTTTAGCTGCGTCTAAATCAGCGCCGCGAATCGCTGTATCTGCCAGCACGGTAATCATGCCAGGTTGTACTTCTAACAAACCGCCAGAGATAAAAATAACCACTTCTTCCGCAGCGTCTGCAAGCTGAATGCGTAGCGCACCTGGTTTAATTGTCGTAATCATCGGCGCGTGATTTGGGTAAATACCCACTTCACCCGCACCAGCTGGGGCGACCACAAACTCGGCTTCGCCTGAGAATATGCTCGCTTCTGCGCTGACCACATCAATATGAACTGTATTTGCCATAATTATCCTTAAACTATAAGTAAACTATATTTAGTTTAAAGTTTTAGCCTTTTCAACGGCTTCTTCAATACCACCCACCATGTAAAACGCCTGCTCTGGCAAGTGATCATACTCGCCTGCAACAATGGCCTTAAAGCCTTTGATGGTGTCTTTTAGTGATACGTATTTGCCTGGTGAGCCAGTAAACACCTCTGCCACGTGGAACGGTTGTGATAAAAAGCGTTGAATTTTACGCGCGCGACCAACGGCTAATTTATCTTCTGGAGATAATTCGTCCATGCCCAAAATCGCAATAATATCGCGTAACTCTTTGTAGCGTTGTAGTGTTTGCTGCACTGAACGCGCTACGTTGTAATGCTCTTCACCAACCACCAACGGGTCAAGTTGACGTGAGGTTGAATCTAGTGGGTCAACCGCAGGGTAAATACCTAAAGAAGCAATATCACGACTCAACACAACGGTTGAATCCAAGTGTTGGAACGTAGTCGCAGGTGATGGATCGGTCAAGTCATCTGCAGGCACGTAAACCGCTTGAATAGACGTAATTGAACCTGTTTTAGTTGAAGTAATACGCTCTTGTAAACGACCCATTTCATCGGCCAGCGTTGGTTGGTAACCCACGGCAGAAGGCATACGGCCTAGCAGCGCAGAAACCTCGGTACCAGCCAATGTGTAGCGGTAGATATTATCCACAAAAAACAATACGTCACGGCCTTCGTCACGGAATTTCTCAGCCATCGTTAAGCCAGAAAGCGCAACGCGTAAACGGTTACCTGGTGGCTCGTTCATTTGGCCAAACACCATGGCTACTTTTGATTCTTTCATGTCATCAAGCTTGATAACACCAGCTTCTGCCATCTCATGATAGAAGTCGTTACCTTCACGCGTACGCTCGCCCACGCCAGCAAAAACTGATAAACCTGAGTGTTGTTTAGCGATGTTATTAATCAGCTCAAGCATGTTAACGGTTTTACCTACACCCGCACCGCCGAACAAACCAACTTTACCACCTTTAGCAAATGGGCAAACCAAGTCAATCACTTTGATGCCTGTTTCTAACAAGTCAACAGAAGGCGAAAGCTCTTCAAATTTTGGTGCTTTTTGGTGGATTGAACGACGTTCGTCGCAATCAATCGGCCCTACGTCATCAATCGGGCGGCCTAGCACGTCCATAATGCGTCCTAGTGTGCCAACACCAACTGGCACGGTAATTTGTGTGCCCGTTGCTTTAAACGCAGTACCGCGCGCAAGGCCATCAGATGAACCCATGGCAATGGTACGCACAATGCCGTCACCTAATTGCTGTTGCACTTCCAAGGTTAAGCCAGCTTCAGCTTGGCTTGTTTCGTCGTCAATAATAAGCGCATCAAACACTTTAGGCATTTGATCGCGTGGAAATTCCACATCAACCACCGCACCGATACATTGCACTACTCTGCCGATTTTAACTTCTACGTTTGCTGCATTTGCTTTTGCCATCTTTATTCCTAACTTCTATATTTAGTCAGATTTAATTAAATTCTTTAAGATACTGCCGCTGCGCCACCGACGATTTCCGAGATTTCTTTGGTAATCGCTGCTTGACGTGCTTTGTTGTAAACCAATTTAAGGTCGCCAATTACTTCTTTTGCATTATCAGACGCTGATTTCATCGCCACCATACGTGAAGATTGCTCTGAAGCCATATTCTCTGCCACCGCGTTGTACACCAACGATTCAATATAGCGCGTCATCAACTCATCAACAACGGGCTTCGCTTCTGGCTCGTAAATGTAATCCCAATGACCTTTAGCTGTGCCAATACTGACTGCGCCCTTAATGACACCACTTGCCGAAAGTGCATCAACCTTAGCATGTGCAGGCTCTACGCCTATATGCTCATCACTCAATGGCAACAATTGTTGCAGCACTGGCTCTTGTTTCATAGTGTTGATGAACTTGGTGTAGCAGATATATAACTGGTCGATTTCACCTGAGGTGTAAGCATCCAACATCACTTTAATCGTACCAATCAGTGTTTCCATGTGCGGTACATCGCCCAAACCGATAGTGTGCGACTTGACATCTGCACCCACGCGATTCATAAAGCCAAGGCCTTTATTACCGATCGCACTCACGGCAATTTTTTTGCCCTCTAGCTCCCATGCTTTCATCTGATTCACAGATAAACGCAACATATTGGTGTTTAAACCGCCGCACAGGCCTTTATCTGAACTCACCACAATCAAACCCACAGTTTTCACCACATCGCGCTTAATTAAAAACGGATGTTTGTACTCGGATTGAGCAAATGAAAGATGCGCAGCCACGTTACGAATCTTTTCAGCGTATGGACGTGAAGCACGCATTCTATCTTGCGCTTTACGCATTTTAGAAGCGGCCACCATTTCCATCGCTTTGGTGATCTTGCGGGTATTTTCTACCGACTTAATCTTGGTTCTAATCTCTTTACTACCAGCCATTTTTTATCCTAGTTGGTAATTAAATTAATAAGCATTCGTTGCTTTGAAGTCTTGAATAGCCGCTTCAACAGCTTTTTCGTTATCACCAGCTAAGTCTTTGCTAGATTCAATGCCATCCATCAATTTTTTATATTTAGAACTCATAAAGCCATGTAATGCGCCTTCAAAAGCTAATACTTTATTGGTTGGTACGTCATCAAAGTAACCTTTATTGGCAGCTAATAAGCTAATAGCCATTTGAGAAACACTTAATGGTGCGTATTGCGCTTGCTTCATCAACTCGGTAAACATACGACCACGGTCTAATTGTTTACGGGTCGCTTCATCCAAGTCAGAAGCGAACTGCGCGAACGCAGCCAATTCACGATATTGTGCTAATGCTAAACGTACACCGCCACCCAATTTTTTGATGACCTTAGTTTGAGCAGCACCACCCACGCGAGATACTGAAATACCGGCGTTGATCGCTGGACGAATACCAGCGTTGAACAAGTCAGTTTCTAAGAAGATTTGACCATCGGTAATTGAAATCACGTTAGTTGGAACGAAAGCTGAAACGTCACCAGCGGCTGTTTCAATCACTGGCAATGCGGTTAATGAACCTGTTTTGCCTTTAACTTTGCCACCTGTAAATTTTTCTACGTAATCTTCATTCACGCGAGCTGCGCGCTCTAACAAACGTGAGTGGATGTAGAACACATCGCCCGGGTAAGCTTCACGACCTGGTGGACGGCGCAGTAGCAATGAAATTTGACGGTAAGCAATCGCTTGTTTAGTCAAATCATCATACACAATCAATGCATCTTCACCGCGGTCACGGAAGTATTCACCCATCGTACAACCAGCATATGGTGCTAGGAATTGTAATGCTGCTGAGTCAGACGCTGCTGCTGCAACCACGATGGTGTAAGCCATCGCACCGTTTTCTTCTAACTTACGCACCACGTTAGCAATGGTTGAGGCTTTTTGACCGATCGCCACATAGACGCAGGTCATATTTTGACCTTTTTGGTTAATAATCGCATCAATCGCCACCGCAGTTTTACCTGTTTGACGGTCACCAATAATCAATTCACGTTGACCACGGCCTACTGGCACCATTGAATCCACTGATTTCAAACCAGTTTGCACAGGTTGTGACACGGATTTACGTGCAATCACCCCTGGTGCTACTTTTTCAATTTTGTCCGTCATTTTCGCATTGACTGGGCCTTTGCCGTCAATCGGCTGTCCTAGCGCGTTTACTACGCGGCCAATTAATTCTGGGCCAACTGGCACTTCCAAAATACGACCTGTACACTTCACCACGTCGCCTTCGGTAATATGTTCGTAGTCACCTAAAACCACAGCGCCTACAGAATCGCGCTCTAAGTTAAGTGCTAGCCCGAACGTATTGCCAGGGAACTCGATCATCTCACCCGCCATCACGTTTGATAAGCCGTGAATACGCACAATACCGTCAGTCACTGAAATTACCGTGCCTTGTGTACGCGCTTCTGCACTGGTCGAAAAATTTTCTAATCTGCTTTTAATCAGTTCACTGATTTCTGATGTAGATAACTGCATTGTGGCTCCTAATGTTTTCTTTGCCTAAATTTTACTGTCTTGCCTAAGCGCTAAGCGTGTAAGCTAAATTTTGTAACTGATTTTTGACAGATGCGTCAATGACGGTATCGCCAACAATAATTTTAAATCCACCAATGATTTCTGGATCGATAGAAACGCTAGCTTCTATTTTTTTAGAAAACTTTGTTTCTAATCGAGTAACCAAGTCTTTTACTTCTGCAGCACTTGGCTTGGAAGCCGCGATTATATTGGCTTGTAGCGTGCCTTCTTCTTGCGCTTTTAATTCTTCAAACGCCGCAGTGATGGCTGGCAAAATCGACATGCGGCCATATTCAACCAATACTTTGATTAAATTTTGTGCATTAACATTTAACTTATCACCACAAACCTTTAAAAAAGTCGCTTGCAAATCGCTAGCCACTACTTTTGGGTCGTTAATATAAGCCTGCATCTTCACGTCGCTTGCAACTTGCGTTGCAAAACCCAGCATTTCTGACCATTTGGCTAGTGCTTTTTGCTGTTTGCCCAGCTTGTAAGCGGCGACTGCGTAGGGTCGTGCGATGGTTGATATTTCAGCCATGACGATCCTTAAAGTTCTGCCGCAAGTTTAGAAAGCATGTCTGAATGGGCTTTGCCATCAATCTCTTTACGCAAGATTTTCTCCGCACCCGCAATCGCTAGGGCAGACACTTGCGCACGTAAACCTTCTTTTGCGCGGTTTACTTCCTGATCAATCTCAGCTTTTGCACCGGTTAAAATGCGCTCGCCTTCAACCTTGGCATTGCCTTTAGCTTCTTCTACAATTTGCGTCGCGCGCTTTTCAGCTTGGCCTATAATTTCGCTGGCTTTTTGTTTGGCTTCGTTCAAAGTGACTTCTGATTTTTTAGCGGCAACTTCTAAGGCACTACGGCCTTCAGAGGCAGCTGCCAAACCATCTGCAATTTCCTTTTGACGCGTTTCTATCGCTTTTAACAGCGGTGGCCAAACGAATTTCACCGTGAACCAAATCAACACAGCAAATGCAATAGCTTGTGCGATGAGTGTAAAGTTAATGTTCATTTTTATTCCAATTAAGTTATATCAGTATGTAAAATTTTGAGTCTTTAAGTTTGACTCAAAAATTTACTTAGCTACTGCAGTTACAACACTTAATAATGGGTTTGCAAACGCGAACATCATGGCTAAACCAACGCCAATAATGAAAGAAGCATCGATAAGACCCAATAACAAGAATACTTTACCTTGCAATTGTGGAATCATTTCTGGCTGACGTGCTGCGCCTTCTAAAAAGCTTGCGCACATAATACCAATACCGATACAAGCACCCGCAGCGCCCAAACCAATAATTAAACCAATACCAACGCCTGTGTAGGCTTGAATTAATGCTAATGCTTCCATTTTATTACCCTCTCAAAATTAAACTTACAACCAAAACTACCAATAAAAATAAAACTACTCAAAACCAACTTCTTAAAGCTAATGACTTTCGTGTGCCATGGCTAAATAAACCACCGTTAACATCATAAAAATAAATGCTTGCAGTGCCACGATTAAAATGTGGAAAATTGACCAACCAGCACCAAGAATTGCACCGAATATAGTGCCAGTTAAGCCAGTAGCCGCCCACAAACCAATTAACAAGAAAATTACTTCACCCGCATACATATTGCCAAACAAACGCAATGAGTGTGAAAGTGGTTTAGAGACATATTCGATGATGTTAAACGCGAAGTTAGCGACAAATAATAACGGGCTTAAAAGTAGGCCAACAAAGCCAAGTGCAGTTTTTGGTTTGAAGAACTTAGCGCCGCCAAATGGGGCATAAAATAGCTCATGCAGCCAGCCGCCCAAGCCTTTTACTTTAATCGAGAAGTAGATCATCAGAATCCACACGGCCAAAGCGAGTGCGAAAGTGGCATTGATGTCTGAGGTTGGCACGCTGCGCCAGTGATGCAAACCAAATAGGCCATAAAACTTGTGCATAATGTCTACGGGTAAAAAATCCATGGCGTTCATGGCGAACACCCATAAAAAAACCGTCAGCGCGGTTGGAGCAATAAAGCTATGACGGTCACCGTGGAAAATATTTTTTACTTGTTCATCCACGAAGCCAAATACCAGCTCAACAAATGCTTGGCCTTTGCTTGGCACGCCCGATGTCGCTTTGCGCGCAACTAGCCAAACCAAACCCATCACCAACACACCTAAAATCAATGACATGACTAAGGTATCCACATGCAGCGTCCAAAAACCGCCTTCGCCGATTGGTTTAGCGTTAAAGCTTAAATGCCCAGTGATGTATTCTGATGGTGTCATGACGACTTGTTCTGCGTGTTCTGTAGCCATATTAAAATGATTGCCTAAATTATGTTTTGCTATTCGTTTTAAATCTATATTTCTATATCTGTTTTATCGAGCTTGCTCATAGCTGCACCCGAAACCAGTGCAGCAGCCGCTAAGCCAGCGATTAGCGCAATTGGCACTAATTGCTTATATACCTTAAATGCGACTAATAGCAGCACAAAAATCACTAAAACTTTAATCACTTCAGCTTTTAATAAATTGATTAAAACTGCTGTTGCATCTTGCTTGCTGCGCTGTGCAATTTTAGAGCCTGCAAACGCGCCAATTGTTACCGATAGGCCGCCCAATGAGGCAGATATACCTGCGCTTAAACCCGATATTAACAATGAAACAATTGCGACTATAACGGTTGCGATTATTTGTAAGCGCAACATTTTGCTAAAAATCGCAGCGGTTGTTATGTTTTCTGTCATCTGCATTGACTTAATAGCAAAGTCCGCGATTCTGAATTATTACGCGCTTTTAGTCAAGCTTAATTAGAGACTTAGGCTTAAAATTTTATTTACTATTTAATTTCTAACGCGACATTTTTTTAATAATATCGTCTAGTTGGTCTAAATTGTTGTAATTAATTTTAAGCGTACCTGCACCGTTGGCCTTGGCTGAAATACTCACAGTTGCGCCAATTTTTTCACTTAAGCTGTTTTGCAAAGCCAAAACGTCACGATTGACAGTGGTTTTGTGTGGTGCTATCTGCGCCTCTGTACCTAATTTTTTTACTAAATTTTCCACATCACGTACTGATAAGTTTTGCTGCACAACTTTGTTCGCCAGCATAATTTGTTGTGCCGCATCTAAACCAATGAGCGCGCGCGCATGGCCCATGTCTAATTTGTTGTGCATCAGCTGCTCTTGCACCGCGTGCGTTAAAGTAAGCAGGCGCAATAGATTAGAAACTGCTGCACGGGAACGGCCAACGGCATCGGCAGCTTTTTCGTGTGTCATGGCAAATTCGTCAATTAAGCGCTTAATACCTTGTGCTTCTTCTAGCGGGTTTAAATTTTCACGTTGAATATTCTCAATCAATGCCATTGCCAATGCAGACTCATCGGCAATGTCGCGCACCAATACTGGCACCTGCGCTAAACCAGCCATTTGGCTGGCACGCCAACGCCGCTCACCAGCGATTATCTCAAATTTTTCTGGTGCAACTTCTCTCACCAAAATAGGCTGCATAATGCCTTGATTTTTAATCGAATCTGCCAAGGTTTGCAAAGCGGCATCATCCATATAGCTACGTGGCTGATATTTACCCGGTTGCAACTGAGCCACATCTAACATGCGCTGCGTACCTTCTGCGCTGCTTGCTTCGTCATTGTCAGCCAATAAAGCATCTAAACCACGCCCTAAGCCTTTTGGTTTAACCATGTTTAGCATCCTTAAGTATCTGATTTTTAAGTATAATTTCTTTTGCCAGCTCTAAGTACGCTAGCGCGCCACGCGAGGTTTTATCATAAATAAGTGCTGGAAGGCCATAGCTGGGCGCCTCAGCCAAGCGTATATTACGGGGGATGACAGTGCTATAAACTTTATCGCCAAAATGACTGACTAGCTGTGCCGATACTTGGTTTGCCAGCATATTGCGGTTATCAAACATGGTGCGCAGCAAGCCTTCAATTTCTAGCTTGGCATTTAGATTAGCGCGTACTTTTTTAATGGTATTGACTAAGTCAGACAAGCCTTCCAACGCATAATATTCGCACTGCATCGGTATCATCACGCTATCTGCAGCGGTAAGCGCGTTAACAGTGACCAAATTGAGGGCGGGTGGGCAATCAAGTAAAATATAATCGTATTTTTGCTCTAAATTATTGAGCGCTTGTTTTAGTCGTGTTTCGCGTGCCAACTCGTTTACCAGCTCAACTTCAGCACCTGCCAACTCGCGATTAGATGGCGCCACATGATAGCCACCTTTTTCGCTGCTCACAATTACTTCTTGCAACGATTTTTTACCAATCAGCACATGGTAAATACTGTGTTTTAGGTGCGCTTTATCAATGCCACTACCAGTGCTGGCATTGCCTTGTGGGTCTAAATCTATTAGCAATACTTTTTGATAATTAGCGGCTAAACTTGCAGCCAAATTGACGCAAGTAGTCGTTTTGCCGACGCCGCCTTTTTGGTTAGTGATTGCTAGTATTTTCATTCATTATTCTCTAAAACTACCAAATGTCTTTCAGCATCTAAACCCGCCACCGTTAGCGGAATAATTTTCTGTACTTTTATTTTTAAACTTTCAAGTTTAACTATCGTCAGCTCATGATGCGGCACTTGGCCTTTCATCGCCAGCCATTGGCCATTTTGTGCCAACAAGTTTTTGGTTAAATTAACAAACAGCGCCAACTCTGAAAAAGCACGCGAAATTATAGTGTCGAACTTTTCCTCAGGTTGATAACTTTCTACTCGGCCATGCACCACCTGCAAGTTATCTAACCCCAGCTCGCCTTTTACCTGGCGCATAAATATCGCTTTTTTTTGTACCGTATCAATTGTTGTCACTTGCAATGCTGGCTGGCATATCGCCAATACAATGCCAGGTAAGCCGCCACCGCTACCTACATCTAACAAGCTTTTAACTTTAATATACGGTAGTACGCTCAAGCTGTCCAATAAATGCAGCGTCACCATTTCAAGCGGATCGCGTACCGCAGTCAGGTTATATACCTTATTCCATTTTTCTAACAATGCCAAGAAGACCAACAATTTCTGCTGCTTCTCAATATTTACATCTAAACGCATGTTGGTGATTCCCACCGCCAGCAACGCTGCTTGCGTCATGCCGCCTCTATTTGGTTTTGGCTTATTTGGGTTGGATTTGCTTGTTTTTTATGCTTACGTTTTAAGTACACCAATAATAGTGAAATGGTCGCGGGGGTAATGCCAGAGATGCGACCTGCTTGGCCAATGGTTTCTGGCTGATGCATCATCAGTTTTTGCCGCGCTTCTATACTCAAACCGTGCACATCGGCATAATCAATCTCAAACAATTTGGTATTTTCGCTGCCTTTTTGTTTGGCAATTTCCTCTTGTTGGCGTGTGATATAACCTTGATATTTTGCTGCAATTTCTACTTGCTCGCGCACTTCGGCTGCCAATTTATCTAAACCTAAATCGCCCAAGCCCAATTCACCTAGCGTTAACATTGCGTCATAACTTACTTCAGGGCGCCGCAACAGTTCAAACAAGCTGTATTCGTGTTCTAGTGGTTTACCCAAAATAGCCGCTTGTGTTTCACGTGAAACATCGTCTGTGGCAATTTGTACAAAAGTTTTTTTCAATCGCGCTTGCTCGCGAGTTACCGCTTCTTGCTTACGCTCAAATGCTTCCCAACGCGCATTATCCACCAAACCCAACTCACGTCCTTTGGCGGTTAAGCGCATGTCCGCGTTGTCTTCTCGTAGTTGTAAGCGGTACTCCGCACGAGAAGTAAACATACGATACGGCTCGGTCACGCCGGTGGTAATTAAATCATCCACCAATACGCCCAAGTAAGCCTCATCACGAGCAGGGCACCAACTATCTTTGCCTTGCACATACAGCGCCGCGTTTGCACCTGCCAACAAGCCTTGCGCAGCAGCCTCTTCGTAACCAGTGGTGCCATTAATCTGCCCAGCAAAAAACAAACCTTGAATTTCCTTGGTTTCTAAACTGCTTTTTAACGCGCGCGGATCGTAATAATCATATTCTATGGCATAGCCAGGACGCAGTATATATGCGCCTTCCAGGCCATTGATAGAACGCACCAGCGCCAACTGAATATCAAATGGCAAGCTGGTGGAGATGCCATTTGGATAAATCTCATTGGTCGTTAAGCCTTCAGGCTCTAAAAATATTTGATGTGATTCTTTATCGGCAAAGCGATGAATTTTGTCTTCTACACTCGGGCAATAGCGCGGCCCGACGCCCTCAATCACGCCTGTGTACATAGGTGAGCGATCTAAACCACTTCGAATAATGTCATGCGTACGCTCATTAGTATGCGTGATCCAGCAAGGCATTTGAGTGGGGTGCTGCGCCGCATTCCCCATAAACGAAAATACCGGCACCGGGTTATCCCCAGGCTGTTCTTGCATGACGCTATAATTAATTGAGCGGCCATCAATACGTGGTGGCGTGCCTGTTTTTAAGCGACCAGCAGGCAGGTTAAGCTCGCGCAAGCGGGCGGCAAGGCTTATGGCTGGCGGGTCTCCCGCGCGGCCTGCGCTGTAGTTTTGTAAGCCAACATGAATTAGTCCACCTAAAAATGTACCTGCTGTGAGCACTACCGATTTAGCATTAAAGCGCAACCCAATCTGCGTTACCACGCCTGCAGCGCGCGCGCCGTCCAATATAATATCATCCACCGCTTGTTGAAATAGCCATAAATTGGGCTGATTTTCTAAGCGTTTACGAATCGCCGCTTTGTATAAAACTCTGTCGGCTTGCGCGCGCGTAGCGCGTACCGCAGGACCTTTGCTAGAATTTAAAATGCGAAATTGTATGCCGCCCTCATCGGTCGCGGCAGCCATTGCACCACCTAACGCGTCAACTTCTTTAACTAAGTGACCTTTGCCTATGCCACCAATGCTAGGATTGCACGACATTTGACCTAGCGTTTCAATGTTGTGCGTCAACAACAAGGTTTTTTGTCCCATGCGCGCAGCTGCCAGCGCGGCTTCTGTGCCAGCATGGCCGCCACCGACGACAATCACATCGAAAATACTAGGATAATTCATGGTAAAAATTCATACTTTTAATCAAGTTTTGGTCAAAAAAACACTTAAATAACAATGAGCTGAAAGTTTAACGCAATCTCCCATTTAAGTCATTTAAAACTAAAATTTAAGTACATGTTTCACGTGAAACATGCGCAACAAAATTTTACACATGTAAGGTATTGACGAATGGGCAAAAAGGCGCATATAGTAGTGTAAACGCTGAGTAAAATTAGTAATGTTTTGGTGCTTATCGTTGCAATAGCTAATTAATAATTTAAAATATTTAGGAGAAATACATGGCTGATTTACAAGAACACAAAGCAATTGCTGCAAAATATGCCACGAATGTACACACTGCTGCGCTGGATGGCTTAGGTAGAAACTACGC
The DNA here is from genome assembly GCA_031422335.1 of Methylophilaceae bacterium. Classification (GTDB taxonomy): domain Bacteria; phylum Pseudomonadota; class Gammaproteobacteria; order Burkholderiales; family Methylophilaceae; genus Methylotenera_A. The sequence goes on from JANOQW010000011.1 coordinate 62,278, forward strand.
CTTGGTACTTTCAAACAAAGATTCACAATTTGTTTCTTGCGGCGATGAAGCCGAAAGAGATACAGTGCGTGCAAATTTCTTAAAGAAAAAATTGGGTTTAACTCATTCTGATGCAGATTTAAACGGTGCAATTGAAGCTGTTTGCGGAAAAATGAAAGATGACCGCTTTAAATCACGCTTAGCTTTTTACTACTTATTAGCTGAGCATTACAAAAAATTAGAGCTTTTTGTTAAAAAATAACAAACTGTCAGTAACAAAAAAGGCGATATGTTTTATCGCCTTTTTTACTTTCCAATACAGAATTTACTAAAAATCTCACCCAATAAATCATCTGGTGTAAACTCTCCAGTAATACTACTTAACGCCTCTTGCGCTAAACGCAGCTCTTCTGCAACCAATTCAGACTGTTGCATATTATTTTGTGCTGATTTTAAATGCACATCCACTTGCTTCAACGCATCCAGATGTCGCGCGCGCGCCATAAAAATACCTTCGGCATTTTGTTGATAGCCTACAATCTTCAATAACTGTTGTTTTAGCAAGTCAATGCCTTCACCTGTTTTTGCCGATAGGTAAATATGTTGCTCGCCTGATTTTTCAACAACTTTTGCAGTATCTTGTGTGGTATCAATTTTATTGTGCACCCAAATTTTAGCAATTTCTTGCGGCAAGTGGGCTAAAATCGATTTTTCATTATCGCCAATACCATGAGCTGCATCTATCAATAATAATGCTACCTGCGCGTTTTCTAGCGCTCGATAAGTTCGGGCGATGCCAATTTTTTCTACCTCGTCATTTGTCTCTCGAAGGCCTGCGGTGTCAATGATATGCAATGGCAACCCATTGATTTGTATGGTATTTTTAATAGAGTCACGAGTAGTGCCCGCGATAGGCGTCACAATCGCCACCTCTTCACCGCTTAATTGGTTCATCAAGCTAGATTTTCCCACATTGGGCTGACCCACCAAGACCACTTGCATGCCTTCGCGCAATAAACTGCCTTGCCTAGCTTTTGCAAACACTATTTTTAATTCTAGAATAATTGCGGCTAATTTATCAGCCACTTTACCTTGGCTAATAAAATCAATTTCCTCTTCTGGAAAATCTAAACATGCCTCAACGTACATGCGCAAATCAATCAACCTGGCCACTACTAAATTAATGCTGTTTGAAAATTCGCCTGATAAGGAGCGCATCGCACTTTGTGCGGCTTCCTTCGTAGAAGCATTGATTACATCTGCCACCGCTTCAGCTTGGGCTAAATCAATTTTCTCGTTTAAATAAGCGCGGCGGGTAAATTCACCTGGCTCGGCTTGCCGTGCCCCAAGTTCAATGCAGCGTGCCAATAACATTTGCATGAGTGCTGTGCCGCCATGCGCTTGCAGCTCTAATACATCTTCACCCGTATATGAATGAGGACTGGCATAATAAATCGCGACACCACGATCGATTAAGGTTTGATGCTTGTCATAAAAAGGTAAATAGGCGGCGTAACGTGGGGCAGGGCAGTGGCCCAATATTTGACGCGCAATAGTTTGACTTAACGCACCCGAAACCCGCACTACACCAATACCGCCAGCACCACTTGCGGTGGCTATAGCAGCTATAGTCTCTGTATGTACAGTGTCTTTATTTTGCATTGCCTTTTTTAGCTACGGCGGCGGCATGAATCGTTTTATTGACATACCATTGCTGCGCGATCGATAAAATATTGTTCACTAACCAATACAACACCAACCCAGCGGGGAAGAAGAAAAAGAAAACACTAAACACGATTGGCATGACTTTCATCACTTTTGCTTGAATCGGATCCGTTGGCGCTGGGTTTAAAGAAGTTTGAATAATCATGGTAGCGCCCATTAATATAGGCAGCAAGCCGATCGGCATGTTCAACCATGGCAAGGTGCCAAACAGCGTATCTGGCACAGATAAATCTTGTATCCAACCAAAAAACGGCGCATTACGCAGCTCTACCGTACCTAAAATCATCCAATAAAGTGCAATAAAAACTGGTATTTGAATCAAAATAGGCAAACAGCCGCTCATTGGGTTAATTTTTTCAGTACGATACATCTCCATCATGGCTTGCTGCATTTTTTGTTTATCGTCACCAAACTTTTCTTTCATGCTTTGCAAACGCGGGGCTAGCTCGCGCATTTGCGCCATAGAACGATAGCTTTTTGCTGACAGTGGATAAAATGCTGCTTTGATTAAGACAGTGAGCAAAATAATAGCGACGCCCCAGTTTTGTACCACGGCATAAATTTTAGAAAGCACCCAAAATAATGGTTTTGCCACTACAGTTAACCAACCATAATCTACGGCATACTCTAGACCTGGCGCGGCAGCCGTTAAATCTTTCTCAGTTTGTGGGCCAGCAAATAGTTTTGCGCTTATCTCTACCTTAGCGCCCGCAGCAATTGTCGGGCTAGGCGTTATCAAGCCAACCGAGAATAAATTTTCAGACAATTGCTTGGTATAAAACTCGCGCGTCACCTCTTTATTGGGTATCCATGCGCTGGCAAAATAATGTTGTACTAGCCCAATCCAACCATCTTTGCTGGTTTTAGAAAGACTTTCTTCTACCATATCGGAGAAATTAATTTTAGTAAATTTATCCACATCGGTAAAATATGCACCACCAGTAAAAGTAGGCATCATGGCTGAGCCTTGATTCGATTCGCTATCGTGCACAATTTGATAGTAAACCGACGAGGTCACTGGTGCAGAGCTACCGTTAGTAATTTCATAAGTTACATCAATTAAATAACTACCGCGATGAAAGGTATAAATTTTATCTACGCTGATGTTAGCCGAATCACCAACACCTTGCCAAGATAAGCGTACTTGTTGGCTTGCAGCGCTATCCGCTAATGTATAACTATTGGCGGTGCTGGTAAATAATGATTTATGATTTGGCAGGCCAGCACCCATCAAGCCGGTTTGCGCAACATAAGTCATTGGGGTTTGCGCATCATCCATCAACACAAAATGTCCATTTTTGCTGTCTGCGGCACGGTGTTTACTTAAAGTTAAACGGCGCAAATCGGCACCCATGGTATCAATTTCTGCTGTAAACAAATCGGTAGTAACTTTAATGCGCTGGCCTAGTTCAAGCTTAAATGCGCCGTCAACAGCTGCATTGGTTGCGGTCGTTGTCGTGGTGCTACCCGCCGCTGTGTCAGCTGTCGGTACACCTTGCTCACCCTGTTGTTGCGCTGATGATTGTTGTACTGGTACAACGGGGCGATTTTTTTGCTGCCAAGCGTCCCACAACATCATGATAGAAAATGAAAAAATGACAAATAAAACTAAACGGCGTGTATCCATATATTCTTCTAATAAATTTTTAATATAAACTTTAAGTTTAAACCATACTGTACGTTAATAGATGCTACTTAGGTACTGGGTCGTGACCGCCCACTTGCCAGGGATGGCAGCGCGATACTCTTTTCACCGTTAACCACAAGCCCTTGAGAGCGCCATGTGTTTGCAAAGCCGCGATGGCATAATGCGAGCAAGTTGGCGTAAATCGACATTGCTGGCCAAAAAAAGGGCTTAATGCCACTTGATAACCTTTTACTAATTGCACTAAAAACAGCGTTATAATTTTTTGCATAAAAGTACACACAAATCATTAAATGCTTGTTTTACCTCGATAAAATCTGATTTCTTAAACACTTTTTGCACTTGAACCACCATATCTGCCGCGGGTAACTGATGTTGATTTAATCTAAACAGCTCTCTTAATACTCTACGCATATAATTACGTTGCACGGCTAATTTTGCTGTTTTTTTAGCAACTATTAAGCCTAATCTTGCGCCTGCGTTAGCGTTTGGGCGATAGCGTATCACCAAATACTGATTCGCAATGCGTTTGCGCAAACTAAAAACGGATGAAAAATCATCCGTTTTTATGAGTTTAGCTTGTTTAGGTAATTTAAAAGTTACCAATATTAAAACGCGCTTAAAATTAACAAGTAGGCTGCAAAGCCTAGTTATTAAAGGCCTAAGCGTGCACGGCCTTTTGAGCGACGCGCTGCAATCACTGCACGGCCGCCTTTGGTTTTCATGCGCACTAAAAAGCCATGGGTGCGGGCACGACGTGTTTTTGATGGTTGATAGGTACGTTTCATTTTATTCTCCAACTTGCAAATGCGATAAAGCTCGACATTAGACCCGATAACCCCCTATTCTGTCAATGAATATTTGCCAAAATTACGACTATGTTTAATCGATAAATAAATATCGCATTGCCTGTGGATAACTTAGGTTAAACAGGCTAAAATGTATAGATAAGTTTTGGTTAAATTTAACATTTAAAATATGGCTTATTAAGTTTAATTTTAAGTTTTTTAATAAAAAATCTTAATAAAATCAATAATATAAAAATAATAGCATGGGGTTTCAGGCAACGGATGGAAAAATTTTGGCCTATCTGCCTTAGTCGCTTTGAGCAAGAGCTGTCTGCGCAGCAATTTAACACATGGATTAAACCGCTACAGATGGAAGTGGGTGACCATGCCATACGCTTACTCGCACCGAATAAGTTTGTACAGCAATGGGTAAAAGATCGCTTTTTAGGCAAAATTGAAACTATTGCCGCAGAGCTGTTGCCACTTAATACGCATATTGAGCTGGTGATTTGCGACAAGGCTGCACTTAAAAAAACCATAGCCAGTAAACCTAACAAGACCACCTTGCTTGAGCTTGTTAGGCATGATCCAGCTAAATTAAACACTGATATAGCTGCTAAAAATGGCAATAATCGACAAGTTGGTGAACGAAACTCTGGCCTTAATCCAAGTTTTAATTTTAATAATTATGTGACTGGCCGCGCTAATCAGCTGGCACGCGCTGCAGCAATCCAAGTGGCCGAGAATCCCGGGCAAGCCTACAACCCGCTATTTATCTATGGTGGTGTCGGGCTTGGTAAAACACATTTATTGCAAGCTATTGGTAACCAACTTAAACAGCAAAACCCAGAAGCAAAAATTCGTTATTTACACGCCGAGCGCTATGTATCTGACGTAGTAAAAGCCTATGAAAATAAAGCGTTTGACGAATTTAAACGCCAATATCATTCGCTAGATTTATTGCTAATTGATGATATTCAATTTTTTGCCAAAAAAACGCGCACGCAAGAAGAGTTTTTTTATGCGTTTAACACGCTGATTGAAGAAAAAAAACAAATCGTCATTACTTGTGACACTTACCCCAAAGAGATTATTGATGTCGATGAACGATTAAGAACGCGTTTTAGTTGGGGCTTAACAGTAGCGATTGAGCCGCCAGAGCTGGAAATGCGCGTGGCGATTTTATTAAAAAAAGCCGAAGAGTCGAAAATTAATTTATCTGAAGATGTAGCTTTTTTTGTGGCCAAGCAAATTCGCTCTAGCGTACGTGAGCTTGAAGGCGCACTTAACCGTATTGTGGCAATGGCTAATTTTACTGGGCACGCTATTGATACTGCGCTGGCAAAAGATGCATTGCGTGATTTAATTGCTGTGCGTGGCCGCCAAATTACCATTGAAAATATACAAAAAACAGTGGCTGATTATTACAAAATTAAAGTGAGTGAAATGCATAGTAAAAAGCGTGCCCGTAATTTTGCGCGGCCGCGGCAAGTCGCTATGAGTTTGGCACGCGAGCTCACCAATCATAGCTTTCCAGAAATTGGCGAGGCGTTTGGTAGCCGTCACCATACCACGGTGATGCATGCATGCGATGAAATTGAGCAACTACGTTTAAATGATCAAGCAATTGCGCGCGATATCGGCTTTTTAACGCAAGTCATTCGTGATTAGTATTTAGAAACGTGTTGTGAATAAAGCAATATTTAGCTGTGGATAAAAACTGCGTAAAATGTGTTTTTTAAATAATTCTAATTTTATGCACAAAGTATGCACAGTAATAAACAGGCTTTATCACAACTTTAAATTGAAATAAGTTTATGATTTTATTAACTAAATAAGCAGTATCAACAGAAAAATAGCACATTATTACTACTATTATTTTTAAATATATATTAAACAACTAAATAAACCATTTATATAAATAACGCAGCATTCATTATTTTTTGGAAACAATCATGCAAATTAAAATTAACCGAGAAGTGTTGTTAAAACCACTGACTAATGTCAGTAGTATTGTCGAACGTCGTCATACTTTACCTATACTTTCTAACTTATTGTTAGTGGCTAAAAATAATAATATTCAGCTCACAGCAACAGACTTAGAAATGCAGATTTCGTTAAACATAGAAAGTAAATTTAGCGGCGAACTTTCAACCACAATCTCTGCTAAAAAATTATTAGATATTTGCCGCTCGCTGCCAGAAGCTGTAGATATTGACATGGTTAGCACGGATAGCCGGATTACTGTCAAAGCGGGTAAAAGCCGCTTTAATTTACAAACATTACCAGCAGCCGATTACCCAATTATGACCAAAGTGGCTAGTAATAGTACTAACCTAAAAATTAGCCAAGTTGCGTTAAAAAAACTGCTCAAGCAAGTTGAGTTTGCCATGGCGCAACAAGATATTCGTTATTACTTAAATGGTTTGTTGTTAGAAGTGAATGAAAATAAACTCAATATCGTCGGTACCGATGGCCACCGTTTAAGCTTTACCTCGACTACACTTAATCAATCTTATGAAAAAACTGAAGTGATTTTGCCACGTAAAACGGTAGTAGAACTGATTAAACTACTGAATGACAGTGAAAACGAAGTGAATATTGAATTGAGTGCCGGCCAAGTCAATTTTGCTTTTGATGAAATTCGTTTAATTTCAAAAGTCATCGACGGAAAATTCCCCGATTATCACCGCGTCATTCCCATTGGCCACCAAAACACATTCAGCGTTAATCGACTTGAAGTGCTTACAGCGATGCAACGCGCGTCGATATTATCGAACGAGAAATATCGCGGCATTCGCATGGTTATCAGCAACAATAATTTAAAACTGATTAGCACCAATACCGAGCAAGAAGAGGCGGAAGAAGAGCTAGAAATAAACTACGCTAAAGATGGCTTAGATATTGGCTTTAACGTGACCTATTTAATAGATGTATTGAATAACGTCAATGACGAAACCATCAATTTCTCATTTGCTGATGCCAACAGCAGTTGCTTAATTACCGTACCAACTGATGAAAATTATAAATATGTAGTAATGCCGATGCGCATTTAAAAAACCAAGATTGATTAATAAAATTAATTAGAAACTAGTAAACCTTAAAATAAATAGTAAAGAATCGATTATGGCAAAAGCCCCAGTACAACCAGAATACAACTCAGACAGTATTAAGATTTTAGAAGGCTTGGATGCCGTTCGTAAACGCCCAGGTATGTATATTGGCGACACGTCCGACGGCTCCGGTTTGCACCACATGGTGTTTGAGGTGCTGGATAACGCTATTGATGAGGCGCTGGCGGGGCATTGTGATGATATTAAGGTCATCATCCACCCAGATAATAGTATTAGCGTCTCAGACAACGGGCGTGGCATTCCTACCGATGTGAAAGATGACGACAAGCACGACCCAAAACGCTCCGCGGCAGAGATTGTGATGACCGAGCTACACGCGGGCGGCAAGTTTGATCAAAACTCTTATAAAGTGTCGGGCGGCCTGCATGGCGTGGGCGTCTCGGTGGTGAATGCATTATCCGATTGGTTGCGCCTAAAAATTTACCGTAAAGGTGAAGTGCACCAAATGGAGTTTCATCGTGGCGTGGCGCAAGCACCGTTGGTAAAAACCGGTAAAACCGATAAAAAAGGCACCGAAGTGCACTTTTTAGCTTCGGTTGAAACATTTGTTTTGGTGGAATATCACTTTGAAATTTTAGCCAAACGCATTCGCGAACTTTCATTTTTAAACTTCGGCGTCAAGATCGAGCTCATCGATCAACGCACCGGAAAATCTGAAAACTTTGCCCATGCAGGTGGTATTAAAGGCTTTGTCGAGTACATCAATCGCACAAAAACCGTACTACATCCAAAAACCTTTTATGCCAAAGGCGAAAAAGATGGCATGACGATAGAAGTCGCCATGCAATGGAACGACAGTTATTCCGAGACCGTGCAATGCTTTACCAACAACATTCCGCAACGCGATGGCGGCACCCATTTAACCGGCTTGCGCACCGCCATGACACGCACGCTGAATCAATATATTGAGCAAAGCGATTTGGCTAAAAAAGCCAAAGTGGAAACCACTGGCGATGATATGCGTGAAGGTATTTGTTGTGTGCTTTCAGTCAAAGTACCAGATCCTAAATTTTCATCACAAACCAAAGATAAATTGGTTTCTAGCGAAGTACAACCAGTGGTTTCAGAAGTGGTTTCACAAAAATTAGCCGATTTTTTGGCAGAAAATCCAGCCGATGCTAAAATTATTTGCGGCAAAATTGTCGATGCGGCGCGCGCGCGCGAAGCGGCGCGCAAAGCACGTGAAATCACTCGCCGTAAAGGCGTGATGGATACGCTTGGCTTGCCTGGTAAATTAGCTGATTGCCAAGAAAAAGACCCTGCGTTGTGTGAGCTTTATTTGGTGGAAGGTGACTCTGCGGGTGGCTCTGCCAAGCAAGGTCGCGACCGTAAAAATCAAGCCATTTTGCCACTAAAAGGTAAAATTTTAAACGTCGAAAAAGCGCGTTTTGATAAATTGTTAGGCAGCCAAGAAATTGCTACCTTAATTACCGCGCTGGGCACCAGCATTGGCAAAGACGACTTTAGCGTAGAAAAATTACGCTATCACCGCATTATCATCATGACCGATGCCGACGTCGATGGCGCGCATATTCGTACTTTGCTGCTGACTTTCTTCTATCGCCAAATGACTGAGCTGGTAGAGCGTGGCCACATTTATATTGCGCAACCGCCACTTTATAAAGTGAAACAAGGCAAAGATGAGCGTTATTTAAAAGATCAGCAAGAGCTGGATATTTACTTACTGAATTCTGCCCTAAAAGGTGCCGAGCTAGATACCAAAACTAATGCAGGCATGCTTTCTGGCGATGCGTTGAGCGAGATTGCTAAGCAAATGGTGTTAACAGAAGCGGTGATTCGTCGCATTGCCGCGCTGTATGACGAAAGTGTGCTGCGCGCGATTCAAGATGTTGGTGCCATTGATTTAAGCAGTGAGGCTAACGCCAACAAAGTGGCCGAGCAATTGCGCCCCATATTAGGCGCCGTGGGCAGCGAGGTACTGGTCGCGTTTGATCAAGAAGACGGTACCTACAGATTAGAAGTAAACAAATACGTGCACGGCAACCTGCAATGCTGCGTGATTGATGCGGAATTTTTAAGCAGCGGCGATTATCGCCAAATTTTAAAAGTATCTACCATGCTGCAAGGCTTAGTAGGTGCGGGTGCTAGCGTTAAGCGCAACGATAAAGAGCAAGCCGTAAGCACATTCAAACAAGCACTAGATTGGCTATTGGGCGAAGCCAGAAACACGCTGAACATTCAACGCTATAAAGGCTTGGGCGAGATGAACCCATCGCAATTGTGGGAAACTACTATGGATCCAGCGGTGCGTCGTTTGCTTAAAGTACAAATTGATGACGCGATTGCAGCCGATGAAATATTTACCACGCTAATGGGCGACAATGTAGAGCCGCGCCGCGCATTTATTGAGAGTAATGCGTTGCGGGCAGGTAATTTGGATATCTAACTCACTAAATGCATCCCGAAATTTTAATATTGCTGACAGGGATAGCGAAGTTTATTCAGGATAACTGGCAAACTTCTATCTCTGCATTATCGGGTACTTTTTTAGGGGCTTATTTAGCTTTTCTATTTCAGAGAAGGCACACAGAGGCAAAGGAGCGCGACGCAAATTTAGCTGCAGCAAAAGAAGCGCAGTTTGTAATTATGGTTCAATTTAGAGGTGCGAAAAATATAAAAAATCAGGTACTAGACCCAAAGAAAAATGATCCAGACCGCCATCTCTCAATGCCGCCATTTACAGTTCACGCTAAGTTTCCGAGTCTTAACATTCCATTGCTCACATTCATGTTGAAGGGCGAGGGCGCCCAGCTACTTAACGAATTAATGCTTGCTGAGCATCAGTTTTGCACGTTGATAGGTGCGTTAGAGCAACGGAGCCTACGTCATGAAGCAATGCAACGACGTGTTTCAGAGCATGGACCAGAGATTGGTTTTGACCATGCAACAGTTATAATTCTCAAGGACATGACTGATTCAATTTTTGGTATCGGCGATGATGTTGTGAAGGAATTACAATTAACTTTTGAGCGGTTACGTATTTATATTGAAAAGAAGTTTCCAGGTGCAAAAGCGTTGTCTGTTGAAATAAATGAATAGTTTGAATAAACGGATGCGTTATCCAACTCTGCTTACAAAATTGTAAAAAATGCCCTAAGACCAGCATGGATATTGTACTTACTCCCAGTGCATGTCTTTTATGTTTAATTACGTTAGTTTTAAGTTAAAAATTTTTTGAAATACACCCGTTTCGAAAGTCCGCTTTGCCAGCTACCCATCTCCACAAAGTGTCATCATGTGGTCAATCATTTAGGCGGTAATCATTAAAAACTTTAACGATTTTCTACCTCATGTGTGATTACACAACGCTAGTAAAAACTTTGCAGCAGTTTGCTGAGCAATCTAAGCATAAACCGCTAACTTTAGGCGAGGCGCTAGACACTTTAGATGAAGCTGGTTATGCGTTTATTGCGATTATTTTGGTGCTGCCATTTTTGTGGCCGTTGCCGCTGGGGCCCATTACGGTGCTAGGCGGTGTGGCTTTTGCCACCTTGGGTTGGCAGTTGTTTCATGGCCATGAATCCCCCGTATTGCCAGAAAAATTACGCGCGATAGAGTTCTCTGAACATACCTGGCAAATTTTGGTGAAGGTTTGTCTTAAAATTCTTGGCTTTTGTAGAAAGTTTACCAAGCCGCGTCATTTGTCCTTGGTCAGTGGCAAGCGTGGGCAAAAAGTTGGTGGCTTTATATTATTGGCAGCTGGCACTTTAATGGCCATTCCATTTGGCGTACTACCGCTTAATAATTTGCTGCCTGGCTTGGCGATATTGTTTTATTGTATTGGTGAGTTGGAAGAAGATGGCTTAATGTTTTATATCGCGTTTTTTTGGCTCATCTTTAGTGCCGTTTATTTTGGTGCGTTCTTTTTTATGCTGTGGTATTTTGGTAAAGAAGCGCTGGCCATGTTTCATTTTTAAAGGTGAATAAAATCAAAAAACTACGCTGTGCAGGCAGTCTGGATATTACCTCGCATGGCATCTTTTTTATTAGCAAATTTAGCTTTTAAGCAAAAAAGTTAATTATTTAGTAGTTTCCAAAATCCAATCCAGCATCGGTTGCCATTGCTCAATATCTTGCGCCACTAACGAAGGGCGCATATCAAATAGGCTTATGCCTTGCTCTGCCGCGGTAACATACACTTGTGCATTACGTAAATAAGCCTGTACGGGCAAATTGGTTTGCTCCATAAACTCTACCAATTTAACAGCGGCGTGCGTTCTATAATTAACGCGCATACCCACCAGTGCAAT
>JANOQW010000012.1:0-4402 GCA_031422335.1 Methylophilaceae bacterium
ATTACGCGTTTCGCAAAATTTAGCGCTTACCCCGCAGCTGCAGCAATCTATCCGTTTGTTACAGCTGTCTTCACTCGAGCTCAACCAAGAACTTGACACGATTCTGCAAGAAAATCCATTGCTAGAGCTGGTAGATGGCGATAACCCTGATGCGGAGTTTGACGATGAAAATGATCTGCCAGCACAAGCTAGTAGCGCTGACGGCGAACAGATAGGCGCTGATGGCGAAACGTCGCAAATAGACGGCGAAGATTTTGACGTTTTTAGTAATATTGATTATCAAGAGCTAGATTACAAAGATAGTACGAATACCTCACCTTCAACTGATGAGGCGCCACAAGAAATCACCAGCCAGCAAGAAGATTTTTCTGCCACCGATTTTGATGAAGATTACGAGGAGTATGGCAGCGCGAGCAATTGGGACGAAGGTAGCCGCCTAAACAATAATGATGATGACGATGGTAATTACTCACGCCAAGAAATCACTACCGAAAGTCTTAGAGACCACTTGCTGAGCCAACTCAAGCTGATGCCGCTTTCTGAGCGCGATCAAAATTTATTATTCTTGCTGATTGATAGTATTAACGAAGATGGATACTTGGAAGAGTCACTGGAAGAATTAGCGGAGTCGCTACCTTTAGAGCTAGAAATAGAATTAGTTGAGCTGCAAACCGCGTTAAAACATATTCAAAATCTTGATCCACCCGGCATAGGCGCGACCAATTTACAAGAATGCATTCTTTTACAACTGAATATGTTGCCCAAAGAAACTGAATATTTAAGTGTTGCCAAAAGTATCGTCAGCGAACATTTAGCAGTGCTTGCCAACAAAGATTTTGCCAAATTGCGTAAGTTATTAAATTGCGATGAAATCACCCTAAAAGGCGCACAAACACTCATTAAACAGCAAAATCCTCGCCCGGGTAGTGATTACGCGCAACTAAGTAAAGATCACTTTATCCAACACGAAGTGATTGTGAAAAAAGTAAAAGGCATTTGGATTGCCACCTTGAATGATGGCGTGATTCCTAAACTGCGTATCAACCAAGTTTATGCCGATATATTGAAGCGCAACCGCGAAAACTCTAACCAGTATTTACAAACGCAAATGCAAGAAGCCAAGTGGATGATTAAAAATATCCAGCAACGCTTCTCGACCATTCTGCGCGTTTCGCAGGCCATTGTAGACCGTCAACGTAACTTTTTTGAGCATGGCGAAATTGCCATGCGGCCGCTAGTGCTGCGCGAGATTGCGGAAGAGCTTGAGTTACATGAATCCACCATTTCGCGCGTTACCACGCACAAATACATGCTCAGCCCGCGCGGCGTTTTTGAGCTGAAATACTTCTTTGGCAGCCATGTGGCGACTGATATTGGTGGCGAATGCTCAGCCACCGCCATACGTGCGCTAATTAAACAAATGGTGGCAGAAGAAAATATTAAAAAACCACTTTCTGACAGTCAATTTAGCGAAGTTTTAGCTAAACAAGGCATCGTCGTCGCGCGGCGTACCATTGCAAAATATCGCGAATCGTTGAATATTCCGCCTGCCAATTTAAGAAAATCGTTATAAATAGTGATTTTTAAATATTAAAACACCTGTCCTGGAAGCCAACATCCATGAGGGTTGCAGCTATAACATTTTTTAGTATTTAAAAGAATATTTACATTTATTTTCATAATTAGGCCACTTGGCTAGTTGCACGTAATTGCCAAAGGAGTACACTAAAATTGTTTGAAAGGTTTTAGTTGATCAACCTTTTTGGGCAAAAAGCCTTTTGAACAAATTTCAACAAGGAGCAAGTCATGAATTTACAATTAACTGGGCATCACTTAGAAATTACTCCTGCATTACGCGATTATGTGCAAAGCAAGCTTGTTAGAATCAGCAATCACTTTGATCATGTGATTGACGTGAAAGTTACCATGAGTGTAGAAAAGCTCGCCCAAAAGGTAGAGGCTACACTACACGTGCCAGGCAATGATTTACACGCCGAGTGCGCAGATGAGAATATGTATAGCGCGATTGATATGTTGACAGATAAATTAGACCGTCAAGTATTAAAACATAAAGAAAAACATGGCGATCATCATAAAACCAATGGCGCCGTGAAGCATCAAAATATTGAACAAGACCATACTGTTAATTAACTCAACCTTCTCTCATGGCTCAAATTAATGTAGCTGAGCTATACAAACAAACCCGCCTCAAGCTTAAACTCAACTGGGTTGCTGGGCTTGATGGCGGCGTTAAACTCCTCAATTCCGAAAATGTTACCAAGCCTTCATTGGCGCTAATTGGTCACCTTAACTTTGTGCACCCAAACCGCGTGCAAGTGCTGGGTTGCGCCGAGATGGACTATTTACGTAGCTTAAGCATCATCGCCATGCAACAGGCAATTAGTAATTTGTATTCTACTAACTTAGCTGCTGTGGTGGTCGCCAATGGCGAAAAACCACCTAAAGAGCTTATTCTCGCGGCCAATGCGCATAACACGCCGCTATTTACCTCACCCATGCAAAGCCCACAATTAATGGATTTGCTAAGCCATTATCTAAAACAGGCAATGGCCGAGACTACCAGTCAACATGGCGTATTTATTGAGGTGCAGGGCTTTGGCGTGATGATAAAAGGCAATGCAGCGATTGGCAAAAGCGAGTTGGCGCTAGAGTTAATCACACGTGGTCATCGTTTAATTGCCGATGATATTGTCGATTTTTTTCGCATAGCGCCAGATCGTATTGAGGGCCGTTGCCCATCGCTGTTACAAGATTTTTTGGAGGTGCGTGGTCTTGGTATATTGAATATTCGCGCGCTTTTTGGTGATAATTCAGTGAAGCCAACTAAGCCCTTAGATTTGATTATTCAGCTAGAATTAGCCAATATACAAAAGCCGCAAGAGCTGGATAGGCTTAACGCAAAAACGCAATATGAACGCGTGTTAGAGGTGAATATTTCCAAAGTGATTATTCCAATAGCTGCCGGCCGCAACATTTCGGTACTGGTTGAGGTGGCGGTGCGTAACCATATACTATTGCTACGTGGCATTAATGCCACTCAGCAATTTAGCAAACGACAAAAACAAATGATGCAAAAAGAAAGTAAGAAGGCATAAGCTTGGAACTCATCATAGTAACAGGCCTTTCTGGCTCTGGTAAAAGTATTGCGCTGCGGGTGCTGGAAGACAGCGGCTATTACTGCATCGACAATTTGCCTGCGACGCTGTTGCCACAAATTTCGCATCATCTAGACGCGACTAATCAACATAAAGTTGCCATCAGTATCGATAGTCGTAGCGCCGCTCTGGAAGCGCTTCCCAACGCTATAGAAATGCTGAAAAGTAGCGGCATTTCGGTACAAGTATTATTTTTAGAATCCTCCGTAGAAACGCTGGTAAAGCGCTTCTCAGAAACCCGCCGCAAGCATCCATTAAGCAATGCGGACACGACCTTGGCTGAAAGCATTTCGCACGAGCGCGAACTTTTGGCGAAGATAACCGAGTTAGGGCATCATATTGATACCAGCAATTTAAGTGCTAACAAGCTGCGCAACTACATACGTGAACTGGTTGCTCAACCCAACAATAATCAAAATGGCCTAATATTACTGTTTAGCTCGTTCGGCTTTAAAAACGGCATTCCGCTAGATGCAGATTTTGTGTTTGACGTACGCAGCTTGCCAAACCCGCATTACGACCCCACATTAAAGTCATTGACTGGCAAAGACTTGGCTGTAAGTACGTTTTTAGAAAAGGAACGTGACGTGATTGAATTGCTGGCCGACATCCAGCATTATGTTGAAAAGTGGTTGCCCAGCTTTAACGCAGACAATCGTAGCTATTTAACGGTGGCTATTGGTTGCACGGGCGGTCAGCATCGGTCAGTGTATTTTGTAGAACAATTAAGTGCGTATTTTAAACAACAAAAACAAAAAGTGATTATTCGGCACCGCGAGCTTGACTAGCCAGTTTGATTAATTGAATTGTTAAAAGGTAATACAACATGATAGGTATTTTAATTATCGCGCATGGTGACTTGGGAGAAAGCCTGATTCACTGCGTTAGCCATGTATTGGGCAAAATTCCACCGCAACTTGCGCATTTTGCGGTTGCCACAGATACTGACCCAGCCGATTTACTGCCACAAGCCAAGCAATTGGTAGAAAAACTTAATACTGGCAATGGTGTCATTGTGCTATCAGATATGTACGGCGCCACGCCGTGCAATTTAGTCACTAAATTACTTGCCCCTAACCATATTGAAGGCGTAGCTGGTGTGAACTTGCCCATGTTGGTACGAGTGCTTAATTATCGTGATAAGCCACTTAAAACCTGTTTAGATAAGGCCGTTAGTGGTGGGCGCGATGGCGTGGTGCATTTTAATAAAACTGGCTGCGACCACA
>JANOQW010000013.1:0-144341 GCA_031422335.1 Methylophilaceae bacterium
GTTCTGGCACGCGCCGCGTGCGCAATGAATTCACGCTTATTCGCACGTTCTAGTCCGCGCGAAGCGCGGACTAGAACGTAAAGTAGAACCCAAAAAAGAACTTAATCTTTTATTCGGGCATGTTGTTAATTTTATTAAAAAGTGCATAATCTTAATTAAATCAATTGTTAAGTAAATATTAGCACACCAATATTACAAGATAAATATGCAAAATAACACTAATCAGCCGAAACCACCAAAACTGCTAGACCAAGTGGTGGCTAAAATGCGCGTTAAGCATTACAGCTTGCGTACAGAGAAAAGCTATGTAGATTGGATTAAACGATATATTTGTCATTTTGACAAGCGTCACCCAAAAGACATGGGCGCAGTCGAAGTGGAAGCGTTTTTAACACATTTAGCGGTTGATAGAAATGTTTCGGCAAGCACGCAAAACCAAGCCAAAAGTGCGCTGCTATATTTGTATAAAGAGGTATTGGGTGTTGAGTTGCCGTGGCTAAATAATGTGACCCAAGCCAAAGTGCCGCAACGCATGCCCGTGGTGCTTACGCAAGCAGAGGTGCAAGCTGTGCTAAGCCGCATGGATGGCACCATGTGGCTGATTGCCAGCCTGCTTTATGGCAGCGGTTTGCGCATTATGGAGGCATTGCGGTTGCGGGTGAAAGATGTAGATTTTGCACAGCGCGAAATTTTAGTGCGCGAGGGCAAAGGCTTTAAAGACCGTGTGACCATGTTGCCAGTTTCGTTAATTGAGCCGCTAAAAACGCATTTGCTAAAAGTGCATGCTTTGCATAATGATGACTTAAACGGGGGTCACGGCGAAGTGTTTATGCCTATGGCGCTAGATAGAAAATACCCCAGCGGCGGTAAAAGTTGGAGCTGGCAATATTGTTTTCCATCGGTTAAGTTATCGGTTGACCCGCGCAGTAAAGTGATTAGGCGGCATCATGCTGATGAAAAAACCGTGCAACGTGCAGTCAAAAAAGCGGTTAAATTAGCAGGCATTGTAAAGCTAGCAACGCCACACACATTGCGCCACAGCTTTGCCACGCATTTGTTGGCAGGCGGTTACGATATTCGCACCCTGCAAGAGCTGTTAGGGCATTCTGACGTAAGTACCACCATGATTTACACGCATGTATTAAATAAAGGTGGTCGTGGCGTTAGCAGCCCGTTAGATGTTCTTTAGTTTCATGATTTTAAGTAGATCATGTTAGATGTTAATTCGCTATAATCAATTTAATGAGCTTACGTTTACGCCTTAACTTACTGATTACCGCCTTGCTGTTGCTGTTTATGTCAGCCGTTGGTTTTGTGGTATTTAATGGCACTAAAGCGTCTATTCAAGAAGGCGTAGAGGCGGCCACCCGTGTTACCACCCAGCTGTTAGATACGGTGATTGTAAGCTCGGTGCAAAACCCAGAGTGGGGTTACACGCACGAGGTAATGCAGCGATTTTTGCAGCATTTAGGCCATGTGCGCGGCAACGAGATTACGCTATATAGCATTAGTGGCATGATGATTTTTAGATCGCCGCCATCTAAATATAAAGCTAACGTAAATCCGCCCGATTGGTTTTATAACACGCTAGACCCGAACGAAAAATCAGTCACGCGCATCATCAACTTTGGCAAGCTAGAGGTAAGGCCCAACCCTGCAGGCGCTATTCGCGAGGCCTGGGGCAAGTTGAAGATTTTATTATGGGTGGGAATTGGTTTTTTTGTGCTGCTTAATTTTGCCGTGTATTGGATGTTGGGCCATTGGTTGCAACCGCTGCAACCCATGCTAAAAGCCATTAACAAAATGGAGCAGGGCGATTTAACACAGCGATTGCCTAGCTTTGATTTACCCGAGTTTGACCGCATTGGCCACAGCCTAAACCGCATGGCAGAATCGCTTACGGCAGAGCGTGAGTTAGAAGAAAATCGCCAATTAACGGCACTAATTCAAAGCCATATTGAGGACGAGCGCAGAAGCCTAGCGCGCGAGTTGCATGACGAGCTGGGGCAGTATGTAACCGCCATTAAAACCTTTGCGGTGACCATTGCCAATAAAACTGAAACAAAAGCGCCCGATATTTCTGGTTATGCGCAAACTATTGTAGCGGCGGCCAATCATATCTACGACGGTATGCATAATATTATTCGGCAATTGCGTCCTGGCTCGCTCGATAATTTGGGCTTAAGCGAGACGCTAAAAGACGCGGTGAATCATGTGCAAGCCCAATATCCAAATTTAAAAATTAGTTTAGATTTATCGGGCAAATTAGAAGGATTAGGCGAAAGTTTAAACATTAATATTTATCGCATTGTGCAAGAGGCGATAAATAACGCCATTAAACATGCCGAAGCTAAAAATATTGAGATTAAACTAGAAGCTACTAAAACGGGTGCGTTGCAGCTGATGGTTAAAGATGATGGCAAAGGCATGAACATTCACGATGTGGATCAAAGCAACCATTTTGGCTTGCTAGGCATGCGCGAGCGGGTACAAAGTTTTGGCGGCAGTTTTAATGTTGATTCAGAGCCTGAAAATAGACGCGGAACCGCCATTTACATTAATATTCCGCAAGCGATTGCGGCCTAAGTTAGCAATATAGAGAAAGTTTGAAAATATGAGCCAAATTAATGTAATGCTAGTAGATGACCACGCGGTGGTGCGCATGGGTTTTAAGATGCTATTGGAATCGTCTAGCGACATTAAAGTGATTGCCGAAGCCGAAAATGGTGAAACCGCCATTAAAGCTTATGTGGAACATAAACCAAACATTGTGGTGATGGATATTACTATGCCTGGCATGGGCGGGCTAGAGGCGATAGAGCGCATTTTGGCCAAAGACAGCAACGCACGTATTTTGGTATTAAGCGCGCATGAAGATTCGGTGCACCCCAAGCGGGTGTTGAACGCTGGCGCGATGGGCTATTTAACCAAAAGATCGGCAGCTGAGGAGTTGATTAAAGCCATTCGTGTGGTGGCCAGCGGCAAGAAATACATCGAGGCCAGCGTAGCGCAACAAATGGCCATACAACAATTGAGTGGCGACCAAAGCCCCGTGGATGTGCTAAGCGAGCGCGAATTTGAAGTGTTTATGTCGTTGGCAAAAGGCAAAACCACCAATGAAATCGCCGAGAATTTATTTTTAAGCCCGCGTACCGTGGGCACGCATTTATACAACATTAAGCAGAAATTAAATGCACAAAACTCAGCTGAGATTGCGCTAATTGCCATGCGTAGTGGGCTGCTAGAACCATAAGTTTAGTGGCTTTTGCTTGGATTTTATGTAGGAGCGGACTTATCCGCTAATCTTTTTTAAATAAAACAGGCCTGTGACCCGCATGGATGCTAGAGATAGCGCTAGAGCCGCATGGATACAAGATGAATCAAACTCATGAAGTGAGTTTGAGAGGGGGTGGTCTGGGCCATTGGGCTGTAGAGCATACTTGCTACATGTCAATTGGCTTTATAACGCGCCACATTTAGCTCGCCTGGGCTGGCAAGCTCTACCATCGTCACCGCGCCACTGGGCAATTTACCAAACTCTGGCGGAATTAAAAATGTAATCATTTTTTGGCCAGGCTGGGGTTGGCTGGCTTGATTTTGGTTAGCTTGAATTGCGCCAGTAGCTACCCGCCACAATGCCCATTCGCGCTTTTGCGGCAAGCTGGTGGAACCCATTAATCGCGCTTGCTCGTAAACCGCATTTTTTTCATCACCAATCAATAAGTTAAACAGCTCTACGCGCACCAACTGGCTGCTTAGTATTATTTCTGATGTGCTTTCCGCTTCAGCAACTTCTGTTGGCAGCGGCTCTGCAATTGGCTTCAGCTCTTCAAACGCGGTATTAGCAATAGCGATTCTATATGGGTCATTTTGTGCTTGCTGTATGTTAAGTTGGGCTAATTGATATTGTTCGGCATTACGTTTTGCAACATCTTGCTTGGCATTTGCAGGTGATTTTGCAGCTTGATAAGGCCGCGGCAAGCTGCTACTTTGTGTGGCTGGCGCATTGGCAGTTTGCGTGCTGGTATTGCTGGATTTGCGGTTGCTGTAAGGCTGGTCTTCATCCACATCCATGGCGCGTGCCATGGCTTTGTCGGCCATGCTGGTGGCGATAGAGCGCACAATTTGCTGCGCCACTGTACCGCCCAAGCAGCCAGTGAGTAAAATTGCGCAAACAAATAGTGCAATATATCTGTAAATTATATCAAACATAATTATTAAAACTAAAATTCACATATTCAACGCGGAAAGTACAGATTACTGCTAACGTATTGAAATGTCTAGTAGTTTTGCGGAATTTGTAGTTGCTGGCAGTGCGAAGAAAAATAGTATCAGGCTTTAAAAAAGCTTAACCACAGCATTATGTGGTTTTGCTATTTAAAGCGATGGTTATTTTGTGGTTTTTTTAGTTGGTGCGTTTGTTGCGTTTACGCTAATGATGCCGCTTAAAATAATCAACCCAATAGCCAGCCATTCGCCGCCAGTAAGCTGCTCTTGCCAAAATAAAACGCCAAATAAACTGGCTAACACCACCGTGACATATGCCAAGCTAGCAACAGTAAGTGTTTTGCCAGTGCGGTAGGCACGTGTCATGGCTAGCTGTGCCACGGTGGCAAATACGCCCAAACCGATAAGAACAGGCAAGTCTTGCCAGGCCAGCGCACTAAAACTTGCTTGTCCGAAAAGTGGGCTGAAACACATCCATAGGGCGACACAAATAGTAGAAACCAGCGTAAAGTAAAACACGGTGCGCCAATCTGGCTCGTTTAAGTTGGCAAGTTGCTTGACATTAATATAAGCAATTGCAGCACCTAGCCCAGAAGCCAATCCCAGCGCGCCTGCCAAGGCATCGTTATTTGTAATGGTAGGTTTTAACAGCAAAATAATACCAATAAAACCTATTATCACAGCCAAGTACAGTATCTTTTTTGGCTGCTCGTGCAACATAAACGGCATGAACAGCGCCAAAAATAACGGTGAGGTGTAATTTAGCGTGATGGCGGTGGCTAAATTTAGGTGAGCGATAGCATAAAAAAACAGCACCAATGAGATAAACCCAATCAATGCGCGAGACATTTGCTTGGCCATTACAGGTGTTTTAAGCGGGTGTTTTTTGGCGAAAATATAGGCATAAATCGCCAATAAACCAAAGGCAGAACGATAAAAAACCAGCTCGGCTGGGCTAAATTTAGCGGCACCAATTTTTACCAGCGCGCCCATCACCGCAAAGCCCAGCGCGGCTACCAGCATCCACAGGCTGCCTAAATTTGGTAATTTAAAGCGCGACAAAATATGGTTTTGGAATGAAATGATGGCGCAACGGCATGCGCTGAATATACCAAAACAATCAATTCGGGTACACTCAATTCCATTAAAATAATGGATACATAAAAATATTAAATAGGGCACTAGCAAATAATCATTATTTTAATTGGTTTTATTTAGAGGTTTTTTATTTGTTAAGCAGCTTGTTGTACGCGCTGTAAAAGTGCGCCGAATTACAGACCAAGCCTTGCTAAATCAACACTTTTAAGCTAATCTCACGTCTTAGAATTAAAAAAACTTACAAAGGAGTTGCAGCAATGAAAAATCCATTAGAATCAGTTGTCGGCACGATTATTTCTGGGCTTGTGCTCACCGTGATATTGGTGTTATTTTTGAAAAACTTTTTAGTGGCGGGGGTTTAACATGGAAGCGTTAATGCCAGGCATTGCACGTTGGTTGCACGTGATATTCGGTATCACTTGGATTGGTTTATTGTATTACTTTAACTTGGTGCAAATGGCGGGTTTAAAAGACGCAGGTGCCGATGGTACGGCGGCTGGTATTACTAAGCACATTGCGCCGCGCGCCTTATTTTATTTCCGTTGGGCTGCTGTAGGCACATGGCTGGCAGGCGCATGGTTGTTGGGCGCTGGCTTTGTCGATGCATTCTTATTGCGTAATGGCATGGAAGCGATTGGTATTGGTTCTTGGTTGGGCACCATTATGTTGTTTAACGTGTGGCATTTTATTTGGCCAAACCAAAAGAAAATTTTGGGCATGGTGCCAGCAACGGATGAAGTTAAAGCCAAGGCACGTCGTGTGGCGATGCTGGCGTCGCGGACTAATATGATGCTTTCTATCCCAATGTTATTTTTTATGGCAAACGGCTTAAGCCATCGCGCTGCGCTTGGGCTGTAGTTAATTTTAAGGCTATAACGGCGGCCTTAGCCGCCGTTTTGCTTTTTAAGGTTTTGAGTATAGTTTGAGGTAAAGTAAAAAATTATGAGTCATTTGATGAATACGTATGGTCGTCAACCGATCACCTTCACCCACGGTGAGGGCGTTTGGCTGTACGCGACCAATGGCGAAAAATATTTAGACGCGCTTTCTGGCGTGGCGGTGAATGGCTTGGGTCATGCGCACCCTGTGTTGGTTAAAGCCTTGCAAAATCAAGTGGCTAAAATGATTCATGTATCCAATATTTATCATATTGCCGAGCAAGAAGCCCTGGCGAATAAACTGGCTGAAATTTCTGGCATGGATAAAGTATTTTTTTGCAACTCGGGCTGTGAGGCGAATGAGGCCAGTATTAAGCTGGCACGTTTGTACGCACACAATAGAGGTATTACCAACCCTGAAATTATTGTCATGGAGCGCAGCTTTCATGGCCGCACCATGGCAACACTTTCTGCGACAGGAAACAGAAAAGCACAGGCAGGCTTTGAGCCGCTGGTATCTGGTTTTGTACGTGTGCCTTACGACGATATTGCAGCGGTAAAAGCCATCGCCAGCCGCAAAAATAATGTTGTGGCAATATTAGTGGAGCCAGTGCAAGGCGAGGGCGGTATTCATATTCCCGCTGACATGAAGGCGTATTTTCAAGGTTTGCGTCAAGTATGTGACGATAACGGCTGGTTGCTGATGTTAGACGAAGTACAAAGTGGCATTGGCCGCACTGGCACTTGGTTTGCGTTTCAGCACACAGGTATTTTGCCCGATGTGATGAGCCTTGCCAAAGGTTTAGGCTCGGGCGTGCCGATTGGCGCTTGCGTTGCGCGTGGCATAGCGGCGCAGACATTTGTGCCAGGTAAACATGGCTCAACTTTTGGTGGTAACCCGTTGGCAAGCACGGCAGGTTTAACCACATTGCAGGTGATTGCCGATGATAAATTGCGTGAAAATGCAGAGAAAATGGGCAACTTGATTAATCAGCAACTAAAAACTGCGCTAAAAGATATCGCAGGCGTAAAAGTAGTTCGTAACGCTGGCTTAATGATAGGCGTTGAACTAGACAGACCATGTGGCGAGTTGGTTAAAATGGCACTAGAAGCTAATTTGCTGATTAACGTGACCGCTGAAAAAGTGGTGCGTTTGTTGCCGCCATTGGTGATAAACGAGGCTGAGGCGAATGAGTTGGTGTCCAGATTAGCAGGCTTAATTAAACAGTTTTTAAGCACACCAATTCATATTTTAGTTGATGCTAAACATCATGTTAAAGAACTTGAAAAAGCCAGCGGGTAAACAGAAAGCTAAAAAGCCAAATGCAAGCCGTTAAACACTTTTTGCAATTTAACGATTTAACTACCAAGGAGTTAAATCATATTTTTGCACGTACGCAAAAAATTAAAGCGCAATTTAAAGCTTATCAGCAATACTGGCCGTTGCAAGATCGCACCTTGGTGATGATTTTTGAAAAAGCTAGCACGCGTACGCGTTTGTCGTTTGAGGCGGGCATTCAGCAACTAGGTGGTAGCGCGATTTATTTGAATACACGTGATTCGCAATTAGGCCGTGGCGAGCCGGTGGAAGATGCTGCGCAAGTGATTTCACGTATGAGCGACTTGGTGATGATACGTACGTTTGAGCAAGATATTATTGAGCGCTTCGCCGCAAATTCGCGCGTGCCAGTGATAAACGGACTCACTAACGAATATCATCCTTGCCAAATTTTGGCGGATATTTACACTTTTATTGAGCATCATGCCGGGGATATTGCTAGCATTAAAGGCAAAACGGTGGCGTGGATAGGCGATAGCAATAACGTATGCAACACTTGGCTGCAAGCGGCTGAGCTGCTAGATTTTAATGTGCATGTCTCGACACCGCCTGGTTATGAAGTGGAGCCTGAGCGCGCTAACTTATATGGTCACGACCACTATGAAGAGTTTGCAGACCCGATGGAAGCCGCGCGTGGCGCGGACTTGGTCACCACTGATGTGTGGACCAGTATGGGCTTTGAGGCGGAAAATGAAGAGCGCTTAAAAGATTTCGCCGATTGGCAAGTCGATGCAGACATGATGCGTGCTGCCAATAAAGATGCGCTATTCATGCATTGTTTACCAGCGCATAGAGGCGAAGAAGTAGCCGCAGAAGTGATTGATGGTGCGCAATCTGTGGTGTGGGATGAAGCTGAGAACAGGCTGCATGTACAAAAAGCGCTGATGGAATATTTGCTATTAGGAAAAGTTTAATACATGGCTTCACAAGGCATTAGTAATCATATATTGCCTGTTTCAGCCACGTTAGTTGGCGTGTGCGTAACCGTGATTTCTTTGGTGCAACTGGTTCCAATAAATGCTATTTCACCTTGGGTGGATAAAACAATGGCGGCAGCCACGCTTATTTTTTTAGCAAGCACTTGGCTGTCATACTGGTCGATTAGAAATGATAAAAATACAGACAGATTTGAACATATTGCAGATTGGTTATTTTTAGGTGGCTTAAGCCTGTTGGGGTTAGTCAGTATGTTAGTTGCTTTTGATTTGTTTTTAAGTTAATTGAATTAGGGATATTTGGTTTTATGAGTAATATCAAAAAAGTAGTTCTCGCTTATTCCGGCGGTCTTGATACTTCGGTGATTTTGAAGTGGCTGCAGGATGAGTACAGCTGTGAAGTGGTGACTTTTACCGCTGACCTAGGCCAGGGTGAAGAGCTGGAGCCCGCGCGGAATAAGGCGCGCAGCGCAGGTGTAAAGGAGATTTATATTGATGACTTGCGTGAAGAGTTTGTGCGCGACTTTGTGTTTCCTATGTTTCGCGCTAATACGGTGTATGAGGGTGAATATTTGCTCGGCACCTCAATTGCGCGGCCACTAATTGCAAAAAGATTGATAGAAATTGCTGCCGAAACCAAAGCGGATGCTATCTCGCACGGCGCGACTGGCAAAGGTAACGACCAAGTACGTTTTGAGTTGGGTGCGTATGCCTTAAACCCGAATATTCAAATTATCGCGCCCTGGCGTGAGTGGGATTTGCTTAGCCGCGAGAAATTGATGGCTTATGCGGAAAAACACAATATTCCTGTTGAGATGAAGCACAAGCAAGGTGGTAGTCCATATTCGATGGATGCCAATTTATTGCATATTAGCTACGAAGGCCGTCACTTAGAAAACCCAGCTGCTGAGGCGGAAGATAGCATGTGGCGTTGGACGGTCAGCCCAGAAGCCGCGCCAGATGCAGCAGAATATTTGGATATTGAATATGTGAATGGCGACCCGGTAAGTTTGAATGGCGAAGCCATGCAGCCACATGATTTGTTGGCGCATTTAAACAAACTGGGCGGTAAGCACGGCATTGGTCGTTTAGATTTGGTGGAAAATCGTTATGTGGGTATGAAATCACGCGGTTGTTACGAAACACCAGGCGGCACCATTATGCTAAAAGCGCATCGGGCGATTGAGAGCATTACATTAGATCGCGAAGTCGCACATTTGAAGGATGATTTAATGCCGCGCTATGCCAGCATGATTTACAACGGATATTGGTGGAGCCCAGAGCGGTTAGCGCTACAAACTTTGATTGACCACACGCAAACGAGCGTGAATGGCTGGGTGCGGCTTAAATTGTACAAAGGCAATGTGATTGTGGCCGGGCGCGATAGTAAAACGGATTCTTTATTCGATTCTAGTATTGCCACATTTGAAGATGATGCAGGCGCCTATGATCAAAAAGACGCAGGTGGTTTTATTAAGCTAAACGCATTGCGGATGCGTATTGCAGCCAATTTGAAACATAAAAATAAATCTTAGAAAAAAGTAAATTTTGTAATGATGAGACAAGTGATTGCCTATGATTCAACTTTACGCGACGGCGCACAAGCGCAAGGCGTCTCGTTTACGGTAGAAGATAAACTCAAAATAGTACAGCGTTTGGATGCGCTAGGTATTGGCTATATTGAGGCGGGTAATCCTGGGTCGAATCCTAAAGATTTAGCATTTTTTGAGCAAGTAAGTGCGCTAAAGCTGAAGCACGCAAAAATTATTGCGTTTGGTAGCACGCGCAAACCAAATATTCAGGCGCAACAAGATAATAATTTGCAGTCATTGTTACTTGCTAAAACATCTGCCGTGGCTATTTTTGGTAAAAGTTGGGATTACCAAGTCACTGATATTTTGCGTACCACTTTGGACGAAAATTTGGCGATGATTGCCGACAGTATTGCGTTTTTAAAAAGCAACGGCAAAGAAGTGGTATTTGATGCTGAACATTTTTTTGATGGCTATAAAGCGAATGCAGAATACGCACTAAAAACGCTAGAAGCTGCCGCAAATGCGGGTGCTGACGTGTTGTGCTTGTGTGACACCAACGGCGGTACTTTTCCAGATGATGTTTCTGCCATCACCAAAATAGTGGTGAGCCGCTTTAATGTGCAAGTGGGAATTCATTGCCATAACGATTGTGAAATGGCAGTGGCGAATTCCATCGCAGCGGTGCAAGCAGGCGCGACTCAGGTTCAGGGAACCGTTAATGGCATAGGCGAACGCTGCGGTAACGCCAATTTATGCGCGATTATTCCGAATTTGCAATTGAAGCTAGGCATGCAGTGTATTCCAGCACATAACATGGCGGAATTGACATCTGCAGCACGTTACGTGAACGAGATTGCCAATATGCCATTTAACGAAAAAGCACCGTATGTGGGTAACGATGCGTTCTCGCACAAGGGTGGCATGCATATTGATGCAGTGAGCAAAAACCCCATTTCGTATGAGCACATTAACCCAGAAAAAATAGGTAACGTACGACATATTTTGGTGTCTGAAGTAGCAGGGCGCAGTGCTTTGCTTAGCAAAATTAATGCGGTAGATGCCACACTGAATAAGGATTCGGCTGATACCAAACGTATTTTGGAACACTTAAAAACTTTGGAGCACGAAGGCTACCAATTTGAAAGCGCTGAAAGTTCGTTTGAACTGTTGGTGCATCGTTTATTGGGCAAGTATCAACCTTTTTTTACGCTTAAAGAATACCAAGTGAGCACGCAAGAAGATGCGAAAGGCTTGAGTTCGACCGCCAGCATTCGAATTGCGGTGAATGACCAAGAAGAAAGCGCAAGCGCGCAGGGCGAAGGCTCGGTAAACGCGCTGGATATTGCGGTGCGTAAAGCGCTTGAGCGTTTTTACCCCGCCATTAAAGACGTAAAATTAATCGATTATAAAGTGCGCGTGCTAGATTCGGACAAAGCCACTGCCGCCAAGGTGCGCGTGCTAATTGAATCTAGCGACCAACACATGGCATGGACGACAGTGGGCGTATCAACTGATGTGATTGAAGCCTCGTGGCGCGCCATGCTAGATGCGATTGAATACAAGTTGATGCGCGATGCGCAGACTTTAGCTAAACAAGCTGCGGCTTAGGGATTTTTAAGGAGTAATAGCATGTCAGGAAAATCGGTGGCAGGAAAAACACTTTACGATAAATTATGGGAATCGCACTTAGTGCGCGAAGAAGCTGATGGCACTTGCCTGATATATATCGATCGCCACTTGGTGCATGAAGTGACTAGCCCGCAAGCGTTTGAAGGTTTGCGCTTGGCTAACCGCAAGGCATGGCGCAACAGCAGTATTGTGGCCAACCCAGACCATAATACGCCGACCAAAGATTGGGATAAAGGCATTGAAGACCCAGTATCGCGCTTGCAAGTGGAAACGCTAGACAGCAATATTAAAGAGTTTGGCGCGTTGGTATATTTTCCGTTTAAAAATGCTAACCAAGGCATTATTCATGTTATTGGGCCAGAGCAAGGCACCACCTTACCTGGTATGACTGTAGTCTGCGGCGACTCACATACCAGCACGCACGGCGCATTTGGTGCCTTGGCGCACGGCATTGGCACATCAGAAGTAGAACATGTTTTAGCCACGCAAACGCTCATCGCCAAAAAATCTAAACGCATGTTAGTTAAAGTGGATGGCGAATTAGGGGTTGGCGTAACGGCAAAAGATGTGGCCTTAGCCATTATTGGCAAAATTGGCACCGCAGGTGGCAATGGTTTTGCCATTGAGTTTGGTGGTAAGGTGATTCGTGCGCTTTCGATGGAAGGCCGCATGACCATTTGCAATATGGCGATTGAAGCAGGTGCGCGTGCCGGTATTATTGCGCCAGATGACAAAACTGCTGCTTACTTAAAAGGCCGTCAATATGCACCAAAAGGCGTAGATTGGGACAATGCGGTGGCTTATTGGAGTACTTTGCATACCGAGGCAGATGCTGTATTTGATGTAACAGTAGAATTGGCGGGGGCAGATATTGAGCCACAAGTGACTTGGGGCACATCGCCCGAGCAAGTATTGCCGATTGGTGGCCGTGTGCCAGACCCAGCAAAAGAATCGGATGCGACCAAACGCACCAGTATCGAAAATGCTTTGAAATACATGGGCTTAACTGCCAATACGCCGATTGAAGAAATTAAGCTAGATAAAATTTTTATCGGCTCTTGTACTAATAGCCGCATAGAGGATTTGCGCGCCGCCGCCGTGGTGGCCAAAGGAAAAAAAGTGGCGAGTACGATTCAATTGGCGATGGTGGTGCCAGGCTCTGGTGTGGTAAAACGCCAAGCCGAAGCAGAAGGTCTAGACAAGATATTTTTGGATGCAGGTTTTGAGTGGCGCGAGCCAGGTTGCAGCATGTGCTTAGCCATGAACGCTGATAGATTAAGCCCAGGTGAGCGTTGCGCATCCACTTCCAACCGCAATTTTGAAGGCCGTCAAGGCCAAGGTGGACGTACGCATTTGGTCAGCCCAGCGATGGCGGTGGCTGCTGCAATTGCTGGCCATTTTGTGGATGTACGCAGTATTTAATTAAAGCAGAAATTAAGGCAGAAGACTTTAGGATATAAACATATGAAAGCATTTACCCAATTAACAGGTTTGGCTGCGCCGATAGACCGTGCCAATATTGATACCGACGCGATTATCCCAAAACAGTTTTTAAAGAGCATTAAGCGTTCTGGCTTTGGCCCTTATTTGTTTGATGAATGGCGTTATACCAACCACGGCGAGCCGGGCATGGACTGTACAAATAGACCGTTAAATCAAGACTTTGTACTAAATCAAGCACGCTACAAAGGTGCGCAAATTATGTTGGCGCGCGAAAATTTTGGTTGTGGTTCAAGCCGTGAGCACGCGCCATGGGCGATTGAAGATTACGGTTTTCGGGTGATTATTGCGCCAAGTTATGCCGATATTTTCTTTAATAATTGCTACAAAAATGGCATGTTGCCGATTGTAGCCAGCCATGCCATGGTAGATAAGCTATTTCAACAATGTGTTGATAACGTAGGCTACAGTTTGAATGTAGATTTGGCTTCGCAAACCGTCACATTGCCATCGGGCGAATCTTTTGGTTTTGAGATTCATCCAACCTCTAAGCATAATTTGTTGAATGGTTTGGATGAAATTGGCTTAACGCTATTGCATGCAGAAGAAATTGCCGCATTTGAAAATAAGCATAAACAAAGCCAACCGTGGCTGTTTGCATAAGCTTTTGCATTAAAAACTTACTGAATAAATATAGGATAATTGAATGAAAATTGCAGTATTGCCGGGTGATGGTATTGGCCCAGAAATTATGACGCAAGCCTTGCGCGTGCTAGATGTACTTAAAAAAGAAGGTATGCCGTTAGAGTTTATCGAAGCGCCATTAGGCGGTCAGGCGTATGACCAATATGGACACCCATACCCAGAGTTTACGCAAAAAATCTGTCGCGATGCGGATGCTGTGTTATTGGGTGCAGTTGGCGGCCCGCAGTACGATAATTTAGATCGACCTTTAAGACCTGAAAGAGGTTTATTGGGCATTCGTAAAGACTTAGGTTTGTTTGCAAATTTGCGCCCTGCGGTGCTATACCCTGAGCTTGCCAATGCTTCTACTCTCAAGCCAGAAGTGGTGGCTGGGCTAGATATTATGATAGTGCGCGAGCTGACTGGTGATATTTATTTTGGCCAGCCGCGCGGTATGCGCGTGAATGAAGAGGGCGAACGCGAAGGTTTTAACACCATGGTGTATAAAGAATCTGAAGTGCGCCGTATTGCGCATGTAGCGTTTGATATAGCCATGAAAAGACGCAAAAATGGTCAAAAAGGCAAATTGTGTTCTGTCGATAAAGCCAACGTGCTTGAAACTACCGAGTTTTGGAAAGAAATCGTCATTGATGTCGCAAAGGAATACCCAGAAGTTGAGTTAACGCACATGTACGTGGATAACGCGGCGATGCAGTTGATTCGTAACCCAAAACAGTTTGATGTGATGGTGACAGGTAATATTTTTGGCGATATTTTAAGTGATGAGGCTAGTATGCTGACAGGTTCTATCGGCATGTTGGCATCGGCATCGTTAAACGAAACCAAAAAAGGCTTGTACGAGCCTTCACATGGTTCAGCGCCTGATATTGCAGGCAAAAATTTGGCCAATCCAATTGCCACTGTACTTTCTACCGCCATGATGCTGCGTTACACATTTGATAACGAAGCGGCAGCGCAACGCATTGAAAACGCAATTAAAAAAGTATTGGCGGCAGGTTATCGCACAGGCGATATTTTTGAAGCAGGCATGAAACGCGTATCATGTAGCGAAATGGGCGACCAAATTGTAGCGGCAATGTAAAATCTATATAAAATAAAAGTTATAAAATACAACTAGTTAAAATAAATTTGAGGATAAAAAATGGCACAATTTGATAATGTAAGCGTAAAGAAAAAAGCCAATGTGTATTTTGACGGCAAATGCGTTAGCCACACCGTGCTGCTGCCAAATGGCACACGCAGCACTATTGGCGTGATTTTCCCGAGCAGTTTAACTTTTAACACCGCCGCGCCAGAGCTAATGGAAATTAACTTGGGCAGCTGCAAAGTGCGCTTAAAAGGTGAAGAAGCTTGGAAAGCCTATGGCGCAGGCGAGAAGTTTACTGTGCCAGGAAACTCTTCGTTTGATATTGAAACGATTGAAATGTTAGATTACGTTTGCCACTTTGAATAAAAACACATGTCCTGCAACCCGCATGGATATTGGCTTGCAGGGCAGTTATTTTTAGATGGTATTTGCTAATTTGAAAAATCGAAAAATAATTTTAATGGCTGTGGTTATTGTTGGCGGTTTAACAGCGTATTTAGTTTTTTCAGATTTTTTAAAGATTGATAGTTGTCTTGATTCTAGTACTAAATGGAATTACGAAACCAAAGTGTGCGAAAGCTAAGGAAGGAAATACTATGCCAAGTTTTGATATTAGTTCTGAAGTCGATAAAGTCGCGCTGAAAAATGCCATCGACACCACCGATAAACAAATCACCAACCGTTATGATTTTAAGGGCACAGCGGCCAAAGTGGAGTTTAACGAGAAGGACAATATTATTACCCTGCATGGTGATAACGACTTTCAGCTAGACCAAGTAAAAGATATTTTGCTACCAGCGATGGAGAAAAAAGAGCCAGATTCGACCAAGCGTTTAGACCATAAAGATGTGCAAAAAATGGGCGGCAATAAGGTGAAGCAAGAGCTTAAAATCAAGGCGGGCATTGATTCTGAGCTGGCAAAACGTATTACAAAACTGATTAAAGATTCTGGCATAAAAGTGCAAGCCAGCATACAGGGTGATGAGGTGCGTGTGAACGGCGCCAAGCGTGACTTGCTACAAGAGGCGATAGCGTTTTGCAAAAAAAATGTAACGGATTTTCCGCTACAGTTTGGTAATTTTCGCGATTAATTAAAGGGGATTTTATGAAAAAAATGATAGCATTTTTGGTGTTAGCGGTTGTATTGGCTGGTTGTAATACAGTGCAAGGTGTCGGCAAAGATGTCGAAAAAGCGGGCGAAGCGATTCAAAAATCAACCGAATAATTTATTGTAAAGTAGTTGTAATTTGTAATATGCGAACAGGATGAATATGTTGAGAGTAGGCTTGGTAGGTTGGCGTGGCATGGTGGGCAGTGTGCTGATGCAGCGCATGATGGAAGAGAATGATTTTGCGTTAATCGAACCGCAGTTTTTTACGACGTCTCAAGCTGGCGCTGCTGCGCCCAATGTGGGCAAAGACTCACCTGCGCTAAAAAATGCCAATGACATTGTTGAATTGGCAAAAATGGATGTCATTATGACCTGCCAAGGTGGCGAATACACATCAGATATATTCCCAAAATTACGCGCAGCTGGCTGGCAAGGCCATTGGATAGACGCAGCTTCGACTTTGCGTATGGAAGCGGATGCGGTGATTATTCTTGACCCAGTGAATATGCACGTGATTAAAGACGCGCTAGACAAAGGCGGCAAAAACTGGGTGGGTGGCAATTGCACTGTTTCACTGATGTTG
This sequence comes from Methylophilaceae bacterium, assembly GCA_031422335.1. GTDB lineage: Bacteria > Pseudomonadota > Gammaproteobacteria > Burkholderiales > Methylophilaceae > Methylotenera_A. Next base: position 16,568 of record JANOQW010000013.1, read on the forward strand.
ATGGCGTTAAACGGCTTATTTAAAGCCGATTTAGTTGAGTGGGTCACTTCGATGACTTACCAAGCTGCATCGGGTGCGGGCGCACAAAACATGCGTGAGCTGCTCAACCAAATGGGCGAGGCGCATTTTGCTGCTAGTAAAATGTTGGCAGACCCAGCATCGGCTATTTTGGATATCGATCGCACCATTGCTGGCACTTTGCGCGATGGTAATTTCCCCACTGCCAACTTTGGCGTGCCGCTAGCTGGTAGCTTGATTCCATGGATAGACAAAGATTTAGGCAATGGCATGAGTAAAGAGGAGTGGAAGGGCGGTGTGGAGACCAACAAAATTCTTGGCCGCTCGCAAAACCCCATTCCAATTGATGGTTTGTGTGTGCGCATTGGTGCCATGCGTTGCCATTCTCAGGCGCTGACGATTAAACTGACTAAAAATGTACCGCTAGATGAAATTAGCGACATGTTGGCGGAGGCAAATGAATGGGCAAAAGTTATCCCCAACGCGCGCGAAGCCAGCATGCGTGAACTCACACCAGCCGCAGTGACTGGTCAACTCAATACGCCAGTGGGACGTTTACGTAAATTGAATATGGGTGATGATTATTTAAGCGCATTTACTGTGGGCGACCAGCTATTATGGGGTGCTGCAGAGCCTTTGCGCCGTATGTTGCGCATTTTGATAACGGACTAATTGTGTTAAGTTTAGAGTGAATCGTTGATAAAAACCAACACTATTCATAGTCAACCACATAGCTACTGAATATAATGTGTATGATGAGCTTGCATCTGTAACTAATTGATGTTATTTTTATTATTGCAATATATAAGTAAATTTAAGGGTGGAAATAAGTGCATAACTCAAAATTAAAGCGAATAACCGTTGCCTTATGCATGGCGCTGGTACCAATCTCAGTATTTGCCGCAGGTTTAGGCAAGCTCAATGTGATGTCTGGCTTGGGCGAACCACTTAAAGCGGATATTGAATTAATTTCAGTCACACCAGAAGAATTAAATAGTATTTCCGCTGCAATTGCTTCAGAAGAAGCTTATGCGATTCAAGGCATCGAAAAACCCGCCTCGCATAACACCATTAAAGTCGATATTGCTAAAAATAGTGCTGGCAATCCCATCTTAAAGCTTAATTCTACTCAGCCTATTAGTGAGCCATTTTTAGATATGCTCATTCAAGTGGATTGGGCATCAGGCAGATTGTTGCGCGAATACACCGTATTGCTTGATCCGCCAGGCTATACCGGCGAAGCTGATCCAAACGCACAAGACACGCAAACTGCCCAAGTGCCACTAGTTAAATCGTTTAGTAAAAACAAAAAAGCTGGCCCTGCAGTTGTAATGCCCGATGATAATGTGCCTCCTGACGCGATGCTTGCTGATGATACGGCAAAACCAAACAAACGTAGCAAAAAGGCAAAGCCAGCACAAGATGTTGAAATGGCTAGTGACGCTTCTGGCGAAGATTACATGACGCAACGTGGCGACACGCTTGCTGCAATTGCTCAAAATATGAAACCAGAAGGTGTGAGCTTGGAGCAAATGTTGATTGGTTTGTATCAAACCAACCCAAACGCTTTCCAAGGCGATAATATTAACCGTCTTAAGGTAGGCCAAATTTTACGCCAACCTTCACAAGAGACATTGAATTCAATTTCAAATAAAGAAGCCGCAGGTGAAATTAAAGTACAAACTGCTAACTGGAACGCCTACCGAAATAAATTGGCTGGCATTGTGGCAGAAGCTGCACCAACAGATTCTGAAGCTAGTACGCAATCTGCAGGCGGCAAAATTAAATCAGCAGAAGATAAATCAGAGACTACTTCTACTGGACCAAAAGATGTAGTGAAGCTATCTGCAGGTGATGCAGTAGCCGAAAAAGCGAATTCAGATGATCTTAAATCATTACAAGGAAAAATTACTGCACTTCAAGAAGAAGCGATTGCGCGCGAGAAAAGCGTAAAAGAGGCGCAAGATAGAACAGCTGATTTAGAAAAGCAAATAGCGGACATGCAAAAACTATTGGCTATGAAAAATGGCGCAATGGCAGATATACAAAAGCAATCTGAAGATAATAAAAATATGGCAGCAGCGCCTGCTGAAGTAGCAAAACCAGTTGAAGAAACAAAACCGGTTGAAGAAACAAAACCTGCCGAGCCAGTGAATGCTGAACCTGCAGCACCAGTTACAAGCAAACCTAAGCCAGCCAACACGCCGGCTGAAATTGCGCCAGCAGAAGAACCTGGTTTTTTAGCCAGCATCATGGATGGCCTGAATTTAAACCTATTAGCTCCAGCTGGCGGTTTACTAGTGCTGTTGGGTGGTGGATGGCTGTATTTGCGCAAAAAACGTGAGAAAAACCTAGCAGATTTTGAGCAAGGCATCATGACTTCTGGCGGCTTGAAAGCTAATACAGTATTTGGTAACACTGCCAGCGCCAGTGTAGATACTGGTGATACTTCATTCTTGACTGATTTCTCGCAAAGTGCCAATGGTGGCATGATAGATACTAATGATGTGGATCCAATTGCCGAGGCGGAAGTGTATATGGCCTATGGTCGCGATGCACAAGCGGAAGAAATATTAAAAGATGCGATTTCTAAAGAGCCTAAACGCCATGAGTTGCATTTGAAATTGTTGGAAATGTATGCAGCCAGCAAAAACTTATCTGCCTTTGAAACGATTGCAGGTGAGCTTTATACCTCGCTAGGTGCGGAAGACCCAATGTGGGCGAAAGTGGCAGAAATTGGCATTAAACTAGAGCCTAATAATCCGCTCTATCAAGCTAATAGCGTACCTACAGGCATGGGTAACAATCTAGATGCTAGCGATTTTGCAAATACACCGTTAGCTGCCGAAAAAGATTTGGATTTCTCATTCGATAACGAATCGCTAGTACAGAATTTTGCGGCTGAAAATACGGTATCTGCTGATAAAAACGTTGCAGAGACAGAACATTTAGATGAGGTTGCGGATTTAGACTTACCACAGTTTGAGTCAGAAAATGCCGTTGAAGCAGAGCCTGCTAACTTGGCTGTACCAGAAGTTGAAGTAACAACGAATGATGCCTTAGATTTTGACATGGGCGATTTTGGTGACTTTAGTACTAAAGCAGCAGAAGCAGTTACTGAAAGTGCGCCAGAAGCAAGCTTTGGCAATACTATGCCAGCACTTGATATGCCAACATTTGATGCGCCGAAATTTATTCCGGATACCTTAGCTGATGCCAACGACCTAAATACTGACGATTTTGATACAAATACTTTAAATTTAAGTGGTGCAGCAAGCACTAAAATAGAAGAAGCAACAACACTTGATAGTTTCAATGCTGAATCGTTTGAGTTTTTGCAAACAGACACGCTGGCTACGGAAGCAGTGCTAGATATGAGTGAGATGGATGCCGAGTTAACAAATACTGACTTTGCCGTTGATAGCGACTTCAATTTTGATGTTGAAACTATCTCGCCTGAAGCTGCTGGCAACTTGGGCGATGGGGCCTCTGCACTTAATTCATTCGATTTAAATACAATTGATTTAGCACTAAATGATGATGTAAGCAGTGCGCAATTAGCTAATACTAACGCAGAAGCGGCAGCCGATTTAAACACTTCGGGTGTTGAACCGATTGAGGTGGAGACTAAGCTAGATTTAGTGGCGGCTTACATTGAAATGGATGATAAAGAAGGCGCCAAGGAATTGCTTGAAGAGGTGATGAAAGAAGGTGGTGCTCTGCAACGTAAGCGTGCCGAGGCATTGTTGGCACAGATAGCTTAGTTTTAAAAATGTGTAAAAAAGCCGGGTTAAGCCTGGCTTTTTTGTTGCTCAATCAATATTACTCTAGCATTGCGCTATAAATTTCTATATTACGCATAAAATACGCACATGTTTAAAATTAATATTATTACGCAACTTCTGATTTTTTTCGTCATGGCGATTTCAATTAACTTTCTCCACTTATACGTATTAATCGGCTTATTCATTTTTGTGTTGATATTACTAGTGACCATTAAAAATGATAGATTTTTATACGCAATGTTACGTTTTAAATGGTTTTTTTTAGTCATGCTACTCATTTTTGTATTTACTACGCCAGGCGAACACCTTGCGCAATGGCCATTTTCTATTAGTCCAACTTATGAAGGCGTTGTGGCAGGCGCTACGCAAGTGCTTAGAATTATGTTGATGTTGGCAGGCTTAAGTTTAATTTTAGCCAGTAATACAAGGCAGCAGCTTATTTCTGGTTTTTATTTTATTTTCTCACCGCTTAAAAATTTGGGTTTAAAGGTGGAGCGTTTTGCCGCGCGTTTGTGGCTGACACTGCATTATGTAGAGAGGCAAGATAAGTTACCAAGTAACTCAAGTATTATTGCCCAATTACATAATATGACGATGCTGAATACCCAGCAGCCACATGATGAAGTGAGTGTTAGCCTTACTTTGCAGAAGTTTAATTTTGCAGATTATGCAGTCATTACTTTACTTGTTATTCTTGTGTTACTGCGTATTTTGAGGGTGTTTTAAACATGCGCATTGCCCTAGGCGTGGAGTACGATGGCGCAGCCTATTGCGGCTGGCAAAGCCAAGCAAATACATGCGGCGTGCAAAATTACTTAGAATCTGCGATTAAAAATATTGCTGGACACGAGATACGCGTGCATGCGGCAGGCCGCACCGATACTGGGGTTCATGGCATCATGCAAATTATCCATTTTGATACTGTAGCTATGCGCCCAGATAGCGCTTGGGTGCGTGGCGTGAATGCATTTTTACCAGACAGTATTCGTGTGCTGTGGGCCAAACAGGTGAGTGACGAATTTCATGCGCGGTTTTCGGCGCAACAGCGTCGCTATCAATATGTGTTGATGAACACGCCAGTAGCGCCTGCCATCAATGCGACAAAAGCTGGTTGGTATCACTTGCCGCTAGATATTGCTGCTATGCAAACAGCGATTGCTTATTTGCGCGGCGAGCATGATTTTAGCGCTTTTCGTGCCAGTGAGTGTCAGGCCAAATCATCCATTAAAAATTTGCAAATCGCCACAATTATACAAATTGGCGAGCAAATTATATTTGAGTTTGCTGCCAATGCATTCTTGCAGCATCAAGTACGTAATATGGTGGGCGCGCTTATTTATGTGGGCAACGGCAAGCATGCGCCAAGTTTTATTCAAGATTTATTAGTGCAAAAAGACCGCACGCTTTCACCCCCTACATTCTCGCCTAATGGTCTGTATTTAGCGGGTGTGCAGTATGATGAAAAGTTTGGCTTACCCAGCACGCAGCGCAGTATTGCATGGATTTAACTGACATTCTGCTTGCTTTGCGTTACGCTTATACATTATGACCAAACTTAATATATGAAACGAACTAGAGTAAAAATTTGCGGCATTACCCGTGTTGAGGATGCGCTAAATGCTGTGAACGCAGGTGCAGATGCGATTGGTTTGGTGTTTTACGCGGCCAGCCCGCGCTGTGTCAGCATCGAACAGGCAAAAAATATCGGGCTTGCAATGCCGCCGTATGTGAGCGTGGTGGGCTTATTTGTCAACGCCAGCACGGCAGAAATTCAATCTGTGTTATCGCAAGTGCATTTAGACGTTATTCAGTTTCATGGTGACGAAACTGCAGAAGATTGCGCACAAATAAACTTGCCATATTACAAAGCAATTCGCGTTAAGCCTGATACAAATTTGTTACAATATGCGTTGGATTTTAAAGCTGCTAAAGCTTTATTATTAGATACTTACAGCGAGCAAGCGTATGGTGGCACTGGCCATGTGTTCGATTGGAATTTAATCCCAAAAAACTTGCCTAAACCTGTAATCTTAGCAGGTGGTTTAGATGTTAATAATGTAACGGATGCAATTAAACAAGTGCAGCCTTACGCCGTTGATGTAAGTGGCGGTGTGGAGCATAGCAAGGGCGTTAAAGATAAAGATAAAATTGCTGCATTTATGCAAGCAGTAAAAGAAAGCTAGGAGTTAGCAATGCAAGACCATTCAATTAAAACCTACGACATGCCCGATGAGCGTGGTCATTTTGGCCAATTTGGTGGTATTTTTGTGGCGGAGACTCTAGTCGAGGCGCTAGAAGAGCTGCGCCTGATGTACGAAAAATATCGCCATGACCCAGTTTTTTTAGCTGAATTTGCTTATGATTTAAAACACTTTGTTGGTCGTCCCAGCCCCATTTATCACGCTGAGCGCTGGTCTAACAAAGTGGGTGGTGCGCAAATCTATTTAAAGCGCGAAGATTTAAACCACACTGGTGCGCACAAAGTAAACAACACCATTGGCCAAGCCTTGTTGGCTAAGCGTATGGGTAAACCACGCGTTATTGCTGAAACAGGTGCAGGTCAGCACGGTGTAGCCACAGCCACCATTGCAGCACGCTTGGGGCTGGAGTGTGTGGTATATATGGGCAGCGAGGATGTGAAACGCCAAGCACCTAACGTATTTAGAATGAAATTATTAGGTGCAACCGTGGTGCCAGTAGAAAGTGGCTCTAAAACGCTGAAAGACGCCTTGAATGAGGCGATGCGTGACTGGGTAACCAATATCAGCAATACCTTTTACATTATCGGCACTGTGGCAGGCCCACACCCATACCCAATGATGGTGCGTGATTTTCAAGCGGTAATCGGTGTTGAGGCTAAGCTGCAAATGCAAGAAATGCTAGGACGTCAGCCTGATGCAGTGGTAGCTTGCGTTGGTGGTGGTTCTAATGCTATGGGTATTTTTTACCCATATATCGATGTGCCAAATGTACGCTTGATTGGCGTTGAGGCGGCTGGCCATGGCATGGAAACTGGCATGCATGCCGCACCGTTAACCGCGAATAGCCCGATTGGTGTATTGCACGGTAACCGTACTTATTTAATGCAAGATGTGGATGGTAATATTATCGAAACACATTCCGTTTCTGCTGGCCTAGATTACCCTGGCGTTGGCCCAGAGCACGCCTGGTTAAAAGATATTAAGCGGGCTGAATATGTGGCGATTACTGATGATGAAGCGATGACCGCTTTCCACAGCTTATGCCGCACTGAAGGCATTATTCCTGCGTTGGAATCAAGCCATGCGCTAGCTTACGCAGAGAAAATGGCCAAAACCATGCGTAAAGATGAAGTGATTTTGGTCAATTTGTCTGGTCGTGGCGATAAAGACATCAATACCGTCGCAAAACTCTCAAATATAACATTGTAAATTTATGTCTCGTATTCAAACTGTATTCTCTGCCCTCAAAGCCAACAATAAAAAAGCCTTAATCCCTTATATTACTGCGGGTGATCCGCACCCAAACCACACTGTGGCTATTTTGCACACGCTGGTAAAAAGTGGTGCTGATATGATTGAGCTGGGTATTCCGTTTTCTGATCCAATGGCAGATGGTCCAGTCATTCAGCGTGCCAGCGAGCGTGCGCTACTGCATAAAGTGGGTTTAAGCAAAGTGTTAGAGATGGTGCAGGAGTTTCGCCAAACGGATACAAAAACTCCCATTATATTAATGGGTTACGCCAATCCTATCGAGGCAATGGGACAAGATAAGTTTACCCAAGCCGCTAAAGATGCAGGTGTTGATGGCGTGTTGACAGTGGATTATCCGCCAGAAGAATGCAAAGCGTTTATTGCAGGTTTACAAGCGGCGGGTATGGATAGTATTTTCTTGCTTTCGCCGACTTCGGACGCTACACGCGTCAATTTAATTGTCAATCAGGCTAGCGGATTTTTGTATTATGTGTCCCTAAAAGGTGTCACCGGCGCTGCCAATATGGATGTAGAGCAAGTAAAAGCACGCGTGGCTGAGATTCGCAGCAAAACCGATTTGCCAATAGGCGTCGGCTTTGGCGTTAAAGATGCTGCCACTGCCAGAAAAGTGGCCGAATTTGCCGATGCAATTGTGGTGGGTAGTCGCATGGTGGTGACGATAGAAAACTCGACTGAACAAAATTTAATGCACAATATTAGCCAACTGATGCAAGAGTTGCGCACGGCGATTGATTGAAAAATGTGGATATTTAAGGGGTAAAACATGAGCTGGTTAGATAAAATTCCGCAAAAAATTAAACGTGTCGTGGATTCGGCAAAAAAGAAAAACGTGCCAGAAGGCTTGTGGAGCAAATGTGAATCATGCCTGACAGTGCTATATAAAACTGATTTAGAGACTAATTTAGAAGTGTGCCCTAAGTGTGCACATCACAATAGAATCGGTGCGCGAGATCGATTGAATCAATTGTTAGATGCAGAAAAAAGACTAGAAATTGGTGCCAATGTCGAGCCAATCGACCCACTAAAATTTAAAGATAGCAAAAGCTACGCAGACCGTATTAAAGCCGCGCAAAAAGAAGGCGGTGAGAAAGATGCGCTTATCGTCATGCAAGGCATCATACTAGCTGTGCCAGTGGTGGTGGCTGCGTTTGAGTTTAAATTTATGGGTGGTTCTATGGGTGCAGTGGTGGGCGAGCGCTTTGTGCGCGGCGTGGATGCTGCTATCAAAAACAAAGCGGCGTTTATTTGCATCTCGGCCAGTGGCGGCGCGCGCATGCAAGAAGGTTTGTTATCATTGATGCAAATGGCTAAAACCAGCGCTGCACTAACCAAGCTTTCTAATGCGGGCTTGCCTTATATTTCGGTGCTGACAGACCCGACTATGGGCGGCGTTTCGGCTAGTTTTGCCATGCTGGGTGATGTGATTATTGCAGAGCCAAACGCGCTTATTGGCTTTGCTGGCCCACGTGTGATAGAGCAAACCGTGCGTGAAACTTTGCCAGAAGGTTTTCAGCGGGCAGAGTTTTTGGTCGAGCATGGCGCGGTAGATTTAATTATCGACCGCCGTGAAATGCGTCAAAAACTGGCCAATATCTTATCTGGTTTGATGCGTTTACCCAAAGCGGCTTAATCTGAAGCTGCTAATCTCCAATTGCTCATATAAAGTTTCTTAATATCGCTGTGAAAGCCACTCAGCCAGCAATTCAAGCTAAAACTGCAATTGAATGGCTGGCATACATCGAAGCCTTGCACCCCAAAGCTATCGCCATGGGTTTGGATCGCGTCAATTGTGTTCTGGAAAAACTTCAACTTAAGCCCAGTTTCCCTATTATTACGGTGGCTGGCACTAACGGTAAGGGCTCTGTTTGCGCCATGCTCAGCCAAATTTACGTGCAAGCGGGTTACCGCGTGGGCACTTATACTTCGCCACATATTCATCGTTACAACGAGCGTGTGTGCGTCAATTTACAATCTATTTCTGATGACGATTTGTGTGCTGCATTTACTGCAGTAGAGGCGGCGCGCGACGGCATTGCACTGACCTATTTTGAGATGGGCACGCTGGCAGCCATGTGGTATTTATGTCGGCAAAAGTTAGATGTTTGCGTGCTAGAAATTGGCTTGGGCGGCAGACTAGATGCGGTGAATGCATTTGAGCCTATCTGTTCAATCGTCACCACTATCGATTTGGACCACATGGAATTTTTGGGCGACACGCGCGAGCAGATTGGTCTAGAAAAAGCTGGTGTATTTCGTGCCAATAAATTGGCGATATGTGGCGACGATAATCCACCCAAAAGTTTAGTGGATTACGCACACAAAATTGGGGCAAATTTACAGCTTATTCAGCGTGATTTTAAAGTAAACAAAACCAAAAATGGCTGGCAGTATTCGGCAGAAAATACCCAATTAGATTTACCAAAACCTGGTTTAGTAGGTGATTTTCAGCTAAATAACGCTGCTTGTGTGCTGCGTGCAGTGCTGCATTTAAACGATATTTTACCCATGTCAAAAAAATATGCTAATGATGCCCTGCAAGCCAATATCCATGTGGCTCTCAGGGCAGTACATTTAATAGGTCGTTTTCAACAAATACAAACTAATCCGCAAGTGATCGCCGATGTGGCGCACAACCCACATGCGGCAAAGTCACTGGCGCACAATTTAAAATCGGCGCTACATATAGGTAAAACATTGGCCGTATTTGGCATGTTGGCCGATAAAGATATTGCAGGCGTGATTGAGGCGATGCAAGCTGAAATTGACATTTGGTATTTAGCTGATATTCACAATGTACGCGGTGCCAAGGCGCTAGATTTACAAAAAATATTGATGCAACAAGCTAATATTAAGCCCATTAAAATATTTGCAGATGTTGCTGTAGCGCTGGCCGCCGCCTGTATAGACGCTGATAAAAATGATAGAATAATCATATTCGGCTCTTTTTACACGGTGGCAGATGCCATAGCCAACTTTAATACTAACGAAAATTTAACCGCATAATTTTTAAACTATAAGCGTAGTGTAAATACGCAATCTAAAAGGGTAATCATGCAAAGAGAGCCGGCAGGCGAGCAAGAGTTAAATTTGAAAAAACGGGCGCGCCGCCGTTTGGTGGGTGCGATTGCGTTGGTGTTGCTGATGGTGATTGTGCTGCCGATGATATTGAAAGACCGTGCTGCCAGCACGCCAGCAGAGAAAATCACCATTACTTTGCCAAGCGACCAAACGCAAACTACGCCATCAGATTTTGATTCTAATATCGTGCCTGCCGAGCCAGTACAAGCACTGCCGGAAGTGATTGATGAAACTGAACAATCTCCTGAAGTGAGCGCTGATGTTGGCACAGACGCGCCAACGCCAGCTAAACAAACCCTTGCAAAGCAAACCCCTGTAAAAGAAGCGGCTGCCCAAAAATTTTATGTGCAAGTGGGCGTTTTTTCAGATGCTGCAAACGTAAAACAATTACAAACAAAATTAGGTGATTTAGGCTATAAATCACAAACCGAAAAAATTAGCACCGATAAAGGCCAAAAAATACGTTTACGCACGCAAATCTTTGCTGATAGAAACGAAGCTGCAATTGCGCTAGAAAATATTAAAGATGCGGGACTCACTGGCATGGTGGTGAGTCAGTAATGCAGCCAATAAGTGATTAAATGACCAGTTTTGATTACGCAGTTTTTATCATTATCGGTATCTCGATTGTGGTGAGTATGATGCGCGGTGCAGTGCGCGAGGTGTTGGCGATCGCCGGCTGGTTGGTGGCTATTTATATTGCAAAAACCTACGCCATGCAGCTTATCCCACTGTTGCCAGCCGATATTCCAACGGAATCATTAAAAATATTAGCCGCTTACATCATTACTTTTTTGGGTGTTTTACTGATTGCCAGCTTGCTCACCATCGCGCTTTCTACGCTAATAAAAAAAATTGGTTTAAATTGGTTGAATCGAGGTCTTGGTGGCGTGTTTGGCTTCGCTCGTGGCTTATTGATTGTATGTGTACTGGTATTTTTAGCAGGCTTAACCAGCTTGCCAAAAGACGCGCGTTGGACCAATGCCATGTTTAGCTCACCACTAGAAGCGTTAGTAAAAAGCATACTGCCTTATGTGCCGCAAATGGTGGCCAAACATGTCAAATATGATTAGTAAAAATATGGTTTAATAGCAGAAACCGAATGAGGAACGAAAATCTATGTGTGGTGTAATCGGCATCGTCGGTAAAAATCCAGTCAACCAGCTACTGTACGATGGGTTGCTGGTGCTGCAGCATCGTGGGCAAGATGCTGCAGGCATTGTGACCTGCGATGGCAATACATTTTTTATGCACAAAAACAATGGCTTAGTGAAAGATGTATTTCAAACCCGTCATATGCGCAGCCTAGTGGGCAATGTCGGTATTGGTCATGTGCGTTACCCCACGGCAGGTTCATCTAGCGCGGCCGAGGCGCAGCCGTTTTATGTCAACTCACCATTTGGCATTGTGCTTGGTCACAACGGCAACCTCACCAATTCTGAGCAGCTCAAATCTGAAATGTTCCGCCAAGATTTGCGCCATATCAATACCAGCTCTGATTCTGAAGTGCTGCTAAACGTACTGGCACACGAAATTGAAAAAACCTCTAAAAACGCAGTATTAAACACCGACATGGCGTTTGACGCGGTGGCTGGCGTGCATAGACGCTGCAAGGGTGCTTATGCAGTGGTTGCAATGATTGCTAACTTTGGTTTGCTGGCGTTTCGTGACCCGAATGGCATTCGCCCGTTAGTCATCGGCAAGCAGGAAACCGACAAGGGTACCGAATATATCGTGGCCTCCGAAAGTGTCGCACTGGATGTGCTGGGCTTTAAAATGATGCGCGATGTGGCGCCTGGTGAGGCGGTGTTTATTGACATGGAAGGCAATTTCTTCAGTCGCCAATGTGCCGAAAACGCCAAGTTAAACCCGTGTATTTTTGAGTATGTATATTTAGCGCGGCCAGACTCTGTGATTGACGGTGTTTCAGTGTATCAAACCCGCTTAGACATGGGCGTGAGCTTAGCCAATAAAATTAAACGCGAATGGGCCGATAAAAAAATTGATGTAGTGATTCCGATTCCTGATACTAGTCGGCCAAGTGCCTTACAAGTCGGCATTAGTTTGGGCTTAGATTACCGCGAAGGCTTTATTAAAAACCGCTATATTGGTCGCACCTTTATTATGCCAGGCCAAGCGCTGCGTAAAAAATCAGTACGGCAAAAACTCAATCCAATAGGCATTGAGTTTAAAGGCAAAAATGTGCTGTTGGTGGATGATTCCATCGTGCGTGGCACAACCTCGCAGCAGATTGTGCAAATGGCGCGTGATGCAGGCGCAAGTAAAGTTTATTTTGCTTCAGCAGCGCCGCCCGTGCGCTTTCCCAATGTGTATGGCATTGATATGCCCAGCCGTGATGAGTTGCTGGCCACTGGGCGAAGCGATGAAGAGATTTGCATAGAAATTGGCGCCGATGCGCTGATTTATCAAGATTTAGAGGATTTAGTTGGCGACATAAAGCTAAGTAATAATACGATTGAAGATTTTGATTGCAGTTGCTTTGATGGTAAATATGTCACAGGTGATGTGGATGCGGCCTATTTAAACCGCATAGAATCAGCGCGTGGCGACATGAATAAAAAACAAAAACCTGCTAACGCCAGTACGCAAATGGATTTAAATTTAATTGATGCGGACGAAAATGAAGAAGTAATTGAGGCGTAATTAAGAAACCATCTAAAAACACTTGACCTTTAATCGCCACAGGAATAGTATGAATTAGCGCTGATTTGAGTGGCCAATTTTAAACAAAGCCTTACTCAGCTTGCGAGCGCATAATAAATTCTGCTAAAGCGAGGGCTTGTATATCAAGCTATAAAAACCCGTTTTAGCTTATTGTTCAGCTTTAACGGGTTTTTTAATGCCCGCAATATGTGAGAATGAAATGACAAAGACAACATATCATACTGAAACCTTGGCGGTGCGCGCAGGTAGCGAAGCCACCGAGTTTGGCGAGAATTCTGAGGCGCTATTTTTAAACTCCAGCTTTAGATTTAAAGGCGCAGCGCAAGCCGCAGCGCGCTTTAGCGGCACAGAACCAGGTAATATTTACTCGCGCTTCACCAATCCAACTGTTACCATGTTTCAAAATAAACTGGCAGCGTTAGAAGGCGCCGAGCAGTGCGTAGCCACATCAACAGGTATGTCGGCCATATTGGCTTGCGTCATGGGTTTGTGCAGCGCAGGCGACCATATTGTGGCCTCACGCAGTATTTTTGGCACGTCGGTGCAATTATTCAGCAATATTATGATGCGCTGGGGCTTGCAGGTGACTTACGTTTCGCTGACTGATCCAGCCGAGTGGCAAGCCGCTATTACACCAAAAACCAAACTGTTTTTTGCAGAAACGCCATCGAATCCGCTAACAGAAGTGTGCGATATTCAAGTGTTGGCCGATATTGCGCACAGCGCGCGCGCGCATTTGGTGGTGGATAACTGTTTTTGTACGCCTGCGATTCAGCGCCCATTAGATTTAGGCGCGGACATCATTATTCACTCAGCCACTAAGTATATTGACGGTCAGGGCAGATGTTTAGGTGGTGCTGTTTTAGGCACTAAGGCACTCATGGAGCCTGTGTACGGCTTTTTGCGCAGTGCCGGCGTGACCATGAGCGCTTTTAACGCATGGGTGTTTTTAAAAGGCTTAGAAACACTGCATGTGCGCATGGAGGCGCATGCTAAGCGCGCCTTAGCACTGGCGACTTGGCTAGAAGCCCAGCCACAAGTCGCGCGGGTATATTACCCTGGCTTGGCCTCACATCCACAGCATGCTTTAGCTTTAAAACAGCAAACCAGTGGTGGTGGCATTGTCAGTTTTGAAGTGCAGCCAAAAACAGGTCAAACCCAGCAAGAAGCGGCTTGGGCACTGATCGATGCGACGGAGTTAATTTCGATTACGGCTAATTTAGGCGATGCAAAAACCACCATCACGCACCCAGCTACCACCACCCACAGTCGCATTACAGCAGAGGCGCGCGCTGCATCTGGCATTCAAGATAATTTGGTGCGTATCGCCGTGGGTCTAGAGCATGTGGATGATTTAAAAGCAGATTTACGGTTTTAGGAGTTGCACATGCACACCAGTATTTACGCGGGGCTTTGTGGCTTATTAATGGCTTGGTTGGCACTGCAAACCATTAAAGTAAGGCGCGCCAATAAAGTAAAGCTAGGCGACGGCGGCAATTTTGAACTGCAAAGTGCCATGCGCGCACATGGCAATTTTGCAGAATACATGCCGATTAGTATTATCTTGCTATTTTTACTTGAGCATAACGGGACACCTGTGTTGGTGATTCACATTGTTGGCGTGGCATTTTTGTATGGCCGTTGGCTGCACGCGCAAGGCTTGCTGAAGGATAATTTACGTAAGCGCGCGCTTGGCATGGGCTATACACTGAATATTCTGATTGGGTTAGCAATTGCCAACATCGTGCTGGCTATTTTTAATCTAGTTAGAATCTAGTCAAGCTGCGAGATTTGCCGTTCAATTTGGTCTAGCATGTCGTAGCGTTTACGATACATACTACGTTTTTTTGAATCAATTTCACTCAAATCTTTGTGTGTGGTGCAAGTTTTTAAATGGTAAAAGCCATCTGCTTGGGACACACCTTCGTGATCTTTCCAAATTTCATCGTAGTTGGTGTTACTTAAACTTTTAGCCGATGATTTGAAATAGGCATGGCAGTGGTGGCGATGCGTTTGATCAACCGCTAAAATTTTAGTAGCGCGCACCCTAGTTGCAATCATGCATAACACCGCTATGACAAAGCTGCGCGGTCGCAAGCCATGGAAATCTTTGGTGAGTTGCTTAATAATCTCGAGTGACTTTTCGCTTGCAACGCCGCTATGAATGCCTTGAATGCCGCCTACAAATAGGGTGATTTGATTATTGTGATGACCTAAACTAAATGCCAAAGACATCACTCGTAAATCGTTATGAAAAATATTCAGTACAATTTCGCCTTCTCGCACAAACCAGCGCGGCTTATCTAGCACAATTGCCGTATTGGGCGCGTATGCATTCAGGCCTACAATTTCTTTAAGCGTACCATCAGATACATCCAAAAATTTTGGCATACCTGTTAAAAACGCATAATGTTTGGCAATAGCAGAAAATCGCTCAGCCACATCCCAATCTTTATGAATATAGGGCCAAATTAAATTGCCCAACACACTGGGTTCATTCTGAAAAATATGCCCGTAACCTAGCTGATGGATTTCTTGCGAGAATTTTTGAATTAAATCGTTATTTTTTTTTGCTTTGAAGTAAAAAAGCAGCTTGTGAACTAAAGCGCCCATGCTGTTGGAAGGATAAACTTCCCTACTAACTTTAACAAAAGCATTAAAGTTTAGGTTGGCAGATGGTTTAAATTCAATCGACATTATCGTTATAATTTTATATGTTAAATATATGATAAACGCTTATTGCCAAGTTGTTAAGTAAGTATTTTTTAGGTAATGATTAATCGTTTGCATATAACTTTTTTACCAAAAATAACTTTTAAATGCTGTGATGCTAGATTTGCCTAGTTAGCATTAAGCCAGTAACTTGCTTTTTATGTGCTTAAATTACCCGTGTAAAAAGCAGTACCCTGTAAGCCGCATGGGTGTTGGTCTACAGAGCATACAAATAAGATGTTGGTTTACTTCAATCAATATTTAATGGCATTATAGCTTGCCATAACTGTTTATTTAACGAAATATAAACTACTTCAATTTCCTTCCAATGGCGCTGCAAAAGCATCTTTTAAGCCTTAGCTGTTTTTAGGGACTTTTGTATGAAGTTTGCGCAAGTATTTAGCCTGATTTGTGCGTGTTTTGCAGGGTGAAACGTGTTAAAATTTGTAACTTAATAGGTGGTAAAAGCAGGCCGCAACAATAGCGGTTTTAGACTAATTAAAAATCGTCACAGACATACAATACGGAAATATCCATGGATCAATTCGCAAAAGAAACCCTTCCCATTTCGCTAGAAGATGAGATGCGTCGTAGCTATCTCGATTACGCTATGAGCGTGATTGTCGGCCGCGCACTGCCTGACGTGCGCGATGGTTTAAAACCGGTACACAGACGTGTGTTATTTGCCATGCATGAGCTTTCTAACGATTACAACAAACCGTATAAAAAGTCGGCGCGTATTGTCGGTGATGTGATTGGTAAATACCATCCGCATGGCGATACGGCTGTTTACGATACTATCGTGCGCATGGCGCAAGACTTTAGTTTGCGTTACATGCTGGTAGATGGCCAAGGTAACTTTGGTTCGGTGGATGGCGACAATGCGGCGGCGATGCGTTATACCGAAATCCGCATGAGCAAAATCGCACATGAATTATTGGCGGATATCGACAAAGAGACCGTTGATTTTGGTCCTAACTATGATGGTAGCGAGCATGAGCCGCTCATCATGCCAGCGCGTATTCCTAACTTGCTGATAAACGGCAGCAGCGGCATCGCAGTAGGTATGGCAACGAATATTCCACCACATAATATTAGCGAGGTGTTGGATGCCTGCTTTGCTTTGCTTAAAGACCCTGAAGTGGGTGTTGAGGAGCTGATTAATTTAGTGCCTGCGCCCGATTTTCCTACTGCAGGAATTATTTATGGCACCGTTGGCGTAAAAGAAGGTTATCGCACAGGTCGGGGCCGTGTGGTGATGCGTGGCCGTACGCATGTGGAGGATATGGAAAAAGGCAGTCGGCAAATGCTAATTGTGGATGAGCTGCCGTACCAAGTAAACAAAAAAACCTTTGTTGAAAAAATTGCCGAGCTAGTCAACGAGAAAAAAATTGAAGGTATTTCTGATTTGCGCGACGAATCAGATAAATCGGGTATGCGCGTGGTGATAGAGCTAAAGCGCGGCGAAATTCCTGAGGTGATTTTAAACAATTTATACAAACAAACACAGCTGCAAGATACCTTTGGCATGAACATGGTAGCCATTATGGATGGTCAGCCACGCTTGTTGAACCTAAAACAAATGCTAGAGGCATTTTTGCGCCACCGCCGCGAGGTAATTACCCGCCGCACAGTGTTTGAGCTTAAAAAGGCGCGTGCACGCGGCCATGTGCTAGAAGGCTTGGCAGTAGCATTAGCAAACGTAGATGAAATGATTGGGTTGATTAAAGCTGCACCCACACCACCAGAAGCCAAAGTGGATTTGATGGCGAAAGTATGGAAATCTGGCGTGGTAGAGGAAATGTTAAAACGTGCCGCCATGGAAGCGTCACGCCCTGAAGGTTTGAGCGTGGATTTTGGCTTAACGCCAAACGGTTATAAATTAAGCGATGTGCAAGCGCAAGAAATCTTGCAAATGCGCCTGCAACGCTTAACTGGCCTAGAGCAAGATAAAATTGTCAGTGAGTATAAAGAAGTGATGGATGAAATTGCTGATTTGTTGAATATTTTGGCAAATTCTGGCCGCGTGACGACCATTATTAGTGATGAGCTCACTGAAATTCGTAAGCAGTTTGGTGATAAGCGTCGCAGTGAAATTGTTGAGAATACACAAGACTTAAGTTTAGAAGATTTAATTACGCCGCAGGATGTGGTGGTGACGTTGTCGCACACGGGATATGTAAAGTCGCAGCCGCTAGATGAGTACCGCGCGCAGCGTCGTGGCGGTCGTGGTAAAACGGCTGCTGCTACTAAAGAAGATGATTTTATCGACAAAATGTTTGTAGCGAATACGCATGATTATATTCTGTGCTTCAGTAGTCGCGGCCGCGTCTATTGGCTGAAAGTGTATGAAGTGCCACAAGGCAGCAGAATCGGGCGTGGCAAGCCGATTATTAATTTATTCCCGCTAGAAGAGGGCGAGAAAATTAACGCGATTCTTTCAGTAAAAGAGTTTGACGAAAACCACTTTATTTTTATGGCAACTGCGCAAGGCACGGTGAAGAAAACTGCGTTGAGCGAATTTGCTAACCCGCGTAAATCGGGCATTATTGCGATTAATTTAGATGACGACGATTACCTGATTGGTGCTGAAATTACCAATGGCGCAAACGATATTGTGCTAGTTTCTGATGGTGGTAAGGCGGTATGGTTTAGTGAAAACGATGAGAAAAATGGCGTGCGTCCAATGGGCCGTGCAACACGTGGTGTGCGTGGTATGAAGCTGGCAGCTAAACAGCAAGTGTTGTCATTGTTAATTGCGGATAGCGACCAGCAAACGGTGTTAGTGGCGACTGAAAATGGCTATGGAAAACGTACTGTATTAGCTGATTTCCGCCATTCTGGTCGCGGCACACAAGGTGTAAAAGCCATTGCCATTAGTGAGCGTAATGGCTTGGTGGTGGCGGCTAAATTAGTCAACGAAGAAGATGAAATTATGCTGATTACTACTGGCGGTGTGCTGATTCGTACCCGCGTTAAAGAGATTCGCGATATGGGACGTGTAGCGCAAGGCGTGACGCTCATTAACTTGGGCGAAGGTGAAAAATTATCTGGTCTAGAGAAAATTGTTGAAACTGATGACGATGAGCCAGAAGCATAAGCGCTAGAGAAAAAAGTAGCGCGAAAATTTTTTAAATTTAAATATTTTTTAATCATATGAGTTAAGGAAAAGCTAGCAATGACAACGATTTACAATTTTTCTGCCGGCCCTGCTGTTCTACCAAATGAGGTGCTGGCGCAAGCGCAAGCTGAATTACTCGATTGGCACGGCTCTGGCATGTCTGTCATGGAAATGTCGCATCGCGGTAAAGAATATATGTCGATTCAAGCCGAGGCTGAGGCAGACTTGCGTGAGTTAATGGGCATTCCAGCCAACTATAAAGTGTTGTTTTTGCAAGGCGGCGCATCAACGCAGTTTTCGAATATTCCCATCAACTTATTGCGCGGAAAAAGGACAGCGGATTATTTAAATAGCGGTGAATGGTCTAAAAAAGCGATTGCGGAAGCCAAAAAATATTGTGAAGTGAATGTGGTGGCAACCTCGGCGGATAAAAACTTCAGTTATGCGCCAACGCAGGATGCTTGGAAACTCAACCCTGATGCGGCTTATGTGCATTATTGTTCTAACGAAACCATCGCTGGCGTAGAGGTTTTTTGGACGCCTGATACAGGTAGCGTACCTTTGGTGGCCGATATGTCATCGCATATTTTGTCGCGCCCCATTGATGTGAGTAAATATGGTTTAATCTATGCAGGCTCACAAAAAAATGTAGGCCCAGCGGGTTTGTGCATTGTGATCGTGCGTGAAGATTTACTGGGCGAGACTTTGCCTGCGACTGCTGCTATGAGCGACTATAAAGTACAAGCAGATAATGACTCTATGTACAACACGCCCGCTACTTATGCGATTTATGTGTCTGGCTTGGTGTTTAAAATGCTCAAAGCCAAAGGTGGTTTAGCGGCAATGGAAAAAATCAACATTCAAAAATCTAGCATGGTGTACGACTATTTAGATTCGACAGATTTTTATGCTTGTCCAACCGCAATTGAAAATCGCTCACGCATGAATATTCCTTTTACGCTAAAAGATGAAGCGCTGGATGAGGCTTTTCTTAAAGGTGCTAAAGATAAAGGTTTGTTGCAGTTAAAAGGTCATCGCTCGGTAGGTGGTATGCGCGCTTCAATTTATAACGCCATGCCAATAGAGGGTGTGAAAGTGTTAGTGGATTATATGAAAGCGTTTGAAAAAGCCAACAGTTAATAAAGCTATGTAGTTAAAATAAACTTAAAATAGGGGAGAGCAGCTTGGGGAAACGTCAAATACTGGTTTTAAATAAAATCGCGTCAGTTGGCACCAAGCGCTTACCCGCAGAGCAATATGAGCTTGGCAGCGAAATTGCGCAACCAGATGCGATTTTAGTGCGCTCGGCCAAAATGCATGATATGGACATTGCCGCTAGCGTACAGGCGATTGGCCGCGCTGGCGCTGGTACCAACAATATCCCCATTGCGGAGATGAGTAAACGCGGCGTAGTGGTGTTTAATACGCCAGGTGCCAATGCCAATGCGGTTAAGGAGCTGGTGTTGGCTGGAATGCTGATTGCCGCACGTAATATTGGCCCTGCTATGCAGTTTGTGGCAGGCTTGCAAGGTGACGATGCAACATTATCTAAAGTGGTAGAAGACGGTAAAAAGAATTTTGTCGGCGTCGAGTTACCGAATCGTACCTTGGGCATTGTTGGCTTAGGTGCGGTGGGCGGCATGGTAGCAGATACGGCGCTTAAACTCGGCATGAAAGTGCTGGGATATGATCCTGAAATTACTGTGGATGCGGCTTGGCGCTTATCCTCAGAGGTAAAGCGTGTACTGGGTGTGGACGAACTATTCAAGCACAGCGATTTTATTACCCTGCACGTGCCACTCATCGATGCGACCCGCCATTTGGTGAATGCGGAGCGTGTTGCCATGATGAAGCCGGGCGCGGTATTAATTAACTTTGCGCGCGAAGGTGTGATTGATGAGCAGGCGGTGATTGATGGGCTTGATAGCAAAAAATTGCGCGCATATGTGTGCGATTTTCCCACTGACCGCATGAAATCGCACCCTAATGTGGTGGCATTGCCGCATTTAGGCGCTTCTACGCAAGAGGCGGAGGATAATTGCGCGGTGATGGTGGTGGATCAGGTGCGTGAATATTTAGATAACGGTAATGTGACAAACTCGGTCAATTTCCCTGCCGTGTATATGCCGCGCGAAGCCGCTCATCGCGTGGCAGTGGTGAGTGCGAATATTCCCAATATGGTGGGGCAGATTTCTACTGCAATGGCCGATGCAGGCATTAATATTCACAATATGGTGAATAAATCGCGCGCCGATATTGCTTATACCATGCTAGATTTAGATAGCCCCGCGACACTAGCTGCTTTGACTAAAATCAAGGCTATTGCTGGCGTGATGAATGTGCGCGAATTGCCGCAAAAACAGGAGTAATCGCTAACCATGAGCGACCAATTAAAACAACATCGTGACAAAATAGATGCCATTGACGAGCAGCTGTTAACGCTGGTTAATGAGCGTGCAGCGTTGGCGCGTAAAATTGGTAGCTTAAAGGATGATGGCGTGATTTATCGGCCAGAGCGCGAAGCGCAGATTTTACGTCGTATGCAAGCCAATAACGCTGGCCCGCTTTCTAGTGAGGCGGTGAGCCATATTTTTCGTGGTGTCATGTCGAATTGCCGCGCGCTAGAGAAAGAGCTTTCAATCGCTTTTCTCGGCCCGCTGGGTACTTATAGCGAGGAAGCGGCGCTGAAACAATTCGGCTTAGGCCGCCAAGCGGTGGTGTGCGGCAGCATCGATGAAGTATTTCGTACCATTGAGGCTGGCGCGGCTGATTATGGCGTGGTGCCAGTCGAGAACTCGACTGAAGGCGCAATCGGCTTAACACTGGATTTACTTCTAGCAAGTCCGCTGCAAATTTGTGGTGAGATTACGCTGCCGATACACCATTGTTTACTATCTAAACAAACTGATATTATGCAAATTTCGCATGTGTTTTCGCATAGCCAATCATTAGCACAGTGCCACGAGTGGCTGAATAAGCGGCTTCCAGGGGTGGTGCGCGAGCCTGTCACCAGCAATGCGTTTGCTGCGCAGATGATTCATGAGCTGGTTGCTAGCGATAATACTTTTGCTGCAGCCATAGCCAGTAAACGCGCGGCTGAGTTATTTAACCTGAATGTGCTTGCCGAAAATATTGAAGATGATGCCAACAATACCACGCGCTTTTTAGTGCTGGGTAAACAACAAGTTGCGCCATCTGGCAAAGATAAAACTTCACTCGTGCTGGCCACCCAAAATAAGCCTGGCGCCATGGTAGATTTGCTAGCACCGCTGGCCAAAAATGGCGTTAGTATGACCAAATTCGAATCGCGGCCATCTAAACAAGGTCTGTGGGATTACGTATTTTATGTGGATATTGAAGGCCACATAAGTGATGAAAAAGTGGCAGATGCGTTGACTCAGATTAAAGCCAAAGCTGCTTTTGTTAAAGTACTAGGTGTATATCCAGTCGCGGTTATTTAATTTATCTGATTAAAATCAATGCGTTAATATTTTATTTGGCATCATTAGCTTTTAACCTCAGCTAATTTTTAATCTAAATTCTCTGGATTTTAAATCTTAATAGTTTGGCTTAGTTTTTGCATAAGCTAGTATTATGATTAGTAAAATATTCAATTTAGAAAGTATGGGGATTTCCCCTTATTTTGTTAAATTCAAAAATCACACGCTAGAAAGTGAGTATAACCAGTTTAACGTCCCTTTTTTAAAGCAAGAGGTACGTGTTGGTATATTAATCGGCACTTTATCTTGGCTGCTAGTAGCGCTGATGGAGCCAATGAACACGCCTTCTAGTGCGTACTTGTCTATATTCCTTGCCGCAATTTTTGCCTCAAGCTTTTTGGCGATGGTTTATCGTGCAACTTATTCGAGTTTATTTGAGCGCTATCACCAACCGATTATTCTGTTGGGTGTATTAGCGACTATCGTCTCGGTCAGCATCAAAATTAAATTTTATCCTGATTTCGAAATTCCGCATTACATGCCAGTGCTCATGTTTATAACCATTTGGATGTTTTCAGTGTCAGGTATATCGCTCAATTACGCGGCAATCATTGGTTTAGTTTTTTATGCTTTTGTGTATGCTTCATTTTTATTGCATGCCGATATTAGCAGTGTGGATGTCATCACCGCTACCTATTACATGGTGATCAGCTATTTTATGGGTGCAGTGATTGGCATTCATAAAGAGATTAAATCGCGCCAAATATTTTTGGCACATAAAGCGCTAGAACAAGAAAAACAGCACCATCAGTATAAATCTATGCATGATTCTTTAACGCAGCTGCCTAACCGTGAGTTGCTAGAAGATAGGCTAGAACAAGCCATCAGTCTATCTGTGCGCAACCAGATTAAATGCGCTGGCTTGTATATTGATTTAGATAAATTTAAAAGCATTAACGATGACTATGGCCATATGGTAGGCGATTTATATTTAAAAGAGGTAGCCCATCGCTTGCAGGATATCACGCGCGACGCGGATACACTGGCACGTATTGGTGGCGATGAATTTTTTCTGTTGCTGTTAGATGTAAAAAATGAAGAAGCCGCATTAGAGCTGTCGCGTAAAATTCAAGATAATTTAAACGAATATTTTATTTTGGCTGATAAAATTAAACTCAAAGGTTTAGGTGCAAGCGTTGGTATTTGCATGCTGCCTTATAAAAATTGTACACCGCAGGATATTATTAATCGTGCCGATAAAGCCATGTACCAAGTGAAACAGTTAGGTAAAATGCATTTAGCTGCCTAGTATTTAGTTAACTGGCTGGCACATCTAACCAGCATTAATTCACATGTTATAATTAAATTTTTGCTAGTGAGCGGCTATTTAGCCGTTTTTAATTTTTAGTCATGTTGAACAAGTTGAACAAACCCTTAGCTCCAGCCCACATTCGCGCCATTGCGCCATACCAAGGCGGCAAACCAATTAGCGAACTTGCGCGCGAAATGGGCTTAAATGAGGCCGATATTGTGAAGCTGGCTTCTAACGAAAACCCGCTGGGCATTAGCCCCAAAGCGCAAATGGCGATTGACGAAGCTGTTTTTGAGGTTGCGCGTTACCCCGATGGCAACAGCTTTGCCCTGCGCGATGCGGTGAGCCAAATGTTTGGCGTGGCTAATAACCAAATTGTATTTGGCAACGGCAGTAATGATATTTTAGAGCTAGCTGCGCGTGCTTATCTGCAAGTGGGCGATGAAGCAATTTATTCACAGCATGCGTTTGCGGTGTATCCGCTGGTGACGCAAGCGGTAGGTGCTGTTGGCATTACCGTACCAGCAAAAGATTTTGGTCACGATTTAGATGGTTTTTTAGCCGCTATTACGCCAAAAACCAAACTCATCTTTATTGCCAATCCGAACAATCCCACAGGCACACTACTAAAAAAAGATGCCCTGCAAGCCTTTATCCATGGGGTTCCTAGCGGCGTGCTAATTATTCTTGATGAAGCTTATGATGAATATTTGAGTGCTGATAGTAAGTCAGAAGCGATCAAGTGGTTGGCAGAGTTCGATAATTTAATCATCTCGCGCAGCTTTTCAAAAGCCTATGGCTTGGCAGGTTTACGCATTGGTTTTGGCGTAATGCATGCTGATGTGGCCGATATGCTCAACCGTGTACGGCAGCCTTTCAACGTGAACTCAATCGCACAAGCGGCGGCCATTGCCAGCTTGGCCGATGAAGATTTTGTGGCGCGTAGTTATGCCGCCAACCAAGCTGGCATGACACAAATGACGCAAGGCCTAGCTTCACTTGGCCTGAGTTATATTCCATCACAAGCCAACTTTGTGAGTTTTAAAGTGGATAATGCCGCTGATGTAAACAAACAATTATTACAAAATGGTGTGATTGTACGGCCAATTGCCAACTATGAAATGCCTGATTACTTACGTGTCAGCATTGGTTTGTTTAGTGAAAATGCACGATTTTTGACTGTTTTGGCACAAATACTAGATAACAAATAACAATTCACAAATGAAAAAAACTTACGAAAAATTAGCCACCGACGACGTACGCATCCGCGAAATTAAGCCTTTAATCTCGCCGCTAGATTTATTGAGTGGCCTGAAAGAAAGCGCTACCAGTACGCAAAATATTTTGCAAACACGTGCTGCAATCCACAATATTTTGCATGATCAAGATGACCGTTTGTTGGTCATTGTTGGCCCATGTTCTATTCATGACCCTTTGGCTGGCTTAGAATATGCCCAACATTTATTAAAAGTACGTGATGATTTAAGCGCAGATTTGCTGATTGTGATGCGCGTCTATTTTGAAAAACCGCGTACTACAGTAGGTTGGAAGGGCCTGATTAACGATCCGCATTTAGATGGCAGTTATGATATTAATACTGGCCTAAATAAAGCACGTAAGTTTTTGTTAGACGTGAACGAGCTGGGTGTGCCTGCTGCCATGGAGTTTTTAGACACAATTACCCCGCAATACACGGCAGATCTAGTGAGTTGGGGCGCCATTGGTGCACGCACCACAGAGTCGCAAGTACATCGTGAGTTAGCATCGGGTTTATCTTGCCCAGTCGGCTTTAAAAATGGCACTGATGGCAATATAAGAGTGGCGATTGACGCGATTAAAACCGCAGAAAGTCCGCATCATTTCCTCTCTTTCACCAAAGAAGGCAAGGCAGCTATATTTTCTACCAATGGTAATGACGATTGTCATATTATTTTACGTGGTGGCAAGGCACCAAACTACGATGCCACTAGTATTGATGCAGCTTGCAGCGATTTAAAACACGCCAATCTAGCGCAAAAATTAATGGTAGATTGCAGCCATGGCAACAGCGAAAAACAATTTAAAAAGCAGCGTGACGTGGCAAACAATATTGCGACGCAATTAAAGTTGGGTGAAAAGCGCATATTAGGCGTGATGTTAGAATCGCACTTACATGAAGGCCGCCAAGACCATGCGCCAGGCTGTTATTTAGAATATGGTAAATCAATTACCGATGCTTGCCTAGGTTGGGATGATACGGTGGCAACGCTGAAGGTGCTGGCGCAAGCAGTGCAAGCCAGGCGCCTAGTTACGACCTGAGAAAATTTTACGCTTAACTAGAAATATAATTCACCGTATCTATACGCAAAGGCTGCAATTTTTTATCAGCGCTTATATCCAAAAAGCTATTCTGCTCTTTATTTATTACATGGCATGTCAACTGGTTAGGCGCCTGAAAAATAGGGTTGGTTGCAATTTCTAGTTTCTTATTAATCGGCTTCTTATTAATTTTAGAAGTTGCCAAATGTCCCTGCTTTTGAAATCTGCTTTCAAAGTGTTCAATTGAGCAAGGTTGCGCGAAATAGTAACCTTGAAACATGCTGCAACCGCAATTGCTTAAATAAGTCATTTGGCTTTCAGTTTCTACGCCTTCTGCCACGATGCGTAGATTTAAGTTTTTACCCATTTGTAAGATGGTTTGCACAATGGCTAAATCGACTGCATTATTTGTAAAGTCATTGACGAAGCTTTTATCAATTTTCAATTCATCTAATGGCAAGTTTTTGAGTGCCGATAGTGATGAGTATCCAGTTCCAAAATCATCAATCGCCAGTGATGCACCCAATGCTTTGATTTGATGCATTTTTTTAATAG
This sequence comes from Methylophilaceae bacterium, assembly GCA_031422335.1. GTDB lineage: Bacteria > Pseudomonadota > Gammaproteobacteria > Burkholderiales > Methylophilaceae > Methylotenera_A. The sequence goes on from JANOQW010000013.1 coordinate 43,045, forward strand.
TATTTTCTGGATTTTTGATGACAGCACTTTCTGTCAGCTCTATGCATAGCTTGCTTGCATCACAGTTAGTTTGTGCAATCGCTTGTTGTAACTGGTCGATAAATTGTGGATGATTAAATTGTATTGCACTAACATTGACAGAAATCATCAAGTTTGCCGAAGACTCATCAGTTTGCCATTTTTTGAGCAAGGCGCAAGATTGCGTGAGTACCCAAGCACCAATCGGTACGATAGCACCAGTTTCCTCGGCCAGCGGAATAAACGTGCTAGGTGAGACCATGCCGAATTCATGATGGTGCCAGCGCAACAGTACTTCTGCCCCCATCATATTTGACTGTTGATCGTATTGACCTTGCAAGTACAACTCAAGTTGATTCGTTTCTAAAACATGGTTTAAATCATGTTTCAGTTTTAGCTCATATTCATAATCTGGTTCAAGCGCGGCATCATAAAACTGATAAGCGTTTCTACCTTGTTTTTTCGATAGATACATTGATACATCGGCGCGACGTAATAACTCTGTCGCATCTAGGCTATCATCGTCAAACAAGCAAACACCGATACTGGCAGAACATTCGTGCTGGTAATCTTCAAAATCAACAGGTAGCCTGATGGCCGCAGCAATTTTTTCGATAATTTTTCTACTACATGCCTCAGCCTCTTTTTTAGTGTTACCCATATCAGCTATCACCAACACAAATTCATCGCCGCCTAGGCGCGCTGCAGTGTCTTGCGCGCGGATATTTTGTTGCAGGCGGCTTGCAATCACTTGTAACAAATGGTCGCCTGCATGATGACCTTTCACATCGTTAATGGCTTTAAAGTGATCAAGATCAATAAAAGCTAGCATGCCAAATGATTTGCTGCGCTTGTTGGCTAACAGTGCTTGATTGATGCGGTCAAGTAGTAAGCCACGATTAGGTAAGCTTGTTAATGTGTCAAAATAAGCCAGTTGGTGAATTTTTTCTTGCGAGGCAATAAATGCGCTTTTATCTTGCACCATAGACGCCATGCCCACAAATTGACCGTGTTCGTTTTTAAGTATAGTGTTAGAAAATTCACAATAAATAATTTCATTTCTTACGTTAACCAACTGTTTTAATTTGTTATTTTCTTGCTGTAGTCTGCCAACAATATGTGCAGTTTGCATGCCACTTAGATCCGGCATAAAAAAACTAATATGCTCACCAAGCGCTAGGGTGTTCGTATAGCCAAAAATATCAACGCAAGCTTTATTCCAAGCGATTACATTGAGGTGCTCATCGTGCGAATAAGCACCTGCCCGTAGGGCAGTGTGATTCATTGCGGGGTTCTGGCACGCGCCGCGTGCGCAATGAATTCACGCTTATTCGCACGTTCTAGTCCGCGCGAAGCGCGGACTAGAACCCATTCAATGACGCCCATGGGAGTATGTTCTAAATGCAGTGATTGCCGCTGCGTGAGTTGAGAAATTTCTTTTTGATTATTTTCTGCATTAAATCGCATGCCAATACTTCCTACTAAGCCTTTGGCTAATTGTTTGCCAGCAAGGCCAATGTAAATCACAAATACTGCAAGCAATATTAAAAATACAATAGAAATATTGTTGGTGCTGTATAACACGGGGCTTGCTACCAGCCAAAGGCACACAGAAAAAACTGTCGCTGCTATGGTGTCGATAGATAAAGTAATGACGCCGCCTGCGCAAACGCCTGCCAGCGCAAGAAACAAAAAAGATTGTAATTCTGGATAATTGGTGGGAAAAATAAAATAGGTTGCCAGCCCCCATGCCACGCCACAACCAGCAGCGCTTAGTCGATAGTAGTTAAGCCAACGGGTTAAGTTTTGCTGTTTTTGTAGATCTTGGTTAAAAAAGTAAGCAATAAGAAACCTAACTACGTAAGCAGTAATGACTAAGCCAAACCATATATAAGTCGCGCTAGTATCTGCGCTGCTTTTTACTAAAACTATTAGGGCAATTGCCACCACAACCGCCGCAAAGAAAGATTTCTTTGCGCTATTAAGTAATATGCTAACTACCTCAAGTGAGGCTAGACCAGTATTGTGACTATATTGAGACTTCATTAACTATCCAATCTAAGGTTCTTATTGTTGTTAGCGCCAATTTTGGCTGCATTGTTAGTAAGTATAGTTAAGCAAACAGCGTGCCAATAAATAGGTTACTTTAAATTAAACCTCGTAGGCACATCATGATTATCACTAGGCGCTAATCAGTATTACAAGCACCATGTTTGTTAAACCATTGCGTATAGTTCAACTCATACAAACACATCAATACTGATGCGTTGAAACTAATAGGAGATTCATCATGTGGACCACACCAGCAGCAACAGAAATGCGTTTTGGCTTTGAAGTTACTATGTACGTAATGAACAAATAATTAGCCCTTAAGCTAATTAGCTAATTTATAAGAGGGCTGTTGCATAACAGCCCTTTTTTATACGCAAGAATAAAGTAAAATTAAGTTTTTTTAGAACTGAAAAATCAAATGCACATTCATGTATTAGGCGCTGCCGCAGGCGGTGGATTTCCGCAGTGGAACTGTAATTGTCCCAATTGCGATGGTTTGCGCAAAGGCACAATAAAAGCTACCAAACGTACACAATCTTCTATTTGTGTTTCTGGCAATGGTGTCGATTGGGTGTTGTTTAATGCCTCACCTGATGTGTTACAACAAATTCAAGATTTTGCGCCATTGCAACCAGGTCGCAACATTCGCGATTCTGGCATTCAAGCGATTATTCTTATCGACGCGCAAATTGATCACACTACGGGGCTATTTATGTTGCGCGAAGGCAAGGTAAAGCGCGAGATTTATTGTACCGATATGGTGTATGAAGATTTAACCACTGGTAACCAAGTGCTGAATATTCTTGGACACTATTGTGGCATTAATCGCCATGTAGTACCAATTGACGGCAAAGCTAGCTTTGAAATCCCGAATGTACCAAACTTGCGCTTTACCTCGGTCGCGCTTAAAAGTGCGGCACCGCCATACTCGCCGCACCGCAATAATCCGCAAGCGGGTGACACCATTGGCGTGCTGATTGAAGAGATTTCCACAGGTAAAAAATGCTGGTACAGCCCAGGTTTAGGCGAAATAGAGCCGCATTTGCCGCCGTTTATGAACCAAGCGGACTGCATTATGGTTGATGGTACGTTTTGGACCAATACCGAGATGATAGACATGGGTTTAATGACCAAAACCGCGCGTTCAATTGGCCACAATCCACAATCTGGTGAGGGCGGTATGATAGAAAAATTAGATGAATTTAGTGCTGCAAGAAAAGTCTTAATTCATATTAATAACACCAATCCAATTTTGCGCGAAGATTCTGCCGAACGTGCAATTTTGAACCAACACAACATAGAAGTGGCCTATGATGGCATGGATATATTCCTTTAATATAAACCAAAATAGATATGAGGGTTTTTTATGCCCCTGCAAGCTTCACTGGTATTGGCTTGCAGAGTATCGAAATAAAATGTATGAACTTTAAAGTAATAAATAAAGCAATAAAATAGACAATTGAGAGATTTAATATGAACGCACTGAATAAAGATAACTTATCCCAAAGTATTCCGTGGACGCGTGCTGAGTTTGAAGACAAGCTGCGCGAAAAAGGTAAGGGCTATCATATTTATCATCCATTTCATGTGATGATGTATGAAGGTAAGTTGACCAAAGAGCAATTGCAATGTTGGGTGGCCAATCGTTTTTATTACCAAATATCGATTCCGATGAAGGATGCGGCGATTTTGTCTAATTGTGATGATGTAGAAGTGCGTAAGCAATGGATAGTGCGCATTACCGACCATGACGGCGTGGACGCTGAAGATGGCACAAAAGCAGTTGGCGGCATTGAGGCGTGGATTCAATTGGGCGCAGCGGTTGGCTTAACGCGTGAACAAGTCACTAGCTTAAAATTAGTCAGCCCAGGCGTTAAATTTGCCGTAGATGCCTACGTGAATTTTGCCAAACAACGACCGTGGCAAGAAAGCGTCTGTTCTAGCTTAACCGAGTTATTTGCGCCACACATTCATCAACAACGCATTAGCTCGTGGCCACAAATGTACCCGTGGATTAACGAAAGTGGCTTAAGCTATTTTAAAAAACGCTTAACAGAAGCGCGACGCGATGTAGAGCAAGGCTTGGGCGTGACGCTAGATTACTTTAGCACCAGCCGCGAGATGCAATTAAAAGCATTAGATATTTTGCAGTTTAAACTGAATGTGTTGTGGGTGATTGCCGATTCAATCATGTTGGCGAGTGATGTGGATATTAAAATTGCGGGTGTAGATTATTTTCACCAACCTGTGATTAACTTCGATTAAAAATTATAGCAAGGTATTGAATTAAATGGAAAATTTAGCAATCGACCCAGCACTCTCTACTATTCAACATAGCGACGTATTTGCCATTGCGCTGCATCACCGTTTTCAATGGGAAGAAGTACAACAAAGTTATGTGATACTTTTTCCTGAAGGCATGGTCAAATTACATGGCGGCGCGGGTGAGGTGATTAAACGCGTGGATGGCAAAGCTTCAGTGGGCGATATTGTTAGTGAATTGAAAACTGCTTTTCCCGATGCTACCACTATTGAAACAGACGTGATTGGTATGTTTGACATGGCGTTTGGCAAGGCATGGATTCGCAAGATTTAAGTTTAAAAGCTAAATTAGAAAGTTAGAGGCAAGAAAATGACACAGAATTCTTTAGGTGAATCGGCCGTACAAAAAGACGTACAAAAAAATAGTCAGGCGCAAGCCAAAAATAATGGTGTTGCCGCTAATGTGACCCAAACACAACCGTTGTGGTTGCTGGCTGAGATTACTTATCGCTGCCCATTGCATTGTGCCTTTTGCTATAACCCAACCGATTACGATAAGCATACGCAAAATGAGCTCACAACCGAGCAATGGATACAAGCGCTACGCGATGCGCGTAAGCTGGGTGCCATTCAACTAGGTATTTCGGGTGGCGAGCCGCTATTGCGCGATGACATTGAAGAGATTGTGATTGAGGCGAAAAACTTGGGTTATTACAGTAATCTCATCACTTCTGGCGTAGGTTTAACAGAAAAACGCATTCAAGCGTTTAAAGACGGCGGCTTAGACCATATTCAGTTATCCATGCATGATATTACTGAAGAAATTAACAACTTTATTACCAACACCAAAACTTTTGAGCTGAAGAAAAAAGTCGCCGCCATGATTAAAAATCACGGCTACCCAATGGTGCTTAATGTGGTGATACACCGCTATAACATTGGCCATGTCAAAGAAATTCTCGAGATGGCAGAAGCATTAGGCGCCGATTATGTGGAGCTGGCGAACACGCAATATTACGGCTGGAGTTTAGTGAACCGTAACCAATTGATGCCACTAAAAGAGCAAATTGACGAAGCTGAGCGTATTACTAATGAGTTCCGCCAAAAAGTCGGCAATAAAATGAAGATATTTTTTGTGGTGCCAGATTACTTTGGCGACCGCCCGAAAAAATGCATGAACGGCTGGGGCGAAGTATTTATGATTGTCACCGCCAATGGCGATGTGTTGCCGTGCCACTCGGCGCGCGTGTTGCCAAATATGGCGTTCCCCAATGTGCGCGATAAAGGCTTAGAGTGGGCGTGGAAAGATAGCCCCGCGTTTAATAAATATCGCGGTACCGATTGGATGACAGGCCCATGTGTGACTTGCCCAGAGAAAATGAACGACTTGGCAGGCTGTCGCTGCCAGGCGTTTTTATTGAGTGGCGATGCCGAAAGCGCAGACCCAGTATGCTCACTATCGCCGCATCATCATTTAATCGAAAAAGCAATTGAAGATAGTAAAAACCCAGTATTGGCCAGCAAGCCAATAATTTTTAGAACCGATAAAAATAGCAAAAAATATGTAGCAGGTGATACGGAGAGAGTGGAAGAGTTTCACGCGCTGCCATAACAATAGACGTTATAATAAAAGGCGCATTTTAATGCGCCTTTTTTCATGAAAAATAAACAACAGATAAAAGCTTTAAAAAATAAATGACGAAAAATTCTGTATTTTTAGTTTACGTGCTGGCCAGTTTGGCTGCACTTGCGCCGTTCGCCATCGATACCTATTTACCAGCATTTCACGCCATGGCGGTGGATTTAAGTGCGACCGATGTGCAAATTCAGCAAAGTTTGGCAATCTATTTGCTGCCTTACGCCGCCATGACACTATGGCACGGTGCCATTTCAGATTCCATCGGCCGCATCGCCACCATCAAATGGGGCTTGGCCATTTTTGTATTGGCTAGTATTGGTTGCGCATTCGCACCTAATGTTGAAACGCTATGGTTTTTTCGTGCGCTGCAAGGTGCTAGTGGCGGTGCAGGCAATACAGTGGCGCGGGCCATGGTACGCGATTTATTTGAAGGCGCGGCAGCGCAACGTGTGATGGCCACCATACAAATGTTGTTTGGCATTGCGCCAGCGGTGGCGCCGATTATTGGTGGCTTGTTGCTTGGTTTAAGTTGGCAAAGCATTTTTGTATTTTTGGCGATATACGCAGCTTTGGCTTTGTGGACAGCGGTCAAGTTTTTGCCAGAAACCATGCCACCAGAAAAACGCTTACCACTTTCCGCCAAAAACGTATTTGCCAGCTATAAAACGATTTTTAATGATGCTGAATATGCAAAATTATGCATTTCACTCGGCGCAGTGTTCTCCGCATTTTTTATCTATGTGCTGGGCAGCGCCATGTTTTTGGGTAAGCTGCTAGGTTTTACGCCACAGCAATATGGTTATTTCTTTGTAAGCACCGTGTGTGGCATGGTGCTGGGGTCTTATTTGGCTAAACGCGCAGCAGGTAAATACGCTGCAAAACGTGTGCTCAATGCAGCTTACACATGGATGTTTGCGATTGTGCTGCTTAATTTGGCGATAACTTACTGGCTGCCAGCCAAAGCTATTTACGATATCTTGCCGATTGCTTTATTTAACATCGGTATGGCGCTGGTGATGCCAATCATCTCACTGGCTGCGTTAGATCGTCACCCAAAAATTCGTGGTACAGCGGCATCGGGGCAAGCGTTTATTCAAATGTTATTTTCCACCATTGCAGCAGGTATTATTGTGCCTTTGGTGTGGGACAGCGTGTTTAACATGGCCTGCGCTATGCTGGTTATTTGGCTGATGAGCTGGCTGACAATTCGACAAACGCAACTTTGGAAAAGTTAGCTCACGGAGAATTTAGGTCACGGAAAAGTTAGTTTAAAGTTTTTAAAAAAACGCTACATTATTTTGGTACTCTGCAACCGTAAAGGTTGTACCCGCAGAATATACCAGCTAAAGCTGGTTATTCATGCTTGAAAGCCGCATGGATACTGGCTTGCAGAGCATATTATTTTTCATATCATCAAACACAAAAAATTATGCATTTTTTTTACATGTTTTTCCAAGTCAAATATACGCGGCAATCAAACTCCAGTTGATGGTAATCGGGCTGCATATGTTGGCAAAGTTGGTAAAATGCTTTGTCATGATTACGCTGTTTTAAATGCGCTAACTCGTGCACCACAATCATATTTAAAAACTCGGTAGGCGCAGCTTTAAAAAAGGCTGAAATTTTAATTTCTTTTTTGGCCTTCAACTTGCCGCCTTGCACGCGCGAGATAGCGGTATTTAAGCCTAGCGCATGGTGTTCAATGCTTAGTCGATTGTCATAAGCCACTTTATCTAGCAGCGGCGCGTTGCGTAAATAGGTTTGTTTGATGTCGTTGCAATAATCGTACAAGGCTTTATCGGTTTGAATGCCATGCGCAAGTGGGTAGCGCTGTGTGATGTAATCGCCTAGCGTGTTTTGTGCCATTAAACTGGCAATTTTCTGTTGTAAATCAATTGAGTAGTGTTGCAGATATTTGAGTGTTGCGGTCATTGCGTCTTATTGATTTTTCCAATACTGCCGATTATCGACTTCACCCCGCGCCAAACTTTTGGCAATAACCAAAATAGCAGCACAATAAATCCGCATAGCAAGCCAATAAATACGGCAGGGTGTGCGAATACTAGCCAGCCGCCTGTGAGCAGCATGCTTTCTTCGCCAAAGGATGCGGCGATATTACTAATGGGTTCTGGCGAAGTATTAATTAATGCGCGGCTGCCCGCCTTGGTTGCATGTGTAGCGCCCGCAAGCGAACCGCCTAAAAGTGCGGCAATAGTTGTAACCATCGGGTCGCTGCTGTTAATGGCGCCCATCGCCAACAGCGCGCCTGCGGGAATGCGAATAAAGGTTTGAATTCCATCCCACATACTATCCACATAGGGGATTTTATCGGCCAAAAACTCAATTACGCTTATTGCGCCCGCAATGCTTAATACAATTGGATTGCTAAGGATGTCAAGCGAGGAGGGTAAGTCAATATAACCAAACTTTGCCAACAAACCCACCGCAAATACGGTCAGGTACAAGCGTAAACCGCTGGCCCAACTTAGACCGCCTGCTAATGCAAGTTGAGAAATCATTTCCATTACGTTAAATTAACACATGCAATAATTTTGGCAACAAAAAAAGGAGGCAAAAGCCTCCTTTTAATTATTTTTAACTGCAACTTTAATTACTCTATTAAAAGCTCTAGCTTACCTGGCACGCCATTCATGGCATCGGCATCTTCTAAGCCAGGTTTGCGCGATGTAATCACAGGCCACAGCTTAGCTAGGCGCGCGTTTAAGGCGATAAACTCTTGCTGGTCGGCTGGCACATCATCTTCTGCAAAAATCGCTTCTGCGGGGCACTCAGCTACACATAAAGTACAATCGATACACTCATCTGGATTGATGGCTAAGAAATTCGGCCCTTCAACAAAGCAATCCACTGGGCATACATCGACGCAATCGGTAAATTTGCATTGAATACAGTTTTCGGTCACGACATAAGTCATTTTTACTATCCTTGCTGCTTAAAAAGCGAATACGTTATTTTATTTGATTTATTTAATGTGCGATAGAGCAAACTTTGCTCAAAGAGGCAGCCATTGCTACGATTTATTCGCTTGTCGTACTCAATTGTACTGCCTGCGCTGCACGAGCCTTGCACTGACTACCTTTTTGAGCATAGCTAAACAATCATGCCTGCGCCGACAGTATTATTAGTGCTTTCATCGATGACGATAAACGCACCAATGGCACGGTTTTGCGTGTAGCTGTCGACCATTAGCGGCTGCGCAAGCTTGAATTGAATGCGCGCAATGTCGTTCATTTTTAACTCGGTGGCAGCTTGCTGCTCTAGCGTATTCACATCCACTTTATAAGCAATTGCGCCCACTTTTGCTTTACTTTCACGCGTGGTGTGACGAATCACATAGGTACGCGCAGGCGACAGCGGCGTCTCTGAAAGCCAGCATACATGGGCATCTATCTGTTTCACCGCCTCAATTTTACTGCCAGTTTTTACAATCATATCACCGCGCGATGTGTCTATTTCGTCTTCTAGTAATATTGTCACGCTTTGCTCAGTTTGCGCGCTTTGCAGGTGTTCTTCGCCAATTTGAATAGCTTTGACGAAGCTTTGATAGCCGTTTGGCAGCACAGTAACCGCATCACCCACGGCGATTTCGCCGCTTTCGATTCTGCCCATAAAGCCTCTAAAATCGTGTAAGTCCGCGTCAGCACTGGCGTGCGGGCGACACACGAATTGCACAGGGAAGCGGAACTCTGCATTTTGCTCTTCATCGGCCGCAGGCGCGGCTTCTAGCATTTCCAACAGCGTTTCGCCTGTGTACCACGGCATGTTTTCTAACCTGTCTACCAGCATATCGCCATTCAACGCCGACATGGGGATGAAGCGAATATCACGCGCTTGTGCTAGGCCAATTTCTTTGGCAAAGGCTAGATAGTCGGCACATATCTTGTTATATGTTGCTTCATCGTAATTCATCAAATCCATCTTGTTAACGGCCACCACAATATGCTGAATGCCCACAAGGTGCGCCAAATACGAATGGCGGCGCGTTTGCGTCAGCACGCCACGGCGCGCATCGATGAGGATAATCGCCAAATTAGCGGTAGATGCTGCGGTGACCATATTGCGCGTGTATTGCTCATGCCCAGGCGCATCGGCGATGATGTATTTGCGTGTGCCAGTGCTGAAATAGCGGTAGGCCACGTCGATGGTTATGCCTTGCTCGCGCTCAGCTTGTAGCCCGTCGGTGAGCAGCGATAAATCCACTGCTTCCATGCCGCGCTTTTTCGAGGTGTTAGAGATTTGCGTGAGCGTATCGGCTAGTATTGTCTTAGTATCAAATAGCAAGCGGCCGATAAGCGTACTTTTGCCGTCATCGACACTGCCGCAAGTCATAAAACGTAATAAGCTATCGTTGTGTTGCGTATTTGACATTAGAAATAGCCTTCCTTTTTACGTTGTTCCATTGAAGCATCTGAAGTTTGGTCATCTAAACGCGTTGCGCCACGCTCGGTAATAGTCGTGGTCGCGGTTTCAAGCACGATTTTACTTACATTATCGGCATCACTTAACACGGGTGCCGTGCAGGTAATATCGCCCACGGTGCGAAAGCGCACTTGCATATTCGTCACAACTTCGCCAGCTTTAGGCACATTAATCACTTCACCATCGGCCAGTTTAATATTAGCGGGCATCATCGCGCCGCCGCGCATAATAATGTCCCGTTGGTGGGCAAAGTAAATACTCGGCAGCTCTAAATTTTCGCGCTCAATATATTGCCATACATCCATTTCTGTCCAGTTGCTAATTGGAAAGGCGCGAATATTCTCGCCTTTATGACTTCTGGCGTTGTATAAATTCCATAATTCTGGGCGCTGATTTTTCGGATCCCATTGGCCGAACTCATCGCGGAAACTCATGATACGCTCTTTAGCACGCGCTTTTTCTTCATCACGGCGCGCGCCACCAATACAGCAATCAAAACCATGTTCTTCAATCGCTTCCAGCAAAGTCACCGATTGGTGCTTGTTGCGCGGTTCGTCAGGGCTTTTTAGCACAACCGTACCGCGCTTCATTGAGTCTTCTACACTACGCACAATCAAGCGCTCGCCTAGCTCTGCAGCGCGTTGGTCACGAAAATCAATCACTTCTTGATAGTTATGGCCAGTATCGATGTGCATGAGCGGGAAGGGGAAACGGCCAGGGCGAAAGGCTTTTTCTGCCAAGCGTAAAATACACAGCGAATCTTTGCCGCCAGAGAATAGCAATACAGGATTGCTGCATTGACCTGCGACTTCACGCAAAATGTGAATCGCTTCGGCTTCTAGCCAGTCGAGATGCGAAAGAGGTTGATGGTTTGTTTGTTGTATTGTCATGTTATTTAAATCAGTTTATCGGTGGTTAAAAAGTCTTGCAGTTAGATTTTAACGTGCAAGCCACATTCTTTATTTGTCGGATCTTCCCACCACCAGCGGCCAGAACGCACATCTTCGCCCATGGCAATGGCGCGCGTACAAGGCGCACAACCGATACTAGGATAAAACTGGTCATGCAAGGCGTTGTAAGGCACTGCATTTAAGCGAATATAAGCCCATACTTCTTGTTCTGACCAATCACTTAATGGGTTGAATTTTTCTAGTTGATTGCCCTCGTCAAACTCACGCACTGGCAAGCTGCTGCGCGTGGTTGCTTGCGCTGTACGCATACCAGTTACCCAAGCGGCATTACCTTTTAAGGCGCGTTGCAATGGCTCAACTTTACGCATGTGGCAGCAATCTTTTCTTAATGTAATACTTTCATAAAAAGCATTAATACCATGATTTTTAACGTAAAACTCAACTGTTTGTGCTTGCGGAAAATACACATTCAACTTGGTGTTGTAATGCTTTTCAGTTTCAGCAATCAAGTCATAGGTTTCTGTTGGCAAGCGACCCGTGTCCAGCGAGAAAATACTAATCGCGAGTTTATTTTTTAAAATAATGTCAGTCAGCACCATGTCTTCTGCGCCAAAGCTGTTAGCAAACGTGATATTTTTTAATTCTGCCACTGCATTACTTAACAAAGCCAAAACTGCGGTTTTCTTAGCATTGACACTCGCCACCAGTGTATCTGTGAGCGCAGGCGAAGTTGCAGGATTGGCTACTGCTGGTTTTAACGTCGAAACTTCACCCGACATTTTAGGCTGACCTGTTATAACGCTGAAACACGGGTTTCGGCTCATCGACCGCACCTTGGTAGGGCTGGCTAAAGTCGTTCAGGCTGCTTATGGCGTCTTCGGCACTTCTATCTGCGCGAATTAAAAAGCTGCTAAAACCGCTGCGTTTTAAGAAGAATAATTGATCTTTAAGAACGTCACCAAACGCGCGCAGCTCGTTTTTAAAGCCGTAGCGCGTGCGCAGTAAGGTGCCAAGTGAAAATATACGGCCATCGGCAAAACGCTCAACATGCACCGCAATCATTGGCAACTTATTAATGTCGCCAACAACTTCAATTAAGCTTTCTAGCGTTTCATGCGTATCTAACCAGATACCTGCAGAGCCAGCATTGATGCGGCTTGCAAGGGCATGTTTATTTGCTGCATACACGCTTAATGGCACAATAATATTGCCAGATGCTGGAATAACCGTGCCAGCAATTTGCTCTGGCGTCACACTGTTTTCGCCAGTAAGTTTGAACAGCACCACTTTGCCCGCCAAGACGCGCTCTGGTGCCTGGCTGGCTGGCAACTCGACGCATTGCCATTGGTTTTCTACCACACTGGCTACACCATCTTTTAGTTGAATTAAATTACTCATGCTGTAGCACTTTCTTTTGCGACATCTTTAGCACTGTCTTTAGCATAGACATGCGCCTTAAACGGCGCCACGCCCAAGCGGCGCACCGTGTCGATAAAGCGCTCTTCTGGCGTACGCTGTTTGACATAGAGGTCGATGAGCTTTTGAATTACACTAGGCATCTCTGCTGCGGCAAATGATGGCCCAATCACCGCGCCAATACTGGCATCGTTGCCTTGTTTGCCTCCAATGGTGACCTGATACCACTCTGAGCCATCTTTGTCGATACCCAAAATGCCAATGTGCCCGACATGGTGATGGCCGCAGGCATTCATGCAGCCAGAAATGTTCAGCTCAATATCGCCGATATCGTGCAAGTAATCTAGGTTATCAAATTGCATTTGAATCGCTTCAGCAATGGGAATACTTTTTGCGTTAGCCAAACTACAGAAATCGCCACCAGGGCAACAAATTATATCTGTGAGTAAGCCGATATTTGGGGTGGCGAGGCCATTGGCACGGGCGATTTCCCACAGTGCAAATAAATTGCTTAATTTAACATCAGCTAGAATCAAATTTTGCTCATGCGATACACGCAATTCGCCAAAGCTGTAAGCTTCGGCTAAATCGGCCACGGTATGCATTTGCGCGCTGGTGGCGTCACCCGGCGCTTTGCCATGCGGTTTTAGCGATAAAGTCACCGCGCGATAACCTGCAATTTTGTGTGCATGCGTGCAGCGCTTTACCCACGCTGCAAACGCAGGGTTACTGGCAACAGTCGCATCAAAGCTGGCATTGTGTACAGGTAAGCTATCGTAATTAAACTCACCAAAATACGTGCTGACGCGCGCCAATTCGGCTTCAGTAATGGTATTTGGTGCGTTTTTTAAGTGCACCCATTCGGCTTCTACTTGGTTTTTAAATTCATCTATACCCAGCGCTTTTACCAAAATTTTAATGCGCGCCTTATAAATATTATCGCGGCGGCCATGCAAGTTATACACGCGAATAATCGCCTCGCAATAGGTCAGCGCGTGCTGCCATTCTAAATGCTCTCTAATCACAGAGCCCAATATCGGCGTACGTCCTAGACCACCACCCACCCATACTTTAATGGCAAGTTTGCCAGCATTGTCGCTGTAAAACTCCATACCAATATCGTGCGCTTGCACAACGGCGCGGTCATCTTTAGTGCCAGAAACAGCAATTTTAAATTTGCGTGGTAACAGCGCGAATTCTGGGTGAAAAGTACTCCATTGACGCATAATTTCTGCCATGGCACGCGGGTCGATAATTTCGTCTGGTGCAATGCCAGCAAATTGGTCGGTGGTAATGTTGCGAATACAATTGCCCGAGGTTTGAATAGCGTGCATTTCCACTGTTGCCAGTTCGGCCAAAATATCAGGTACATCTTCTACTTTTGGCCAATTTAATTGCAGGTTTTGACGCGTCGAAAAATGGCCATAATCTTTGTCATATTTTTTGGCAATGTCGCCAAGCTTGTGTAACTGACGGCTAGATAACATGCCGTAAGGCACGGCAATACGCAACATTGGCGCATGACGTTGAATGTATAAACCGTTTTGCAGGCGTAGCGGACGAAATTCATCCTCGCTTAGCTCTTTGGCCAAGTAGCGGCGTGTTTGGTCGCGATACTGCGCAACGCGCTCATCGACAATGGTCTGATCTATTGCATCGTACTTATACATTTTATACTTTTCTTCTCTCAACTATCTTCACAACTCTGCGTTGCAGTTTAAAATTTATTGCTTGCATGGCTAATTTTTATTTTTGGCATTTGCGGCGCGGCTAAATTGCAAGTTGTACCATTATTTTATTGATATTTGAGGAATAAAAAGCATAAAACTTAATTTCTCAAACTAACCATATAAAATAACCCAACATTTTAACCGAAAATGCTTATTTTGGCTTTGCTTTTGATTGTGTTATTGCTTTGGGTTTTTTAAAACCCAATTGTTTGAAGCCAATAATAAACAACAATATAACCATACCAATTAATTGATTAAACTGCGGGAAAGCCAATTTTTGCCCAACATATACCAAAATTAACGCTAATAAAACGCGCACCCAATGCTCGGCTACTTTGCTGCTTAAATGGCTACCTATCCAAATGCCTGGAATCGAGCCAATTAATAATGTTCCCAGCAACTGATAATCAACTGTGCCAAGGCTAGCATGGCCTAAACCCGCTACTAAAGTCAAAGGTACTGCATGTGCCACATCAGAGCCCACAATAGTAGTAATCGGTTTTTTAGGATACAAAATAAGCAAAGCCGTTACACCCAGTGCGCCAGCACCTACAGAAGTAAGAGTCACTAAAAAGCCCAGTACTACACCTAAAATAATGGTAGATGCAGGTACATATTTGGGGTTAATCCAATGCCCTGTTTTAGATAAGTTGGCGAGTTGATTGCGAAATATTACCGAAACAGAGGTTAACAATAGCGCGATGCCTAACCAAAATTTAATGCTGACAACCGCACTTTCAGAGGCAATATCTAAATCTTTTAAATACATTAATGTAACTAGCGCGGCAGGTATGCTGCCATAAGCCAGCAGGCGCACCATTATCCAATCAATATTGCCTAGTTTACCGTGCGCAAAAATGCCTGCTGTTTTAGTGATGGATGCGTAGAGTAAGTCAGTACCCACCGCAACAGCGGCCTTTACATTAAAAAATAGCATTAAAATGGGCGTCATCAGTGAGCCGCCACCCACGCCAGTTAGGCCAACCAATAGGCCAACCGCAAAGCCCGCAAATATGTAAAAAGCTAAATCCATGTGTTATAAAGACTAAAGTTAGTAGCAAAACGCGTAATATAGCAGGGTTTTATATAATTATTTAATACCTTTTTGATATTTTGGTATATTATTTACTTATAAAGAATAATTACTTTTATTACATAGGTTTACATGAAACTTCATCAACTTAAATACATCCACGAAGTGGCCCGCCAAGGTTTGAGTATCTCGGCTGCAGCTGAGGCGCTGCATACCTCGCAGCCTGGCGTGAGTAAGCAAATTCAAATGCTAGAGGATGAATTAAAGTTACAGATTTTTCAGCGTAACGGCAAACGGCTCACAGGAATAACAGAACCTGGCCGCCACATCGTTAAATTGGCCGCTACCGTGATGTTAGAAATGCAAAACATTAAACGGGTGGGCGATGAATTTGCCAAAGTAGAAACCGGCACGCTGACCATTGCCACCACGCACACGCAAGCGCGCTACAAGCTGCCCGCTGCGGTAAAGCAATTTATCACCAATTATCCGCACGTAAAACTCAATATTCACCAAGGTAACCCCAGCCAAGTCACTGCGCAAGTGGCCAATGGCGAGGCAGATATTGGCATAGCGACCGAAGCGATTAGTTCAGATGACCGCTTGTTATGCTTGCCGTGCTACGAATGGAATCGCTGCGTAGTGGTGCCAAAAGGTCATCGGCTGATAGATGCTGTGCCACTCACGTTGGCCAAAATTGCCAGCTTTCCGCTGATAACTTATGATTTTGCTTTTACTGGCAGCACTATTGTGTCTAAAGTGTTTCACGATGCGGGTGTGATGCCTAACGTAGTGCTAAGCGCGATTGATGCTGACGTGATTAAAACCTATGTGGGGCTTGGCTTAGGCGTCGGTTTAATCGCCAATATGGCGTATGACGAAGAGCGCGATAAAGATTTGGTGAAACTCGATTGCAGTCATTTATTCCCGGCCAGCACAACCTACCTCGGTGTGCGTAAAGATGCCTTTTTGCGTGGCTATTTATATGGATTTATAGAGTTACTGGCACCAAAATTTGGCCGCAGAGAAGTCGACGAAGCGCTTAAGGCACATCGCAATAGTTAGTTGATATTACGATGCAAAAATTACTTACTTCTGCTTTATTATTATCACTTATCGGATGTGCCGGCCTGCAAGCCAATAGCAGCGGGGCTTCTGGTGATGCTGCTAAGGCTCCGACACAAGTTGATGGCGCCATTTATGAAGTGCAAGTGGCAGATGGCGTGAGCTACCAAGATGTTATCGATAGCTTAAAAAGCGTGAGCGAAGGTATGAATTTTGTAAACCCTGCAAACTTTCCCATCGGCGATCATATCAAGCTGCGTGGCATCGATCCGCAAGGCATCAAAGAAGTGCATTCTTTTTGCAATTTAACCATGGGCACCGATATTTTTCTCGATCATCCTGAGTTTTTGGTGTTTGCACCTTGCCGCATTGCTATATATGAAAAATCAGATGCAGATAAAAAACTTAAGCTATTTATCGGATTAGCGCTGCCTAGCTATGATTTAAAAAGCATTAAAAGCCCGACTGAGCGCGCAACTAAAGCGGCTCAACAGCTAGACGAGGCGCTGATTACGCTACTTAATAAAGCCAGCAAGGGTGACATTTAGCTTTAAATTGAGTTGCACTTTTTTAATTTAGTTCCCCGTTTTATTCACATAACCAATTGATTTAATGAGAACTTTCTAAGTCTATGTATGCCTACGATTGTGTGGTGACTTTTCTATTCTGAAAATAACTACAGATAATTTGTGTTGAACAATTTTCACAAATTTTGTTAGGAGACTTTTAAATGAAACGTAATTTTCTTTCTTTATTCATGGGTTCTATTTTTTTAATCTCATCTTCTGTTGCACTGGCCGATCATCATCTAGCTGGCGAAAAAGACATTGTTGATACCGCCATTGCAGCAGGCAGCTTTACAACGCTAGTAACTGCCGTAAAAGCCGCTGGATTGGTTGAAACGCTAAAAGGTAAAGGCCCATTTACCGTATTTGCACCAACGGATGCTGCATTTGCAAAAATCCCCAAAGCAGATCTAGATGCATTACTTAAAGATAAAGCTAAATTAACCGCCATATTAACCTACCATGTGGTGCCAGCTGCAGTTATGGCCAAAGATGTAAAAGCGGGTGACGCGCCAACCGTGAATGGCAAAGCACTAAAAATAACCACCGATAAAGGCGTGATGGTGAATAATGCCAAAGTAACGGCCACTGATGTTGAGGCGTCTAACGGTGTGATTCATGTCATTGATACAGTATTGATTCCTTAGTTTTAACAATTATTTGTGATAAAAAACCCGCTTTATTGCGGGTTTTTTATTGACCATTTAACTTACAAAATTGAATGCCCTGCTAGCCTCACGGGTATTGGTTGGTAGAGCATGTGTTTAAATGCTTAAATGTAGTGAATATTGCTGCTGTAAAAAGTTTGGGCTTGGTTTATACTAAATTATATTAATTATAATCTTATAAGTGTGTATAAAAACCTGATGACTAATCCTATCCGTCTTGCCAAAGCAGAAAATTTTCTCCACATTTTACCCAAAATGGCCAATCGACATGGCTTAATTGCGGGCGCTACAGGTACGGGTAAAACAGTTACACTGCAAAGCTTGGCAGAAGGTTTTTCTGCGCTTGGCGTGCCAGTTTTTATGGCAGATGTGAAGGGTGATTTATCGGGTATGAGCCAAGCTGGTGGGGGCAATCCGAAGGTTGATGCGCGCATTGCACAGCTAGGTATTGCCGACTTTAAGCCACAAGCTAGCCCAGTGACTTTGTGGGATGTATTTGGCATAAAAGGCCATCCCGTAAGAACGACCGCCGCCGACATGGGGCCGCTATTGCTGGCGCGCATGCTCAATTTAAACGATGTACAAGGCGGCGTTTTAAACTCTATATTTAAGATTGCCGATGACAATGGCTGGCTGCTGCTGGATTTAAAAGATTTGCGCGCCATGAGCCAGCATGCTGCAGAAAACTCAGCCAAATATCAAACAGAATATGGCAATATCTCGGCCGCCAGCGTGGGTGCGCTGCAGCGGGCATTGTTGCAGGTAGAAACCGAAGGTGGCGACCTGTTATTTGGTGAGCCTGCGTTAAATTTGGATGACTTGCTGCAAACCGATGCGCAAGGCCGTGGTGTGATTAATATATTGGCTTCGGATAAGCTGTTTAACTCGCCCCGCGTCTATGCCACGCTATTGCTGTGGCTGCTTTCTGAGTTATTTGAAAAACTACCAGAAGTAGGCGATTTAGAAAAACCTAAGCTAGTATTTTTCTTTGATGAAGCACATTTGCTATTCACCGATGCGCCGCAAGCGTTATTGCAAAAAATTGAGCAAGTGGTGCGACTGATTCGCTCTAAAGGCGTCGGCGTATATTTTGTTAGCCAAAACCCGCTCGATATTCCTGATATTGTACTGGGCCAGCTGGGTAATCGCGTGCAGCATGCCTTGCGCGCTTTTACACCGCGTGACCAAAAAGCGGTGAAATCAGCCGCCGAAACCTTTAGAAGCAACCCAAAAGTGGATGTAGCAACCGCGATTACTGAGCTGGGTGTGGGTGAGGCGCTGGTATCATTTTTGGATGAGAAGGGCGTGCCTACTCCAGTGGAACGCGCCTTTATTATTCCGCCGCAAAGCCGCATTGGCCCTGCTACCGATGCGGAGCGAGCTGCAACCATGAATAATTCGTTAGTGCGCGGCGTGTACGAAAAGCATGTGGATAGAGAATCAGCCTACGAGATTTTGAAAAAGCGCGCCACAGAGCAAGCGGCAGAACAGGCGCCAGCAGAAGAAGAAGCCGCAAATGAAGATAGGGGTTTTGATTGGGGTGGCATGTTTGGCGGTGGTAATAAGACGGCTAAAAAGCCAACCAGTCGCTCTGACACTATTTTAGAAAGCGCTGCAAAATCTACCGTGCGTGCCATAGGCTCGCAGCTTGGCCGCCAAATCATTCGCGGTGTATTAGGCAGCATTTTTAAGGGCAGATAAATATTTATGCAATCCGATATCGAAATTGCCCAAGCCGCTAAGCTAAAACCGATTTCTGATATTGCTACCAAGCTAAATATAGCGCCAACGGATTTAATCCCTTATGGCCATCACATTGCCAAGCTAAGCCCAGCTTGCTTGGCTAAGCTGCAAAATGATTCTCATAATAAGGCTAAAGCCAAGCTCATTTTAGTCACTGCCATTAGCCCCACGCCAGCCGGTGAGGGAAAAACCACAACAACAATAGGCTTGGCAGATGCGCTTAATCACATTGGTAAAAGCGCCATTGTGTGCATTCGTGAACCATCACTTGGCCCTGTTTTCGGCATGAAAGGTGGTGCCACCGGTGGCGGAATGTCTCAAGTGGTGCCAATGGAAAACATAAATTTGCATTTTACTGGCGATTTTCATGCCATTACGGCCGCCAATAACTTACTGGCTGCTTTAATTGACAATCATATTCATCACGGTAACGCCTTGCAAATTGACGTACATCGCATTTCATGGAAACCCTGTTTAGACATGAACGACCGCGCGCTGCGCCATGTGACACTACATCAGCAATATGGTGATAAAAGCTCTGGTTTTGACATCACGGTGGCCTCTGAGGTGATGGCGATTTTTTGCTTGGCAGAGAATTTAGCAGATTTAAAAGCGCGCTTGGGTGAGATTCAAGTGGCTACCAATTCCCTCGGCGAGCCAATACTGGCTAGGCACTTGCAGGCTGAAGGTGCGATGACGGCGCTGTTAAAAGATGCATTTCAACCCAATTTGGTACAAACACTAGAACACACACCAGCCATTGTACATGGCGGCCCGTTTGCCAATATCGCGCATGGTTGTAATTCGGTTATCGCCACTAAAACGGCGCTAAAACTGGCTGATTATGTGGTGACCGAGGCGGGTTTTGGCGCCGATTTAGGCGCCGAAAAGTTTTTTGATATTAAATGCCGCAAGGCGAATTTGCAGCCCGATGTAGTGGTAATTGTGGCAACGGTGCGCGCGCTAAAATATCACGGTGGCGCAGATTTAAAAGATTTAAACACAGAAAATGTAGGTATTTTATTAAATGGAATCAATAATTTAAAACAACATATTAATAATTTACATGACCAATTTGGTATGCAAGTGATTGTTGCGATTAATCACTTTTATAATGACACGCAAGCCGAAATAGATGCTCTGCAAGCCAATATTGGTGCGGCTGCTGGCGATGCTCAAAAAGTTAAAGTAATTGTATGCAAACACTGGGCAGATGGTGGTGCTGGCGCAGTTGATTTGGCACATGAAGTAGTGCGCGTGCTGGCAGAACAGAATGAATCTAAGTTTAAATTGCTATACCCCGATAGCATGCCCTTGCTGCAAAAAATTGAGATGATTGCACAAAAAATTTACGGTGCGGCTAAGGTCGAGCTGAGTGAGCAAGCGGCAGCCAAGCTTAAGATGTTGCAAAAAGACTACGGCCATTTTCCTATTTGCATCGCCAAAACGCAGTATTCGTTTTCATCTGATGCTACTTTGCGTGGCGCGCCTACTGGCCACACATTGGTGGTGAACGAGTTACGCTTATCGCGCGGAGCAGGTTTTATTGTGGCTATTTGCGGCAAAATTATGACCATGCCAGGCTTGCCCAAAGTGCCTGCCAGCGCGCGCATTAGTGTGAATGCAGCGGGCGACATTACTGGTTTGTCTTAAATAGAAAAGCAGTCATTGAATACGATTGAAAAAGCAGGTGCAGCCGAGCAAACCATTCATAAATCTAAATTTTTGGCTTGGGCAGCGGCGTGTAAAACCGAGGTCGAAGTGGGCAGCTTTTTACGCGCTATTGCCGCGCAGCACCCAACGGCGCACCACTTAGCGTATGCGTTTCGCATTAAAACGGCCGAAGGTATTGTTCCAAGATTTTCAGATGCAGGTGAACCCAGCGGAACGGCGGGCAAGCCTATATTGCAAATGTTAGAAGGGCAGCAGCTGATTAATGTGTGCGTGGGCGTGATACGTTATTACGGCGGTGTGAATCTTGGTACAGGCGGGCTAGCGCGGGCGTATGGAGGCACTGCTAAAATGGCCATGCAAGCCGCACAAATAGTCGATTTTGTCGAGATGCAAGAAATTAGTGTGACGGTGGACTATAATCAGCTAGATACTTTGTTGCATGCGGTGACGCAATATAAAGGTGTAGTGCTAGATAAAGTATTCGATGCACAAGTGCGCGTAAAAATTAACCTGCCCGCGCAGCAAAGTCAGGCACTATTAAATAGATTTAGTTAAGCTAGATTCAGTTAATTAATTTGAGCTAAGCAAATAGGAAAAGTATTTTGGCAAACCAAGTAAACCAAGCAAACAAAACAGATAGTCTCATTTGGGGTATAGACAAACCAACACTAGCTGCATGGCTGCTCATCGGCTTTGGCATGATTTTTGTGCTTAAAGTGCATTTGCTACCCGCGCTACTGGCTGGTTTGCTGGTGTTCGAGCTGGTGCATATTATCTCGCCCTTTATTGAGCGACATTTGCCTGGCAAAGGCGCCAAAATTATTGCAGTGGCATTCCTCGCCAGCATTGTCATTGGGCTGCTCACGCTCTTGGGCATGGGCTTGGTGGCGCTGTTTGGCTCAGATTCTGGTGGGCTAAGCACGCTGATTTCACAAATGGCACAAATTATTGAAGATTCGCGCAAAATTTTGCCTAAATGGCTAGATGAACGCCTGCCAGAAAATGCCTTTACGCTGCAATTAGCGGTCACGCAATGGCTGCGCGATCATTCATCTGATTTGCAATTTGTGGGCAAAGAGGCAGGCCGCCACGCCGCCCATATATTGGTCGCCATGGTCATAGGCGGCATGTTGGCGTTGCATGATTTTGTGAGTCGCGATCATTACAAATCTTTTGCCCGCGCTATGATTGAGCGCGTAACTTTGTTTAGCCAAGCGTTTCGCAATATTGTGTTTGCGCAAGTCCGCATCTCGGCCATTAACGCGACGTTTACCGGTATCTACTTAGCCGTGGTGCTGCCGCTAATGGGCATTAACTTGCCATTTACCAAAACCTTAATCGCCATTACCTTTATCGTTGGCTTGTTGCCAGTGATTGGCAATTTAATCTCAAATGCGGTAATTGTGGTGGTCAGCATGAGCCACTCGCTGGGCGTGGCTATTGGCTCGCTGGCGTTTTTGGTGATTATTCACAAGCTAGAATATTTTTTAAACGCGCGCATAGTCGGTGGCCAAATTCGCGCCCACGCGTGGGAGCTGCTAATTGCCATGCTGTGCATGGAAGCCGCATTTGGCTTGCCTGGCATTGTGGCCGCGCCGATTTATTATGCGTATATTAAAAGCGAGTTAAGAGCGCGGGAGATGGTCTGAGGGTTATGCAAATATCATGTCTTAATTTATTTATTATTGAATTTGAATAATAAAGTCAGAAAGTATTTATGATTGAATTCCTAGAATTAACAATTGACACCAATACATCTCGCGTAACTAATCGTGAAAGTGAGCATAGAGAGTTTAAAGCAGTATTCGATAGTAACAGTATATGGAAGTATGCTAAAACTATGGTGTCTTTCGCAAACAAAAATGGGGGAGTAATTTTTTTTGGAATTAAAGATAACCCTAAAGAGATAATTGGGTTTAACGAAAATCTACCTGACCAATTAGTAATTGCAAATTTTCTCAATGAATGTTTTGAACCAGAAATTCATTTTTCAATGGACACAAAAATTTATGGCGGAAAAACAGTGCTATACGTTTTAGTTAACCCTTCAAATTCTAAACCAGTAATATGTAAAAAGAATAAAACTGAGCGATTAATTGAAAAAGGAAAATCAGACAATGTATTGCTGCGTGAAGGCGCAATTTACTACAGGTATTCTACATCTACTGTAGAGATTAAATTTCCAGAGTTGAGCCGAATTCTTGAAGATAGGGTTCAAAGAGTTTTTCGTTCGCTTGTAGATAATATTACATTGTTAAACAAAGTTGGTTATGAAAAAGCCGCAATTGTTGATGCTGAAGATTTAAGTGGAAATGACAAAGTAACCTCAGTATATATAACTACCGAAACAGCTAAAAATATAAACTGGATACAGAAAGGACGTTTTTCTGAAACACCAGACTCTGTTGACAAGGCATATTACGTCACTCGTCAAATCGAAATTAAACAAGGTGTTGAAATTGAAAAGCCTGTTGACCCATCTAGAACTCATACATTAACAAAAACAGCTTTAACTAAAGAAGTTAAAATCAATAACTATATTAACGCCGTGCTTTGGAAGTTAGGAATACTTGATAATGAAACATACCATATGCCAATACACCATGGTAAATCTATTTTGCACAAATTTACTGTATCTGCTAAAGAACGAATTTTGACAAATTATCCATTAGATATGCTGGGTAGAAAAGAAATAATTAACAAAGTATGCGAAGAGTATAACGAAAGTCAAAGAAAATAAACTAGTCAGGGTATGGCTCAATAACTGTAGTATTCTGCAGTATGATTTCCTTTTGGCAGATAATGTTTAGCTAATCCGACCAGCAATACGCCCCACAAAATAGATGCCCTGCAAGCCGCATGGATATTGGCCTGCAGAGCATCTATTTTAAGTGTTATTTCAATTTATAAAGTCTGTTTTCTAGCGTTTTGCCTGCTTTTATATTATCTAAGCTGCTGCCTGCCGCATCGCCTAATTTAGCTAAGCGTTCATCTGGGTGCGGGTGCGTTTTAAATAATAATGCCACGCTGCTGTCAGATTGGCTAGTTTGGCTCATGGTTTGTAATACTTCGCTCAAGCTAAAGGCATCGTAGCCCGCGCGCGCCGCTAGAATCATGCCCATGCGGTCGGCTTCAAATTCGGCATCTTTATCTAGACCGCGTGCGCTAATCTCGGCGCCTGTGCCAACGACTTTTTTGGCGAGTTTATCTTTTTTGCTAAATAAATCGCCTATTTTACTAGCGCCATAGCCCAACAATTGCTGTTTTTGCAATACTTTTAATTGATGTTTTTTTACCACATGTGCAATCTCGTGGCCAAGCACGCTGGCCAATTGTGCCTCGTTATGTAGTTTTGCATATAAACCTTTGGTAATCAGCACATAGCCGCCCGGCATGGCAAACGCGTTCAAATCGGCGCTATCAATTACGCCAAATTTCCACGGTAAATTTTCGCGCTCACTTTGGCTGGCCACCCAACGGCCCACTTTATTCACATATTGTTGCAACGCAGCATCTTTTACCAAGGGCGCTGCGCCAAGCAAGCTGCCTGTAATTTCGCGACCCAGCGCAACTTCTTCTTCACGGCTTGGACTTTTCCAGTTAAAGGCTGGTTTTTCAGGCTCTGTTTTTGCTGCTTCTACTGGCGCAGTGGCATCGCCAGCAACCGCACCAGTATTGGCTTGCGGTGTAGGATTGGAAGGTACAGGGGTGGAAGATGTATTTTCAGCAGGCTTGTCTTCGCCTTTCACCACTTCGTCTATTTTCTGTTTAGCAGCGTCTTCTAACACTTTGCCCAAATCTAGCGCATTGGCACTAGTTGCGATTAAGCCAGCAGCTAAAAATAAACTTAATAATAGTGCTGAATATTGTTTTGGCATTATTTGGCTCCTTTTAAGTAAGCCATTTTATTGGCGCTTAAACCGCCTGCTGCTGCATAACTTTTCGCATCGGCGGCAGAGGTTTGGTAGCTTTCCATTTGTTTCATTTCTTCTTCGTTAAATTTGGCAGCTTTCAGCTCTTCTGCGCTTAAACCGCGAATGCCTGTGGTGGAAACCACTTTGCCGGTGCCAGTACGGCCACTAGCCACATCGCTAATGGCGCTGCCGCTAGATGAAGCGCCGCCACGTTTGACTGATAGCAAACGCACCCAACCCGTGCTTTTTTTGCTTTTAACTTGTAGCCAAGCGCCTTTTTTAGTGAGGATTTCGACAGCATCATTTTTTGCTAAGCTGCCCACAGTTTTGGCATCAGCAAATGGTTCTGCGCGCAAGCTATCCATTTTAATAGCGGTGCCAGATTCGCCAGCAAGCGCATGGATATTGGCTGTCATGCCAATAAAAAATGCCATAATAAAACAAATTTTTACTAATATTTTCATGCTAAATCCTTCATATTGTCATCGTCTTGGTGTTCCAGTTTAATCACCGCTTGCGCAAACAAACTACGCCACTGCGATGCCAGAGTGACCGTTGATTGATTGACTAATTTACCTTCATGCAGCGCATAACGCGTGGTGGTGGTGTTTGGTAGACCAATGCTGGCAATTAAAGTTGGTAACTGCGTGGCAATACTTTGCGCATCTTGCTTGGCCGCCGCGTCATATTCTTGTTTGTTGTCGGCATACATCCAACTCACTACTAGCATATCGCCAAATAATCCCCAAATGCCGCTTTGCGTACCTGCTAATATTTCGATATTGTTAGGCGTTTTGCTGGTAAGCTCAATTTCGCGTTTAAGTTTTTTAAGTATGGCATCGCTAAGCGCCTCGCTGGCTTCTACCAAAATCGGCATCATCAGCACGCGGTGCTCGGCTGCATCGTTACTTACGCCAAACGCTAGCCAGCGCTGCAGCGCGCGATCTGTCGCCAACGCATAAATTTTGGCGATACCAAACAGCGCAATCGCCCATAAAATGGGTGCAGTTAAGTCTAAATAGGTGTTGCTGACGTTGATGGCGATGTATGACAGCACCAATAGGCCGATTTGGCTGCCAGTAAAGATGGAATTGAATCTATCGCGATCGACCTTAAAGTAAAACGCGGCGGTAGTGAGCCAAATTAACAATAAGCTAAGCAAAATATACGGTGTTTTGCCGCGCCACACTTTTAAGTAATCGCCGTGTTTGGCGTTATCTATAGCGGTGGCAAGGATTTCTACACCGGGGAACTGCTTATCCATGGCGGTGGGTTTAATGTCAAATAGCCCTGGCGCAGTAGAGCCAATTATGACGATTTTATTGGTGAATTCATTTTGCGGGCGTTTTTTGTCTTTGCTGGCTAGGTCAGTAAACACATCGCTAAAAGTAGCGTAACTGTAAGTAAACGGCTTGCCGCGCCAATTAATCAGCATGTCTTTTGGAATGCTATCTGTATCTGCGCCCGCAAACTTGGCAATTGCCAAAGGTAGCGAGGGCAATACCCAGCCAGATTCGTCATGCAACATGCGGTATTCGCGCACAATGCCATCGTTATCCGGGTACACATTGTGCGTGCCAAGCCTGCCTGCTTTAAGCGCGCCTTTAAAGTAGGGCAAAATGGCGGCAATGGTGTCAGCGTCTTCAGAATCTGAGCCCGCAACAATGCCAGGAATTTGCTTGTATTTTAATTTGCTCAAGCTATCTTGGCTGGAGTCTAAACGCAAAATGGGGAAGAAAGTATTGTCGCTGCCTGTAATCACCTCGTTAAAATAGGCATCGCTGTCGGCGTTGTAAATATCGGCATCGCTAAACACAATATCAAACACAATAGCTTTGGGGTTTTGCGCTTGAATATTCTCCAAAAACTCGCCCAACACTTGGCGCGGCCAAGGCCAGCGGCCATATTCCCTGGCAAATGCACTCAAGCTGGCCTCGTTAATATCCACAATGACAATATCTTTATCGACTTTAGGTTCGATGACGCGATGTTTCACCATAAAATCGAAGGCTTTATCGCGCATGTTCTCACCAACATGAAACACGCCAGCATCTAACAACACCAACAACGTAAACAGCGTGGCCAAATAAATGTAAAAGTTATTTTTTAATTTACGGGTGAGGTTGGCCAGCCATTGGCCGATGAGAAGTCTTAATTTAGTCATGTGAAGGTTTAGTCATATGAAGGTTTAATCATGTGAGGAAGATGTCACTGTAGTTTATAATAAACAGTATGAACGAAATTATAGTCTTACTTTTAGTGTCGGTGCTGTTTTTGCTGCTGTGGCTGACATGGCGCGAGTTTACTAACAGCAAAAACAGCGCATTATTAAACCAGCTAGAAGACAAGCATCGCGCTATGTTGCTTGATTTAAATGATGGTTTAAACAAGCTGGGAGACCGCATGAATACTTCCTCGCAGACCAATGCCGAAAATCTAAAAAATACGGTTTCACTAGAGTTAAATACTACGCGCGATGCCATGCAAGCGCTGCAATTGGCGCAAAATAGCAGCTTGGCGCAAACCCGAGAAACCGTACTAGAAACGCTGCATAAAACCTTAAGCGAGCAAGGTAAAAGCCAACAAAGTTTAATTAATGACACCATGCTAAAAGCGACGACTACGTTGACGCAAAGCGTGGAAAGCTTGGGCAAAATTGTCGATGCGCGGCTAGAACAGATTGGTGGCAAAGTATCGGAGCGGTTAGACGAAGGTTTCAAAAAAACCAACGAAACCTTCATTAGCGTGATGGAGCGCCTAGCCACCATTGACGAGGCACAAAAGAAGATTGATGGCCTGACCGTGAACATGGTGAGCTTGCAAGAATTGTTGGGGGATAAAAAAAGCCGCGGTGCGTATGGCGAGGTGCAGCTTGAAGGGTTAGTGCGCAACGCACTGCCACCAGATAGCTTTAAAATGCAGCATACGTTTAGTAATGATACGCGGGTAGATTGCGCGCTATTTCTGCCCGAACCGACTGGTACGGTGGCGGTGGATAGCAAATTTCCGCTCGAAAATTACCACAAAATGTTTGACAGTAGCCTGCCAGAAGCCGCACAGAATATGGCTGAGAAGCAATTTAAGCTGGATATTAAAAAGCATGTCGATGATATTGCTGCCAAATACATTATTCCGAATGTGACTAGTGACGGCGCGGTCATGTTTATCCCGGCCGAGGCAGTGTTTGCCGAGATTCATGCTTATCATCCAGAAGTGATTGATTACGCCATGAATAAGCGCGTTTGGCTGGTTTCGCCGACGACCTTGATGGCTGTGCTGAATACGGCGCGCGCCGTGCTAAAAGATGTGGAAATGCGCAAACAAGTACACATTATTAAAGATGAGTTAGGCAAACTAAGCAAGGATTTTGAGCGTTTTGATGTGCGCATGAAAAAACTGGCGGATAATATTCGCCAAGCGCACGATAACGCGCAAGAAGTGCATAAATCAAGCCAAAAAATCACGAATCGATTTAAACAAATTGAGCGGGTAGAATTAAGTAGCCAGCCTGCTGATTTGTTGGATGTGATTGACGAAGAAATTGATAATAAATAACATTAAATTAATTAAATAAGTATATGAATATTAATATTTTATATTTCGCACGCATTAAAGAATCAGTCAATTATTCGTCTGAAAATTTAGATTTACCAAGCGACGTAAAAACGGTGACTGCCTTGAAAAATCACTTATCTTTGCGTGGCGAAAACTGGGCTAATTTGTTTAACGGCAAGCAAGTGGTGCGCGCTGCCATTAATCACACTTTGGTTGACGATCTGGCGGCGATTAATGCTGGCGATGAGGTCGCGTTTTTCCCACCAGTGACTGGTGGATAGTCGGGTGGCTAATAGCAAATAATGACTGTGCGCATACAAATCGAGGATTTTGACCTAGGCCAGGAGCTAATATCCATGCGCCTTGCAGAGCATGCTAATCAAGATGTCGCAAATAATGCAAGTAATATTGGCGCATTGGTGAGCTTTGTGGGGCAAGTTCGCGACATGAATGACGGAGACAGCATCAACACGCTAACGCTGGAGCATTATCCTGAAATGACTGAGAAAGCGTTATTGGGAATAGAGAGTGAAGCTAAAAACCGTTGGGATATTATTGGTAGCTTGATCATTCATCGGGTGGGAACGCTCAAACCGCTTGATCAGATCGTTTTAGTTGCGGTGACTAGCGCACACCGAGGCGAGGCATTTAAAGCCTGCGAATTTATCATGGATTACCTTAAAACCAGTGCGCCATTTTGGAAAAAAGAAAGCACAAATCAGGGTGAGCGTTGGGTAGATGCGAAACTTAGTGACGATGCCGCAAAAGCACGTTGGAAATAGCGCTGTTAAAAAACTTATAAAATACAGAAATAACTGATAAAAACTATGCAAATATTAAACGCCAGCCAACTCAGCGCAGAAATTAACTTAAGCGATTTTAAGTTTGATTCAACTGAAGAATTGTTGAGCAACACCAAGCCAGATAAAGGCAGCAGCCATGCTTGGGTAGCGCAAACGCAGGCCAAAAAAGCGGCACTATTTGGTTTAAGAGTTCCGCAAGCAGGTTTTAACATATTAGTGCTGGGCGAGCAGGGCAGCGGCCGCACATCGCTGATGCAAAGCGCCATGCATGATGTAGCAAAAAATAGCACGACAGATTTGCACGATTTGGTAGCCATTTGCAATTTTGAGCAAACGCAGCAGCCAACATTAATCAAGCTGCCAGCTGGGTTTGGTCACAAATTACGTACTGAGATGGATGGTTTTGCGCGCGCGTTGATGATTGAGTTACCCAAGTTTGTGGCGGCTGGCAGTGCAGAGGCAATGACGCAAGCTGCGCAAGCTTGGTTGACTAATGCAATCAACACGCTAGAGGTAAACTTTGCAAGCAGCAAACCAGCTTTGGGCGATTACTTTAAGTTGACCAGCCAAGAATGTTTGGCTTATTTAAGCGCTTGGCAGCAAACCAGTAATGATGCCGAAAATACTACAGAAGCCAGCGCAGAGGCTAATTTGGACGGCTTGATTAATGAAACATTTTTTGCGCGCTTTCGCGTCAATGTTTTATTAAGTAATGAGCAAGACAAAACCAAACCAGTTATTTACGATAACGACCCAAGTCTAGTCTCTTTATTTGGCGGCCTAGACACCACAGGCGATAGCGCCACGCCCGAGTTTTTGCGCTTGCGTGCAGGCAATTTGCACAAAGCCGATGGCGGCATGTTGCTGTTACATTTGCGCGATTTGCTTAGTGA
Organism: Methylophilaceae bacterium; assembly: GCA_031422335.1. Classification (GTDB taxonomy): domain Bacteria; phylum Pseudomonadota; class Gammaproteobacteria; order Burkholderiales; family Methylophilaceae; genus Methylotenera_A. Next base: position 73,427 of record JANOQW010000013.1, read on the forward strand.
TGAAAGCAATGGCGCTAGCATTATTGAAAAGCTACATCGATTTTTACGTAACGGCACCTTACAAATTGAAGATAGTGGCAGCAGCACGCAAAGCGTAAGCAATGTGCTGAGCAACACGTTAATTTCGCTGCAGATTAAGCTGGTGCTGATTGCCACGCGCGAAGATTTTTATGATTGCTTAGACCAAAACCCCGATTTTTTTGATTACTTTCCCATCAAAGTAGAGTTTGCCGAGCGCATTTTAGCCAATGTTGAAAATTATGCGGCCATTGCAGGTTTTGTGGCGCAAAAATGTGCGCAGCACCATATTCCACACTTCAATCGAGCAGCCGTTGCCACTTTAATTGGCGCGCTACAGCGCATGGAAGAAGACCAAACCAGAATTAGCACCAACTTTGCTTTTTTAGAGCGTTTAATGCTAGAAAGTGTGGCCTTTGCAGGAAAGGTTGATCTGATTACCGCAGCGCATGTGCAAGCTTCTATACAAGAAAAATCGACTAGAAACCGCTATTTTGAAGAGCAAATTCGCGATTCGATTATTGATAACGAGCTGCTGATTCAAGTGCAGGGAGCGGTTGTAGGGCAGGTAAATGGCCTGACACATATTGAGCTGGGTGATGCCAGTTTTGGCTCGCCCATTCGCATCACCGCGCGCTGTTACCCAGGGGCTAAAGGTTTGATTAATATCGACCGCGAAGTGAACATGAGCGGGCCGAATCATGATAAAGGTATATTTATTTTACAAAACTGGCTTAGCGCCAGCTTTAGCCATTTAGCACCGCTTAGCTTAAATGCTTCACTGGTGTTTGAGCAAGAATATAACGGCGTAGAGGGCGATTCTGCAAGTTGTGCCGAGCTGTTTGCTTTGCTTTCTGCTTTGGCCGATTTGCCGATTCAGCAAGGTATTGCAGTCACTGGCGCCTTAAATCAATTTGGCGAGGTAATGCCAATTGGCGGCGTGAATGAAAAAATTGAAGGTTATTTTAGGGTGTGCCTTGCTTTAGGCTTAAATGGTAAGCAAGGCGTGATTATCCCCAAGCGTAACCAGCGCCATTTGTTGTTAGATAGTGCGGTGGTGAATGCAGTAAAAGCAGGCCAGTTTCATATTATTGCCATTGAGCATGTGTTAGAAGGTATCGAGTATTTAACAGGCACGCCAGCAGGTGCACCAAATAAGGCTGCTGGCGATGCTGTTGCATCTGTGCAAGGTATTTCAGTAATGGCGCAAGCTGAATTGACATTAGCGGCCTATCGCAAAACTTTAGAATCTAATCAAAAATTTCAACCAAACTTAAGCCAGTAAATCATGGCTTTTACACAGCTTGCCAAAAAATTATTGCCGGCAATGCCCAAATGGTGGGTGGCGCTTGGGCCAGGTGTGGTGTGGATGGCGCTAGCGCAAGGCAGCGGCGAGTTGATTTGGTGGCCCTATTTAATTGCCAAATATGGCCTCACATTTTTAGCGTTGCTGATCCCCGCATGTTTACTACAATATCCCATTAGCATTGAAATTGGCCGTTATACCTTGCTGACAGGTGAGAGCATTTTTCAGGGGTTTTTTCGGTTAAGTAAAAAATTCGGCATCTTTTTATGGATTTTGATGACGCTATCATTTTTATGGTTTGGCGCATTTGCTAGTGCTGGCGGCACGGCGTTGGCCGAGCTGACACATTTTCCAAATGGCTGGGAAACCAAACAGCAAACGCTATTTTGGGGTTACGCGACGATTATTCTGTTTGCCATCTCAGTATTTTTAAGCCGACATATTTATAAATTCATCGAAAGCTTCATGAAAATTGTCGCGCTAGTGACCGTATTTGGTTTGCTCTGGGCATGCGCTGATAGCCAAGTATTAAGCGCCTTGCCGAGCTTTTTTGCAGAACTATTTCAAGTACCAACCGCGTTGCCTAGCAATTGGGATAATACCGATACCAGCAAATTGCTCACCGCCATTACCTTTGCTGGCTTGGGCGGGTTTTGGATTCTGTTTTACTCATACTGGTTGCGCGACAAAGGCAGTGGCATGGCGGCACACATGCCACGCATTACCGGCGTGGTTAAAACTGAGGTGGAAACAACACAAGGCTTTTTGCCTGAAGACAATGCCGAAAATGAAGCTTTATGGGCAAGCTGGCGGCGTTTTTTAACGCTAGATATTTCGATTGGTATTATTGGAAATTTGCTCACTACACTCATGATGTGCTTGTTAGCTTGGGCGCTACTTTACCCAAAAGGCTTAATTCCGCAAGAATACGAAATTGCCGTGGTGCAAGCGCAATTTTTTGAGGTGAGTTGGGGCGCATTTGGCAAAGCGCTATTTTTGATTATAGCTGCCGCGTTTTTGGCGGATACTTGGCTGGCCACATCGGATGCCGTGAGTCGCACGCAGGCAGATATTATTCACACGCTATTCCCAAAAGCACGAAAATACGTCATGCGGCAGTGGTATTTAGCAGTATTTGCGCTACTCACCGTGATTACGGGCTTCACCATGAGCTTAGATGCACCAGGCAGCCTGATTTTACTTAGCGCACTCATAGGTTTTGCGGGCACAGTGATGTTTCCTGTCGCATTGTATCTGCTTAATCATCGATTGCTAGCGCCCGCATTACCAAGTTGGGCGAGGCCTTCAGGCTTTAGCGCGGTATTGCTGCTGCTCAGTTTTTTGGTGTATTTAACACTGGCTACGATGTTTATCTATTTAAAGTTTTTTCATCGTTAAAGTTACTTTCATGGCTGAAGATAAAGACAAAGATAACAAGTGCAGATTAGATAAATGGCTGTGGGCGTCGCGCTTTTTTAAAACACGTAGCTTAGCTGCAGATGCGGTAGAGGGCGGCAAAGTGCGCGTGGACGGTGACCGCGCAAAATCTGCCAAAGAAATGAAAATCGGCATGTTGGTGAATATTCGTAATAAAGATGTTGAGATTGAGTGCGAAGTAACAGGATTGTCAAATATACGTCGTGGCGCACCAGAGGCGGCTTTGCTATATACAGAAACCGTCGCTAGCAAGCAAAAACGCGAAACTGCTAAAGTGACGCGAGAAGCCGACCATGCACTACGTCCACGAGGCTTAGGGCGCCCAACTAAGCGCCAAGCGCGCGAGATTAAAAAATTTACTGGCATAGGCTAATAATTACTTGCATTAAGCTTGTAAAGCTTGCTAAACTGCGTTCAATGATTGAACGGTGCTATTATTAAGCGAAAATTAATTTTAAATACATGCTCACTGACGAATATAGCTACAAAATTTTAAAAATACTTGAAGCTAATCCAGAAATTAGCCAACGAGATTTAGCGCGCGAGCTGGATATTAGCTTGGGGCGCGTCAATTTTTGTTTAAAAGCCTTAATCCAAAAAGGCTTGCTTAAAACCACAAACTTTAGAAACAGCCAAAATAAGCTTGCTTACATGTACTTGCTTACTCCCAGCGGCATAGAAGAAAAATCTGTTATTACTGCCCAATTTTTAAAAATAAAGATGCAAGAATATGCCGATTTAGAAGCAGAAATCGAGCAGTTGCGTCGCGAAGCTTTGCAAACCAATAAACAGCAATTAAACCTAGGCTTAACAAAGCAAGGGGTGCGGCTATGATTCAAGTACAGGTGAATCGCTACGCAATCATTCTTTGCGGTGGTTCTGGCACCCGTTTATGGCCACTATCGCGCACACTTAGGCCAAAACAATTACTAGCACTTAATGGTGAACAAACCTTGTTGCAGCAAACAGCCAGTCGTTTGCTGCAACATGTTGATACGGCTAATTTATTTACGGTTACGCACGAAGATCATAAATTTGAAGTCAAAGGCCAGTTAACTGAAATAGCACAAGATGCATTAGCAAACGTGCTGGCAGAACCCTGCGCGCGAAACACCTTACCCGCCATTGCGTGGGCAGTGAGCAAAATTTATCAGCAAGATCCTAATGCCATTATCGGCGTATTTGCCTCAGACCATGCAATTGATAATAATCAAGCGTTTTTAGATGCTTGGCAAACAGCCGAACTGGCAGCGCAAGACGATTATTTGGTTCTGCTCGGCATTAAACCGCATGAGCCTGCGACTGGTTATGGTTATATAAAACCAAGTCAAAAACTATCATACAGTGGCGCTTTACCAGTGCATCAAGTCGCTCAGTTTGTAGAAAAACCAAATGTTGAAAAAGCCACACAGTTTGTACGCGATGGTTACTTGTGGAACAGCGGCATGTTTGTGTTTAAAGCCAGCGCATTCATGGGTATGTTGCAGCAGTTCCAGCCTGAAATGGCTAAGCAGATAAGCAGCATGACGGAAGAAAGCTTCACCGAGACCTATGCAAATTTTCCTAATTTATCTATCGACTATGGTTTAGCTGAAAAAGTGGATAAAGTGGCTGTCGTACCGGTAGATATGGCTTGGAGCGACCTCGGAAGTTGGGATTCAATTTATCAACGGCATCAAAAAGATGCTGACAACAACGTAATGCATGGCGAAGTATTTGCACAAGACACGACAAACAGTCTTTTATGGAGCCAAACCAGCCTACTAGCCACAGCAGGCTTAGATAATATTGTGGTGATTCAAACTGCTGATGCTACCTTGATTTGCAATAGAAGCCATACCGAAGAAATTAAAACCTTAGTTGCAAGGGTAAAAGCACATAAACCAGAATTGACCGAAATTCACCGAACTGTGTATCGTCCATGGGGCAGCTACACCGTGCTTGAGGAAAGTGCTAACTTTAAAATCAAGCGTATTGTGGTCAGCTCAGGTGCAAAACTCTCAATGCAAATGCACAAGCATCGCTCTGAGCACTGGGTGGTGGTCTCAGGTGAAGCGACCGTTACAAATGGCGATATGGAGTTTACATTACAGGCCAACCAATCAACATATATTCCCAAAACACATCGCCATCGCTTAGCCAATAATGGCGCGGAGCCACTTGCGATTATCGAAGTGCAGTGTGGTGATTATGTGGGTGAGGACGATATTATTCGGTTTGATGATACATATGGAAGAATAGTAGCCAAATGAAAGCAGTGATTCTTGCAGGCGGTTTAGGTACGCGCATTTCAGAAGAAACGCATCTTAAACCCAAGCCAATGATTGAAATCGGTGGTAAGCCCATACTGTGGCACATCATGAAGCTCTATTCCGCACATGGCATCAACGACTTTGTTGTTTGCTGTGGGTACAAGGGCTACATCATCAAAGAGTACTTCGCTAATTATTTTTTACATATGTCAGATGTCACGTTTGATATGGTCAATAATGAAATGCAGGTGCATCAGCGTAAGGCAGAGCCATGGCGAGTAACTTTGGTAGATACGGGTGAAGAAACACTGACAGGCGGTCGTTTAAAACGCGTGGCAGATTACGTAAAAGATGAAGAAGCTTTTTGCTTTACCTATGGTGATGGTGTTGCCGATGTGAATATAGCTTCACTCGTTGCTTTCCATCAGGCACATGGAAAATTGGCTACCGTTACTGCTGTGCAACCACCGGGTCGCTATGGCGCGCTTAATATGGATGAAAGCTCGGTTAAAGGCTTTACCGAGAAACCAAAAGGTGACGGAGGATGGATCAATGGTGGTTTTTTTGTGCTCTCGCCAGAATGTTTGAAATATATAGATGGCGATCAATCTAGTTGGGAAGGCGAGCCACTAGCAAAGTTAGCCTTAGATGACCAACTTAAGGCATTTGAGCATGCTGGCTTCTGGCAGCCGATGGATACCTTGCGTGAAAAGAATCAATTAGAAGATTTATGGCAAAGTGGGAAAGCGCCTTGGAAAGTCTGGAAATAATGTCTGATTTCTGGCAAGGGAAAAAAGTTTTTGTCACTGGACACACTGGCTTTAAAGGCGGCTGGCTGTCATTATGGCTAAAAGGTCTGGGTGCAGAAGTTTATGGTTACGCTTTGAACCCACCAACGACTCCTAATTTTTTTACTGAGGCTAATGTTTCTGCAAGCCTAGCTGCGCATACGATTGCCGACATTCGCGATGCTGCATCGCTAGAAAAAGCGATGATCTCAGTACAGCCAGATATCGTTTTGCACCTTGCTGCACAGCCACTGGTGAGATATTCCTACGTTGACCCAGTAGAAACTTATACGACAAACGTGATAGGCACGGTAAATTTGTTTGAGGCTGTACGTAAAACATTTTCAGTGCGTGCAGTGGTTAATGTGACCACGGATAAATGCTACGAAAACCGAGAGTGGGCTCGGCCATACAGCGAAGATGACGCAATGGGTGGTTACGATCCATATTCGAGCAGCAAAGGCTGTTCTGAGTTGGTAACCTCAGCTTACAGGCGCTCATTTTTGGCTGAGGCAGGCGTTGCTGTTGCTAGCGCTAGGGCAGGTAATGTGATTGGCGGCGGTGATTGGGCAGAAGACCGTTTAATCCCCGATTTTTTACGTGCGATTGATAAAAAGCAAACGCTGAATGTACGTTCGCCTAGTGCGATACGCCCATGGCAACACGTGCTAGAGCCACTTGCAGGATATTTACTACTTGCTGAAAACTTGTTCACGCATGGCCAGCAATATGCAGAGGCTTGGAATTTTGGTCCATCAGATGAAGATGCCCGCACCGTGGCATGGATAGTGGATAAGTTAACGACAAGCGTGCCTAATGCCAATTGGCAAACCGACCAACATCCGCAACCGCATGAGGCGACCTACCTAAAGCTTGATAGTAGCAAAGCTCGCGCACAGCTTGGCTGGCAACCGCGTTGGAACTTAGAAACTGCATTAGAAAAAATTATGGATTGGCATCAACATTGGCATAATAGTGGTGATATGCATCAGTTTAGCTTACAGCAGATTGATGAATACCAGAGAGCAGTTAAGGCTTAAGTGATGACAAGATTCGATTGTATTGATACGTCACTCTTGGGGCTAAAAGTAGTGCAGCGCAAACCTATTGAAGACAGTCGTGGTTTTTTAAGTCGTTTTTTTTGTGTGACTGAATTTAATGCTTATGGATTTAATAAACCAATAAGCCAAATAAACCAGACACTTACCCGCCAAAAAGGCGCAGTCAGGGGCCTGCATTATCAGCAACCACCGCATGCTGAAATTAAGTTAGTAAGCTGCCTTAGAGGTGAAGTGTTTGATGTGGCGGTAGATTTACGTAAAAATTCGCCAACTTTTTTGCGATGGCATGGTGAAGTACTGAGTGAAAATAATCAACGTAGCCTATTAATACCAGAAGGTTTTGCACATGGCTTTCAAACGCTCACAGAAGATTGCGAGTTGATTTACTTGCATTCCGCCCCTTACGTAAAAGATGCTGAAGCTGCGTTGAACGTGACAGACCCAAAAATTGGCATCGTATGGCCTTTAAATATTACCGAACTCTCTGAAAGAGATCGTTTGCATTCCATGATTACACTGGATTTTGAAGGAATTGTTGTATGAAATGCCGTCATTGTGGCAATCCACTGCACTTGCCATTGATTGATTTGGGGAGTGCACCACCATCAAATGCTTACCTGACTGAAAAAACACTTAAAGCACCAGAAAAATGGTTTCCACTTAAAGTGTTGGTTTGCAACCAATGTTGGCTAGTACAGACAGAGGACTATGCAGGTGCAGAAGAACTATTTGATGCGGATTATGCTTACTTCAGTTCGTTTTCAAGCTCTTGGTTAAAGCATGCAGAGCAGTATGTTGCTGATATGGTAAATCGGTTTAATTTGACTGAAAAATCACATGTGGTAGAAATAGCAGCTAACGATGGTTATCTATTGCAGTATGTTAAAGCAAAAGGTATCCCATGCTTAGGCATCGAGCCAACAGCAAGCACTGCATTGGCTGCCAGAGAAAAAGGCATAGAAATTGTTGAAGAGTTTTTTGGTGTTGCATTTGCAAAAAAACTAGTTGCACAAGGCAAGCAAGCAGATTTAACTGCCGCAAATAATGTGCTTGCCCATGTGCCAGATATTAATGATTTTGTTGCGGGATTTGCGCATTTACTAAAACCGAATGGCGTTGCAACTTTTGAGTTTCCGCATTTGATGCAATTAATCAAACATTCTCAATTTGACACTGTTTATCATGAACATTTTTCTTACTTATCATTAACAGCAGTAAACCAAATATTTAACCAAAATGGCTTGCAAGTATTTGATGTGCAAGAAATTAGTACACATGGTGGCAGCTTGCGAGTATTTGCTCAGCGAAAAGATCAAGGTCAGCATAAAATCACTGCTGCAGTAGATGCTCTTTTAGCAACAGAGCTAGCAGCTGGTATAAAGATAGAAGCCTATTATGCAGATTTACAACAGCGCGCAAATATTATTAAGCAGGATTTAATTGCATTTTTAATTGAAGCCAAACGTGAAGGTAAAAAAGTGATTGGCTACGGTGCTGCGGCCAAAGGCAATACCTTGTTAAATTATGCAGGTGTGCGTTCAGATTTATTATCGACAGTGGTAGACCTTAATCCTGCAAAGCAGAATAAATACTTGCCGGGTAGCCGCATCCCCATTGTCGATGAGTCAGTCATACGTCAACAAAAACCAGATTATGTGTTGATTTTGCCGTGGAATTTGCGGCACGAAGTGACAGAGCAGCTTAAGTATATATGCGAGTGGGGTGGTGAGTTTGTGACTGCGGTTCCTCAATTGACTATAGGGAACCACAATCATGATTAATTTGCATCCCACTGCCAAGATTTCAAATCATGCAGACATTGAAGATTCTGTCAGAGGAAGCAAAATAGTAATCGGGGCACATTCGGTTATAGATAGTTTTGTTAAAGTTAAACCAGCAGGTGGTTTAGGTGATCTAGTTATAGGAGAGTACTCCACTATTAATTCTGGCTGTGTATTTTACACAGGTAATGGAATTAGCATTGGCAATCATGTTGCGATTGCAGCTAACTGTAGTTTAGCGCCTGTGAATCATGAGTATGAAAAGAAAGATGTCTTAATCAAAAATCAAGGATTTCGTGCAAGTAAGGGCGGTATTGTGATTGAAGACGATGTTTGGATTGGTGCTAATTGCGTACTTTTAGATGGGGCAATACTTCGTCAAGGTTGTGTGATTGGTGCGGGCTCTATCGTTCGTGGAGAGGTTGAGGCATATTCGATCAATGTGGGAATACCACTTGCTGTGATTGGCTGGCGCAAGTGAAATTTACTGTATTAGGGGCAACTGGATTTATTGGTAGAAATTTAGTTGAGTTTTTGCGTGCACAAAACTCAGTTGTAAATGCCCCAGATCATCACAAACTTGATTGGTTAAAGCAGCTTTTATCTGATGATTTAGGACATGTATTTTATTGCGTAGGATTAACCGCAAACTTTAGAAAACGCCCTTTTGACACAGTGGGCGCTCATGTCTGCTTACTTAGACAATTACTTGAACATGGGCGTATGGAGTCTTTGATTTACCTTTCTAGTACTCGCGTTTATGAAAATGCAGTTGCAACAGCTGAAACCACAATGCTACAAGGTATACCCACGAATCCTGGCCACCTCTATAATTTCAGCAAACTAATGGGCGAAAGCCTTTGCCTTGCTAGTAATCACAAAACAAGAATTGTCAGGTTATCGAATGTTTATGGCCCAGATATTAACTCACAGAATTTTTTAACTTCTGTGCTGGGTGAGGCTGCAAAAAATGGCAGTATTCAATTCTTAACATCACCAACATCATCAAAAGATTACATATCTATAAAAGAAGTTATCAGATTTTTACCTCTTATCGCAATTGATGGGACGCATTCAATTTATAACTTAGCTACCGGTCAGAATACAAGCAATGCGGATATTGCCCACATCTTAGAGCGTGAAGGAATTAGAACTAGTTTTAATCAAGATACAACCGACTGGGGTTTTCCAGAAATTGATATCAGTAGGCTAAAAGCAGAATTTGGGTCAATCAACAATACATTAGAAGCAGATTTACCAACATTACTTAATTACTATCGTCTTAAGGCATAAAAATGGATAAATTTATTAAAGAGTTTGAAACAGAAAGAACAGCAAGAGTCGAAAGCTTTGGTCAGGATGCTGGGTTTAAGAATCGTTCAAGAGATTGGATAGAGGAAAGCATGCGTAAATCGTATGTTTATAATTTTTCTTGGTTGGGAAGACCTATTATTCAATTTCCTCAAGACATGGTTGCAATGCAAGAGCTAATCTGGGAAGTTAAACCTGATTTGATTATAGAAACAGGTATTGCACATGGTGGATCATTGATTATGAGTGCCTCTTTATTGGCAATGTTGGATTATGCCGACGCAATAGAAACTGGCGAACTTATTGACCCAAGCAAGCCTAAACGCCGTGTTTTAGGGATTGATATCGATATTCGTGAGCATAACCGTGAAGCGATTGAGCAACATCCCATGTCAAATCGAATTGATATGATTCAAGGGTCATCCATAGCGGATGATATTATTGACAAGGTCCATGCATATGCTAAAAACTATAAGCGCGTATTAGTCAGCTTAGATTCTAACCACACGCATGAGCACGTGCTTGCTGAACTGAAAGCCTACGCGCCTTTGACTTCAAAAGGCAGTTATTGTGTGGTTTTTGATAGTTTTGTTGAAGACGTGCCCGCCGATGTTTTTAGTAATAGACCATGGGGGCCTGGCAATAATCCTAAAACGGCAGTATGGGAATACTTAAAAACACATCCAGAGTTTGAGATTGATAAAAGTATTCAAAATAAGCTACTTATTACTGTTGCACCAGATGGCTATCTAAAAAGAATTTCTTAAAGTTAAGATAATTGTTGAGCAATCATTCAATTGCTAAAACGCAATATCATTTCTAATTTTTTAGGCAACGGCTATGTCGTTATCTTGCAGTTTGCTTTAGTCCCCTTGTTATTAAAATACTTGGGAGCTGAGGCCTATGGTTTGATTGGTATTTATATCACGCTTTTAGCAGCGCTTAATATGCTGGATATGGGCTTGTCACCAGCTTTATCAAGAGAGCTGGCGAAGCTATCGGTGTTGCCAAATTCGGTATCTCTTATGCGTAGCACGGTTACGACGCTTGAGTGCATCTATGTTGTAATAGCATTATTCATTGTGCTAATTTTTTACTTTTTTGCCCCAGTGATTGCCGAGTATTGGCTGAATAACAATAGACTGCCAACAGAGACTATTAGCACTTGTTTGCGGTTAATGGGGGCTCAATGTGCTTTACAATTTCTAACCAATTACTATACGAACGGTTTAATTGGTTTGCAGCGTACGGTAAGGGCAAATGGTGTGCTTGCCCTTAATCATACTTTACGTGCAGGGGCAGGTTTATTTGTGCTAATAGCAATGTCTGCTGATATAGAAGTTTATTTTACGGGTCAATTGATATTCACCTTTGTAGGCTTGCTGATGACTGCATTGGCGCTTTATTCAGCTTTACCACATACAAACATTACCAGCGTATTAACGCATAACAGATTGCAAAAACTCAAGCTAAGATTTAGTTTAGAGAGATTTAATGCCTCTAAACACTTTGCTGCTGGTATGGCTGTTACCAGTGCGTGTACATTTTTTATCATGCAAACAGATAAAATCATACTTAGCAAACTGGTCACTTTAGAGCAATTCGGCTACTACACAGTAGCTATTAATATAGCAGTTACCATAGCTGGTGCTGCAGGGCTAATCTCAAAGTCAGTGTTGCCGCAGATGATACAGCAGGCTGCTATAAATGATTCTGAAGGTATTAAAGCGCTTTATCTTAAAGCCTCTGCATTGGTTGCATGGTTGATTTTGCCGATTGCAGGATTGCTTATTGCATTTAACTATCAATTTTTAACAATTTATTTGGGTAATGCCGAGAGAGTCATGTCTATTGCACCCATATTTATATTGTTAATGTTTGGCTATGCTATACATAGCCTAATGTATATTCCTTATGCATTAAGCTTGGCCTATGGTTGGACCCGCTATGGCATTAATACATCAATTGTTGCTATTTTGGTAATGACTCCAATTACAATTTTCGCAACATTAAAGTATGGCTTGATTGGGGCGGCAAGTTCATGGGTGCTTCTCAGTATGGGATATTTATGTTTTTCGTTGCGATATTTACATAAAAAAATTCATAAAGATCTTATGCTAAAGTTTTATAAAAAAATTAGCTGGCAATTGTTAATTTTAGTTTTATGTTTCTTGAGTACTTTTTTAATTCAATAAGCCAAATAGTTATTAATATGTGTAAAAAAAATCAAAATAAAATGCCCTTAGTAAGTATCGTTATCCCTTGCTATAACCAAAAACCAGATTTTCTATTTCAGGCAGTAAAAAGTGCTTTAAATCAAACCTATTCAGATATTCAGGTAATTGTTTCCGACAATCATTCTACTAATGGTTGCATGGAGGCACTTAATCAGATTGAAGATCATAGATTAATACGAATCAAACCTGAAAATCATCTACAGTTGGTTGAACATTTTGGGTTTGCTGCTGGAAATATTAATACCAAATACTTAAGTTTTTTATCGTCAGATGATTTGGTAAGTCATGATTTTGTTGAAAAATTACTGCCAACTTTAGAAAATAATCCGCAAATAGTAATGAGTTTTGGCGAGATAGAGAATGTAAGGCACGATGATATTTCTGTTATCAGATATGTGTATAGAAACAATTCGCAGCAAACACAAATTTTTGATTATGCAAATTATATAAAAAAAATACTTAAATTTAGTAGGGAAATTGGCTGGATGCCAGGGAGTTTGATAAAAACAGATACATTTTATAAAGCAGGTGGCATAAACAGAGATAATCTTTTTTATTCAGCAGATTACTCATTATTACTCAGGCTATTAGAGTTAGGAAATATCTATTATTTAAACCATGTTACTGGTAAAAATAGATCATGGATGTCAGTACATGGTAAAACTGATGCTGTAAGAATCGTTAAGAGTATTGAGGATTATAAAAAACTGAAATTGATTATGCTAGAGACACGGTCAAACTTATCAGATGATATTAATCATGGGTTTGAACGATTGAAATATAAGCAAGCCGTTTTATTTGCATGGCACGCTGGTAACAAAGAGCTTAGCAGCGAAGAAATTAAAAAAGTAAAAAATGATGAATATTTTAGCAATTGGAAATTAAAATTATTTATTAATCTTTTGTTGTTTAAGCCTGTAAATATAGCAATGAAATATGCTCTTAGAAATAAACTTTAATAATGAAGATCCAGTATTAAATTTTGAAAAATTTAATCGCAATAACAGGTGCAACAGGACTTATTGGCCAAAAGCTTGTTGCTGCCCATTTGACAATTGGCAATGAGGTTCGCTATTTAACTCGCGCTAACAATAGACCAATACATAGCGCTGAAGCTTTTATTGCAGATGTCAATTCAACGCCTGATAAATTACTATCATTTTTTAAAAATGTAGATATTTTGTATCACTGCGTAGGTGAGCTTAAAGATGAGGCTGTTATGCATAGTACCCATGTGAGGGGTACTATGAATTTATTAAGTCTATTAGAGCAATCTCGTTTGCAGTATCAGGATGACTTCCATTGGGTTCAGCTAAGTAGTTGCGGGGCTTATGGCAAGCCCACTTTGCACTCCTCTGTGGCACGCTATATAAATGAAGATACAGATGACAATCCAAGTGGTGAGTATGAGCACACCAAAACAGAAGCTGACAGATTGGTAATGGCTTTTGCTGAAAAACATAATTGGTTTAAATATACGATTATTCGTCCGACTAATGTTTTTGGCGTTGGTATGCGAAGCACAGCGATTATCAGTATTGCAAAGCTAGTAAAAAGAAAACTTTTTTTCTATGTGGGAAATAAAAATGCAATCGCTAATTTTGTCCATGTCGATGACGTGATTAATGCAATGGTGCTCTCTAAAAAGCAACTTAATGCGTATAACCAAATTTTTATTGTTTCAAATGACTGTAAGTTTAGTGATGTGATAGATACCATTGCCAGTGCTTTAAATGTCAGTAAGCCGGCTTGGGTAATCAATGAGTTTTTATTGCGTAAGTTTGTTGGCCTGACCGGCAATATATTTAAGTTACCAATTAACAATGCACAGATTGATGTCATGATGCGCCAAACCTATTACAGCAACCAAAAAATTAAAAGCCAGCTTAATTGGATGCCCTCTACTTCGGTTTTGAATCAATTAGAGATGCACATTAAAGCTGTTTTTGCTGATTCAAATGGCTAAACCAATAAAAAAAATCTGCTTTGTCCTTACTGCAGAGTTTGCAGTGCGCGCGTTCTTGTTAAACCATCTGCGCGCATTAACAGATATTTATGATGTAACGGTTATTGTGAATACGAACAACCCTAATTTTTTGGATGAGCTAGGTATTAGTGCAACAGTTGTACCACTGGAAATTGCGCGAGATATTAGTGTATTTTCAGATTTATGTTCACTGGTTGAGTTAACGCAAATTTTTTATCAAAAAAGATTTGCATTAGTACATTCAGTTACACCAAAAGCTGGATTGTTGGCAATGTTAGCTGGTTGGATAGCACGTGTGCCTATACGAGTACACACATTTACGGGGCAAGTCTGGGTAACTAAAACAGGCATTAAACGGTTTTTATTAAAACAGTTTGATTGGCTTATTGCCTTGTTTTCTACACACAATATTGTGGATAGTCCATCGCAATGTCAGCTTTTGATTGATCAAAATGTCATCAAGCTAGAAAAATCTATTGTATTTGCAAAGGGGTCAATTTCTGGTGTTGATTTGACTAGGTTTAAATTTAACGAAGGGATGAGAACAGCAATTAGGCAACAGCTGAACATACCAAACGGGGCAATAGTTTTTTTGTTTCTTGGACGCTTAACAAGGGATAAAGGCGTGCTAGATCTGGCGCAGGCATGGCACGATACTCGTTTTAGCAAAGCACATTTGATTTATGCAGGGCCCGATGAACAAAATATGCAAATTCAGATTACACGCTTAGCAGAAAATGATAAAAAGAATATACATTTTACAGGGCATACTAACGCACCAGAATATTATATGTCTGCGGCAGATGTGTTGTGTTTACCGAGTTATCGTGAAGGCTTCGGTAGTGTGGTAATTGAAGCTGCGTCAATTGGTATTCCGACAGTTGCATCACGTATTTATGGCATTACAGATGCAGTTATTGATGGTGAAACAGGGATGTTACATAAGCCGCGTGACATTAAAGCAATCAAAAACTGCATAGAAAATATCATGAATAATGAAGCATTAAGGTTAAAATTGGGTCAGCAAGCTCAGGTGCGTGCTATGGAATATTTTGATAGCAAATTAATAACGCAAGAATGGGTAAATTTCTACAATATAAACTTAAAATGATTAAAAGATTACTCGATTTATTTTTTGCAGGCTTTATTAGTCTAATATTTGCGCCAGTCGCAGTCATATTGGCATGCTTCATCCGTTGTTCAATGGGAGGTCCCGTTTTATTTAAACAACAACGCTCAGGAGAAAATGCCAAACCTTTTTATATTTATAAATTTCGAACCATGAGCAATGTTAAAGATAGCCATGGCGAATTGCTATCTGATGCCGAGCGAATTACTGCTTTTGGTCGATGGCTACGATCAACTAGCTTGGATGAGTTGCCTAGCCTTTGGAACGTATTGAAGGGTGACATGAGCCTAGTTGGGCCTCGCCCATTGTTGATGGAGTATGTGCCATTGTACAATACTGAACAAGCTCGCAGGCATGAAGTTAAGCCAGGCGTCACAGGTTGGGCGCAAGTGAATGGTCGCAATACCATCAGTTGGGAAGAAAAGTTTATGCTTGATATCTGGTACGTTGATAATCAGTCATTCTGGTTAGATATTAAGATTATCTTATTGACTATTAAAAAAGTATTTCTTAGAGATGGAATAAGCGCTGAGGGCGAAGCTACAATGCCAAAATTTACTGGAAGCTCTAAACAATAATGCAAAACTATATCTATGGTGCTGGTGGGCATGGCAAGGTGGTATTAGATGCCATGCAAGTTGCATGTATTGACTGTACTGGGTTTGTTGATGATAAAGAGATTTCTACTTGGATGGGTCTAAAAGTCTATCAGCCGTCTGTAATGGATTTGGAAGCTGAAATTTATTTGCATCTTGCAGTTGGTAACAGTAAAGCGAGAGAAGATATTGCAACAAGGCTTACGAAGGTGAGATTTTTCAGTATAAGCCACCCAACAGCAATAATTGCTAAAACCGCACAAATTGGTTCAGGCACATTTATAGCTGCACAATCCATTATTGCGCCAGATGCGCAGATTGGTAACCATAGCATTGTTAATCATGCTGCGGTTGTGGATCATGATTGCGTGGTGGGGGATTACACACATATTGCACCTCATTCTAGCTTAGGAGGCGGTGTAAAAGTTGGTAAAGGTGTACTAATTGGCGCGGGCGCTGTTGTATTGGCTGGTATCACAATTGCCAACTATGCAATTATTGGAGCAGGTGCAGTTGTAACAAAAAATATTGCAGCAGGAACGACTGTTATTGGCAATCCAGCTAAATCTATGAATTAATCAGTCGGTCAATAATCAGTGCTAAATCACCCAAATATCTCCCCTTGGCCTTATTACGAGGCCGATGAAGTAGAAGCTGCTACTCATACACTAAAATCAGGTAAAGTAAATTACTGGACAGGTGAATTGGGTCGACAGTTTGAAGTTGCTTATGCAAAATCAGTAGGTAAGCAATTCGGTATTGCACTTTCTAACGGTACTGTGGCTTTAGAATTAGCCTTGCGAGTATTAGGGGTGCAAGCCGGGGATGAAGTAATAGTTGCAAGCCGAAGTTATGTCGCTTCTGCAAGTTGTGTTTTGTTGATAGGGGCCATACCCATATTCGCTGATGTCGATGCTATTAGCGGAAATATTAGTGCAGAAACTATAGCGCCGCTTATTACAAAAAAAACCAAAGCGATTATTCCTGTGCATGTGGGCGGCTTGCCGTGCGACATGCCCGCTATCATGGCACTTGCTGACAAATATAATCTTAAGGTTATTGAAGATTGCGCGCAAGCGCATGGCGCCATTATAGCCGACAAACCAGTAGGGGCTTGGGGGCATGCAGCGATATTTAGTTTTTGCCAAGATAAAATTATTTCTACAGGCGGTGAAGGTGGCATGTTGTTGTTAGATGATTTGGTCGCATATAAAAAAGCTTGGGCATACAAAGACATTGGTCGCAGCTATGATGCGGTACACAATCAGCCGTACGTTGGAGGTTTTAGATGGCTAACTGAAAGCGCTGGGTCAAACTTTAGAATAACTGAGTTCCAGGCAGCGATAGGATTAAAACAGCTAGAAAAATTGCCGAATTGGGTAAAGCTTAGAAATAAGAATGCAAAAGCTCTCATTAGCATTCTTAAGCAGTTTGATTTTATTGATGTGCAAGAAGCTGAGTTAGCGGATGGTCTGAATGCATATTATAGGCTTTATGCTAAAGTGAAGAAAAATGTAGTTGTTAACGGCAAATCAGATGAGACACTTAGGGACTATATAATAAATCAGTTCGTGGTTGCTGGCGTGCCATGCTTTTCTGGGTCATGTGCCGAAATATATAGGGAAAAATTATTTGCCAACTTAGCACCAAGCAAGAGATTAGAAAATGCTGCACTATTTTCAAATAACGCATTTTGTTTTTTAGTACATCACACCATTACTAATGAGCAATTAAGCTTAATGAGCCATAATATTAAACAACAGTTATCAAGCTTGATTTTAAAGACTAAGACTTTAAATTGAATGAATTTTTATAAAAAAATAGTCAAGTATCGCGCGTTGCTTGCTGCATCTCATGATGTGTTCGCTGCTATTTTTGCATGGCTGGCAGCATTCCATTTGCGGTTTAACTTTGAAATTCCTGCTAATTTTTCTCAAGCACTCTGGTTGGTAGCGCTAATTGCAATCCCGATTCAAATAATCATGTTTATTAAATTTGGTTTATATAAAGGGGTATGGCGGTTTGCTAGTATTCCAGACTTAAAACGTATCGTATCAGCCGCTGTTGTTTCAGCTGTACTGATTTCTGCATTATTGCTAATGGTAAATATCACTGTTGTTCCACGTTCAGTGTTATTGCTTAACCCGCTTTTGTTGATTTTATTAATGGGGGGTAGCCGCTTTGCTTACCGTGCATGGCAAGAATACCGACTATATGGACTCACAGTTAAACAGGGTACTCCAGTACTGGTTTTGGGGGCTGGTGATGCCGCGATTGCTTTGGTTAAAGAGCTCTCTAGGAATGACGAGTGGCGCGTAGTGGGAATGCTAGATGATGATAAAGCGCTACTCGGTAGGGAATTGTTTGGGGTAAAGGTATTAGGCTCGATTGATAAATTAAAAGTACATGCTCAAGAATTGAATGTAAGTAACGCTATTATTGCCATGCCTTCAGCGACACACCAAGCGCGCAGAGACGCAGTGCTTTTGGCACAAAACCAAAATTTAAATGTGCTTACAGTGCCCGCTTTTGATGATTTGATGAGTGGCAGAGTGAGTATCTCGCAAATCCGTAAAGTGGATGTCGAAGATTTACTTGGACGAGAAACCGTTCGATTAGATAATCAAGGGTTACAGCAGTTGTTAGCAGGCGCCACTGTGTTGGTTAGTGGTGCTGGAGGCTCTATTGGCTCTGAATTATGCAGACAGATATTAAAATTTAAGCCTAGCAAATTAGTATGCTTTGATATATCTGAGTATGCTCTTTATCAGCTAGAGCAAGACCTGCTGGGAGATGCCAACACAACTGAACTAGCATTTATAATAGGTGACGTTAAAAATAAGCAAAGAGTTGAGCGTTTATTCTTGGAATATCAGCCAAAAGTGGTATTTCATGCCGCGGCCTACAAACATGTGCCGCTGATGGAAACGCACAATGTGGCTGAAGCTTTATCAAACAATGTGATTGGAACGCATGTGCTGGCCAGTACTGCAATGCTGGCAAATGTAGAGAAATTTGTATTAATCTCGACAGACAAAGCCGTGAACCCAACCAATGTGATGGGTGCTAGTAAGCGGCTTGCTGAGATGGTGTGCCAAAGTTTAGAAGGTGGTGATGCATCTAAAACACATTTCGTCATCGTGCGGTTTGGCAACGTGCTTGGCAGCAGCGGCAGCGTGATTCCTAAGTTCCGTGAGCAAATTGCTCAAGGTGGGCCTGTCACAGTCACTCATCCTGATATCACTCGATTTTTTATGTCGATTCCTGAAGCCGCGCAGCTTGTGATGCAGGCAGGTTTAATGGGGCAGGGTGGTGAAATTTTTGTGCTGGATATGGGTGAACCGGTGAAAATTGCAGAGCTTGCTAAAGATATGATTCGCCTATCGGGCTTTCAACAAGACGAGATTAAGATAAAATACACTGGCTTAAGGCCGGGCGAGAAGCTATACGAAGAGTTGCTTGCAGATGATGAATTAACAAAACTCACTCCACACCCTAAATTGCGCATTGCGGCTGCTAGGTCGGCTGACGCACTTTGGGTCAAAAATCTATTAAAATGGATAGCCTCTTGTCAATTGGCGGATGAGGAGATCATTAAAAAAGAATTGACCAATTGGGTGGAAGAATATGTAGAAAGCACGCATGAGCTGCCGGTTGCAAAACTTGCAGCGACGACTAGTACAATAACAAATACGATACATTAATAATTGAATCCATGAATAAAATTACCAAAGCAGTATTCCCTGTGGCAGGTTTAGGCACACGCTTTTTGCCTGCTACCAAAGCCAGCCCTAAAGAAATGTTGCCCATTGTAGATAAGCCCTTAATTCAGTATGCGGCTGAAGAGGCAATAGCGGCAGGGGCTACAGAGCTGATATTTATTACCGGACGCAATAAACGCTCAATTGAAGACCATTTTGATAACGCGAGTGAGTTGGAAGCTAGCTTAGAGGCCAGCGGCAAGACTGAGTTGTTAGAAACCCTGAAAGCAATTTTACCTTCACATGTTTCATGTATTTTTATTCGCCAGCCAAAAGCACTTGGCCTTGGTCACGCAGTGCTGTGCGCTAGACCAGTAGTGGGCGATGTGCCATTTTCGGTAATTTTAGCTGACGATTTAATTGATGCTAGCCCTGCCGCAACCAAGCAAATGGCAGAAATTTTTGCGCGTAAACAATCAAGTATATTGGGCGTAGAAGACGTATTGCCCTCTGAAACCGCCAGCTATGGCATTGTCGATGCGTTTGAGATAGAACAAAATTTACTTCAACTAAACAGCATTGTAGAAAAACCAAAGCCTGCTGATGCGCCCTCTACGTTAGCTGTGGTAGGGCGCTACATACTCACACCTAAAATCTTTGATTGCTTGGAAAAAGTAAAGCCCGGTAAAGGTGGAGAAATTCAGCTGACTGATGGCATTGCAGATTTAATGCGATTTGAGAATGTTTTGGCTTACCGCTTTGCAGGCAAGCGATTTGACTGCGGAAGTAAACTAGGCTTTATGAAAGCGAACGTAGCGCTTGCACTAAAACATCCTGAAATAGCAAAAGAATTTAGTCAATACTTAGCCACTCTCAATAAGTTAAAGTAGCAATTAAACTGACACATTCTGTCGACCCCTGCGAGTATTTGCTTAATGCGGAGCTAATTCACTGCAAAGATGCTGTGAATTTGGCAATATCTACAATAGCATCTCGGTTAAATTTAGACTATGCAAACGAGCCACCTATAGTGTTATGCGTGATGGGCGGAGCGGTATATTTTACTGGTCAATTACTACCTAAACTAAACTTTGCGCTAGAGCTAGACTACGTGCAAGCAACCAGATACCACGGCAATACCGAAGGTAATAAGTTGAAATGGGTGGTGATGCCAAAAGATAACATTAGCAATAGAAGTGTGTTGATATTAGATGATATTCTAGATGAGGGTTTGACTTTAAAAGCGGTGGCAGATCAATGTCACTTGCAAGGTGCAAAAGAAGTGAAAGTAGCAGTTTTAGCTGAAAAGCTACTGAATAAAGCAAAACCTATCAGTGCAAATTATATTGGCTTAACGGTGCCTAACTGTTATGTCTTTGGTTGCGGTATGGATATATATGGTTGGTGGCGCAACCTACCAGCCATCTATGGCCTTGTAGAATTATAAAAGCATATTGTAAAATAAGGTTAATAAGCGTTAAATAATCTTCTACAGCATTAGCCAAGTGTCAGTTTGCTGACATAATTGTCGATGTTTTAGCTTAAATCATAACATTCTATTTAGTGTTATTTTTTAACTAATTGATTTAAAACAATAATAATACAAATTATAAGGTGGTATTAAAAATGCATTTGTCTCCTCATCAAGTACGATCTATATCGTGAGGAGTGCAGTGATGGAACAGGCTACCAACAATCAGAACTGGGAACAGGTCTTTAGCGTTATTCAAAAATCATTTACAATTAATAAGCATGTGGAGTTTTTTAATTGGTTGCAAGGTAGTGTTAGCCAGTTGCTGCCGCATGATGTTTTGGTGGCTGCATGGGGCGATTTCACTACTGGTGAACTTAACTTTGATGTTTCTTCAAATATCGAAGACATCCGCACACAAAAGCTTAATGACGCGCCAGGGGTTTTCTCTTATTTAATGAGCAACTTACATCAGCGCTGGATAGACGGCGGTGAGAGATGGTTCCGCATCAATTTTTTTGACGCTGCAGGCATTAATAGTCAATCACCAACACCGTTTACACGCAAATTGGCCGCAATGAATTCACTATTGGTATATGGGGTGCGTGATACCCGTGGCAAAAATGATTGTATTTACGTGTTTTTTGACAAAGCGCGTGAGTTTCAAGTACAACATTCTGTATTAGGCTTGTTAATGCCGCATGTAGACGCTGCGTTACGCCGTGTAGAGTGTGTTGAGGCGCCAATTACTGAAGAAGATATTGTCGAAGAGTTGGCGTTAGGCGGCTTAAGTGAGCGCGAACATGAAATTTTACACTGGGTTAAAACTGGAAAAACTAATTTTGAGATTGGCTTAATATTGACCATCAGCCCAAATACCGTTAAAAACCATCTTAAACGTATTTTTCAAAAGTTAGATGTGTCTTGCCGCGCGCAAGCCGTAGCAAAATATGCGCAGCCACGCCTAGCATAAATCATGGTTATTCGATCAAAATCAAGATCTGTGCTACAGCGCAGAAAAGGTCTCGTCAACTTATTACAACCCTTATTGGATGGCATCGCTATTATTGGAGTTGCTTGGTTTTTTGTTGCCGCACACATTGGCTTTATTACGCAAGATTACGTTATTTTGATGTTGGTGTTATTGGGTATGGTGTCGGTGATGTATGATCGGTATGCAATTTACCGTACTAGCCAAAATTTTGCCAATAAAATCTTCAGTCTGTTCAACGCTTGGACGTTGAGCTTTTTAGCTTTGTTTTTACTAGCTTTTTTGACTAAACAAACTGAAGTTTATTCTCGTGTCGTTATTACTGAGGTCTATATCTTCGGTTTTTTAGTACAAGCGGCTATTCACTTACTTATTAGAGTGGCTGCAAGAAAGCTAAATAAACACAGTCAAGTCACAGATAATGTGATTATTGTTGGGCAAGGACAGTTGGCAAATTACCTAGAACATAAAATTAGCTCAAATCCTTGGCTAAATCAACACGTAGTGGGAAATGTTGCGATTGATGAAGAGCTAAAGCAGAATCGAGTAGAACAAAAATCCGAATTAAATGAGTATGCTACTAGTCGTACTATTCAGCTCGGTAAGGTAGCTGAACTGCCTGATTTAATTGACACCCATGGTATTACTACAATTTATATTGTTACCCCCTTGGAGTCTTCTAAGGTGCTAGAGGAGCTGTACTTTGTGTTGCTGGATAAACATGTCTCAATCCATTGGATACCTGATATTTTTTCATTAAGACTGATTAATCATAGTGTTAGAGAGATTGCAGGCATACCCGTATTAACGCTTTCTGAGACGCCGCTGACGGGTATTAGCAAGCTCAGCAAATCTATAGAAGATAAAGTGCTATCTTTTATAATTCTGTTGCTTATTAGCCCAATATTATTATTGCTTGCACTAGCAGTTAAATTAGATAGTCCTGGACCCGTATTTTTTAGGCAAAAAAGAGCGGGTTGGAATGGTAAAACATTTAATATTTGGAAATTTCGCAGTATGTATGTTGGGCAACAGGTAGCTGAAGACATTCAACTGATACAAGCGAAAAAAGATGATCTGCGCATTACCAAACTTGGGGCATTTATTCGTAGAACCAGCCTAGATGAGCTGCCACAATTGTTGAACGTGTTAACGGGTGATATGTCTTTAGTGGGTCCTAGGCCACATGCTGTGCAGCATGATGAAGTATATTCTGCCCGTATTAATGATTATTATGCTCGTCATAATATTAAACCTGGTATTACAGGCCTTGCGCAGGTGAGGGGCTATAGAGGTGAAACAAAAGAACTAGACCAAATGACCAAGCGTATTGAGTCTGATATTGAATACATTAATAATTGGTCAGTTTGGCTGGATCTGTCCATTTTGGCAAGAACAACAATGGCCTTTACTGGAAAAGACGCTTATTGATTCAAGCCTGTAGGTACAATTAAAATTTAGTACAGCAATAGATTGATAATATGACCTTAGCGGGCTATTGTGTCTTTCACTAAATGTTATCAAAATAAGCGATTAGAATAGTAATAATTTTTAAAATTTGTTGTATTAAAAGATAAGCTTTCAAAAACTTCGCAATATTTCACTTTTAAGGCTAGGCTTTTCTTAAAAAGGGGCGACAAGTCCTTTTTTTTATATTATTGTTTCAATATTGGAGAAAAATATGAATACAAAACTAATTTTTACAGTTTTTCTAAGCGGTTTATTATTGCCTGGGATGGCACTTTCGGCTGATACTGATGCAAGCTATAGATTAAATCCTGGTGATGCATTGCAAGTGTCAGTATGGGGTGAAGAGTCGTTGCAAAAAGAAGTCATTGTGTTGCCTGATGGGAGTATTTCATTCCCCCTAGCTGGTCGTGTAGAAGTTGCGAATGCGACTTCGCCAGAGGTAGAAAAGCTGGTTACTGAAAAGCTTAAAGCATATTTACCAGACCCCCAAGTAACTGTGGTAGTGTCAAATATCCAAGGTAACCGCGCTTACATCTTGGGCAAAGTGCTCAAACCAGGCCCAATTCTACTTTCCGCACCTACCAGTGTGTTGCAAGCGCTTAGTCAAGCGGGTGGATTGGATAGATTTGCTGACTTGGATGACATTAAAATCGTTCGCGCAGGTGCAAATGGCCAGACTGTAATCGCAGTCAACTACGATAAGCTAATTAAAGGCCAGCAGCTTGAATCAAACATCATGCTTAAAAATGGCGATACAATTTTAGTACCTTGATGTGAATTTGTTTAAGTGAATCTATTAGTCATAAGTTTGTATCAAGTTAATCAGTTGAAACTGCATGCGTTTAAAGGGCTTTCTGCCCTTATTTTTCTTTTTTCCACTATGCAAGCCAATGCACTTGTGGTGTTACAAGACGCCTCCGTCACGCTTGGCACTGACTTTGACACAAATCCAATCATGTCAGAAGATTCGCAGTCTATTTGGCGCTATACGATTTCGCCCAGATATTCTATTTCTGCTAATCAAGATCAAAACCGCTGGTATTCTAATGCTGCAATAAGATTTCAGCGATCCTCAGACAAAGAAATTTCGGTTGATCGGGAAGACCCTACAATCAATATTGGTTGGGATAGAGACTATGACCGTGGCCGTTTCGGTCTAATTGCAAACTATAACAAAACTAGTACACGTATTACCGAATTTGATGGTACAGGCTTGGTGGTGAATGACGGGAGTTCAACCAATAGATCGGTTGGTGCAGATTGGCAACATTTATTAAACGAAAAATTGAGTCTTACACTTGGTAGCAGGTTACTTAAAACAAAATTCAGTGGCGGCTCAGGTTTTACTGATTTATCGATTAAGTCAATAAACTCATCACTGAGTTATTCTTTGACTGAGAGCGTCAGCCCATTTGTCCAGTTTGGTTACACTGAACTAGACAATAGAGCGTCAAATGTTGACATAATAAAATCTCAAAATTATATGTTGGGCGCTAATTTTACGCCAAGCGCCAACTTAAATCTTACTGCTGCGCTTGGGATTACACACATTTCTGATGTGGGTAACAGTGAAGTTGGCAATGCAAGTTTTAATTATTTAGGCGAGCGTTATCAGTTTCGTGGGTCTGCGGAGCGGACTGTCTCGGCAAGTAGCCTTGGTGTTTTTCAAGAGTCTGATCGCTACTCTTTGGGGTATGCATACGATTTGTCAGAAAAATCACGTATTGGGACTGATTTCATTTTACGCAAAAATAATACTGTAACTGACATTAAGACTAGACAGTTAAGTGGCTTTTATACTCGTGAATTAACAGAATATTGGCAAATGCGTCTTTTCTTGCAGTTGAGAGAACTTGATAACGTTACCGTTAATGCACATGGTGAAACTATTGGGTTCACCTTCACCTATAACACTCCTGAATTTTAAGTAAAATTTATTTACCATGGCTATGGAATACGAACTAACTCTGTCTGATTACTTATCTATTTTGAAACGCAGATGGGGACAAATGCTTGCGGTAGCAGGCTTGATTTTAGCTGCATCCATTGCAACAGCATTGTTGCTGGCGCCAGTCTATCAATCGACTGGTACTATTTTGGTTGAATCGCAACAGATTCCTCCTGATTTAGTCAAAGCTACGGTTACTAGTTACGCAGACGAACGTATTGAAGTGATTAAACAACGGGTAATGACGCGGGAAAATTTGTATCGTATTATTCAAAAATATAAGCTGTATCCAGATGAAGTGGATTCTCAAACCACTTCAACTTTAGTTGATCAATTACGTGAAGCGTTATCTGTAGAGCTAGTTAGTGCTGATGTGCAAGGTGTTAAAGGCGGTAAAGCAACCATTGCTTTCAAAGTGGGGTTTGAATACGTTAAACCAGAAATTGCACATAAGGTAGCCAATGAAATAGTCACTTTATTTTTAGATGAAAATGTAAAAGTAAGAACAGAGCGAGCAACTGAAACTACTGAGTTTTTAACACAAGAGCTAGACAAGTTAAAAATTGAGTTAGAAGAAGTCGAGAATAAAGTTGCAAGTTTTAAGCAGAAAAATGCTAATTCATTACCTGAGCACTTGGAAATGCACATGGGTATGATGCAGCGTGTAGATGCTGACATTAAAGAACTAGACCGTGAGTATAAATCAACACAAGAAGAGTTGAGATACTTAGATGTAGAGCTAACATCAACTCAATCTGCTATAAAGTCTGTAGGCAAAGAGTCACTAACAATCTCTGAGTTGGATAAAGCAAAAGCAGAGCTAGATCGTTCTTTGGTATTATATAAAGATACACACCCTACAATTCGTGCGCTAAAAAGAAAAATTGAGACATTAGAAAAAGCTGTGCTAAGCCCTGCTGAAGTTAAAGTGCCAGCAAACAATGTAGAAAATGATTTAGTAGTTGCAAAAATTAAAGCACAAATTGAAGCTGCAAAAGTGCGATTAAGTTCGATTTCAGACCAAAAAAGAAGTATGCAGGCAAAAATTGGGCAGTTGCAAAGCCAGGTAACGCAAAGTCCTCAGGTTGAGCGCGGCATGTTTACTTTGATGCGTGATTATGAAAACGCTAAAGCCAAATATGAAGAGGTGAAATCTAAGCAAGTTAACGCTAAAATTGCAGAACACTTAGAATCGGAAAATAAAGCAGAGCGCTTTTCAATACTAGAACCACCGATTTTCCCTGATAAACCGATTAAACCAGATAGAAAAAAAATCATTGCGCTGGGTATATTCGCCTCACTTGCTGGTGCGTTGGGTCTAGTTGCATTGCTAGAAACTTTGGACAAAAGAGTTAGAGGGCTGGAGTCCTTAACCTCATTAATTAAAATGCGACCATTAGTGGTGATACCCTATATTACGACGCAAGCTGAACTTAAGCGTGCCAAGAAGACCACTAAATATGTATTAATTTCAATTGCTACACTCGTTATTTTGGTACTGGCAATCATTCATTTTATGATTATGCCACTAGATTTTTTGATGGCTAAATTGCTAACCAAATTTGTATAGAGACGCGCTATGGAAAAAATTAAAGATGCATTAGCAAAAGCAAGGTTGCAAAACACTAGTGTAATAACAACACAATTACCAACTGAGAAAGTGCCATCAGCCAAGTTTCAAAATACAGAAAATGAGCTAAGTAAAATCAACTATCTTAATACGCCTGTAATTAAGCTTGATTCTGCGCATTTAGAAAAAAATCGTATCGTAGCACATGTAAAAAATGATATAAATAGTGGTGTATTTGATTCGTTAAGAACTCAGATATTACAAAAGATGGAAGAGAACAATTGGCGCACAATCGCAGTAGTGTCGCCAACACCAGAGTCTGGTAAAACCTTAGTATCCATAAATCTGGCAATTAGTATTGCACACCAACCACAAAAAACAGCTGTTTTGGTCGATTTTGACTTGCGCAGACCTAAAGTGGCTAGTTATTTAGGAATTCATACCGAAAACTCGATGAATGAATATTTAACTGGCAAATCTCCAGTTCAAGACGCGATGTTTAACCCAGACATTCCTAGGTTGGTTGTAATGCCAACGATGAGGCCTGTATCAAAATCTTCTGAAATCTTATCTTCCAAGAAAATTGAAAATTTAATCCAAGAATTAAGAGACCGTTATGATTCTAGGATTATCATTTTTGATTGTCCTCCAGTGCTTAATTCAGATGACGCAATGGTATTGCTTCCGCAAGTAGATTGTATACTATTGGTAGTGGCTAATGGCATGTCTACGCAAGCTGAGATCGATGAAACTATGCATCATTTGCCAAAAGATAATTTGTTAGGTGTAGTGCTTAATAAAGCCGAGGTGGAATCTAAAGCTTATTACTACTAGCCGAATTTCAAATGAAAAAATTAACACCAATCATAGAGAGTAAGCGAAATTTTTTAAAGCTCTCCACCATATTGCCTCTTACATTAGCGCTAAAAGATTTGCCGTTTAATCATGTGTCCTCAATATTTTTAGATGATGATATTGTGATAATTAACGGCTGGGTACTGCTAAAATCCGATTTTATTCAAAGTTAATAGATAAAAATGCTGATTGATTTAGAACTCCTCCCAGAAAATTTTAATTTTAAAAAATATGATGTATGTATATGCGGCACTGGTCCTGCGGGTATTAGTGTTGCTAGAGTGCTAGCAGCAAAAGGTAAAAAAGTTGCACTGCTAGAAGGTGGCTCATTGGCTTATACCGAGCAATCTCAGTCACTATATGAAGGTAAAAGTATTGGCATAAATGATTGGGATGCAGTAGAAAACTGCCGCTTACGTTACTTTGGCGGCACATCTAATCACTGGTCTGGTTTATGTTCCTATTTTGATGACAGTGATTTCGAGCCGAGATCTGATGGATTCTCTGGTTGGCCAATTACTCGGCTAGAAGCCTATAAATATTTTGACTTAGCGAAAGAAGTGCTAGACCTTCCCAAAGATGCATTTTTAAATATTCCAAAGTGGCAAGGTGCAAATTTTAAGTCCTTTATGAGTGCAATGAGTCCACCTACAAGGTTCGGTGTGAAATATCACGAAGAGCTTAAGAGTTCAGACAACATTGATTTGTTTATCAATGCTAATTTAACTAACATCCACCTCCATGAAAACTTTAGGGCAGTTAAACACTTGGAGGTTAAATCGTATAAAAAAACCAAATTCCTGTTTAAGTCAAAGCATTATGTGCTTGCCATGGGTGCTATTGAAAATGCCCGCTTATTATTAGCAAGTAATAAGCAAATGACGCAAGGTATAGGCAATCAAAATGATATGGTAGGGCGCTGTTACATGGAACATTTTAGCGTCGGCTACGGACGATTTGCACTAGATAATAAGACGCCTTGGAAAAACGGAAAAATTACATTAAATCCATCTCCAGAATTAATTAGAAAAACTAAAATTGGCAACGCAGTGTTGTCGTTTGATCCAGATTTTCAGGCGGAAAGCTACGGTAGAACGCGTGTTCTAAAGCAAGCACTTAGAAATTTTGTTTGTAAATCTCAACCTGCTACAGAGTTTTCTAGAAAGTTAATTGATTTTAATTGCGTTGGTGACGGATACATTACTAGCATGATTGAGCAATCGCCAAATTTAGATAGCCGTGTTACGCTTGACAAGATAGTGGATGTTTTTGGTATCCCCAAAGTTATTCATAATTGGAAGTATAACGATTTAGATATTCACACTATTTCTACCCTAGGTATTGAAGCAGCCAAAGAAATGGCTAGATTAAAGGTTGCACGCGTACAACTTGCAGATTACATTTTAGATAAAGATATACCCTCTAAAGAATTAGGCCATCATTGCCATCAAATGGGTACTACGCGTATGTCTGCTGTGCCTAAGGATGGCGTGGTTGATGAAAATTTGCGCGTACATGGTGTGAAAAATTTATACATTGCGGGTAGTAGTGTTTTCCCGACTGGTGGGGGTTGCAACCCAACATTTACACTAACCATGCTATCCATTAGGCTCGGTGAACATTTAAATACACTGTAATAGCGCAAAGTGTTTAACGCCAATATTTGTTCATGTAATTTCTAATTGGGTTTTCAATCAGGTAATACGAAATTAACCCAATACTTATAGCTACTATTAAGTACATTACTTTTTCCACAAGAGTTATTGCATCTATGTGTTCTACATAGTAGAAATAAACAGGATGCTGCCATACGTATATAGAGTATGACCACACTCCCATCAATCTAAGCGGTTTCCATGCAAATACGCTAAGTATCATATTGGGGAATTTAGATAAGTGGTGAAACGAAAATGCCAATAAAATAGGTGCTAACAAAAATGTCAAATACCAAGGCGTGTTAGCAAGAAAGCAAGCTGCAGAAAGTGCAAATGCAAGTGTCACTACCCATGTAGAAACATAGGTATCAATACGATCACGAATTAAAAAATACCCCGCTGAAAGAAGTAAAAAACTAGCAATCACTTCTGTACGAATTTTAAATAAAGGTGGTGCCAAATCTGGGTTATAAACATAAAAACCAAATAGAAGGGTAGAGCATAAGCCTAAAGGAATCAACAGGTAGTGCTCTTTACTTTTTAGCATAGTTATCAAAGTTACAAGACTTAATAAAATATAGCAGTGTTCCTCTACATTTAGCGACCATAAATGATTAATTGGAATACCTGAATTCCACATGTCAGGTGTTGCAGGAAAGTAGGCTCTTAAAAAAATTAATGTGTAGAGGTAGTTAGAGGCTTCTGGCGCAGCAGTATATAAAGCGTATAGATAAATTACAGATACATAAATAAAGAAAACAGGCAGTATTCTGCTAATCCGTCGCTTGTAAAACAAGGCTAACGGCGTTCTTTTCACAAACAGGATATTACTCATTAAAGCGCCAGATAAAACAAAAAAACTGGCGACCCCAAATTTACCTGAATAAAACCCTGGAATTGTGAGGAAGTGAGAAATTAAGACTAATACAATCGCCATACCACGCCAACCATCGTAATGAATATTTCTATCAATAACCATAATTATTAGGCGAGTATTTAAAAAAAGAGTTAGTGAGATATTTAAGTTAATTGGCACTAGCTTCTTTTTGTTGTAAATTAACCTTGACGATTTGTGCATAAGCAATAGCTAATCCAATTAAAGACCAATAAACGATTGGCACGGTTGAAATAGAACTTGCAGTAGCGATAGTCAACATAATGCCTACTAGGATTGCGATAAGACTTCTACCCATATTATGTAGTGGGTTTTTCTTATCTTGATTGATGTTCAAGTAGTACCGGACTCTAAGTATGGTGCTGATAAAAACACTCACAAATAAAGCTAGCCCCACATAGCCTGTTTCAAGCGTCACACGAAGATAAGAGTTCACAATATCAATAATTCCTTGGCCCTGAATCATTTTTTGCATTTCTGGTGTTTCAAGGTAGTTACTCGAGCCAAAAAAAGGGTTTCTGTCAATGACAATCATTGAGTTTTTAAATAGTTGCTCTCGATAAGTAATGGTGCTTTTTTCTGTTTCGCCAATAAAAGGAATTAGATTTACATATTTTTGACCGCCAGGCAGAGCGGATAAAATAAAGAAAGAAAGCATTGCCGCAAATGCTAACAAGCCAACTTTTTTAACTGCGGAGGGGCCGTAGAGAAGATAGACGACTATCATTGCAGCTGCGCCGACCCAAGGACCACGAGAGAGTGGAGCAAGTAGCCCTAGAATAATCAAAATAAAACCTAATCTTTTTAGTGTTTTTTGTTGAATATATTGGCTTAAATGTAAATAAAAGCCAAGTGCGATAGTCATAAAGTAGCCTAAAATGATAGGGTGACCTAGCGTCGCAACTGCGCGCACTTCGCCACTTCTGCCCAAATAATTGCTCATAAAATTACCAGTGCCAAGTGCATCACCTAGTTTATAGTAAAGTATCCAATGTTTAGCACTTTCAAACACTGCAATGAAAGCGATTACAATGGCTGAAGTTACAAATGCAGCCATGACTGTTTTCATTTGCTGCATATCTTTTACGCCACGGCTAGCCACATAATAGGGTAAAAATACATCGATGAATGTATTAAAGCATTTTCTTAGTGAGTCGGTGAAGGTGGTATCTCTGAACTCCAAACCAACAACCACTAACAAATACAGTAACAAAAACTTATCTGTCCATATTTTAGTAAATTTAAATTGGTTACTTCGAGATATGGAAATTGCGGCGGGCAATAAAATAAGCAGAATGATAAACCTAGGATGCGTAATGGTTGTAATGTAATTGACTAAGCCAAGGCCTGGTATTTTTAAGCCAATTGGCGGTATCACAAACAATAAAATAAAAAAAAGCGCCATTTTATTTTTAACTTGCTTGGTAAAAAACACAATAAACATGCTGCTAACCAGCAAATAAACCCAAAAATTGTGCGCTAAAAATGCGGTTACCACCACAGCAAACCAAACATTTCGCCATTTGTTAAAATCTGTATTGGTAACATTGTGTTGTACTAATTTTTTTGCGAAGGCAAACCCAGTAGTCGCAAAAAAAACAATAACAATGAGGGCGCGGATATGTTCAGGCATTATTGGTATGGAAAGTAAGAATTGTTGAATAATTTAGCTATAATCTATATAACAAGAATATCACATAGTTTCTATCTTATTTCGTCATAGGTTTTGTAATATAACTAAATTGTTGTACTGGATTTAATATTTTATCTAACAAACCCCTAAAGCAACGTATTCTCAAAGCTGGTCTTTGGATATTTAGTGGACATATGACTGCGCATGTCATACGTTTAATCAGTAATTTGATTATGACACGTCTATTAGTACCAGAAATGTTTGGCTTGATGTCAATCGTCAGCGTGTTAATGATTAGCTTGTCCTTATTCTCAGATTTAGGCCTAAGGCAGAGTGTTATACAAAGCAAAAATGGCCAAGATGAAGCATTTTTAAATACAGTATGGTCACTGCAAGTAATTAGAGGTTTTGTGCTTTGGGGCGTTTCGGCATTGGCTGCTATTTGCACTTATATTGCCCAATCTTTAAGCTGGATGCCCAGCGATACTGTATATGCTGAGCCACTTTTGCCTTACATTATCCCTGTGGCTACATTATCAATGATCATTGCTGGTTTTGAACCGACATGGACAGCTTTGGCTAGCAGAAATTTACAGCAATCAAAGTTAGTTAAAATTGAGCTCATTAGCCAGGTTCTGAGCTTAACAATGATGATATTGCTGGCTATGTACTACAGATCTATTTGGGCACTAGTGATGGGTGGGTTGTTCGGTAGCGTTGTACGCGCGGTCATTGTTAATTATATTTTGAAAGAAAAACGTAACCAATTCAAAATAAACAAAGTGTTTGCATATGAGATATTACATTTCGGCAAATGGATATTTTTAACCTCGACTATTGGCGTTTTAGCGTTGAACGGCGACAAAATACTCCTAGGCGGGTTAATTACTACCAAAGAGCTAGGCATTTATAATATTGCAGCTTTTATGGTGGGGGCCGCTTCTACGATAGTTTCTAAGCTGCTAGCGGGGGTGGCATACCCCGCATTGAGTGCAACAGTAAGAGACAAGCCGCATGACTTACAGCGCATTTATTACCGTTTTAGAATGCCTTTTGATGTAGGCATTATGTTTTTAGCAGGGTTTTTGTTTATGTCTGGTCAAGCTATCATTAGTTTTTTATACGATGCACGCTATGATGAGGCGGGCTGGATGCTGAGTATATTGGCTTTAAGTTTGCCTGCATTAAGATATAGCTTGGCTGACCAAGGTTATTTGGCAATAGGAAAGCCTAAATTGATGACAGTGCTAATATCAATTAGAACTGTTGCTTTACTTTTGCTTCTACCATTAGGTTTTCATGAGTTTGGCTTACACGGGGCTGTATGGGCTATTGTCATTAGTTATTTTTCTAGCCTCCCAATGGCGATTTATTACAAAAAAGCCCATCATCTTTTAGATGTTAAAAAAGAATTTATCACGTTGCCGTTTATATTTGTGGGCATAGCTTTTGGTGCTTTGTTTAATCGAGCACTACAAATACTGCTCTAAATAGGCTATTGTTTGCAAAGCTTTTATAATATAAATTATATGATTCTAAAAGCTTATGGAATTATTTAAAGGGATTTCAGTATGTTTCAACAAGCAACATTGCCAGTAAGGATAAGTGATGGGGTTTACTTAAATGTAAAAGATGCGCAAGCATTTGGAGAATCTCTGAGCGGCAACTACTGCTTTGCTGAGCCATTTCCTCATGTAGTTATTGATAATTTTTTGCCTGAAGAGGTGATAGATAAAATTTATGATAACTTTCCAATTGATAAACTAGAGGGTGATGTAGTGTTTGAGCTTGGTTATGCAGGTTTGCATAAAAGGCAAGTTCAGCCTGCTGACTGCAATGGCTTTACTCGCGAAGTGTTTGGTTTTTTTAACTCAGCGCCTATTGTGCAGTTCTTAGAATCACTGACGACTATTCCATCTCTAATTCCTGACCCACATTTTGTCGGGGGCGGGTTCCATGAAACTTCTGCTGGGGGAAAGTTAGGTATACACGCAGACTTTAGAATCAATGAAGCACTGCATTTAAATAGACGAATTAATATGATTATTTATTTAAATCAAGACTGGGATGAAGCTTATGGTGGAAAGTTAGAGCTTTGGGATAAGGCCATGAAAGACAAAGTGCACAGTATTGCACCTGTTTATAATCGATGCGTTATTTTCAATACGGATGCTGATAGTTTTCATGGGCATCCAGACCCGCTTATGACGCCGGAAGGGGTTACAAGAAAATCGCTCGCACTCTATTATTACACGGCATCAAAGCGTATTTATGAAGATTCAGTATCGCACTCGACAATGTATAAAGCCAGGGCAAGCGATGATGCAGCCACCAAAAAAGAGGTGAATAGATTAACTTTTGATAATTATTTAAAAGACTTAACACCGCCTGTTTTTTACAGGGTTTTTAGAAGAGTCAATGATAAATTGAGCGCGTTATTAAGTAACCTCTTTCAATAATATGTGGAAATAAAGTGCAGATGCCTCAATTGTTTCTGTTTCATAAGAGTTTAGCGTGCTAGTTTCAGTAATATTGGTCAGTTACAACACTGCTCAAATGAGTGTGCAAGTACTTAACAGCCTGTTTGCATCGATAGGTAATGTTGAGTTAGAGGTTTTTGTTGTCGATAATGCGTCTAAAGATGATTCTATAGAGTTAATCAAAAAAAATTATCCTGACATTACTTTAATTGAAAATAAAACCAATGTTGGCTTTGGGCGTGCAAATAATCAAGTATTAGATAAGCTTAAAGGTGAATATGTATTGTTGCTAAACACTGACGCGTTTGTGCAAACAGATACTTTAAGCAAAACATTACAACACATACAAGCTCATCCAACATGCGGCGTATTGGGAGTTAAATTGTTAGGTCGTGACGGTGGATTACAGGCTTCGTGCCGTTACTTTCCTACTCCATTTAATATATTTGCTTCTAGGCTAGGTTTAAATCGATTTTTATCAGGTATTAAGCTGGTTGATGACGTCAATTGGGACCCAAGCAAAACACAAGCTTGCGATTGGGTGCCCGGCTGCTATTACTTGGTTCGTAAGCAGGTGATTGAACAAGTTGGGTTGTTTGACCCCCTATATTTTTTATACTGCGAAGAAGTGGATCATTGCTATGCTGCTAAAAAAGCTGGCTGGGAGGTTACATATTTCGCTGATGCTTCAGTAGTGCACATCGGTGGTGAGAGTGCAAAATATGACAATACAATCGAGCAAAAAAGTAGGCAGATTAACCAGCTGCGCGTTGAAAGTGAGTTATTATACTTTAGAAAAAATCATGGCATATTTGGTGTCTTAAGTCACATTTTTCTTACTCACTTGGCAGATGTGTATGACTTGTTTAAATACATAATCCGTATGCAGTTCTCTCGCTTAGCCACAACTTTTAAAAACTCCATATTGTTATGGCAAGTATTTTTTCGTACAGGTTTTGCTAAGCAATCTACACGCTAAATTAGTATGTCAAATTTAGGGGTAGTCATTATTGGCAGGAACGAAGGCGAACGATTAATTCGCTGTATTCAATCACTTCACGCATATATACCTGTTAGTGTTTATGTAGACTCAGCATCTACTGACAACTCACTCAAATCTGCAAAAAAACTGGGTGTGCATGCAATTGTCCTAGATATGTCAACACCATTTACTGCTGCCCGTGCAAGAAATGCAGGGTTCGAAGCCTTATTGAACCTGTTTCCTCACATTGAACTTGTGCAGTTTGTTGATGGTGATTGTGAACTGCTGCATGGTTGGCTCGAGGCGGGTGTAGAGTTTTTACAACAAAATCCTGGTGTAGCGGTGGTAAGTGGCGTGTTAAGCGAAAGGTTTCCACAAAAAACCATTTACAATATGTTATGTGATTTAGAGTGGAAAATGCCAACAGGCAATGTTAAAGCTTGTGGTGGTAATGCAATGATGCGTGTCAGTGCCTTTAAAGCTGCAGGCGGGTTTTTAGAAACAATTATTGCGGGAGAAGAACCTGAGCTGTGCGTAAGGTTAAGAGGGCAAGGCTGGAAGATATGGCACATTAATGTGCGCATGATGTTGCATGATGCAAATATGACGACTTTTATACAATGGTGGACACGTACGATGCGAGCTGGGTATGCATTTGCAGAAGGTAGGCATATGCATGGTTTGGCACCAGAATTTCATTGGGTGGCTGAATCTAAGCGGGCTTTATGCTGGGGCTTATATTTTCCCCTTAGCATTTTGTTTTTATTAGTTGTTAAGCCAGTATTGGGTTTTCTATTGTTATTAGTTTATCCTCTACAAATGCTGCGATTGGTACTAAAAAGTCGGCTACCATTTAAAGTGGCTAGTTTACAAGCTATTTTTCACACGATTGGAAAGTTTGCTGAAGCGCTAGGACAGCTTAAGTTTTTTTATAATCGTTGGCAAAAAAAATCAACTCAACTCATTGAATATAAGAAAAAATAAAGTCAAACTCACCATTCATGAATAAACAACCTATATCTATCACCACGCCAGATTGGTCGCGTGAGAAAAAAGCTTTTTTTGCTTGGGACCCATCACGCTCTTTATTGGCTTGCATTCGTAGCTACCAAGCCGCAAGTCAGTCAAGATATCTGTTTAGATCTATTACAAAAAAAATTGCCGTGTTAAGACATGCTTTTTGGAGTGTTATCACTGGCGCGGAGATCCCAATCAATACACAAATTGGCGGAGGCTTATTGATACCGCATCCTAGCGGTATCGTAATCCATGCAGATGCGATAATTGGTGTGAATTGTCTTATTTTTCAACAAGTGACGATTGGTACAAAAGACGGGTCAAAAACACCTATTTTAGCTGGGCATATAGATATTGGGGCTGGAGCAAAACTAATTGGCGAAATATATATTGGGCCTCATGTAAAGATTGGCGCAAATGCTGTTGTGTTAATTGATGTCCCAGCCAATACTTCAGCAGTTGGCATACCTGCGAGAGTTGTAAAAAAAAATGAACATCAGTTACTTAATCAATCAATATCCAAAAGTAAGTCACAGCTTTATAAGGCGTGAGATTTTAGCTTTAGAGCGCCAAGGCTTTAAAGTGCAGCGTATTGCTTTGCGTGGCTGGAATGAGCAACTTGTTGATTTGCAAGATATTGACGAGCGCACCAAAACGCATTATGTTATGCGTGCTGGGCTTAATTCTTTAGTACTTGCTGTACTAAGTACGCAATTAGCTTCGCCTAAGCGCTTTTATGTTGCCTTTAAATGTATGTTTCAGTTGGCACGCCAATCAGATAAATCGTTGCTTTATCACCTAATATATCTAGCAGAAGCTTGCAAATGTCTATCCTGGCTAGAAGCGCATCAAAGCCAGCATGTCCATGCACATTTTGGTACAAACTCTGCAGAAATCGCCATGTTAGCGAGCGTGCTTTCGGATGTGCCTTATAGCTTTACGGTGCACGGTCCTGAGGAGTTTGATAAACCGCTAGCGCTAGGCTTAAGTAAAACAGTTAGCTTAGCTAAATTCGTTGTTGCAATTAGCTCGTTCGGGCGCAGTCAGCTTTATCGTTGGGCTGACTTTGCTGATTGGCCTAAAATAAAAGTGGTGCATTGTGGACTAGAGGCAGGTTTTTATAATGTGCCAGCAAAAGCTATCCCTGTAAAACCTAGTTTAGTCTGTGTAGGCAGGTTGTGTGAGCAAAAAGGTCAAATGCTGTTGGTTGAAGCAGCAAAACAATTGAGAGATGATGGTATTGAGTTTGAGTTGGTATTGGCTGGAGATGGGGAAATGCGGGCTGATGTTGAAAATTTAATCATTAAATATGCATTACAGAACCAAATTAAAATTACTGGCTGGATAAGTAGCGAAGCGGTGAGGGCACATATTTTGGATGCAAAGGCATTAGTATTACCTAGTTTTGGCGAAGGATTGCCAGTGGTGATTATGGAGGCTATGTCACTGCATCGACCTGTGATTTCTACTTATATTGCGGGCATTCCAGAGCTGGTAAAGCCTGGCGAAAATGGCTGGCTATGCGTGGCGGGTGATGTTGGCGATTTAACGCGTGCCATGCGCGAGGCTTTGAGCACGTCTTTGGCAGACTTGCAAACAATGGGCGATGCGGCTTTTAAGCGCGTGATTCAACAACATAACATAGACATAGAAGCCGCAAAACTTGCAACACATATCAAGGCAACCAGCAATTGATAGCGATAGATATTGCTTTAGCGTTGATTACCGTATTTTTGTTGTTGCCAGTCTTGTTTTTTTTAATACAAACGCTAGCAGCAATATTTCTAGTTAAATCATCAAAATCGACACAATCTTTAACTAGGCCTGTGCTTACAGTATTAATGCCTGCGCACAACGAGGCTTTAGTCATAACAGAAGCCATACAATCTATCTTGCCGCAGTTAGCAATAAGTGATCGGCTATTAGTGGTTGCAGATAACTGTAATGATGGAACTGCGGCGATTGCAAAAAATCTCGGCGCTGATGTGATTGAGCGCAGCCATGAAAAGAAACGTGCTAAAGGCTACGCGCTAGACTTTGGTTTGCAATATCTTAAGCATAATCCGCCAAAAATTGTGGTAATTGTGGATGCTGATTGTATTGTGGAACTAGGCGTGTTAGACAAATTGGCGTGTGCTTGTCAAGCAAACCAGCGCCCTGTGCAAGCTTTGTATCTAATGCAATCGCAATCTAATCCCAGTTTAAAAGCACGCATAGCGCAGTTTGCTTGGGTGGTTAAAAATAAAGTACGGCCACTCGGTTTAAAAGCATTGGGCATGCCTTGCCAGTTAATGGGTACAGGGATGGCGTTTTTATGGGATGACATTATTCAATCCAATCTGGCCAGCGGTCATATTGTAGAGGACATGAAATTGGGCGTGGATTTAACGCGCGCGCGCAAAGCACCATTTTTTTTACCTGATGCATTGGTGACTAGTGTGTTTCCACCCACTGTGGCAGGGACGAATTCTCAACGTGCAAGATGGGAACATGGTCACTTAAGCGTCATTATCTACGAGGTGCCAAGTTTATTTTATGAGGCAATTAAAACTAAAAATAGCCAAATGCTAGCGCTGGCTTGCGATTTGCTAATACCGCCATTAGCGGTACTCAGTTTGTTATGTGCGGCATGCTTTTTGCTCAGTTTATTATTAACTAGCCAACCAGCCTTGCTAATTGCTTCAATATTGTTGATTACTATGGCGGGCGCTGTTATGTTGGCATGGAGTAGTTTTGGGCGTGATATTATTAGTTTTAAGCAGTTATGTTATGCGCCGATTTATGCATTCTTTAAAATACCACTTTATATAAAATTTTTCATTAATCGCCAAGTCGAGTGGGTGCGCTCAAAGCGCGATTAATTTAAGGGATTGCATGACAAGTTTAGATACTAACTTAAGCGCTATTAACAGGCGGGTGACGTTATTCGGTGTGGAAATCGATTTATACTCTATGTCTGAAACCGTTGACATTATCATGCAATGGTTACGTCAACCGGAAAAAAACTGCAAGTTTGTGGTCACGCCCAATGTAGATCACATCGTCAAAGTGCAGGTGGATATTGGCTTGCAGGCCGCCTATAAGCAAGCTGCATTGGTGGTAACAGATGGTAAACCAGTGGTGTGGGCAGCTAGTCTGCTGGGGCTAAACATTCCTGGTACTGTACCAGGCAGTGATTTAGTACCCGCTATTTTTGATGTGGCTCAGGCCAGCAAAACGCCAATAAAAGTATTTTTGCTTGGCGCAATGCCAGGGGTTGCAGATCGCGCGAAAGAAAATATTCTTGAAAAGTGGCCCATTGTGAAGGTGGTGGGCACATTAAGCCCAAATTTTGGCTTTGACAAAAAACCAAAAGAGTCACAAGCTATTTGTGACGCTGTAAATAACAGTGATGCAGATTTGCTAGTGCTGGGGTTGGGTGCGCCCAAACAAGAGTTATGGGTGACACAATATGCCCCACATATCCAAGTAAAAGTGGCTTTGTGCGTTGGCGCAACCATTGATTTTTTGGCAGGGGAAAAAGCGCGTGCACCGTTGTGGATGCGCAAAGTGGGCTTAGAATGGCTTCACCGCATGTTTTCCGAGCCTAGACGATTGGCTAAGCGCTATTTAATTGACGCTGTAGTGTTTCCAAGGTTAATTTTAAAAGAATGGCTACTGCATCGATAAAAGCGTATATAAAATGAAAGTAAGTGCAACGATAACGCTATTATTACTCACATCCCATGTTAGCGAATGACGTAGTGATAGAAGAGACTTTTTCGCCAACAAATGAAGTGCCAATAGTTGAAAGTTTAACGCAAAATCAAACTACTGCCATACAAGCTGAGGACGTTGTGGTGGTGGTAAATGAACAGGATGCTAATACTTGCTAGCTGGCGACTATTACCTAAATGCAAGAAATATTCCCTCAAAAAATTTAATTAAAGTCAGTATCCCACTTGGCATTAAAGTGCTTAGCGAAGAACAATTTAAACCTGTGCGCGATAAATTTTATGCTGATTTGAGGCCAAACATTCAGGTGATTGTATCGATGTGGACAACGCCTTATGCGGTGCGCTGCAACTAAATTACCCCAGCAGTGACCTTAGGATGCGATCCCAAGGTCTGCAGTAGAGGCTGTGAGGTGGGCTAAAGAACCCTTACTTTAACAGCACCTCACGTAGTCATACACATGATTTTAATATGCGTATATCAATGTTGTTACCTACGAACTTCATTGATTTGGCAAAAAATTTGATTGATAAGGGCGTGCTAAGCGCATTTAAAACTAACGAGGCAACTGCTTATTTTTTTAAAACGAAAGATAAAACGAGAAGCCAGCCTAGAGAAAGGTTTTACCCGCCAGATTTAACTAAACTAGAGCAAAAAAAGCTGTCTTTTCGCACCATTAATGCAGATAGCATTGAAGATAAAAAAGATATTATGTTTTACTTTACTGGTACTAAGTTTGTAAAAGGGCTGGAAACACTTAGCTTTTTACCAGGCGCAGTGGCTGATCATCTTACTTCTGGCGGCGGTATGCTGTATAACCAAATGCAGATGTCTAGCTTAAAATGGCGAGAAGTGGGCGCTACGGGCAGTTACGGCGCAGTATCTGAGCCATGTAATTTTTGGCAGAAAATTCCTAATCCGCAAGTGTTAATATACAATTATTTGCAAGGACAGACACAGATGGAGGCGTATTGGAAAAGTGTGTACTGGCCGCATCAGGGCTTGTTCATTGGCGAACCTCTAGCAGCACCTTATCAAAACTAAGCCCTGCGTCCAGTTGCTCGATATGCTACCTCACTCAAGCCAAAATGCGTTAATTGGATAGATTTGAATCATTTTTGCAGAAATGGCCTAGTTTTTGCTCCCTACTAGCCCATATGGGTTGTTAGTCCCCAAATGTTCAAATTTTGCTGATAAACTGATACTCTAGTACATAAAATACTGTTTTAATTTGATGCATAAAATGCTGCACTACTACGAATTTATTTGAGAAATTAAACCATGATCCAATTTTTTAGAAATATTGTGCTTAGTAAGTTTTTATTTGGCAGGCTAATCACAATATTTTTGTTTGTAAGCATCACCTCCTGCACTCCACCAGAACAAAAAGCTGAGAAATACTATGCAAAAGGCATGGCTTTACTTGAAAAAAGTCCTGATAAAGCCAAGCTTGAGTTTCAGAATGCATTGCAAATTAAAAAAAATATGACCAAAGCCATGTACGGAATCGCTTTGGTGGCTGAGCGTAAAGGCGATTGGAAAGCAACTTTTGCATTAATGAGTAAAGTGCTTGAGCAAGACCCCAAGCACATAGACGCATTAGTTAAAACAGGACA
Organism: Methylophilaceae bacterium; assembly: GCA_031422335.1. Lineage (GTDB taxonomy): Bacteria > Pseudomonadota > Gammaproteobacteria > Burkholderiales > Methylophilaceae > Methylotenera_A. The sequence goes on from JANOQW010000013.1 coordinate 115,328, forward strand.
AATTTTGCTTGCAGGTGGTGTGTTAGATGTCGCGCTAGAAAGAAGTAACCAAGCACTTGCAATAGATAAAAATAACGTACCTGCTTTAAATTTATATGCTGCCATTCAATTAAAATTAAATAATCCAAAAGGCGCAACTGATTTTGCCAATGCTGCACTAGCAATTGATTCAAACAATCAAGATGCATATGTGGTACTAGCTTCAGAAAGATTAAAGGCTAATGATGAAGCAAAAGCAATTGAATTTTTAGATAAAGCTTTAGTTGTAGATGACAAAAACTTAGCAGTACAATTGATCCGAATTCGAGCGTTAGAAAATTTATCTAATACGGCTGAGGCAGAAAAAAGCTATTTGCACATCATCAAAATTTTCCCCGACACTACTACAATTAGAAAAGGATACGCACAATTTTTATTAGAAAATAACCGCACAGGCGAAGCAGAACAACAGTTACGTGCAATTGCGCAGGTATCAACAGAGTCTCTGCAACCCAAATTAGATGTAATTAGATTTTTGATTGCGACAAAAGGCGCTGTAGCGGGCAGAACGGAGCTTGAGCGCTATGTAAAAAATGCGCCGAAAAACTACGACCTAGCATTCTCATTGGTAAATTTATACCAAGTGCAAAAAGAATCAGCTAAAGAAGATAATTTATTAAAGCAGATAGCACAAACTGCAGGCGATACAGATAATGGCTTTAAAGCACAAGCATTGATGGCATATAAGTTGATGCGGACTGGTAAAAAACCTGCGGCAGAAAAAATACTCAAAGCAATTTTAGATATAGATAAGCGCAACGAACAAGCGCTGACGCTAAGAGCAAATATTGCGCTTGAAGCTAAAAATTATGAAGCTGCGATTGCAGATTTGCGTACCATATTAAGAGATGTGCCTAATTCTGCTGGCGCTGCATTAATGCTGGCTACAGCCCACGAGCGTGCTGGAGCGCTCGAGTTGGCCGAAGAGCAGTATGCAAAAGCTTTTGCAGCAGGTAAATTTTCAACTGATTTTGGCCTACCTTACACACAATTTTTGGCGAGGAGCAAGCAGCCTGCACGTGCTGAGAAAGTATTGCAGCAAATGATGGATGCAAATCCTAATGACGCCTTTGTGATGCGTTCATTGGCGCAAGCTAAAATTACGCGTGGTGATTTTGCAGGCGCACAAGCACTGGCGGATAAAGCAAAAAGCGTAAACAATAAAAGTAACCTTTCGGATCAAATTCTAGGAGCAATTTCTTCCAGTCAGAATGATGTTGCGGGCACTTTGAGTGCATTTAAGCGTGCGCATGAAGTCGATCCGAATGATACGCAGCCTATTGTTGCCATTGTGCGAACTTACTTGCAGTCAGGTAAAAGTAACGAGGCGCTTTCGTTTATTGTGAATGTATTAAAAACCAACCCAAATAATGTAGATGCAAAATTAATTTTAGGACAGTTATATGCAAATGCTGGTAATTTTCAAGGCGCTAGCGATACTTATTCGGAAATTATAAAAGCGCAACCTACTAATTCTGAGGCTTACCAGCAGCTTTCTGCAGTTCAGTACAAAGCGAAACAGCTTGCTGAAGCCGAAAAAACAATTGACCAAGGCCTAGAGATTGCGCCTGAAGATTTTGGCCTTCAACTAGCAAAAGCAAGTATTTATGAGACCACTGGTAGATATGACGAAGCTATCAAAGTATATGAGTCCATGTTTATAATTCGCCCTGATTCTGAGATTGTAGCTAACAACTTAGCCAGCTTACTTTCTGATCATCGTACTGATGCAGCAAATATTGATCGTGCCTATGAAATCGCAAAGGCGTTAAAAGATAGTCATGCGCCACAATTTTTAGATACTTATGGTTGGGCAAGTTTTAAAGCGGGTAAAATCAATGAAGCTGAAAAAGCACTTATTGCTGCTATAGAAAAATCACCAGAGGGTGCAATTTATCATTATCACTTGGGCAAACTATACATGGCTAAAAACGATAAGCCGCAAGCTAAACAAGCGCTGCAGAATGCAATTAAACACGCAAGCAATCAACCATTTGACCAAAAAAATGAAGCAGAACTCTTGCTTAAAACTTTATAAACCATATACCGAGATTAAAAATAATGTACGAAGCTTTTTATGGTTTAAAAGAAAAACCATTCACTATACAACCAGATCCTGAGTTTTTATTTTTTGGGCTGCGTCATAGTATGGCCTATGCTATGTTGGAATATGGGGTGCAGAATCGGGCAGGATTCTCAGTAATCTGTGGTGAGATTGGCTGCGGAAAAACCACCCTGGTTCGCCATTTGCTTAATAATTTAGGCCACGAATTGACCGTGGGCATTGTGTATAACACCCATCAGCATATTGAAGATTTACTCAGTTGGATTATGTTGGCTTTTAATCAGCCTTATGAAGGCAAATCGCAACTTGCTTTATATGATGCTTTTCAGCAGTTCTTGATTAAATCTTATACAGAAGGTAAGCGCGTTGTGCTGATTATTGACGAAGCGCAAAACTTAAACCCAGCCGCCTTAGAGTCACTACGTATGTTGTCAAATATCAATGCCGACAAAGACCAGCTGTTACAAATTATTTTAATTGGACAGCCACAGTTGCGAGATTTACTGCGTCGCCCAGATTTACAACAGTTTTTTCAGCGTGTTTCGGTTGATTTTTTTATTCCGCCACTAGAGTCATTTGAAGCAGACAAGTACATTTTGCATCGCTTACATGTGGCGGGGCGAGATACACCCTTGTTTACACCCGCTGCCACACGGCTGATAGGAGAGGCCGCACGCGGCATTCCGCGTAGTATTAATATCCTTTGTGATATGGCGTTAGTATATGGCTACTCAACCAATGTAGATAAGATTGATGTTGGTCTAGTGCGTGAAGTGATTAAGGATAGAACCGAATATGGTGTGTTGGGGATTTAGTTTAATCATTAGCTAAATTACGATTCATCAGTTTTTTCTATGCGGGTTGAGTACCAATAAAATTAAGAGTAATAAGCATATGGCGTGGATAATTAAGGCTAAAAATTAACGGAGAATTTTTTGATTCAGGCAATTGAATGGTTTAAAAAACACACCAGAGCATCACTGTATTTTTCGGTAGTCATTTTCTTAATATTCACTTTTCGTGGTGCTTTAAATGAACAATTAAGTCGTGTGCTAGCTGAAGAGCGCTACTCGCACGCGCCCCTCGTATTTTGCATGGCCTTATATCTTATTTGGATAAAGCGCTTTGAAATTAAAAAACATAATATAGGCGCTTGGGTCGGCGTTACAATCACTCTGGTTGCTGGTGTGGCGGTTACGATAGGTGAGTTGAGCGCCATTGCCACTATCGTGCAGTACGGTATGCTATTGCTTTGTTTGGGCTTGGCTTGGACAATGATTGGCAATCAAATTCAAAAAATATTGGTTCCTTTTTTACATTTGTTTTTAGTTATCCCATTGCCCTATATGTTTGATGTGATGCTTTCTGGAAAAATGCAGCTAGTGTCTTCAAACTTAGGTGTCGCCTTTAGTCGCTTGCTTGGATTATCCGTATATCAAGAAGGTAATGTGATTGATTTAGGCACCTACAAGCTACAAGTAGTAGAAGCTTGTAGTGGCTTAAATTACATGTACCCACTGATGACCATTGGTTTGATGATGGGCTATATGTATAAAGCCCCATTCTTTGCGCGTGCAGCGTTATTTTTATCCAGTATTCCTATTAGTATTGTTATGAACAGTTTGAGGATAGCCATCGTGTCAGTCCTCGTTAATCATTCTGGCATAGAGGCCGCGGAGGGTTTCATGCATTACTTTGAGGGCTGGGTGATTTTTTTGATGTGTATTGGTTTGCTATTGCTTGAGGCTAAATTACTGAACATAAGTTTGCAAATGAGTAACAGAAAGTTAGTGGACTCGTTTGATTATTTAGAAACGAGAGGCCGTACAGACGACGTCAATGTGAAATCTAACATTCATTACACGCCTATCATTATTGGGTTGATGGTAGTTTTGGGGGCTTCGTTTTCTACCCTGTCGATACAAAACCGAAGTGAGATAATACCATCGCGCACATCTTTTGCTAGTTATCCTTTGCAGTTAGCTGGCTGGCAAGGCCGCACTTACCAGTTTGCAAACGGTGAAGATGAAACTTTGAAATTAAAAGACTATTTTTTAGCTAACTTTACTAAAACCAATACAAATATCGATGTGTATTATGGTTATACTGATTCTCAGCGTAATGAGTTTGTGCCACATTCACCTAAAGCTTGCATACCTGGCGGCGGCTGGGAAATTACAGATACGCGTTTGCAAGAAATTGCGATAGACAGTAAAACCAGCTTCAAAGTGACGCGTATGCTGATTAGTAAAGGCGAATCTAAGCAGCTCATGTATTATTGGTTTCACCAGCGTGGGCGAGATTTATCAAACGAATTTCCCATGAAATTTGCTTTGCTATATGATGCGATTAAAATAAACAGAACAGATGGCGCGATTGTGCGATTTACCACGTCAGTGCATAAAAGTGAGGCGGAAGCAGATACCGTATTAATGGATTTTGTTCGCTTAAATTACCCATTGCTTCCCAAATTCATTCCCAGCTAAATGACTAAAATACTTGTGACTGGCGGTGCTGGCTATATTGGTTCTCACACTTGCGTAGAGCTGTTAAACGCTGGCTATCAGGTGGTGGTGCTAGATAACTTTAGCAACAGCAAGCCTGAGGCAATTCAACGCGTGCAAAAAATTACTGGCAAGTCTGTAGATGTGATTCATGGTGATGTGCGAGATCAAGCTGTTTTAAAACAAATTTTTATTCAGTATAAAGTCTATGCGGTAATTCACTTTGCAGGCTTAAAGGCGGTCGGTGAGTCGGTCGCTAACCCGATTAAATACTACGATAACAATGTCGTGGGTAGCTTAGCTTTGTTTGAAGTAATGGCTGATTTTGATGTTAAAAATATAGTGTTCAGTTCATCTGCCACAGTTTATGGCTTTTCAGACACTGAACCCATTGCAGAAACAGCGCCTTTGAGCCCATTTAACCCCTATGGTCACACTAAACGTATGGTAGAGCAAATTTTAGAGGACATAAGCGCAGCTGATTCGCGTTGGAACATCGCTTTGCTTCGTTACTTTAATCCTGTTGGCGCTCACCAAAGCGGTATGATAGGCGAAGATCCTCATGGTGTGCCGAACAATCTGTTGCCTTATGTGACGCAAGTGGCTGCAGGAAAATTAAAACAGTTGAATATTTTTGGTGATGATTACGCTACGATTGATGGCACTGGAGTCCGCGACTATATTCATGTGGTAGATTTGGCTTTGGGGCATGTGGCGGCAATTAAATATATTGACGAACATTTAAACGGTTTAATGACGGTGAATTTAGGTGCCGGCCATGGCTATAGCGTGTTAGAGCTGGTGAGCACTTTTGAAAAAACCACAGGCATTAAAATTCCTTACAAAATTACCGCAAGGCGCGCTGGTGATATTGCCATATACTTTGCAGACGCCACTTTAGCCAAGAAAAAACTAGGCTGGGAGACTAAATTTGACTTATCAGACATCTGTCGTGATGCCTGGCGTTGGCAATCACAAAACCCACAAGGTTACAATTAGCGTTACAATTACGAATTAGTAACATGGTGCCCGGAAGAGGACTCGAACCTCCACATCTTTCGATACAGGTATCTGAAACCTGCGCGTCTACCAATTCCGCCATCTGGGCATACTCGAATTATACAGTTGTAACCGCTATAGCTGAAACGACATAAATAAAAAAATGTGCCGATTTTTATAGAAAGCAAATAACTTGTCAACAAAAAAACATAATCCCAATCAACGAAATAATGATCCACATGCCTCAAGAGAGGCCGCGCAGTATGAAACGCCGCTGCCAAGCCGTGAGCTGGTGCTGCAATTGCTGGCAGATCAAGGTATTCCGCTGTCTGTAGAGCAAGTTTACACGTTGCTAGACATTGGTGTTGAGGAACGCGATAACTTTAACAAGCGCTTGAATGCGATGGAGCGCGAAGGACAAATTATGCGCAATCGCAAAGGTGCATTGTGCTTGACAGAGAAGATACACGCCATTGCAGGTAAAGTAATGGGTCACCCAGACGGTTTTGGCTTTTTGGTGCCAGACGACAAAATTAAACACCCTGATGATTTGTTTTTAGGCCCGCGCGAGATGGCGCAAGTGATGCATGGCGATCGCGCTATGGTACGCATGAGCGGACTAGATAGAAAGGGCAGGCCAGAAGGCAAAATTGTGGAGGTGCTAGAACGTAGTACTAAAAATTTGGTCGGCCGGGTGGTGCAAGGCCAAGGCGTCACCATTGTGGCGGCTGAGGACAAGCGCATTAACCAAGATATTTTGATTCCATATCATTTAGATATGGGTGCCAAGCCAGGCCAAGTGGTGATGGTGGAGCTAACTGAACAGCCATCTGCGCACGCACACCCGATGGGCAAGGTGGTGCAAATTTTAGGCAACTATGCCGATAGCGGCATGGAAATTGAAATTGCATTAAGAAAACACAAGTTACCACATCAATTTTCGCCTGCATCAATTAATCAAGCCGAGCATATTCCAAAATTAGTACAGCCCGCTGATTATAAAGGTCGTATCGATTTACGTGAGATGGCGTTGATTACCATTGATGGCGAAACAGCGCGCGATTTTGATGATGCTGTGTTTGCCGAGAAGCAAGGCGCAGGTTGGCGTTTGGTGGTAGCTATTGCCGATGTAAGTTTTTACGTGAAGCATGACGATGCACTGGATAAAGATGCATTTGAGCGTGGTAATTCGGTATATTTTCCGCGCCGTGTGATTCCTATGTTACCAGAAGCGTTATCGAATGGTTTGTGCTCTCTGAATCCAGATGTGGAGCGGCTGTGCATGATATGCGATATGCAAATTGATGCAGCGGGAATCGTCAACTCTTACAAATTTTATCCATCAGTCATGCGCTCTAAGGCACGTATGACTTACACCAAAGTGGCGGATATGCTAGAAAATCCGCAGGGTGAAACAGCACAAGAATACGCACATATTATGCCGCACGTGCAAAACTTACATGCACTATTTAAGCTGATGCTAAATCAACGCGAAAAGCGCGGTGCGATTGAGTTTGAATCGACCGAAACCATGATGATTTTTGATGATAATGGAAAAATTGAGAAAATAGTACCAACTGGCCGCAATGAGGCGCATAAACTGATAGAAGAATGCATGCTGGCTGCCAATGTGTGCGCAGCAGGTTTTTTAAGCAAAAACGAACATGCTGCGCTGTACCGCATTCACGAAGGGCCAACGCCAGAGAAACTAGAAGCACTACGCACCTTTATGGCCGAAGTGGGTTTTGGTGTGACGGGTGGCGATAAACCACATGCTAAAGATTACGGCAAGCTGATGAAGCTGATTAAAGAGCGGCCAGATGCGCAATTATTGCAAACAGTTTTGTTAAGGTCTATGCAGCAAGCGGTGTACAGCCCAGACAATGTGGGCCATTTTGGCCTCGCTTACGAGGCATATGCACACTTTACTTCACCTATTCGTCGTTACCCTGATTTGCTCATTCATCGCGCCATTAAAGCGGTTGTTAATGGCGAAAAATACAAAGCCAGTGATTGGAATAATTTAGGCACCCATTGCAGCATGACCGAGCGCCGCGCCGATGACGCCACACGCGACGTGAATAATTGGCTTAAATGTTATTACATGCAGGATAAAATTGGCGAAGTGTATGAAGGCACCGTGGCCGGTGTGACCGCTTTTGGCGTGTTTGTGGCGCTAGATGGCGTGTATGTGGAGGGTTTGGTGCATGTTACCGAGCTAGGTAATGACTATTTTAATTATGATAAAGCGCGCCACGAAATGGTGGGCGAACGCACTGGCGCGCGCTTTAGGTTGGGTGATAGACTAACAGTGAAAGTGGCGCGGGTGGATTTAGAAACCAGCAAAATTGATTTTACTTTGGTGAGTCATGCATCACATTTAAAAACTAATCTCTCGAAAAAAGATGCTCCAGAAGGCAATATCCATGCGGCTTCTAGGGCAGGTAAAAGTAACACCTTAGGCGCTAATAGAGAAAAAACAAGTGCTGATTTTAAACCGCTGAGCACGCGCGCGCTAGAAAAAGCTAAGCATGATCGTAGTGGTGGCGGCAAAAAAGTGGCCAAGCCAGCTGCGCAAACATCTAAGCCATCTTCTAAAAGTAGTCATAAAAGTAATAAAAATAAAGGTAAGCCTAAACGATGAGTAAAACTAAACAGTTGAGTAAATCAGTCAATGAAGAAATGAGAAGCAGCGAATGAGTGACGCACGTATTTTATTTGGCTTTCATGCCGTATTAAGTCGCATGCGCCAACATGCCACCAGCATAGAAGAGATTTTGATTGATAAAGACCGCATCGATGCGCGCATGAAAGATTTGCTCAACTTGGCCGAAGTGGCCAATGTACGCACCATGCAAGTGGATAGGGCGCGTTTAGACGGCTTGGCTGGCATGAATGGACGGCACCAAGGCGTGCTGGCGCGCGTGGTCGATACGCCCATCCCTTATAAAGATATTCACGATATTTTAGAGTCCGATTTAAGCGAGCCACCGTTCTTTTTAGTGCTAGATGGCGTGGAAGATCCGCACAACCTAGGCGCCTGCTTGCGCGTAGCGGACGCGATGGGCGTGCATGCAGTGATAGCCCCAAAAGATCGCGCAGTGGGATTAAATGCAACGGTTAGAAAAGTGGCCAGCGGTGCCGCCGAGACGGTACCGTTTATTGCCGTGACCAATTTGGCTAGAACACTACGCGAGCTAAAAGACGCAGGCGTGTTTGTAGTTGGAACCGCGCTAGACGCACCAAATGGCATGGCGGCACCGGCTAGCCTGTTAAACACCAAGCTGGATGGACCAATTGCGATTGTATTGGGTGCAGAGGGCGATGGTATTCGTAGATTGACCGCTGAAACTTGCGATGCCTTGGTGATGATACCGATGTTTGGTAGTGTAGAGAGTTTGAATGTGAGCGTAGCTAGCGGCATTTGCTTGTATGAAGCGCGTCGCCAGCGCAGCTTGGCTAAAAAATAACTTAATTCTAAAAAAATTAAGTTAAATTAAATAAGATTTACAAATCTGCAGGCAGATTTTTCACCCAATCGTCGGTGCGTTGTACGCGGGTTTTAAAATTATCTAGCAGTTTGTCTAATTTTTCGCGCAGTTCTAAGTGTTCTAACTGAGTTAAACCAATTTCGCATGCCATTTTTTGTTGAATTTGGCTGGTTTTATGTTTAATTTCGGCTCCCAACACAGTGAGTGCGACTACTACAACGCGATTATTTTGGTTGCCGTGCGTGCGTGTCACCAAGCTGGCGTTTTCGAGTGATTTAATAATGGGCGTGACTGAAATTTGGTCTAAATAGAGCTTTTCTGCTAGCTCTTCGATTGATAATTGTTGGTGTTGCCACAGCAATACCATCACCAAATATTGCTCATAACTTAAGCCCACTTCGCTTAAACGCTGTGTGTAGCTATTCACAAGCGCGTGCGATGCAGTATAAAGCGCAAAACAAAGATGTTTATTTAAATGCAAACTTTCAAATTCAGACATGATCTATTGTTCCTGTTACAACTGCTGTAACAATAGCGCATTAACTATTTGTACGCAATATACAAGTCGGTATATTTAAATTGGCAGACTGATATATTGCTTTATTGCAACATTAGTGTCTTTAAAGTGTATTTGCGCACATGCTTTAATAGCGCAGCGTCTTCAACCAGAGATTGGCCATAAGAAGGCACTAAAATTTGCAATTTTGTTGCCCAAGCAGACGTTTTTAACTGTGTAGCAAAGCAACGCTCAATCACGCTAATCATGGCTTGCACGCTGACCGATGCGCCAGGAGAAGCGCCCAATAAGGCGGCTAGAGTACCATCTTTGGCCGCCACAATTTCTGTACCAAATTCGAGCTTGCCCCAGTTTTCTTCGCAATTTTTAATAATTTGTACGCGCTGGCCAGCGCTGGCTAATTTCCAATCTTTGCTATCAGCTTGCGGTAAAAACTCGCGCAAGGCCGCCATGCGTTGTTCATGGTTTTGCGAAGCTTCTTTGACCAGATATTTGGTCAAGTCTAAGTTATTTTTCCCCACGCCTAGCATGGCTTTTAAGTTGCTCACTTTGACTGATTTCATTAAATCTAGCTTAGAACCTTGCTTTAAAAACTTGGTAGTAAAGCCCGCAAATGGCCCAAACAATAAAGCGCGCTGGCCGTTAATCATGCGTGTATCCAAGTGTGGCACCGACATCGGCGGCGCACCCAGCGCGGCCTTGCCATATACTTTGCTATGGTGCTGTGCAATGACTTGTTGATTATTGCAAATAAGCCATTGCCCGCTGACTGGAAAGCCTCCATATCCCTTGCTCTCATCAATATCGGCCTTTTGTAACAAGGGTAATGCGCCGCCGCCAGCGCCTAAAAACACAAACTTAGCATTGATGGTTTTGGCATGTTTTGTTGTTAAGTTAAACAGCTTGACGTGCCAGCGGTTATCTTTTTCGCGCGCCTTCACTTTATCTAACTTTTTAACCTTGGTTTGGGTGAGTAGCGTAAAGCTTGGCTGCAACTTTAAATGCGCCACCATGAGTCGGGTGAGGGCACCAAAATCGACATCTGAACCATGCGCAATAAGGCTTGCAGCCATTTTTTCTTTTGTGCTTCGCTCTGCCATCATCAATGGCATCCAAGCTTGCAGCTGCGTAAACTCATCACTGTATTGCATATCGGCAAAACAATGGTGCTGTTTTAGTAAATCTACCCGTTGTTTTAAAAATGCTATGTTGCTATCGCCCCACACAAAGCTTAAATGCGGCGTTTTATTAATAAAATGCGTAGGCGCAGGCAGGGCGCCATTACTCACCAAGTGCGACCAAAATTGTAAAGAAACTTCAAATGCGGCGTTAATTTCTAGCGCGCGGTTGATGTTAATGCTGCCATCATCAGCTTGTGGTGTGTAATTTAGCTCGCAATAACCTGCATGGCCTGTGCCCGCATTATTTAGCGCGTCAGAGCTCTCTAATGCCACCTCTGGCAACTGTTCTACCATGGTAATGGTTAGTGATGGATCAAGTTGTTGCAGCAACATACCAAGCGTGGCGCTCATAATGCCGCCACCCACTAATAACACATCGGTTTCTAAATTTTTCATCAAGTTTGCTTAAAAAATTCTATAAAAATTGCAGGCAATAAAAAAGCCAGCACTGACGCTGGCTTTTCACTCTATTTTGTTAGTAAGTGCGTCTTTTTGGCGGTGTATAAGGCGTTTTAGATTCAATATGCCTAAACGTAATGCGACCATTATTAATGTCGTATGGTGAAAGCTCTAGCGTGACTTTATCGCCCGCCAAAATACGAATATGGTTTTTTTTCATTTTGCCGCCAGTGTAAGCCACCAATTTATGGCCGTTTTCTAGCGTTACGCGATAACGCGAATCAGGTAAAATTTCATCTACCACGCCGTTCATCTCAATTAATTCTTCTTTTGCCACGCATGGGCTCCCATCAATAATTTAGCTTTAGCTAAGTTTGTAAACGTGACTAGGAACAAAAAACAACATCACGCACAAATGCAGGCGCAGTATAGTCTTGCGGGCGCAAATATGCAATCAATTGTGAGTTTTTTGCGTTATTTTGATGATATTGCTTGACAGGCGAATGATTAATCCATATAAAGGCGCTTAGGCGTTTACATTTTTAATGATTCAGGTCCTAACGGACCTATTTTATTTAGTGGAGACTTTTTTGGGTGCCTCCCTTTTTAGTAAGAAAGTAATATTATGGCAACAGGTATTGTAAAATGGTTTAATGATTCTAAGGGTTTTGGTTTCATTACCCCAGATGCAGGCGGTGACGATTTATTCGCACACTTCTCAGCTATCGTTGATAGCGGCTACAAAAGTTTGAAAGAAAATGATCGCGTTAGTTTTGACGTGACAGAAGGTCCAAAAGGCAAACAGGCTTCTAACATTCAGAAGGCTTAATTGCTTTGCAGAGCTTGCTCTGCATTCAAACTAACGGATTCTGAAACTACTTTTGTACGACAGAATTCTTAAAAATGGCTCCTAGGAGCCATTTTTTTATGTGCTAATTTTGTGTATTAGCCAAATTAAATCAGCACTAAATATCTATAGCTTTAAATACATGCTCTGCAAGCCACTTGTATTTAATCTAATGACCATGAGGTTTGCAGGGCGATGTTTTTTGCTTGTGCATTCTAAGCGGCGGTTACTGGCTTTTTAATAGCACAATCACTGCGCCGCTGCCGCCATCTTCAGGCTTGGCTTGGGCGTAGGCCAGCACCTCATCTTTTTGTATCAGCCAATGTCGTAGTTTATTTTTTAACACGGGCTCACGGTTTCGCGAGCCTAAGCCTTTGCCATGCACAATGCGCACACAGCGGATATTACGTTTTTTGCAATCGCTTAAAAACTCTGCCACATAAGCTCTCGCCTCGTCGCTAATTAAGCCGTGCAAATCAATGTGTGCTTGCACCACCCAAAACCCGCGCCGCAATTTGTTCATCACATCGGGCGATTGACCGGTACGTAAATACAGCAGTTCCTCGCCACTTTCTAGCTCATGCAGCGGGTAAAAGTCATCGCTTAAGCTATCTTTAAGTGCTTGTTTTTCGTCACGAATAAACTGCTTGGCAATGGGTTTTGGGTAAATTTTTTCGGAGTGCGGTACATCGATATTGAGTGGGCGCGCGTTTCTGACTTCTGCTTGAAATAAATTGGCTTCGCTGTTTGTTGTTTGCGCTTCTGTTAGCAGTTGTTGTTGCATTTGCTGTTTGGCTAATATTTGCGCTTGTTCTTTGGCGGCTTTAAGCGCGTTGGCTTGCGCTTTGGTAATGGGGATTGCGTTGAGTGTCGCCTTGTTTTTAGATGATTGGTTTGCGTTAGCCATACAAGTCCAAAAGTCATTTAATCCTAAAAACTTACCACATCGTGATTCCGACGAAAGTCGGGATCACGAATGAAATTTCGATTTCAAATTATAAAATTAACTGCCCTGCAACCCGCATGGATATTGGTCTGCAGGCCGATTATTATTAACTATATATAGCTTTTTTTATTTCAAATTATCCAAATAGCGCTCAGCATCCAGAGCAGCCATGCAGCCAGTGCCGGCGCTTGTCACTGCTTGGCGATAGATATGGTCTTGCACATCACCTGCCGCAAACACGCCAGGCACGCTAGTCGCCGTGGCATTACCTTTGCGGCCAGCGTGTGTGACAATGTAGCCGCCTTCCATTTCTAATTGGCCTGCAAAAATATCGGTATTCGGTTTGTGGCCAATGGCAATAAACACACCTTGCAGCTTAATTTCTTTAGCAGCGCCAGAATTGGTGTCTTTAATGCGCATGCCAGTCACACCGCTGTCGTCACCCAGCACTTCGTCTAATGTGTTGAATAAAGCTAGCTCAATTTTGCCTTCTGCCACGCGCGCCATCAATTTATCCACCAAAATCGCTTCAGCTTTAAATTTATCGCGGCGGTGTACCAATGTTACTTTACTGGCAATATTGGCTAAATAGAGGGCTTCTTCCACCGCTGTATTACCGCCGCCTATCACCGCAACTTCTTGATTTTTATAGAAAAATCCATCACAGGTAGCGCAAGCAGAAACACCTTTTCCGCTAAATTTTTCTTCACTAGCTAGCCCCAAATATTGCGCTGATGCGCCAGTGGCAATAATCAGCGCATCACACGTATATTCGCCATTATCGCCAACCAAGCGAATCGGTGACTCTTTTAAGTGCGTGGTGTGAATGTGGTCAAAAATTATCTCTGTATTAAAGCGCTCGGCATGTTTTTGAAAGCGCTCCATTAATTCTGGCCCTTGCACGCCATCGGCATCGGCAGGCCAGTTATCCACATCAGTCGTTGTCATCAATTGGCCACCTTGCGCAATACCAGTAATTAATACTGGCTTTAAATTGGCGCGCGCAGCGTAAACGGCAGCCGAATAACCTGCAGGGCCTGAGCCTAAAATAAGTAATTTTTGGTGACGTGATGACATGGAATGCAGCTTTCTTAATGTGGTGTGGTTGAGTTAAAAGTGGTGTCACAACACAACTTTTCAAGTAGCGATTTTAAGTTGCAAACAAATAAGCTTTTAATAAAACACTATTTTAGTTTTTAGGCACACTTTAGGCAAATTGATTTTGTTATACTAATAAGATAATTTTTTATATTTAGTATTTTTTAAGGCTTACACTACCTTGTTTTTTAATAAAAAATCATCCCCAGTCAATGGCCGCTTACAGGCACCGCCATCACCGTCTGCTTCTCAAATTCATAGCACAAAATTAGTGCGCGAGGCTTGGTGGCTAGGTTTAATCTTAGTTGGCTTGTATTTGGCGGTTATTCTGCTTACTTACAATCGCGAGGACCCCTCGTGGTCGCACATGGCCAGCGAAGCTGCGCTGATTCACAATGCGGGCGGCGCGGTAGGGGCGTGGATATCCGATATGTTATTGTATTTATTCGGATTTTCGGCTTGGTGGTGGGCAGTACTGGCCATTTATTGCGTGTGGCTTATGTATCACCGCTTAGAACTCACGATATCTGAACGACCGTTTTTAGTATTCAATTTAGTCGGCTTTGCGTTACTGATTGTTGCCTCATGCGCCCTAGAGGCGGGGCATTTAATCACGCTGCCAGCCACGCTGCCATTGGGTTCTGGCGGCATGCTCGGAAGTGCCGTGGATACTGGCTTGCAGGGCATGTTTGGTTTTGCAGGCTCTACCATGATTTTGCTTTTATTGTTTGCAATCGGCTTTAGTTTATTCACGGGTTGGTCGTGGATTATGATAACCGAAAGATTGGGCGCAAGCTTAATTACCAGTTACCAATGGGCAAATAATAAGTATCACGATTGGCTAGACAGAAAAGCCGGCAAAGTGGTGGAACAAAAACGCGAGGAATTTATAGAAGGCGAGCGCAAACGCACTGAAGACCGCGAGCCAGTGCAGATTAAAGCACCAGTGGTGGAAATTGCCAAAAGTGAACGCGTGTTGAAAGAAAAACAAACTTCGCTGTTTACATCCGATAGCGATTCAACCCTGCCACCGCTACATTTATTAGATGAGGCCAATAACACGGTCGAGCTGCCATCTGCTGAAACTTTAGATTTTACCTCACGCTTAATTGAGAAAAAGTTGATGGATTTTGGCATTGAGGTAAAAGTGCTGTCTGCGCAGCCTGGGCCGGTGATTACACGCTATGAGCTTGAGCCTGCCGCTGGCGTAAAAGGTAGTCAAGTGACCAATTTGGTGAAAGATTTAGCGCGCGCCTTGTCCGTTGCCAGTGTGCGTGTGGTAGAGACGATTCCAGGTAAAACCTATATGGGTTTAGAGATTCCTAACCCTAAACGCCAAATCGTTTACTTGTCTGAAATTATGAGCAGCCAAGCTTACGCAGACGTGCATTCGCCGCTAACAATTTGTCTTGGTAAAGATATTGCAGGCAAGCCTGCCGTGGCCGATTTAGCCAAAATGCCACATGTATTAGTGGCGGGCACCACCGGTTCGGGTAAATCTGTGGCCATTAACGCACTTATCTTAAGCTGGCTCTATAAAGCGGATGCCAGCCAAGTACGTATGATTTTGATTGACCCAAAAATGCTCGAACTTTCAGTGTATGAAGGTATTCCGCATTTACTGGCGCCTGTGGTAACCGATATGCGGCAAGCCGCCAACGCGCTGAATTGGTGTGTGGCCGAGATGGAGCGGCGTTATAAATTAATGTCAACACTGGGTGTGCGTAATTTGGCGGGTTACAACCAAAAAATTAAGGATGCCGAAAAAGCAGGCCAGAAAATCCCGCATCCATTTAGCTTAACACCTGACGCACCTGAGCCACTGGAAGAAATGCCGTTGATTGTGGTGGTGATTGATGAATTGGCCGATTTAATGATGGTGGTGGGCAAAAAAGTAGAAGAGCTCATTGCGCGTTTAGCGCAAAAGGCGCGCGCTTCTGGTATTCATCTGGTGCTGGCAACACAGCGGCCATCGGTGGACGTGATTACCGGCTTAATCAAGGCCAACGTACCCACACGTATCTCGTTTCAAGTGTCTAGCAAAATAGACTCAAGAACAATTTTAGACCAAATGGGTGCTGAAGCGTTACTAGGTCAGGGTGATATGTTGTACATGCCGCCTGGCACTGGTTACCCAGTGCGTATTCATGGCGCATTTGTGAGTGACCACGAGGTGCATCAAGTGGTGAACCATCTAAAAGCCATGGGCGAGCCAAACTATATTGAAGGTATCTTGACCAATGAAACTGAAGGCGGCGAAGCAGGTGATTATGTCAGTGATGGTGAATCTGAAAAAGACCCACTTTATGATGAGGCGGTTTCTATCGTGCTAAGCAGTCGCCGTGCCAGTATTTCATCGGTACAACGCCAGTTGCGCATTGGTTACAATCGTGCGGCTAGGTTGATAGAAGATATGGAGCGCGCAGGCTTGGTGTCGAGCATGCAGAGTAATGGCAATAGAGAAGTGTTAGCTAAAGGTGGTATGAGTGAAGACTAAATTTTTGTTGGTTTTTTTGACGGTATTTGCAAACTTGGCATTTGCAGACGGCGTCACCAGCCTGCGTGATTTTTTTAATAACACCAGCACCATGCGCGCGCAATTTAGCCAAGTGGTGAATGATAATAAAGGTCGCAAAGTGCAAGAGGTAGATGGCACCATGCAACTGCAGCGCCCCAACAAATTTCGCTGGGATTATAAAAAACCTTACGAGCAACAAATTGTGAGTGATGGAAAACAGGTTTTTTTGTTTGATACTGAGCTGCAACAAGTCACCATTCGCGAGCTAAGTAAAACGCTAGGCTCTAGCCCTGCCGCCATGTTAGCAGGTGGCGAGGCGGTAGAAAAAAGCTTCACTTTAAAAAATGCTACGCGTAAAGATGGCTTGACTTGGGTGTTAGCGATTCCTAAAGATAAAGAAAGTGGCTTCGACCGTGTACTGCTTGGTTTTAAGGCCGACAAGCTACGTAAAATGGAGCTGTATGACAGCTTTAACCATATTACACATATTACCTTTGACTTAGTAGAGCGCAACCCGGTGCTGCAAGATTCTACGTTTTTATTTACACCACCCAAGGGTGTAGATGTGGTGGGTGAATAAAACATATTCAAATAAGATATTTTCAACAGTTGTGCGCGCACAACAACGATGTAAATCAACGCTTTCATGTTAAGTAATAACTTTATTAATGTACGGTAATTTGTTATTGTTAAACAACTTTTTCGAATAATAATATTCTTGAACTCAGTCTTTCCAAAATTTAAGTCAATGCTAGCAGCTTGTATGCTGGCTGCCATGGCGGCATTCTCGGTACCAGCATTAGCGGCACAAGATAGCGTACTAGCAGAAGCGAATAAACTCATTTTAAAGCGCGATTTTAACGCGGCTTATCAACTACTAGAGCCGCTTGAAGCTGAGCGCGCTGGCGATACTGATTACGATTATTTATTTGGCGTGGCAGGCGTGGAAAGTGGCAATACCTCGCGCGGTGCATTTGCCCTAGAGCGTGTATTAGCGCTAGACCCTAGCAATAAAGACGCACGTGCTGAGATGGCTAAGGCGCATTTTATATTGGGCGAAATTGATGCCTCTAAGGCAGAATTTAACAATGTATTAAAACAAGCGCCTGACGTACAAACCAAAAAAACCATTGATAAATTACTCAATGCCATCGATAAAATAGAAGGTACCACGACGACCTTTGGCGCCTATTTGGAAGGCGGTTTAGGCTACGATTCTAATGTGAGTAGTGCGCCAGGCCTAAACTCAGTATCGGTGCCTTTGTTTGGGGGTGCGCTACTTGATTTGGGTGGTGGTGGCAAAGAAAAATCGGACACTTTTAATAACTTAGCGGGTGGCGTTTCTGTGCGTCATCCCTTTAATTTGCAGCTTTCTGCTTTTGGTTCTGCTGCTGTCAATGATAAAAAAAATCTGTCAGAAGAGTTTGATACCCGCACTTACGATGTAAACGCAGGCTTGCAGTATAAACATGCGCAAAGTACATATTCCATTGCATTCCAGAATAATCATTTTTATTTAGATGGCGATGCTTTTAGACGTGCTTATGGCGCCACCGTGCAATGGTTACATAACATTGATGAGCGCAATCAAGCTGGTCTATTTATGCAGTACTCACGGCTAAATTTTGTCGATAACAGCATACGTAA
Organism: Methylophilaceae bacterium; assembly: GCA_031422335.1. GTDB lineage: Bacteria > Pseudomonadota > Gammaproteobacteria > Burkholderiales > Methylophilaceae > Methylotenera_A. The sequence continues at coordinate 133,579 of JANOQW010000013.1, forward strand.
CGCGGATAGAACCATATTTGGTGTAAATGCAGGACACATTTTTAAAGCCAAATTCACCCCAGTGCTATTTGCCAGCTTGTATGGCGGCAAAGAGGATGTGCTAGATAGCGATTTTGAGTTTTTAGACCAACATTTGACAGGTTTGCGTTTGGGCGGGCAGCTCAGTTTTAATACACAATGGCAAGCGTTCGGCTCGTTAGCGGCAGAATATCGCAATAACGATGAAACTGATCCCATATTTTTTAAAAAACGTAAAGATAAACAATATGATGTCTCATTTGGTTTAAATTTTATCCCAGCGCAGACTTGGTTAGTAAAGCCACAATTTAGTTACAGCAAAAATGAATCGAATATTGAGTTGAATGGCTTTGAACGCAGTATTTTATCGGTAAACGTGCGTAAAGATTTTAGCTGGTAGAGCCTTAGCTTTCAAATAGTCTCAAAAGTTAACTCAAGGTATAATAAATCACCTTGAATAGCTTATTCCAAAACGTCAATCCACAAGCGCCACTCGCTGAACGTCTGCGCCCAAAAACGCTAGATGAAGTAGTCGGCCAAACGCATTTGTTAGGCGAGGGCAAGCCATTGCGCGTCGCGTTTCAATCAGGCAAGTTGCCATCAATGATACTGTGGGGCCCACCAGGCGTGGGCAAAACCACATTAGCGCGCTTAATCGCCAACACTGCCGATGCTGAGTTTATCGCCGTTTCTGCTGTACTTTCTGGCATTAAAGATATACGCGATGCGGTAGAGCGCGCAGAGCTTACTTTGCAACAGCATGGTCGTAAAACCATTTTATTTGTAGATGAAGTGCACCGCTTTAACAAAGGCCAACAAGATGCGTTTTTGCCGTTTGTGGAGAGTGGCTTAATTACCTTTATTGGTGCGACCACAGAGAACCCATCGTTTGAGGTGAATAGCGCGCTACTCAGTCGCTCGCAAGTGTTTGTGCTGAATAGTTTGAGCGAGCCAGAACTGGCGCTACTGTTGGAACGTGGGCGCAGCCTAATCGCGCCAGAGATTACGCTAACTGACGCTGTTCAAGAACAAATACTGGCCTACGCCGATGGCGACGCGCGGCGTTTGCTTAACTTTGTAGAGTCCTTATTCCATGCGGCTGCTGGCGCTGAGGTCAAAAATATAGACGAAGCATTTTTACAAACTACCATGGCCAGTAAAATGCGCCGTTTTGATAAAGGTGGCGAAGCGTTTTATGATCAAATCTCAGCGTTGCATAAATCGGTGCGCGGTAGCAATCCAGATGCTGCCTTGTATTGGTTTTTACGCATGATAGACGGTGGTGCAGATCCACTCTATTTAGGTCGGCGCATTGTACGTATGGCGATAGAAGATATAGGCTTGGCCGATCCGCGTGCGCAGGGCATGTGCTTGGAAGCCTGCCAAATCTACGAGCGGCTTGGCTCACCCGAAGGCGAGCTGGCGCTGAGCAATGCGGTGATTTATTTGGCTGTGGCACCCAAAAGTAACGCCGCTTACAACGCTTATAATCAAGCCAAAGCTTTTGTCAGTGATGATAAATCGCGGCCAGTGCCGTTACACCTTAGAAACGCACCGACCAAACTGATGAAAGCTTTAGATTACGGCAAAGAATATCGTTATGCGCACAATGAGCCAGAGGCTTATGCGGTGGGTGTAGATTACTTCCCAGACGAGCTGTATGAAAGTAAAAACGCACCGCCGCAGTTTTATGTGCCCACGCCGCGCGGCTTAGAAGGTAAAATAAGCGAAAAATTAGCCCACCTTAAAGATTTAGACCGTAAAGAATTAGACAAAAAAGCCAAAAAGTAGAGAGATTAAATGTTAGATATTCAGCAATTAAGAAAAGACTTATCAGATGTGGTGGCCAGATTAAGTGCGCGAGGATTTTCGTTTGATTTCGTGAAATTTAGCGAACTTGAGGAACATAGAAAAACAATTCAGACAATTACTGAAACTCTGCAGGCATCTAAGAACCAAAGCTCAAAGATAATTGGCTCGTTAAGAGCGGCTGGTCACGGCCCTGATGACCAAGAAGTTTTAGAGGAAATGGCTCGGAGTGTACGGTCGGACGAAAAGAGAAAAGAAGGTGAACAAAAACTAGCAGAAATTCAAGATCAATTAAAAAACTTGATGCTGAATGCACCAAACCTGCCCCATACAAGCGTACCACAAGGCAAAGACGAAACGCAAAACGTGGAAGTGCGTAAAGTCGGCACGCCATGCACGTTTAACTTTGAAATCAAAGACCATACCGATGTCGGTACACCACTGGGCTTAGATTTCGATACTGGCGCAAAGCTTTCTGGTGCACGCTTTACGTTGATGCGTGGTGGTATTGCTAAACTGCATCGTGCGTTGGCACAGTTTATGTTGGATACTCAAACTGAACAACATGGCTACGAAGAATGCTATACGCCTTACTTGGTGAATGCAGAAACGCTAATTGGTACTGGTCAATTGCCAAAATTTGAGGAAGATTTATTTTCTCTCAAACATAACGACAGCAAATTGTATTTAATCCCAACTTCTGAAGTCACACTCACAAATACTGTGCGCGATGAAATCGTGCCGCTGGAAGCTTTGCCAATTAAATTGACTGCGCATACACCATGTTTTAGAAGCGAGGCAGGAAGCTACGGCAAAGATACCAAAGGCATGATACGCCAGCACCAGTTTGATAAAGTTGAGATGGTGCAAATTGTGCATCCAGACAAAAGCTATGAAGCGCTGGAAGAAATGGTTGGCCATGCGGAAAATATCTTAAAAGCGCTTGAGCTGCCTTACCGCGTGGTAAGTTTATGTACCGGTGACATGGGTTTTGGCGCAGCTAAAACGTATGATTTAGAGGTGTGGTTACCCGCGCAAAATACCTATCGTGAAATTTCTAGCGTCAGTAATTGTGAGGCATTTCAAGCACGCCGTTTGCAAGCGCGATTTAGAAATGCACAAGGCAAAACCGAGTTTGTGCATACACTGAATGGCTCTGGCTTGGCAGTCGGGCGCACGCTGGTGGCGGTGTTAGAGAACTTTCAAAATGCTGATGGCTCAGTCACTATTCCCAAAGTGTTGCAGCCTTACATGAAAGGGCTACAAAAGCTCAGCGTTACTTAAAAATCCGCAAAACAGATAGCCTGCAGACCGCATGGATATTGGCTTTCAGGCCTGTTTTTATAGAATATAAAAGTGCTTTATAAACTAAAAGTATTTTTTAAATAAAAATTAAAAATTAGCCGCCAAAATTTGCTTTTCACTAGCAACTTTGTAAGCATCTTGCCCAGAGTTGTGTGCGGGCTGGTAGCGCAATAAAATATTGTGATAACTGCGTATCGATTCCACAAAAATGACGGGTGCGCCGCCACTGCAATAACCATATTTGGCATTCACGTAATAATCTGGGTTGTTTAGCATCACCAAGGTTTTTTTCACATCAGCCCAACTATCTGGATTAAGTTTTAAGCGTTGCGCCAACACGCGTGCGTCTTCCACATGCGCATAGCCAATATTGTAAGATGCCAGCGCCATATAAGTACGGTCTGGCTCGGGCACACGGTCAGGAATGGTATCAACCAGCAAGCTAATATATTTTGCGCCTGCGGGAATGCTCTGCTTCGGGTCTAGCCTATCGGTAACGCCCATTTGGTCGGCGGTGGCTTCGGTTAACATCATTAAGCCACGCACGTTGGTGGGTGAAGTATTAAAAGTATCCCAATGTGATTCTTGATAACTGATCGCCGCCAATAGCCGCCAATCGATACCAGTAATTTCTTGCGCTTGTTTAAACAGATGTTTGTATTTTGGTAAAAGTGTATTGCTACGTATTAAAAAAGTCTTGATATCTAATGGGTTAAGGCGTTTTGCGTTGCCATGATAGCGATCGATTAAGTTACGTAGCGTGCCATTATTTTTAATTTTGGTAAAAAATGCGTTAGCTTTTTGTTGTAGTTTCGGGTCTGCACTTTTGGAGATGGCCCAAGCAATTTTTTCTGGCTCCCCAATTGAAAATGCCACGCCTAAATTGGGATAATAATTCTGCAAAATGGCTACCAAATGGCTGTCGGCAATGGTGAAATCTAGTTCGCCATTGGCTACTTCATAAATAAGTTTTTCCGAATCCACATCGCGACGCTCTTCCCAAAACAAGCTTGGCTCTGCAATATGTAATTTATTTAAACGCTCGGCAAAGCTGGTGCCAGCGGGCACAGAAATATTTTGCCCGATGAGATCTTTTAAATTTTTTGGTGGCTTTTTAACATAAGCTTTGTTGTACACCACTTGCTGCTGCACATCTTGGTAAGGGCTGCTAAAGTCGATGCGCCTTTTGCGCGTTTCGGTCACAGTGATATCCGCCGCTGCAATATCTGCCTTGCCGTTGATGAGATTGGGCAGCACTTGGTCGATGTGATTTTCGACAATGAATTTTAATTGTGTACCATCGTCTAGCTCTTGCACGAACAACTTGGCTAAATCGTATTCCAGTCCGGCAAACTCATTGTTGCCATCCACAAAATAAGTATTGGGGCTGTTAATAGTAACAAACGTGATGACTTTATCTTTTTTAACGACAGGCGCAGCAGTCTTGGACGCTGGTTCTTGCTTCGGTTTTTCACAACCAACAAGCGTGAACAAAAACGCCAACAAAATAAAATTTAGTTTAGACAAGAAGCAGCCTTAGTCCCAGCGTTCTTCTACATGGCCATTTTCGGCAATTAAAATTGCGCTAGTCAGGCCGTAAAAAATCCCATGTTCTACTACGCCTGGGGTATTGTTAATGAGCTGGTTTAAAGCTTGTTCTGAAATAGTAGGGTCGAATTTCATGTCTAGCACCAAGCTGCCGTGAGATGTCACGCTTAAACCATCTTTGGCAGCATTTTGGCGTAAGTCACCTACGCCGCCAGCCGCCTCTAGGCTACGCTTGGTAGCCTTCCACGCCATTGGCATTACTTCAATCGGGATGGCGAAATTGGTGCCGATACGGCCTACCAATTTGCTTTTATCGGCCACCACAAGGAATTGTTTAGCCGCTTTTGCCAGTAGTTTTTCTAACACCAAATCGTAGCCGCGGCCTTTTAGCAGCGTCATGTCTGGCGTAATTTCATCGGCACCATCTACATATAAATCTATCTCGGCTACCTGTGTCAGCGCAATAACATTCAAGCCCAAACTTTGCGCTTTTATCATGCTCACATTTGAGCTAGCAATGGTGGTGACTTTTAAGTTTTCTTCTACTTGGCGACGAGCCAGCTCTTCAATAAAATAATTGGCGGTAGAGCCAGTACCCAAGCCGACCAGCATGCCATTCTTGACATATTTGGCGGCATGTATGGCCACAGCGTGTTTATCGTTGATAGGCGTTATTGCCATAGAAATATTCCCCTAAATTTTATTTTTGTTTTTATTAAAGCGCTTAAATAGTAAGGCACGCTTACGGTTATAATAGGCAAAATTCACCTTTAAACCAAGTCATTTTCAAGCCTACATATGCAGTTATCCGCGCCGTCCGTCGGCCAAAAAAGTCGTTTCTCTTATGTTGCCAATGGCTTAGATAGTTTATCTCTAGCATCACTTGCATGTCGCCTTAATACAACACCTATCTCAAAAACTGGCACAATTCAAACTAAGCAAAAAACGCCGCTGGTGATCATTACTTCTAACGCGTTTGAGGCGCAGCGTTTGCTAGAAGAGTTACCTTTTTTTGCACCTGAGTTGGTGGTGAATTTGCTGCCAGATTGGGAAACGCTGCCTTACGACGTATTTTCACCGCATCCTGATTTAATCTCTGAACGACTGGCCACACTGTACCAAATTAGCCAGAATTTGTGCGATGTTGTCATTGTGCCCATTGCCACTGCGCTCATCCGTCTGCCTGCTGTGGTTTATTTGGCGGGGCACAGTTTTATGCTGGCCAAAAAGCAAAAACTTAATCTAGAAGCCTTGCGTCATCAGTGCGCGCAAGCGGGCTATCACCATGTTTCGCAAGTCATCTCACCCGGTGAGTTTAGTGTGCGCGGTGGACTGATTGATTTGTTCCCCATGGGCAGCGTGTTGCCTTACCGCATTGATTTATTTGATGATGAGATAGAGAGTATCCGCACCTTTGATGTGGATACCCAGCGCAGCTTATACCCCGTACCAGAAATCAGGTTATTGCCTGCACGCGAGTTTCCGCTAGATGACAAAGGCATTGCCACTTTTAGAAGCAATTTTCGCGAACAATTTGAGGGCGACCCGCAACGCGCCACCATTTACAAAAATGTCAGCAAAGGCGTAGCCAGTGGCGGTATAGAATGGTATTTGCCACTATTTTTTGAGCAGACTTCTACTTTATTAGACTATTTGCCAGACAATGCGGTAATTTGCCTGCATGGCAATAATGATAAAGCAGCGCAGCAGTTTTGGGCCGATGCTAATTCGCGTTATAGATTACTGGCACATGACCCTGAGCGGCCAATTTTAAAGCCTGATGTTTTACTGATTAAAACAGACGATTTTTTTGCGCAAACGCAGCGCTTTGCTGTACTCACACTGACGCATGAACCAGCTAATGCATTACCTGCTTTAGACATCGAACGTCGCGCCGAGCATCCTTTACATAAGCTGCAAGCCTTTATTCATGCGGCGACTATAGATTTAAAATCTAGCAGTGTCCAAATAAAGCGCATATTAATAACCGCCGAAAGCTTAGGCCGTCGCGAGACCATGTTGCAGCTTTTTACCGAGCATGGCGTGCATGTTGACTTGTGTGAAACTTGGGCGGATTTTTTAGCCAGCAACGCGCCAGTGATGTTAGGTGTATCGCCATTGCATGCTGGCTTTTACGATGATGCTGTATTAATTACCGAATCTGAATTGTATTCTGGCACAGTGCGCCAGCAGCGCAGACGTGAGAAAGAAAAAGCCCGCAATACAGAGGGCATGCTCAAAGACCTGTCAGAGTTACGTATGGATGACCCTGTGGTACACGAGCAGCACGGCGTAGGGCGCTACAAAGGGCTAATGAATTTAGATTTTGGCGAAGGTGAAACCGAATTTTTGCTGCTGGAATATTTTGGTGATGATAAGCTCTATGTGCCTGTTTCGCAATTATTCTTAATCTCGCGTTATTCAGGTGGCCCGCCAGAAAGTGCTCCGCTGCATCGTTTAGGCTCTGGCCAGTGGGAAAAAGCTAAGAAAAAAGCGCTGAAACAAATCCGCGACACCGCAGCAGAATTGCTCAATCTCTATGCCCAGCGCGCTTCACGGCGCGGTCATGCCTTTACGCTTTCACTCAAAGATTACGAAGCATTCTGCGAAGGTTTTCCGTTTGAAGAAACGCCCGACCAATTAGAAGCCATTGAAAACGTCATCAAAGATATGCAATCAGGCCGCCCGATGGACAGGCTGGTGTGCGGCGATGTTGGCTTTGGTAAAACAGAAGTGGCATTACGTGCGGCTTTTGTCGCAGTAATGGGTGGCAGGCAAGTAGCCGTGTTGGTGCCAACGACACTATTAGCCGAGCAGCATTTTCAAAACTTCTGCGATAGATTCGCCGAATGGCCGATTAAAATTGCCGAAATTTCTCGTTTTAGAAGTGCCAAAGAACAAAAGCAAGCACTAGAAGACTTGGCTGCCGGCAAGGTGGATATTATCATTGGCACGCATCGTTTAATTCAAAAAGATGTGAAATTTAAAAACTTAGGCTTGGCGATTTTAGATGAAGAACACCGTTTTGGCGTGCGCCAAAAAGAGCAACTAAAAGCGCTACGCGCAGAAGTCGATGTGTTAACGCTCACCGCAACGCCGATTCCGCGCACACTTAGCATGGCGATGGAAGGCTTACGTGAGTTTAGCGTCATCGCCACACCGCCGCAAAAGCGTCTCAGCATTAAAACCTTTCATACCTATTATTCTGACGGCATTATTCGCGAAGCAGTAATGCGCGAATTTAAACGCGGTGGCCAAGTTTATTTTTTGCATAACGAAGTTGACACCATTTTTGTACAAAAAGAAAAGCTGGAGAAAATTATCCCCGAGGCGCGCATTGCCATAGCTCACGGCCAGTTGCGTGAGCGTGAGCTGGAACATGTGATGCGCGACTTTTATCAGCAGCGCACGAATGTGTTGTTGTGTACCACCATTATCGAAACGGGTATTGACGTACCTACCGCCAACACTATTATTATGAACCGCGCCGATATGTTTGGCTTGGCGCAGCTGCATCAATTGCGCGGCCGAGTAGGCAGAAGCCATCACCAAGCCTATGCTTATTTGCTCACTGATGAACACCGCAAAATCACGCCACAAGCACAAAAACGCTTAGATGCGATTCAACTGTTAGAAGATTTAGGCGCAGGTTTTCATTTGGCCATGCACGATTTAGAAATTCGTGGCGCAGGCGAGCTGTTGGGTGATTCACAAAGTGGTGAGATGCAAGCGATTGGTTTTCAACTGTATTCTGATATGCTCAACCACGCCGTGAAGCAGCTTAAAGCAGGCAAAGAGCCAGATTTAGATGCACCGCTTGGCGTGACGACTGAAATTAATCTGCATGCGCCAGCATTGTTGCCTAGCAACTATTGCCCCGATGTGCATGAGCGCTTAGTGCTGTATAAACGCTTAGCCAATGCCAGTAACGATGACGAGCTGGATACGTTGCAAGAAGAGCTAATCGACCGCTTTGGCTTGCTGCCAGAGCCTGCAGAGGCCTTGCTAGCCTGCCATCGACTGCGTATTGCCGCCAAACCGCTCGGCATTATTAAAATTGATGCGAGTGACGCAGCGATTCAACTACAATTTAATATTAAAGCAGACCTAGACCCGATGAAGCTGGTGAGCTTGTTGCAACGCGACCGCCGTTGCCGCATGAATGGTCCTGATAAATTAAGAGTTACGGTGCAGTTGGGTAGTTTTAATCACAGAGTTGAGCTGGTTAAAACGCTGTTGAAGGAGTTTATGTAAAAAAGGTCAAGCAGCTACATTGGCCTTTTAAAACTAGCTAATGAAAAGTTTAAATATCAATAATGAGTTTATTTTGAGTAATTAAACTAGTTAATAAGTCTGCTTCATTTGTCCCAGTTAGCAAGTTAACTCCCGCCAATGTAATATGCTGGTTTTCTGCAGCGGCAGAATAATTGCCACCGGCAAACCCGCCTCCATTACTGATTCTAATTTCAGTGTTTGTGACGCCTGCCGTGGTACTGGTGGTGACATCTAGAAAATTCAATATATTGCCACTAGATTCGCCAACCAATAAATCTCTTAAATCTAATTTATCTTCAGTTGAATTAAAGTCGGTGATTTTATCTACACTTGGGCTTTCATTTGCGCCTTTGTCTGCGAGATTCCAAACAAAAGTATCAACACCCAATCCGCCAGTTAGAATATCATTACCACTGCCACCCGTAAGGGAGTCATTATCCGCACCACCATTCAAGTTGTCTTTAGCATCACGGCCTATCAATATATCGTCCCCATTATCACCAAATAAAGAGTTTGTGCCTGTAGATCCAGTAAATATGTCATTTCCATTACCTCCGTGCATCAAAGTAGCAGCTGACCCATTGTCTCTTAAGTAGTCGTTACCATCTCCCCCGATTATTGTGGTGGTACCAAACATACTTTGTGCTTCGATATAATCTTCACCTTCACCCCCATCTAAATAATCATCGCCACCGAATGTTCTTATTACGTCACGCCCATTGCCGCCATATGCACGATCATGACCACCATCTAAATAAATCTTATCGTCTCCGTCTTCACCGTATATTATTTCAGCCCCATCTGTCCAATTTGATCTAAAATCTCCGAAAATAGTGTCATCTCCACCACCACCGTAAATAGTGTCACTACCACCAAGTCCTGAAATTTGCTCTCCATAAGCCGTGCCTATTAGAACATTATTGCCATTATTACCTGCCATACTTAGCCCAAAAGTTAATGAGCCATTCACATTTACAAAGTTTGACAAGTCAATATTAACTGCGGCGGTTCCTGTGTCATCTATCACAGACCCGACAAGTCGACCAATTGACACATACCCTATACCTGTATCACCTGTAAATAGCCTTAATGTATCGCCTGCAATTGTTGAGCTAAATAAAAGGCTATCAGTTGTTCCTGTATCAGTCCAGTCTGTATTGAACTCTACGGCCAAGTGCTCGTTTGCTGAGTTAATAATAAGTAGATCGTTTCCATATCCAGCATCAATAAAATCAATTCCAGCTCCCCCAGTAATTACATCTGCGCCACTGAGGCCGTATATAAAGTCTCGACTGCTGCCACCTATTAGTGAGTCATTACTTGCGGTTCCGTTAATCAAGCTGCCTGAATTAAAATCTCCAGCTGACAATGACCCTACAATTCCAGTCAGGGTGGCAAACTGTATCGCCGCTTGACCACCAATACCATCGGCATCATAAAAAAGCGCGCCAGTTGTAGTGTTAAAAATAATACGTTGGTCTGCCGTAGCTGCAGTTGTTAAACCAGCGCCACTTCTAAATTGGTTTATATTCAATGTTGTGCCAATTGCACTGAATATGGAGCCATCCAGTTGAATTTGGTCATCTACCGCATTAAAGCCCTGGATGGTATCTTTGTTAGTTAAGGCATTGAGTGCAGTATCAAACACAAATACATCTTGCCCAGACCCACCGTTAAGCGCATCTATACCTGCACCACCTATCAAGGTGTCATTACCATCCCCACCAATCAGGGTGTCATTACCTGCTGCACCATCTAAGCTGTTGTCCCCAGCATTGCCAGTCATGATGTTGTTGAGTGCATTGCCG
>JANOQW010000014.1:0-2574 GCA_031422335.1 Methylophilaceae bacterium
TGTGCTTCTTCGCCAATCTCTTTTATCTCTGGCCTTAGCGCTTTTTCATACGCTGCTTTGCCAGTCAACATGCCACCGCCGCCCTCGCAGCTAAATATCGCTTCGATTGGTTCTGGGTGGGCATTCAGAATTTCCATCGCAATCGTGCCTTGGCCTGCGATTACGTCTGGGTCGTCATACGGATGCACAAAAGTAAGTTTTTCAGATTTCTCTAGCTCCAGAGCACGTACCAGCGCGTCAGAATAACTATCGCCGAATAAAATAACCTCTGCGCCACGGCTTTTTACAGCATTTATTTTAATAGTAGGCGTGGTGGTTGGCATGACGATAACGGCTCTGCAACCCAGCTTTTGCGCCGCCAGCGCCACACCTTGCGCGTGGTTGCCCGCGCTGGCAGCAATCACGCCGCGCGCTAAAATTTCAGGCGCCAAATTCGCCATTTTGTTATACGCGCCGCGTAGCTTGAAAGAAAACACCGGCTGCATATCTTCGCGCTTTAATAAAATACGGTTGCCAATGCGTTCGGATAAAATCGGCTGAAACTCCAGCGGCGTGTTTTTTGCCACGTCGTACACGCGCGAGTTTTCAATCTTTTGTCTGTAATTTATGGACATTGCTTATTTATAAAGTAGTTGGTTGCGGTGTATCATATGGCATCATCAACATTATAAAGTTTTTTAAGGAAGCATCGTGGCATTTACTCAAGACGAACTAAAACAACAAGTCGCCGCAGCGGCAGTGCAATACGTAAAAGAAGGCATTATCGGCGTGGGCACAGGCTCTACCGCCAATATGTTTATTGAAGAACTGGCAAAAGTAAAACACAAAATTGAAGGTGCAGTTGCCAGCAGTGAGGCTACAGCCCAACGTTTACGCGGCCACGGCATACAAGTATTCGATTTAAACGCAGTGGATAGCTTAGATATTTACGTGGATGGCGCGGATGAAATTACCGAGCATCTACACATGCTAAAAGGCGGTGGCGGCGCACTAACGCGCGAGAAAATCGTGGCAGCCGTGGCAAAAACCTTTATTTGTATTTGTGACGAAACCAAATACGTGCCAGTGTTGGGCAAATTTCCATTACCAGTAGAAGTATTGCCGATGGCAAAAAGCTACGTCGCGCGCGAGTTAGTAAAACTGGGCGGACAACCAAAATTGCGCGACTTTACCACCGATAACGGCAACGTGATTTTAGACGTGTGGAACTTGAACATTGAAGACCCAGTTGCGATGGAAGCAAAAATCAACCAAATTGTCGGCGTAGTCACCAACGGTTTATTTGCTGCAAGACCAGCCAATGTGTTGTTGCTGGCGACTGCAGATGGCGTAAAAACTTACAAAAAATAAGTGCGTGAAATTTTAATGCCTCTGTAAGCCGCATGGATATTGGATTACAGAGGCGTTGTTTTTTATTTTGTAGGGCGTCAATAGCGTAGCGTATTGCGCCGAATGTTAGGTTTCATGCGGCGGATTACGTAAACTAATTCGCCCTACGAGCTGCAAAGTACAGCGAAAACAAACCCAGAAATTAAGAAGCCCAGAAAAAATATAGCTTGCAAAAATGCAAATACGCTTTGCCTGAAATGATTCTTAATTTGAGGCAGGTAGCCTATTTGAGGATTCGATGCGTTCTTCTTTAGCTGCCTCATGGCCAACCATCCGATAAATCGTGGGAGCGGTTTGTAGAACTCTGCTAGAACCCTATCAAGTCGAATTCCTGTTTCAAGATTAATCCCCCAGAACTCAGCCCCTTTTCTAATTTCTTCTTCTTCTTTTTCGTATTTGGATAAATGCTCTGAAAATGTTCTTTTTATATTAGAATTTATTTTATTGTCAATATTGCAGCGTAATGCGTATATTTTGGATAGCAGACCAAAAAAACAAGAAATACAAAGCAGTCCACCGCATACCATGAAACCTTCTTTTCCCAATAATGGAATAAGTTTGTCTGCGGTAGTGATTAAAAAAGAAGCGATAGCTGCTGCGCCAACAAGAAACCATGTTGTGAAAGTTTCTAAAGGCTCACTAGTTTGGGACGTTGCTTCAAACATAGATGAGACAATTGCATTCTCAGCATTTTCTCTTGCGAGGCGGTTCCACTCTAAGAGTGGTTCAGTGTTTGGGTCGTTAATCATAAAAATTCAGATTACTTATGCCTTAGGCGGCACATACCCACTCGCTGTATCCGCACCATCGCCAAAAAAGTATTTCTCGGTTTGTTCGCTTAAATATTTACGTGCGGCTGGGTCGGCCAAGCTTAAGCGGTTTTCGTTCACCAACATGGTTTGTTGTTTTAGCCAAGCTGCCCAGGCCTCTTTGCTGACGTTCAGGTAGATTTTTTTGCCTAGCTCGCCCGGGTAAGGCGGAAAATCCATGCCGTCTAAATCTTTATCGAGTTTAATGCAGTGTACAGTGCGTGCCATAAGGTTACTCATTTGTGCTAAAAACAGTATGATAACGCATGTTGATTTAATTAAAAGTAATTCACACTAAACCGTCATCTTGAGCGTAGCGAAAGATCCAGCTTTCAATTTACAAAAAACTGGATTCTTCACTTGCGTTCAGAATGAC
>JANOQW010000015.1:0-94299 GCA_031422335.1 Methylophilaceae bacterium
TTCTACATACTTAGCCTTGTTGTTTAGTTTAATCTGCACCACACCAACAGACAAGCGCTGTACAGACGAGCTACCTTAAGGTTAATTCTACGCTAAGTGGCCCAACGTAAAACGTATCCCGTGTATATGACACTGCGTATGAGTTACCTCAATCCAACCCACGGGAGAGCTGGTGCAGCGTCTAACAGAACTAAGCTGCTAGAGAGTAAGTTTCGTCGTTTGCGACTATACTTTTTTCAGCTGTATTTACGAGGTAATCTGAGCCTCGGTATGCCCTGCACTGCTTTGTAACCCACGTCGAAACCTGGTCAGCCCCAAATCAGAACTTTAAAACAGAACGTTGATTATACACCTTCGAGATTGCGCTTTTAATAAAGTTTCATGCTTGGTTTATATCATATATCAATATACATGCTCTGCAGGCCACATAGATATTGGCTCGCAGCGCATTAAATAAACAATTCAGTTGAATGTAAGTATCGCAAAAACCCAGCGACTAATCTGTATCTAAACAACCGAGAAGAAAACTAACATGCCATTTAAATTCACCCAAAACCTACTCACTGGCTACATTGTGGGGCTGGCTGTGTTGTCACTATTTGTGGCCATTAGTTATAGCAATGGCAAAAAAGTTGAGCAAACGATTGTTAATTTAGCCAATGAAGAAATTCCTGGTTTAATCGCGGCTTCTAATCTAAAAAGAGATTTTCAGGCGCAAACGCTGCAACTTTATAAGCTATATGCCACTAATGACGAAGAGGCGTACAAAAAGCAACACATTAAAATAAAGGCCGATATATTAATTGATTCGACCAACTTGCAGGCCTTAGTACAAAACACCAATTTTGTGGCAGATTTAGATCAAAAAATTCTACAGCAAGAGGGTAAATCAGATAAATTTGTAGAAATTATGCGCCAGCCAGATGTGGATTGGGATGGTGCGCGCAGTGCATTGGCCGAGTTTAGCGCGGGCGCTAACAAAATAGAGCTTGAACTAGACCAATTGGTGACGCAGGTGACTGCCAAAACACAGCGGCAGGTTTCTAGCTCTAAGGCACAATCTGCTCAACTAACAAATATTGGCCTGATATTTATTGCTGCGCTGGTGTTGGGTTTAATTGGATTGATTTATTTAAATTCAAGCAAAAATAAAAAATAGTTAGTTGTTGGTTTATGAGCTGACTTATTATCTAGCATGCTCTGCTAGCCAATATCCATGCGGGTTTCGCATTCGACTTAGTGCTTTAGCACTTAACGAGAATGGTGATGCCAAGAACTGGTACAGAGCATTATTACTTGCTTGCCGATTATCTTAAAAGTTTATTTGTTGTGCGCGCGCATAATGCGGCCTTTTTCGCGCTCCCAATCGCGCTCTTTTTCGGTATCGCGTTTATCATGCTGTTTTTTGCCTTTGGCGAGCCCAATTTGAATTTTAATGCGGCCTTTGGAAAAGTGCATGTCCAAAGGCACAATGGTATAGCCCGCGCGCTCTACTTTTTCGATCAGCTTAATAATTTCTTCGTTATGTAACAATAACTTACGCGTACGAATTGCGTCTGGCCGAATGTGCGTAGAAGCCGCGCCCATGGGCGTGACGTGGCAGCCAATGAGATAGATTTCACCGCGCTGAATAATGACATACGCCTCTTTTAAATTGGCGCGATTATCGCGGATGGCCTTGACCTCCCAGCCTTCTAGCACGATACCAGCTTCAAATTTATCTTCGATAAAGTAATCGAAAAAGGCTTTTTTATTTTGCGCGATGCTCATGTTGCGTATATTTACAGGTTTATGACTTAAAATAGCATTTTACGTGAGTATTGAATTAGCTACTAATAGAAATCACAATGAATCGAGTGGAAAAAACGGTATTAGTCATGCACTCTGCCGCGCAAATGTTTGCGCTTGTAGATGCGGTAGAAGATTACCCCAAGTTTTTACCTTGGTGCGGCGGGGTGGATTTGCTAGAACGCACAGAAACTAGCACCAGCGCCACTTTGCACATTAATTATCATGGCTTAAAACAAAATTTTACAACGCAAAATTCCAAGCAGTTTCCGCATAGTATGCAAATTAATCTTAAAAATGGCCCGTTTAAACATTTAGATGGCGATTGGCGCTTTATTGAATTGCGTGCCGATGCCTGTAAAATTGAATTTAGATTAAATTACCAATTTACCAATGGTTTTTTAGAGAAAATTATTGCACCCGTATTCAGTCACATCGCCACCACTTTTGTGGATGGCTTTGTTGTGCAAGCAGATAAAATATATGCCCGCTGATAAAATTCATGCAAGCAAGCAACCAGTAGTTAAGAGTCTAAATGATCAGGTAGTACAGCACGAAAGGTCGAAATGAGTAGCTTAGATATGACAGTAGAAGTGGCTTATGCATTGCCGCAGCAACAATTAATTATCCCAGTACAAATACCGCCAGAATCTAATGCAGAAGCGGCTATTAGGGCATCGGGTATTTTGGTTAAATTTCCAGAAATCGACTTAAACGTCAATCAAATTGGTGTATTTGGTAAGCTAGCTAAGTTAGATACGCCACTACGCCATTTAGATCGCGTAGAGATTTATCGCGCACTAATTGCCGACCCTAAAGAGGTTCGCAAACAACGTGCTGAGGAAGGTAAAGTGATGAAGAAAGGCGGTGGAGATGCACCGCCTTTGGATTAGATATCTACTAAAAAATTAGCAGTTTTCGTTGATTTCTTGCTGAGCTTTTTCTCTGCCTGCTTTAAAGCCACTTTCGTCCATATATTCGCGCTCGCCTTTTTCGTTCATTTTATACACGCGGCCACCTTGCGTATAAGTTTGCATATTGGCTTTTGCAGCACTACAGTTTTCGGTTTTTAGTTTAGCTTGCAACTCTTTTTCTTCTTTATTGCGTTTATCTGATTCTGCGTTTTGTTGGCGTTGTAAAGCAGCCGCGTCTTCTGGGCTTATCGGTGCTTCAGGAATATCTGCCATTTTAGCAGGCGGAGCATTAGCATCTACTGGCGCTAGCGGCGCATTGCCTGTTGGCGCTGTTACTTTTTTCTTGCCAGACATTGATTCCTGCTTCACATTGGATGGCGGCGGCGTATCGCTATATCGCATCTTGCCATCTTTATCTTTCCATTTATAAATTTCGGCCTGGCTAAGGCCAGAAACCGCACTTAAAGCAAACACAGCCAATAATAATGGTAACAATTTCATGTTCATTCCCTATCGTTCAAATCAATTTACCCAATATACAACGCACTTGCTAAAAGTTTAGTTTACCAAAACCACATTTTTATAGAAATTAATTGATGTTTTAACGATTAATCATTGTTTATTAATGGTTTTATAACAAGTTTTATCATTATTTCGCGTTATTTCAGCTTACCAACTTTTAATCAGCTTTGCAAATCTGTATAATCCTGTTTTGCAAATAAGGATTAACCATGCGTTTGTTGCAACAAGCCCTTACTTTTGACGATGTCTTATTGGTGCCCGCCCATTCCGTCGTCATGCCACGCGAAGTCAATCTAAGCACCCAACTTACCCGCAATATCACGCTCAATATTCCTTTGGTTTCTGCTGCCATGGATACTGTCACCGAGGCACGCTTAGCCATTGCGCTAGCGCAAGTGGGTGGCATGGGCATCATCCATAAAAATATGACAGTTGAGATGCAAGCCTCGCGCGTATCGCGCGTTAAACGCTTTGAATCTGGCGTAGTCAACGACCCCGTCACTATTGCACCGCACATGACAGTACGCGATGTAATGGCATTGACGGATAAGCATAAGATTTCCGGCTTACCCGTGGTGGATGGCGATAAAATTGTCGGCATAGTCACCAATCGTGATTTACGCTTTGAAACTAATTTAGACCAAGCCATTAGCAATGTCATGACGCCGCGCGCGCGCTTAATTACTGTGCGTGAGGGCGCAAGCAAAGCCGAAGTGATTCATTTGTTACATCAACACCGCTTGGAGCGCGTGTTGGTGATTGATGAAAACGATGTGTTAAAAGGTTTAATCACCGTTAAAGACATTCAAAAATCGCACGATTACCCACAAGCTTGTAAAGACAGCAAAGGCAGATTAAGAGTGGGCGCAGCGGTTGGCGTAGGCGCAGAAACAGAAGCTCGCGTCGCTGCGCTGGCTGCTGCTGGTGTCGATGTCATCGTGGTAGATACCGCACATGGTCATTCGCAAGGCGTGCTAGACCGCGTGACTTGGGTCAAGAAGAATTATCCTAAAATTGAAGTGATTGGTGGCAACATCGCTACTGCCGATGCCGCAAAAGCCTTAGTGGATGCAGGTGCTGACGGCGTTAAAGTAGGTATTGGCCCAGGTTCAATTTGCACTACGCGTATTGTTGCTGGTGTCGGCGTGCCACAAATTTCAGCCATCAGTAATGTAGAGAAAGCTTTGCGTGGCAGTGGTGTACCCTTTATTGCCGATGGCGGTATTCGCTTTTCTGGCGACATCTCAAAAGCCATCGCCGCTGGCGCTTATTCTGTGATGCTCGGCGGCATGTTTGCTGGCACTGAAGAAGCCCCAGGTGAAGTCGAACTGTTCCAAGGCCGTTCATACAAATCATACCGTGGCATGGGCAGTATAGGTGCCATGCAACAAGGTTCATCAGATAGATATTTTCAGGACAATAACGGAAATGCTGACAAATTGGTGCCAGAAGGCATTGAAGGTCGTGTGCCCTACAAAGGCAGTGTGCTGGCGGTAATTCACCAACTAATGGGCGGCTTACGCGCATCAATGGGCTATGTTGGCGCGGCCAATATTACCGAAATGCGCGAGAAAGCTGAGTTTGTACAAATTACCAGTGCGGGCATGCGTGAAAGTCATGTGCATGATGTGCAGATTACCAAAGAAGCCCCAAATTATAGAATTGACTAGCTAAATATCATATGCCCTGCAAGCCAACATCCATGAGGCTTGCAGGGCATGTTTTTTATAATTTAGTTTTAATAATTTAGAACAAAACATGAATCACTCAAAAATCCTTATCCTCGATTTCGGCTCACAAGTTACGCAACTGATTGCACGCCGTGTGCGCGAGGCACATGTATATTGCGAGATTCATCCGTGCGATGTTTCAGATGAGTTTGTGCGCAACTTTAAGGCAGATGGCATTATTTTATCGGGCAGCCACGCCAGTGTTTACGAGGCGGAAACTGATAAAGCACCGCAAGCCACATTTGAGTTGGGCGTGCCTGTTTTGGGCATTTGCTATGGCATGCAAACCATGGCGCAACAGTTGGGTGGGCGCGTAGAAGCTGGTAGTAAACGTGAATTTGGTTATGCCGAAATTCGTGCACGCGGCCATTCTGCTTTGTTTAAAGATATTCAAGACCGCACTAATGCAGATGGTCACGGCTTAATAGACGTATGGATGAGCCATGGCGATAAAGTGACTGAGCTACCACCAAGCTTCAAAATTATTGCCAGCAACGATACCACGCCAATAGCCGCATTTGCCGATGAAATACGCCAATTTTATGGCGTGCAATTTCACCCAGAAGTCACGCATACTAAGCTTGGCCAAGCCATGCTTGAGCGTTTTGTATTAGATATCTGTAAGGCAAAACCTGATTGGATTATGGGCGATTATATTACAGAAGCAGTGGCTAAGATTAAGGCGCAAGTTGGTGATGAAGAAGTGATTCTTGGCCTGTCAGGTGGCGTAGATTCTAGCGTTGCCGCAGCGCTAATCCACCGTGCTATTGGCGACCAGCTCACCTGCGTATTTGTCGACCACGGCTTGCTACGCTTGAATGAAGGCGACATGGTGATGGATATGTTCGCTGGCCGATTACACGTAAAAGTGATTCGTGTTGATGCTACAGCACAGTTTATGGGGCACCTAAATGGCGTAAGTGAGCCTGAGGCCAAACGTAAAATTATTGGGCGCGAATTTGTAGAAGTGTTTAAAGCAGAAGCGGCTAAATTAAAAGCTGGCTCTGGCGGCCATAAAGGTGCTAAGTGGCTGGCGCAAGGCACTATTTACCCTGACGTGATTGAATCTGGCGGCGCAAAATCCAAAAAAGCCGTCACCATTAAAAGCCATCACAATGTAGGCGGCTTGCCAGAAAAATTAGGCCTGAAATTATTAGAGCCATTACGCGATTTATTTAAAGATGAAGTACGTGAGCTGGGTGTGGTGCTTGGTTTGCCGCATGATATGGTGTATCGCCACCCTTTTCCAGGGCCAGGCTTAGGTGTGCGTATTTTGGGCGAAGTTAAAACAGAGTTTGCCGATTTACTACGCCGCGCTGATGCGATTTTTATTGAAGAATTACGCAACACAATATGCGAAAAAACTGGCAAAAGCTGGTATGCGCTCACCAGCCAAGCGTTTGCGGTATTTTTACCAGTGAAATCAGTCGGCGTGATTGGCGATGGCCGCACTTATGATTATGTGGTGGCGTTGCGCGCCGTTGTCACCAGCGATTTTATGACGGCTAATTGGGCAGAGTTGCCTTATAACTTGCTTGGTAAAGTTTCTAATCGCATCATTAACGAAGTGCGTGGCATTAACCGCGTGGTGTACGATGTTTCTGGCAAACCACCTGCCACAATTGAGTGGGAATGAACGTGCTAAGAAGTAACTTTTTTACGTTATTTCAATAGGTTAGCATCATTCCCTGTGTTAGTATTCGCTTGCAATTGAATAAACGTTTTATTTTAGGAGTTTATAATGAAAAAAATAAATATTGGTTTAATGTGCTTATTTGGGCTTGTATTGACGGCTTGCGCAACAGACAAGCATGCAGTTAGCGTCAACCCACAAAAAATTTATGATGCAGTTGCTGCAAAATACCCAGAAAACAAAAATACACTGGTATATGTAGAGGCGCCAGAGGGCTTTATAGCCCCTAGACTTGCAAACTGTGCAGTTGAAGAAGGTATCGACAATGCCGATGTGGTCGCTATCAGTAGCGCACTGGCCTTAAAAACCACTACTGTGGTGATTGCAGGGGATGATGAATCGCTGACTGCAACCACATTAGCGCAAGCGCTTAAAACAGGTAAAGATAAAATTAATGGTAGCAAAGCTGTGATGATTGGTGCCAAAGAGACGCAAAAAGTATTGGCCGATTTAGCCACTGCCAGCGGCGTAGCGCTTGAGTTTATAGATCACCCGAGCTAACTTGTGATTTTGCTTAGAGCCGAGCTTGCTCGGCTTTTATTGTTTTTATATATCAAACTTTAATATCAAACCATGAGCCGAGGATTTGTAAAAGAGGATGACCTAGAACACGCCGGTACGGATGTACCAGAGCGGCCGATTAGCGCGCACCCTAATTATGTAACGGCGAATGGCTATGCACAACTGCAAGCGCAAGCGGTTGCGTTGGAAGAGGCAATAGTTGAATTAAAAAATAATAAAGATGATCAGCAAGCGCAGCAGCAATTGGCGATTGCCAATCGCGATTTAAGATATGTGGCGGCACGTTTAGAGCATGCTCTGCAGACCAATACTGGTGCGGCTTCCAGCGCATACCCTGAAAACGTACCAGAGAACATTGTTTTTGGTGCAACGGTAACAGTGGAAGATGAAAATGGGGACAGGCACAGCTACCAAATTGTGGGTGAAGACGAAGCCGATATAAAATTACACAAAGTCAGTTGGACATCACCACTGGCGAAAGCATTAATTGGCCAAAAAATGGGCGACGGTGTCGTCTGGGTGCGACCTGCAGGTAACACCATATTAGAGATTATCAGCATTAATTATTGAAAGTAAAAAGTGAAATATGAACGTAACCCAACCTCTTAGCGTAACCCAAGCTATAGTAAGCCGCCGCTCCATTAAGCATTACGACACCGCACACAAATTAACCGAACAAGAAATTGCTAAACTGATGTCGCTGGCCATGCTGTCGCCTACTGCGTTTAATATTCAACATTGGCGCTTTGTGCTGGTGACTGACCCCGTGTTGCGCCAACAAATTCGCGCAGTCAGCTGGAACCAAGCGCAAGTGGAAGAAGCTTCTTTATTGATTGTGCTCACTGCCGATTTGCAAGC
This sequence comes from Methylophilaceae bacterium, assembly GCA_031422335.1. Lineage (GTDB taxonomy): Bacteria > Pseudomonadota > Gammaproteobacteria > Burkholderiales > Methylophilaceae > Methylotenera_A. The sequence goes on from JANOQW010000015.1 coordinate 8,028, forward strand.
GTGGGCTAAGCAACCACAACGCTATTGGGCGAACGCACCGCAAGCGGTGCAAGACTACTTAGTGCCAGCCATTGGCCATTATTACGAAAATAACGAGCGTGCCCAGCGTGACGAAGCCATGCGCAGCTGCGGCATTGCCGCGCAAACTATTATGCTGGCTGCTAAAGAAATGGGCTATGACACTTGCCCGATGGATGGCTTTGATTTTGATGCAGTGGGCAAATTGCTCAACTTGCCAACCGACCACACACCAGCCATGTTTATCACTGTGGGTAAGGCTATTAAAGAGGCTGCGCCGCGCGCTGGTCAATTAGATATGAATGAAGTGGTTTTTTATAATCAATTCGAATAGTCAATTCGTATAATAAATTTGTATCACTAATTTTAAATATTTTATTAAGGTAATCTCGTGTTAATTAGCAACAATATCACCATGCAGTTTGGCGCTAAGCCATTGTTTGAAAACGTATCTGTCAAGTTTGGCGATGGCAATCGCTATGGTTTAATCGGCGCCAATGGCTGTGGAAAATCTACTTATATGAAGATTTTAGCAGGCCAGCTAGAGCCAAGTGCTGGCAACCTTTCATTGGATAATCATGAGCGCATGGCATTTTTGCGCCAAGACCAATTTGCCTACGAAGACCAACGCGTGATTGACGTGGTGATGATGGGGCATGAGCAAATGTGGAATGCCAACCAAGAAAAAAACGCCATTTATGCCAATTTAGAGGCGACAGAAGAAGATTATATGCATGCCGCCGAGCTGGAAAATGTGTTTGCCGAGTTTGATGGCTACACCGCAGAAGCGCGCGCAGGCGAGTTGCTGCTGGGCGTAGGCATTCCAATTGAACAGCATTTAGGCCCGATGAGCGCGGTCGCGCCAGGCTGGAAATTGCGCGTGCTATTAGTGCAGGCGCTGTTTTCCAACCCTGATATTTTGTTATTAGACGAGCCCACCAATAACTTGGACATCAACACCATTCGCTGGCTGGAAGATATTTTAAATAATCGTGATTGCACCATGATTATTATTTCGCACGACCGCCACTTTTTGAATCAAGTGTGTACACACACTTGCGATATGGATTACGGCAAGTTGACAGTGTACCCAGGTAATTACGACGACTACATGGAGGCCAGCATTGCTGCGCGTAACCAGCAAGCCAAAGATAATGCCAAAGCCAAACAACAAGTGGCTGATTTACAAGACTTTGTGCGGCGCTTCTCTGCCAATGCATCCAAAGCTAAACAAGCCACTTCTAGAGCGAAACAGATAGACAAGATTAAAATTGAAGTATTTAAACCTTCTAGTCGTCAGTATCCATTTATTCGCTTTGAATATGACGAGCGCGAAAAACTGCATCGTAACGCGGTTGAGCTGAAAAAACTGAGTCACGGCTTCGATAAAATATTGTTTAACGATGTGGAACTGATGTTCGAAGCAGGCGAAAAAGTCGCCATTTTAGGCGAAAATGGCATCGGCAAAACTACGCTTTTACGTTGTTTGGCACGCGATTTAAAACCTAAACACGGTGAAGTAAAATGGGCAGAAAAAGCCACCATTGGCTATTTTGCGCAAGATCACGAATACGAATTTGAGCAAGGTGAAGACTTATTTGAATGGATGACACTGCAACGCCAAAGCAATGACGATGACCAAGTGGTGCGTAGCATGCTGGGGCGCTTATTGTTCGGCGGCGAAGATACCAAAAAATCCGTTAAAGTGCTCTCTGGGGGCGAAAAAGGCCGCATGCTGTATGGCAAACTGATGCTCGCCAAAACCAATGTGCTACTGATGGATGAGCCGACTAACCATATGGACATGGAATCAATTGAGGCCTTAAATACGGCACTAGATAAATACAAAGGCACGCTTTTCTTTGTCAGTCACGACCGTGAATTTGTCAGCTCAATCGCGACTAGAATACTGGAAATCAAAGCCGATGGTATTGTCGACTATACTGGCAACTATGAGGATTATTTAGCCAGTCAGGGTGTTGAATAATGCTTAAGTATCCACTAGCAGAAGAGAAAATCACAATTGGCGACGATCCGTTTTCTGATTTAGTCGTTCGACAAACAGAACTTTCACCAAATAAATTATTTTACCGTGATGACTCACGTGGAATCTGGCTTTATCAAGCAAACTGCTTAGAGTTTATGGATAGCTTAATTGCAAAATTTCCAAATGGCAAATTTGATATGATATTTGCTGACCCGCCTTATTTTTTGTCAAATGGCGGCATTAGTTGCCATGCGGGAAAGATGGTGAAAGTTGATAAGGGTGCTTGGGATAAATCTAAAGGGGCTGAGCTAAATCATGAGTTTAACCTTGAGTGGTTAAAACGTTGCCAAGCTTTGTTAAACCCTAATGGTAGCATTTGGGTAAGCGGTACACACCATGTCATTCACTCCGTAGGTTTTGCTATGCAGCAACTGGGTATGAAAATGCTAAATGATATAACTTGGGAAAAACCAAACCCACCACCCAACCTTTCATGCCGTTATTTTACACACTCTACTGAAACTATAATTTGGGCTGCCAAAACTGAGAAATCCAAGCATTTGTATAACTACCCTGCTATGCGCAGAGAAAATAACGACAAACAGATGAAATCTGTTTGGCGCTTTACTGCGCCAGGTAAAGATGAAAAAGTTTTTGGAAAGCACCCAACTCAAAAACCAATTAAGCTCGTAGAGCGTTGTATATTAGCCTCTACAAGCGAAGGTGCATTAGTACTAGACCCGTTTAGCGGAAGCGCCACAACTGGTGTTGCAGCGATAAAAAATAATAGGAAATATGTAGGCATTGAGTTAGAAAGCAGTTTTTTAGAATTGTCTAAAAATAGGTTATCTGGAGTAGGTAATGGAGCGTGAAGATGCAGTAATTAAATTGAAGCAACTTGCTGGTTTAAACTTACATGACTTAGCTCGTGAATATGAAGTTACAGTATGGGCAGCAAACGGAAATGTGAATAAAGGTTGGGCTGGTCATGTTTGTGAAAGATTTTTAGGCCTACCTATAAACTCTGCACAAAGCCCTAACTTTGGTTCTTGGGAGTTAAAATCTATACCTCTAAAAATACTAAAAAATGGCAACCTTGCTTTTAAAGAAACTATGGCTGTAACTATGATTGATGCATATCAGGTTGCAAGAACGCCATTTGAAGAAAGTCATTTATTAGCGAAATTAAAAAAAGCTGTTTGTGTGGCGAGAGTTGTTGGTAAAAGTGTCGATGAGCCAACTATTATCCATTCCATTAACACCATTGACCTAAGTGGGGAGTTATATGAAATGGTTAAAAACGACTATGAAATCGTCAGAGAATGTTTAAATAACGAGGCTAAAGGTTTCAATAAATTAACTGGAAGCATGGGATTTTATATTCAACCACGGACTAAGGGTGCTGGTCACGGTAGTATTTCTAGAGCGTTTTATGCAAGACCTAGATTTTTAGCAGAATTTATTTCTTTACAGTTACCGCCCTAAGCAAATTTAAAGTTTAATTTTTAGGCACAAATCATACTAGAAGAAATTGATGCTCTGCAGCCCTTATGGATATTAGCTTGCAGGGCATCTAATAGGATACATACAAAAAAGCCGCATTTCAGCGGCTTTTTTGTATTTCATGATTAATCTTTTAACGAGCGTTTACGTTCGTGCTCCAGCAAATAACGTTTACGAATACGGATGGTTTTTGGCGTAATCTCAACCAATTCATCATCATCAATAAACTCAACTGCAGATTCTAAAGTAAGTGCAATCGGCGTAATCAAGCGCACCGCTTCATCGGTACCCGATGAGCGCACGTTTGTTAATTGTTTACCTTTAATCGGGTTTACAATCAAATCATTATCGCGGCTGTGAATGCCGATGACCATGCCTTCGTACAATTTATCGCCTGGCACGGCAAACATTTTGCCGCGGTCTTGCAGTTTCCACAACGCATACGCCACCGCCTCACCATGTTCAGCTGAAATCAACACGCCATTGCGACGGCCTGGCATATCTGGTTTCACTGGTGCATACTCATCAAAAATATGCGCCATCAAGCCCGTACCACGCGTCATAGTTAAAAATTCGCCCTGAAAGCCAATTAAACCACGTGCTGGAATTTTGTACTCTAAGCGCGTGCGGCCATTGCCGTCAGATTCCATATTTTGCATTTCACCACGGCGGCGGCCTAACTCTTCCATGGCTGTACCTTGGTGTTCGTCTTCTAAATCTACCGTTAAAATTTCATACGGCTCGCACTTTTCGCCATTAATTTCGCGATACACCACTTTTGGTTTACCCACGGCCATCTCAAAACCTTCACGGCGCATGGTTTCTAAAAGAATCGTCAAATGTAACTCGCCACGGCCAGAAACGCGGAAAATATCTGCATCTTCTGTTTCATCTACACGTAAAGCCACGTTAACTAATAACTCTTTGGTTAAACGGTCACGAATTTGACGTGATGTGACAAATTTACCTTCAGTACCTGCCAATGGCGATGTGTTCACCATAAAATCCATGGTTAAAGTGGGCTCATCTACACCCAAATGTGGCAAGCCCATTGGTTTTTCACGGTCACAAATGGTAAAGCCAATACCAATATCATCTAAACCAGAAACAATCACAATATCACCTGCCAATGCTTCTTCTACTGGGACACGCTCTAGGCCTACAAAACCAAGCACTTGGTTAATTTTACCTACAGCAATTTGCTTGTCTTCATTCATTACCGTCACAGATTGGCCTGGTTTAATTTTACCGTTACGTACACGGCCAACGCCAAGTCTGCCTGTATAAGTTGAGTAATCTAACGCAGAAATTTGCATTTGTAACGGTGCTTCTGGGTCGCCCACAGGTGGTTTTACGTGACTTAATATGGTGTCAAAAAGCGCGCGCATGTTGTCACTTGGCGTTTTCATGTCTAACATGGCATAGCCATTAATGGCCGATGCATAAACCACGGGAAAGTCCAACTGCTCATCGGTTGCGCCTAAATTGGCAAACAAATCAAAGGTATGGTTAATTACCCAGTCAGTACGTGCGCCTGGGCGATCTACTTTGTTAATCACTACAATTGGCTTTAAACCAAGTGCCAACGCTTTTTTCGTCACGAAACGTGTTTGTGGCATCGGACCTTCAACCGCATCCACCAGCAATACCACGCCATCTACCATGCCTAATACGCGCTCTACTTCGCCGCCAAAATCGGCGTGGCCAGGTGTATCCACAATATTAATGTGCGTACCTTCGTACACCACTGCGGTATTTTTAGCCAAAATGGTAATGCCGCGTTCGCGTTCAAGATCGTTGCTATCCATCACGCGCTCTACCACGGCGTGATGCGAAGCAAATGTGCCTGCTTGCTGTAAAAGTTTATCCACCATAGTGGTTTTACCATGGTCAACGTGGGCGATAATTGCGACGTTGCGCAGATTACGTGAATTAGGAGTGCTAGACATATGTGCTGCCAAAGGTTTGAAAGGGCGCGATTTTAACACATTTCACCGCATATAAATTTGCAATGCGTTAATTAATTTGACAATTAGGCTGAACTGTCTATAATGCGCGCAAGTTAAAACTTTTGCTGTTTAGTTTTTAGTTTTAGATTCATCGCCCTGACCCTCGGTTACTCGTGAAATTTTGAAGTAACTATCATATAGACAAATGTCTATCTTTTACTGGTTAGCGGCTATGCCCGTGCGCTAGTAAAAAGCATCATCATACTGATATATTAAGTACAGTGCTTTACGCGTTTTATGTTGATTTTCTATTATTTTTTAATAGCTTCAACTTATATGTGATTGCTTGCGCCCTTTTTGTTTTCACTCGAAAGGGACATATTTTGTCTTCAGAAAAAATTAGTTTTGAATCGTTAGATTTACACCCAACCTTGTTACGTGCCGTGCTAGAAGCGGGCTACGAACACCCAACTGCTGTGCAAGCGCAAGCCATTCCAGAGGCGCTTAAAGGCCGCGACATTATGGCCTCTGCCCAAACCGGCACAGGCAAGACTGCTGCGTTTACACTGCCAGCACTTAACTTATTAGCTACTCCACACGCGTCTAACAGCCGTGGCCCGCGTATTTTGGTACTAACGCCAACGCGTGAACTGGCAGCTCAAGTTAACGAAGCGGCACGCAAATATGGTAAATACATTCGCGCCCGCACTGTGAGCATTGTCGGTGGCATGCCTTACCCACTACAAAATAAATTACTGTCACAACCGTTGGATATATTAGTCGCCACACCAGGCCGCTTTATTGACCACATGGAACGCGGCCGTATCGATTTAAGCCGTTTGCAAATGTTGGTGTTAGACGAAGCTGACCGCATGTTGGACATGGGCTTCATGCCAGATGTTGAAAAGATTTGCGCCGCTTTGCCAAAAGAGCGTCAAACGCTATTGTTCTCTGCCACGCTAGATGGCATTGGCCATATTGCAAAACAGTTCTTAAACAACCCACTTACACTACAAATTGCTGGCCAAAAAGAAAAACATGCCAATATTGAGCAACGCTTGCACTTTGTCGATGACATGACGCACAAAAACAAACTATTAGAGCATTTGTTAATAGCGCCAGATATGAATCAAGCGATTATCTTTACCAGCACTAAACGCCACGCTGATGTATTGGCAGAAGATTTATACGCTGCAGGCCATAAAACAGCGGCTTTGCATGGCGACATGACACAAGGCGCGCGTAACCGTACGCTAACAAAATTGCGTCATGGTGATGTAAAAGTATTAGTGGCGACCGATGTTGCGGCGCGCGGTATTGACGTACAAGGCATTAGCCACGTGATTAATTACGATTTACCCAAATTTGCAGAAGATTATGTGCACCGTATTGGCCGTACTGGCCGTGCTAATAACAAAGGTACCGCGATTTCGTTTGCATCCAATATGGATAGGCATTTGTTGCGTAAAATTGAGCAATACACTGGCCAAAAATTAGAAGCGGCCGTAATTGAAGGCTTTGAGCCAAAACGCAGCTTTAGTGCTGGTTCTGGCAAGCCAGATGGTGCAAGACGCGGCAATGGTGACCGCGGTGGTTATGGCGCAGGTCGTAACGAGCGCAGTGCGCACAAACCAGGCGATCGCGCTGGTTATCAATCACGCGATACTGGCCGTGATAATCGTGGCACATTTGGCGATAGAATTATGGGCGAAAAGCCAGCAGGCGAAAAGTCTTATGGTGCAAGAAGTGGCGGTTTTAACGACCGCAACAAAGAGCGCACAAATAGCGACACACGTTCTGCACGTCCTTTCAATGATCGCCCAGCGTTTGGCGACCGTCCTGCTTTTGGTGATAAACCGGCTTATAATGCAGGCCGCCCAGCCCGCAATGACGCACCAAACCGTGAACGCTTTTCTAACAATGCTAACGGCAGCAATGAATTTGCTGGTAACCGCGCGCCGCGCGAAGCTTCGAGCGAAGTGAATGGCAATAGCCGCAACTACACCAAAGACACCGATATGCAATTTGCTAAAGAGTTGAGCAAGGGTTTTGGTGACAGAAACAATGCTGCAAAACCATATGCACGCAAGCCTGAAGGCGGCTTTGGTGATCGGACAAATCGTTCATCGGCACCACGCTCGTCTGCGCCACGATCTACAGCACCACGTGGTGATGCCCCGCGTGCAGCTACTGGCGCTACCACAGGCGAAAAGTTTGGCAATCCACGCCCACGTACCAATCAAGCAAGTGGCGACCGTCCTGCGCGTTCTGGCGGGGCCCACAGTAATGGCGACAATGCACCACGTCGCCCACGTAGTTTTGCTTAAGTTTTAAACATGGCGACTGAAATAATGACAACTGAAATTACGCAGTTTGATGAATTAGGTTTGGCGGCGCCGCTATTAAAAGCGGTGCAAGAAACGGGTTACACCACGCCAACGCCGATTCAAGCCAAAGCTATTCCATTGGCCATGCAGGGGCTAGATTTAATGGCAGGCGCACAAACTGGTACTGGTAAAACGGCAGCGTTTGCGCTGCCCATTTTGCAAAAACTATTACCGTTTGCCAGCACAAGTACTTCGCCAGCCAAACACCCTATTCGCGCGCTGGTGCTAACACCAACGCGTGAATTGGCAATTCAGGTAGAAGAAAGTATCAAGGTTTACGCTAAACATACACCACTAAAAAGCTTGGTGGTATTTGGTGGTGTCGATATTAAAACGCAAACGCCACATTTAAAAACTGGCGTGGAAATTTTGGTGGCAACACCTGGTAGGCTACTAGATCACGTGGAGCAAAAAACGCTTAACCTTGGCCAAGTACAAATTTTGGTGCTGGATGAAGCGGATAGAATGTTGGACATGGGCTTTATGCCAGACCTAAAACGCATTTTGGCTTTACTGCCAAAACAGCGCCAAAACTTGATGTTTTCTGCGACATTCTCAAATGAAATCAAAAAGTTAGCCGATGATTTTTTAACTAATCCAACGCTTATCGAAGTTGCGCGCAGCAATGCCACGGCAGAAAATGTCACGCAAAAAGTGTACATGGTAGAGCAAAGTAAAAAACAAGCCTTATTAACGCAATTATTGCTTGAATCGAACACTAAGCAAGTGATTGTTTTTACCAAAACTAAAATCACTGCCAGCCGCCTCAGCAAAGCTTTGCAAAAAGAAGGTATTGCGGCGGAATCGATTCACGGTGATAAAAGTCAAAAAGAACGCCTAGAAGCCTTAGACGCATTTAAGGCTGGTAAAATAATGGCGCTAGTAGCCACTGATGTGGCTGCGCGTGGCTTAGATATTAGCGATTTACCGATGGTGATTAACTACGAAATTCCATCTGCGCCAGAAGACTATGTGCATCGCATAGGCCGTACTGGCCGCGCTGGCGCCAGCGGCGTGGCACTATCGTTAGTGTGCGAAGAAGAAGAAAAATATTTGGCCGAAATTGAAAAGCTAATTAAACGCACGATTGACAAAGAAATTGCAGACATTAAACCGCCTGCAACTGGACAAAGACGTTCAGGAACTGGCCTGCAAGCCAATAGCCATGCGGCCAGGGGGCATTCTCAACATGGCTCGGCGCCAGATTCTAATAGAAATAAGATTAACTCTGCGCAGGATTCTAGGCACGAATCTAGACCGCGGCAACACACACGCAAACCTGCAGTCGACCCTTGGTTTGATAAGCCTTACGAGCCTACCAAAACCAGTAGCGAAAATACCCAAACTTCAAATATCATTAATCGCAAAGCGCCAGTAGCGGCTTTACTCGGCGGTTTAAGGTTAAGCAAGTAGATAACTTTAAATATAAAACTTAGCGAATAAAAAAGCCTCAGTAATGAGGCTTTTTTACAACTATTTTTTACTTACTACTTACCATCGACTATTTTTTACTGCCGTTCTTTTTTAGCCAAGTTTCCATCTCTTTGGCCTCAATCGGTGGTGAGTAAAAATAGCCTTGCACATTTTTACAGCCGCTTGCCGATAATATATCTGCCTGCATTTGGTTTTCTACACCCTCACCCACCAACTGCAAGCCTAATGCGTCACCTAGCGCCACAATGGCTTTTACAATGACGCGATCCTCAGCGCTATTCACCAAACCATCTACAAAGCTACGGTCAATTTTTACTTCATCTACCTGCCAACGTTTTAGGTAAAGCAAGGATGAATGACCCATGCCAAAATCATCTAAAGAGATACTAAAACCTGCCTCTTTAATTTGGCGCATGTTTTTCTTAACGGTGTCGCCTTCCTCTAGCAGTGCATGTTCGGTAATTTCTACACAGATCATGCTGGGTTCTAAACCATATTTAGCAGTCGTGCTAATTAATGTTTTTACCAATGTTTGTGAGCGTAAATGCCGTGCCGAAATATTGATAGAAACTCGCGGCACGTCAAAACCTTTGTCTAACCAAGCCCGTATTTGCTTACACGCTGCATCGGTGACAAACTCACCAATTTGGTTAATGAGCGCCGATTGCTCGGCAATTTTGATAAACTCCAGTGGCGGAATTAAACCGCGCTCAGGATGACGCCAACGCAGTAGCACTTCCATGCCAGTGAGTTGATTTTTGCTATTTTCTAACTGCGGTTGATACACCACAAAAAACTGCTCATTGGCAAACGCATGCCGAATACCGTTTTCCATATCCAACCACTGGTGCGCAATAAAATTAAGGTTGCTGGTATAAAACTCAAAATCATTGCGGCCGTTTTGCTTAGCGCGATACATGGCTAAATCTGCATACACCATCAGCGTTTGTGGGTCGGTCGTATCATCTGGGTAAACACTCACGCCAATACTAGTAGTGCAATAAACTTTTTGCTGTTCAATTTCAAAGGGCACCGAAAAAGCGGTAATAATATCGCGCACTAACCTGTGGCCATCTTGCGGCGAAGCGCCTTCCATCACCATGACAAACTCGTCACCACCCAGCCGACACAACGCATCAGTAGCGCGGGCTTTTTCACTGATTCTTTTGGTGGCCATAATCAGCAATTGATCACCCGCCTCGTGGCCGAGCGTGTCATTCACCAACTTAAATTTATCTAAATCAAAAAATAACAATAAAACCTGCGTAGAGGTACGCTCTGCTTTTGTAATGGCGTGCTCTAATCTTTGTCTGAACAAACTACGATTAGGCAAGCCAGTTAAATCATCGTGCGAGGCTAAAAACTCTACTTTGCGGTTGAGTGCCACCATCTCGCTGACATCGCGCCCCACGCCTCGGTAACCAATAAAATTGCCGTTTAGCTCAAATATCGGTTTACCAGACACACGCAAATACACCAGTTTGCCTTGCTCATCAGTAAAATGCACCACATAATCAGCAAAACGCTTGTGCGATTGCAAAGTTTTCAGCATTTCGTTCGAGCTATGGCTATGGCAAGCTTCTGCCAAATCGGTCAGGCTGTAAAAATTTAAGCCAGCTGGGCCGCCAGTCAGTGCGTTAATTTTGTGCTGCTCATTCGACTCCCAAAACCAATCTGCTGAGGCTTCGGCAAAATCTTTAAAGCGCTGCTCACTTTCGGTGAGTTTTATTTTTTCATCATTCAGCTCGACCAGTTTTTTATCTAACTTAGAGCGCACCAAATCTGCATGTTGCTTATCTAACTTTAGCGGGCTGCCACGATATAAACCACGATTTTTTGGCCCACGGCCCGCATCTTCCGACTCTAACACCTGCTGAATAACCTCTAGTAAATCTGGCATTAACATGGGCTTAATTATGAATTTATTAGCCCCTAGCGCAATCGCAAAACGCTCATCTTGCGGCGTAGTATAAGTGGCGGTGTAAAATATAAACGGTATTTTTTGCAGTGCATGATTCTGCTTTAAAGCACGGCACAAGCCATAGCCATCTAGCTCTGGCATTAAAATATCAGAGATAATCAAATCGACAGGCTCAACTTGCAAGTAAGATAAGGCTTTTAAGCCGTTATCAAAGCTTGCAACTTCATATCCTTCACTTGCCAGCACATCTTCTAGTAAATGCCTGGAGTTTTCGTCATCTTCAGCAATTAAAATCTTCATTATTATCTTTCTTTGACCTAATTTTTTGCTTGATTACTTTGCTTAATTACTTAGCGCCTGTTCAATTTGTGCCACAACCCGCGTTGGATCTATCGGTTTTTCAATATAGGCGGTACAGCCCTCTGCTAACAACTTCTCTTTATCCCCAGCCATGGCATATGAAGTCATGGCAATAATTGGCACAGTTGCCCCGACAGGATGCGCACGAATACGTTTTAAAACTTCCAACCCATTAATATCAGGTAATTGTATATCTAAAATAATAAAATCGGGTGGAATAGTGAGCGCTTGTTGCACACCTTCTAATCCCGTCATAGCAAAACGAGTTTTATAGCCTGCTTGCTCTAAAATAAATCGAATTAACTCTAGATTGTTATCATTATCTTCAATAATCAGCGCGGTTTTCATGGCAATGAATCTTCTAAAATAGAGGTTTGATTTTGCATCACTACTTTTGGCATTTTAATCGGCACGCGTATCGTAAACACGCTGCCTACACCCAATTGGCTGGTGACAGAAACTTCACCACCCAATAATTGGACCAATATTTTACGGGTTAAATATAAACCCAAACCAGTGCCTAAGGTTTTAATTTTTAAATGTGAATCAATGCGTACAAACGGCTTAAACAAATTAGCTAGATCCGCCTCGCCGATACCGATGCCTGTATCTTCCACCGATACTATCAACTGCTTATCCTTAATGCTTGTGGCAACTTTAACTGTACCCTGCTCACTATATTTTAAGGCATTGCTCACCACATTTAACACCACTTGATATAGGCGCTTGCGATCGGTTTCAAGCTTAATCTGTGGCGGACAATCAATCATTAAAACTAGCCCTTTATCCTCTGCCAAGTGTTGCACCGCGTGCTGCACCTCGGTCAACAAAGTCGCAAGCTCAAACTTCTCCACATATACTTGCAAAAAACCAGCCTCAATTTTAGAGATGTCGATAACGTCAGTAATCAACGATAACAAATGCTTAGAGGAATGATAAGCGCGTCCAAGTTGATCTTTTTGCTTTAGATTCAATTCTCCCGACATGCCTTGCAGTACCACGCCCAAAAAACCAATGATCGAGTTTAATGGCGTACGCAACTCATGCGACATAGAAGCGACAAACATGGATTTAATACGGTCTGCCGATTCAGCCGATTCGCGTGCTTTAATGAGCGAATTTTGCAACGCTTTTTGAGCCGACACATCATGTGCAATAGCCACTACTTGGTTTTGTCCATTTTCCACATTTTCGACTACTGCACCTAACGAACATGCATATTCAATTTTTTCTCCAGCTGCATTTTGTAACACCAGCTCAACATTTTTAAAGTCTCTTCCTTTCATCGCATTCGCTGCAGTTACTATGGCTTTCTTGCGTGACTCTTCTGAAACAATCAGCTCGATAAAGTTTTTTCCAGCAATACTCGCATCATAACCAGAGGCAGATTGCGCTGCAGGATTAGCATCCACAATATCTCCTTTGCTGTTTAAAATTAAGATAGGAATTGGTGCATTTTTGACCACATACTCAAATGTTTTTTGACTTTTTTGTAATAAACTCGTCCGTGCTTGTACAATTTGCTCTAATTCTTCATTTTGCTTGATGAGTGCCTGCTCTGCCTTACGCCGTCTATCTGTTTCGATTGTTAAACGTGCCAAATCAGCCAATGAGCCAACAAAACTCTGCTCATCCAACGCCCAGTCGCGTTGACCTCCAACGTGCTCGTGGCAAACAACCCCAATAGTTTCTCCATTTAAACTAATAGTGCCATCCAACATTGCACCAATATTATTTTGCTGCAAATAGCCTCGTGTAAACTCTGCAGTAAATGGATCTGTCATGGCATCACTTACCGCAATCACACGATGCGTAGCTAATTCATTAAAATATTTGGGCAAGTCTTTTGCTTCTAGTAGTGCCCCGCTACTATGCAAGTTCTGAGATTTTGAGTACAAACATAGGCAGTTTAGCTGCTGATGCGCTTTGTCAAACATCCAAACACTTACGCGATCTACATTAAGTGTTTCTGCAGAAATTTTACTCAGTTGCTTGAAAACTTCTAGTGGGTTTTGCCAATCTTTGAGCTGATTTTTTGCAAGCGCTGACAGCGCTTCTTGTTGGTTTGCAAGACGCTGTTCACCTTGTACTAATTTACTTAGTGCAGTTTTTTTGCGCTCAATCCGCTGGTCTAGGTTGCTGATTAAAAATTCAACCTGCTTGCCCCGAATAAATGTACCTAAAAAATAAGCTGAAAGCATCAGCAAGCCTATCCCTGTGTATTTTATTAAACTTAAGTACTGCTGCTGAATTGGTGACGAATAGAAATAAACCGCTAACAATAACCCAAACAAAGTTGTGCCAACAATTAACCACTTTATGTACAGGAGACTATCTGCTTGGGTAGTTATTGGCTGGCCAGCGTGTTCCACTGACCAAAATTTATGTTCTACGCGCTTTTTAAGCTGCTTATCTAAACCATATAAAATGAATACGATAAAAAGCAACCCGAAAATGACTGGGATAACTTGTATAAATTGATATTGAGGAAATAAGCCATCTTGTGTTGGCAATGCGGCAAATGTGCCGTTACTGAAAAAACCAAACAATAAGCCGACTCGCAACGAGAGTAACATTGAACGTTTATGGAGTATTAAGCCCAACAAATTCAACCCTTAGTAATTTTAAAGACTAATGAATCTTTCTTCTTATTAAAAGCAATACTACCTTAATAATAAGAAAGATTCTTGCTTAATTACCGTCACTATAAAATCTAAGTATTCACAGAATAAATATTTAAAAAAGGCTTAATCTTAAAGAGCTCTAGCCCTCTCGATTACGCATAAAATCTGCCACACCATAAAGCTGCTCGGTTAATTTTTGCATTAATTTTTCTTCTAAATTCATGCTGTGCATGGCCTTAATCATGCATGCCATCCATTGGTCGCGCTCGGCCTCGCCAATTGAAAATGACATATGCCGCTGGCGCAAGCGTGGATGACCATATCGCTCAATATAAAGCTGTGGCCCGCCTGTCCAACCCGTTAAAAACATAAATAGCTTTTCACGCGACGAGGTTAAATCGACAGGGTGTAAAGCCAGTATTGGTGCGGCTTCTGGGCTAGCGCTCATGATGTCATAGAAGGTTTCAACCAAATTGCGAATTTTTTCTGCGCCACCGTTCTCGCCACCTAACAACTGGTAAAAGGTAGATGTACTACTGCCCGCTTCTTGAATTTTATCGAGCATATTTTTAATCACGGGGGATTAATTGCTAGGTTTTACCAGGCTCGCTGCCAGTTTGGCACGGCTTCTGGCCTCATCTGTATCTTGGCCTGTGGCTAAGGCCACACCCATACGACGTTTTACAAAGGATTGTGGTTTTCCAAATAAACGTACATCGCTGCAAGGCACAGCCAGAGCGGCTTGCAGACCATCATATTTAAGGTTGTTTGACTCAACCCCGCCATAAATAACCGCGCTAGCACCTGCTATTGTCATACTGACATCTACTGGCAAACCTAAAATCGCACGCGCATGTAGCTCAAATTCACTCAAACGCTGGCTGCACATCGTCACCATACCCGTATCATGCGGGCGCGGGCTTACCTCACTAAACCATACTTGGTCGCCTTTTACAAATAACTCCACCCCAAACAAGCCCAGCCCGCCAAGCGCGTCAGTAATGGTTTTGGCGATATTTTGTGCATTTTTTAACGCAGCTGGCACCATGGCTTGTGGTTGCCAGCTTTCTACGTAATCGCCACTTTTTTGCACATGGCCGATGGGTTCGCAAAAGTAGGTTTGCGTTTCACCCGTTGCATCTTTAGCGCGTACGGTGAGCAAGGTAATTTCGTAATCAAAATCAATTTGGCCTTCTACAATTACCACGCCCAAATTGACGCGCCCGCCAGTGGCGGCGTAATCCCATGCTGCTTGTACTTCTGAAACTTGTGTAACGCGCGACTGACCTTTGCCGCTAGATGACATAGTAGGTTTAATAAAACATGGATAGCCTATACCCGCGTCAATACTGGCTTGCAGCTCAATTGCAGAGCGCGCAAACGCATAAGGCGAAACAGGTAATTTGAGTTCTTCTGCAGCGAGTCGGCGAATGCCTTCGCGATTCATGGTCAGTTGCACCGCTTTTACAGTGGGAATGACCGTAAAACCTTCTCGCTCAATCTCCGCCAATGCATCGGTATTCAGCGCTTCAATTTCTGGCACAATTAAATGCGGTTTCTCTATATGAATCAAAGCTTTAAGCGCGACAGCATCGGTCATGTCAATGGTATAGCTTCTATGCGCTACTTGATGGCCAGGCGCGTTTTCATAGCGATCAACGGCAATCACCTCCACACCAAAACGCTGCAAAGCAATAATCACCTCTTTACCCAGTTCACCACTGCCCAACAGCATCACTTTGGTGGCAGAAGGTGAAAGTGGTGTGCCTAATATCATAGAAAAACCTGCGTGAATGTGCTTATTGAAATTACTGAAATGATAGCATGTGGCACGAGATTTATTGTGCGAACTAACAACTGAATTAAGCTTTAAGGTGGTGTTTATCCATACGATAGCGCATGGTCATGCGCGTTATACCCAGTTTGCGCGCTGCCTCAGATACGTTATTATGTGTAGCTTCTAGTGCAGAAAGCAGCATCTGTTTTTCTGATGCATCTAGGGTAATTTGTGTTTGCAGATGATGCGTTGATTGTTCAAACTTAACTTCACGCAAAGCTAAATCGGTTGCAGTAATTTGTGTGCTTGTGCTTAGCAACACCGCGCGGCTAATCTGATGACGTAATTCGCGCACATTGCCAGGCCAACTGTAGTTGCCCAAAGCCTCTAAAGCACTCGCACTAAGTAGATGTTTGCTCAGTCCGTAGCGCTTTTCGGTGAGCTGCATAAAGTACTTAGCCAGTAGCACTACATCATCGCCACGTTCGCGCAAAGGCGCTAACGCAATCATCATTACGTTTAAGCGGTAATACAAATCAGAACGAAATTTTCCTGCATTCACCATCTCGTGCAAATCTCTATTAGTTGCCGCAACAATGCGTGCTGGCACGTTACGCTCTTTAGTCGAACCTAAACGACGCACCACGCGGCGCTCTAACACATTCAGCAACTTAGCTTGCAAGGTTAGTGGCAACTCACCAATTTCATCCAAAAATAAGGTACCGTCTTCTGCAGTTTCAATCAAACCTGCGCGCGCACCAACCGCGCCAGTAAACGCACCTTTTTCATGGCCAAACAACTCAGCTTCTATTAAATCTGCGGGTAATGATGCGCAGTCAACATGCACAAAAGGCTTGTCATTGTTGGTACTGGCAGCATGTAACAGACGCGCTACCACATCTTTACCAGTGCCCGTTTCGCCGGCAATAAGCACACTTGGCGGTGCGGCATCGCCTGTTAAGCTGGCAATGCGCGCAACTTGTATGCGCAAACTTTCAATTGCTGGGCTTTCACCAATTAAACCTACAGTTTCAGCAGCATATGTATTGCGCTGACGCGAATAATTCAAGCTGGTCTTAAGTGCTGCCATCTTCTCGTTTTTTTGCACGATTAACAGTAGCTCTTCTAGATCAATCGGTTTTTTCAAATAATCATTGGCTCCCAATTTAATGGCAGTGACAGCATCACTAAAATCACCATAAGCGGTCATCACAATCACCGTCATACCGCCAGCCACTAGCTCTGGCAAGTAGTCCAAGCCATTACCATCTGGCAAGCGCATGTCTAGCAACACAATCTCTGGCTCAAACTGTTTGGTAATTGCACGACCTTCTTGCAGCGTTTCAGCATGCTCGCAGTCAAACCCGGCTTTTTGCATATGCTTTTGCACCGCACGCGCAAACAAGGTTTCATCCTCCACAATCAATATTTTTTTAGCTTGATCGAGGTGTGGAATTTTTACCGCCTTGTCTGTTTGCAGCCTGAGCAAAATTTGCCTTTAAACCTTAATCGTTGTCAACATTAGCTGCTGCAGCTTTATTGCCGCCAAACTCATAACGCAGGCCCACCCACGCAGCTCGTGGCGCGCCAGGCGATTGAAATTGTTCGCTTTGCCAATCAGCTGGGGTGGCATTAAAGCTTTTATCAGCAGTGTTAAATGCGTTAGTGCCCAAAATGCCCAAGCTAGCATAATCTTTATCAGTAATATTAGTCACCTTTAAGAAGCCGCTCCAGTTTTGGTGAAAGTGCCAATTGGCATCAGCATTAAACACCGTGTAACCTGCTACTTTGCCGTTGATATCTTCATTATTTTCATCTCCACGCGCAAATACGCTGCCGCTGGCGATCATATTCATACCCACAGTAAAGTTAGGCGTAAAGTCATAAGCGGCGCGCAATTTAAGCGAGTGTTTAGGAATGTTTGGCAAATAATCGCCCGATTTAGCTGTGTAGTTACCATCCGCATCGGCACTAGAGTTGTTTTCGTTTTGAAACTGCACACTATTTTTAAATGTAGCGCGCAAATACTGGTAATTGGCTTTTAAGCTGAGTTTGTCAAATTGTGCGCCTAAACCCAGTTCTAAACCTTGGCGCTGCGTATCGCCCACATTATCAAAATAACCCAAATTAAAACTGTTGCCGCTGCTAATAAACTGAATATCGTCTTTTAATTTAGTGTGAAATACGCCTGCATTCCAACTAAAATTACTATTAAGCTTGCCACGAACGCCCGCCTCAAATGTTTTAGAAATCACTGGGTCAAGCAGTGGGTCAGCCAAAAAGTCAGTCGGCAGACGACATGGCGTAAGCGGATCAGCACAGCTTAGCTCAATCGGCGTTGGCGCACGCATGCCTTCATTGTAGCCAGCAAACAAGCCCAATGCAGCGCTGGGATTATAATTAAAGCCAATCGCAGGGTTAAAGCGGTTAAATGTATGTTTAATTTTGTCGCTATCGCCAGATACGAATTTGCCCGTGTCTGGGTTAGCTTCTAGATTATCGTTAATGCGCACTTGCACATAGTTATAGCGGCCAGATAGCGTGACGTGGAATTTATCATTCACCGAAAAAATATCGGTGGCGTATAAGCCAAGATATTTATTGTTGGCTTTGATGTCGGTTTCAGTTTCAAAATCATCCGCTGGCACTGCGCCACGGTCTTGGCTAAAGTTGCTTTCTTGCTCTTTTGACACATATTTAGTGCGACCTAAATCGGCGCTAAAACCTGCGGTGAACTGGTTTTTATGTTGCATCACATCGCCCAAATACGAATATTGAGCGGCAAAACCATAACCCAATTGCGCGCTCGAAGATTTCTCGTTCGAACCTTGATCACCAATATTAACAGCCTCAATTAATGTTTGATCACACTCTTCGCCCGCCGCAATTTCGGTACTGGCAAAGCAATCGTTGGTGTTACTAGCAAAGTTGTTAATGCGGCTATTACGCACATAAATATTGGCACCAACTAAATTATTATCGTCAAAAAAGTGGCTACCTTTTAACGTCAGCATTTGCATACGGTTGCCAATGCTATCGGGGAAGGTGTAACCGATTTCTGGCTTGTTCAGCCAACTTTTAGGCAGCGCTTGCACGCCATTTAAATTATTGTGTGCTACCGTTAAACTTAAATCTAAATCAGTAGTGTCGTTTTGCCAACCTACTTTGCCAAAAAACTGGTTTACCTCACTTTGAGAATAATCGCGCCAGCCATTTTCCTTATTAAAATTAGCTGTGACAAAGTAATCGATATTGCCGCCTGTACTTAAATTAGAGCTGCCACCATAACCCGCGTTAAAACCACGTCGTGCCCATGAGCCCGCCATCACTTCTGCAAATAAACCTGGGTAGCTTGCGCCACTTTTAGTGTTGACAGAAAGCGCGCCACCCAAAGTGTTCAAACCAAATACCGGGTTAGAGCCTGGCATTAAATTGATGCTAGAAATCGCACTTTGTGGAATTAAGCCCCAATTCACCGTATCGCCAAATGGCTCATTAATACGTACACCATCTTGAAATACCGATAAGCCCTGCGGTGCACCAGCTAGGGGCGAGGCGGTAAAACCACGAAAATTCACATCCGCCATATACGGATTGCTCTGGCCTTCAGTAATGGTGACGCCGCCCAAGTTATTGTTGATGTAATCGGATAGTTCTAGCGTGTGTTGCTTGGCAATATCTTTTGAACTCACCGATTGCACATTGGAAGGCACTTGGTCAATCGAAGTGCCAATACCAGGTAGTGGCGTTGTAGAAATCACCTCAATTTTTCCTGTTTCTAGTGCTTCTGCTTTGTTTTCTGCCATGGTAGGCGCAGCATAGACCGCAATAATTGCCAGTGTAATGAGTTTGGGTGTTAATTTATTTCTCATGCTTAATCCCTATAATTATTGGTGTTGATTATTAGTCTGTCATATCAACTTATTTAGCTGCAAAAACTATACCCAAATTTAATCTTAAGGTGGACTTTTAAAAATTAATACAAATCAACTACTTGAAAAAATAGTTTGTTATTGCGACTATTATAACCGGATAAATTGGTTATAGTCAGCCAATTATGGTGGTTGTATGTAACCAATTTAGTGGGTTGAAATACGATTAATTAAATACTATTGAGTAGTTGCTTAGGCGCCACATTTAAGTAGCCACGAATGACTAACCATGCGGCTAGCGGGATTAACAGAAGCGCAATGGCGAATACACTTAGCGCCAATGCAAAGTTAAATTGATACGGGATATCTAACACAAAGCGGCTTAGATAATAACTAAGCACACTGGCCACCAGCACAGCAACCATTGAGGCTATCACTGCGATGCTTGCAAACTCGGTCAGCATGCTAATGGTGACTTGCTTGCGTGAAGCGCCAAGCACGCGCAACAGCGTAGATTCTTGCAAACGTGACGCGCGCGTGGCCACCAGCGCCGCATACAGCACAACAAGCCCCGCTAGCACGCAAAAGCCAAATACAAAGCTCACCGCCGTGGCGAGCTTGCTCATAATGTCGCGCACCTGGTTCATCACGCTGGCGACATCTATCACGGTAAAGTTTGGAAATTGTTGCAGCATGCTATTTAGTGCGTTATCTTGGCTTTTTGGAAGATAAAATGCCGTCATATAACTGGCGCTAAAAGCTTTTAGCGTTTCAGGTGGCGTTACCGCAAAAAAATTGGCGCGCATACTGTCCCACTCTACTTTACGAATGCTAGCCACCGTTAACGTGATGCGGCTACCGGCTATATCGTAGGTCAGCGTGTCACCCAGCTTGATATTCAGCGCTGTTGCGATATCATGCTCCAACGATAATAAGGGTGCTGCGCGTTCATCTGCGCGCCACCAGCGGCCTTGCAGCAGCTTATTATCATCTTGCATTGCCGCTGAAGACGACAAATTAAACTCGCGCGACACCAGCCTTTTTGCGCGCTCTTCGGTAAACATTTCTGCATTTATCGGCTGGTCATTTTTTTCGACCACTCTGCCACGTATCATGGCGAATACCTGCGGATTTGCTTGTTTAGAAACACCTTGAATAAAGCTTTTTACAGGTTCTACTTGATTTTGTTGAATATTAATAATAAAACGATTTGGCGCATCTATCGGCAGCGATTTTTGCCACGATTGCATTAAATCGGTTTTAATCATCACCAGCAACATCAGCACCATGGCGCCCAGGCTAAAGCCAACAATTTGCGCGATTGATAGCCCTAAACGTCGCTTTAAATTAGCCATGCCTAAGCCAACAGCATTGCCAATATTTTTGCTTTGGCTAGCGCCATGCAGCATCAGCGCAAGAGTATATGCAAGACCACCAGCCACCACGCAAATACCGACAATACCTGCTAAAAATGCGATTGCCAATTTAGGCGTTTTTGCAATCCAAAAAATTAAGCCTATGACAACAATAATGACTGGCAGATAATTTAGCCACACTTGTTTAGGTAGCAAAACAAAGTTTTTACGCAAAATTTGAATCGTCGGGATATTTTTTAAGCTGCGAATATGCGGCAGCATAATGGCAAATAAAATGGCAAAGCTTAGCGCCAAGCCAGTGAATATAGGCGTTAAGCTTGGTGGCGGCAGGCTTTCTAAAAATAGGCGGCCAGCAAAATGTGCCAAAACAAACTGAATGGCATAACCCAGCACACAGCCAACTACCCCGCCAATTAAGGCTAACAGAGCAGTTTGCAGCAACATCATATTTTCAATAGTCACCTTGCTAGCGCCAAAACAACGTAACAACGCCGCAACCTCTTGGCTGCGCGCAACAAACGGCAAGCTGGCTAAGCCCATCGCCACAATCGCTAACACCACGCTCACCATAGCCGATAGACCCAAAAATACTTCAGCTTTATCGAGCGCGTTACGAATTTCAGGCCGTGCCGTTTTTACATCTTCTATGCGCTCACCACGCTGCAAATTGAGCGTTTTTTGTACAATAAACTGTTGTAGTTTTACATCAGCACCCGACATGACCAACTGATATTTAACGCGGCTACCAAATTGAATCAGCTCGGTTTTTACGACATCGTCAATATGCATCATTACGCGTGGCGCAAAGCTAAACATATCGCCACCACGTGATGGCTCGCGCATTAACAAACCCGCCACTTTAAACGTGCTGGCCCCTAGCTCTAAACTATCACCTAGTTTTAAATTGAGCGCATTGGCTAACCTTGGTTCTATCCAAACTTCGCCCTTTTCTGGCCTAGTTTGCACACTTTGTGCGAAGTTTTTGCCCAAAAACTGGGCTTGTTCAAACACTACGTCAAAGTCGCCAATCAGTGGAAAATTATCATCAATCGCTTTAATCTCAGCCAGTTGGTTTTTATCGTTGTTTATTGCCATGCTGGCAAACTCAAGCGTGGATGCGGCTTGCAGGCCTGCTTGTTTGGCCTCGGCGATAAATTGGGTAGCAATAGCATGGTCTGAGATTAATACGGCATCGCCACCTAGCAGCATGCCACCCTGATTATTGAGGTGTGATGCAATGCGACTGGTGAAAAAGCTCACCGCAGTGATAGAGGTCACTGCTAACACCAACGCCAGCACCAGCACACGTAAGTCACCCGATTGCCACTGCGAGCGCAATTGTTGCCAAGCCAGCTTTATATTTAGATTCATACTAGTTTAATTGCCCATTTTCCAATATCAAAGCTCTGTCACAACGCTTTGCCAATTGGGTGTCGTGCGTCACCAAAATTAGGGTAGTATTGGCTTGTTGATTCAAGCTAAATAGCAACTCAATAATACGCTCGCCCGTGGCAATGTCTAAATTTCCTGTTGGCTCGTCAGCAAACAAAATAGCTGGTTGCGGCGCAAAGGCACGCGCAATCGCCACCCGTTGCTGCTCGCCACCAGAAAGTTGTTTGGGGTAATGATTTAAACGCTCAGCTAGTCCCACCTTTTCTAATGTTTGCAACGCCATTTGTTTGGCATCTTTTCTGTTGGCCAGTTGCATTGGCAACATCACGTTTTCTAGCGCAGTCATGGTGGGTAATAGTTGAAAAGATTGAAACACAAAGCCCATTTTTTGGCCACGCACTGCAGCGCGCGCATCTTCGTCTAAGCGACTGAATGCTTGGCCAGCTACTTCTACTGTGCCCACAGTTGGAACATCCAAACCAGCCAGCAGTGCCAGTAAGGTAGATTTGCCTGAGCCTGAACTACCCACAATCGCTACGCTCTCACCCATGGCCACCTGTAAATTAAGCCCAGTTAAAATCTCAATTTTATTTGCCGTCTCACCCACATGTTTAGTTAAATTTGTGGCTAAAATGGCGGTAAGTTTATTTTCAAGTTGGCGCGTTAAGTCTATTTCAGTATCAGCTAGTTCAACATTAGAAAGTAACATAAATGAATTCTCGTTTTTTAATTGCGTTTAAATGGCTATTGCAGCTTAGTGTCATGGCGGCAGCTTTGGTTGCAATGCCCGCTGTCGCCAGCACAAAAACTATTGTGGTTTATGGCGATAGTTTATCCGCCGCCTATAACATAACTCAAGATGAGGGCTGGGTGGCGCTTTTGCAACAGCGCATTGCGTTAAAAAAACTAAACTACCAAGTCATCAACGCCAGCATTAGCGGCGAAACCACTAGCGGTGGTTTGAGTCGATTTACCAATATGCTCAAGCTGCAAAAACCCAATCTGATCATTTTAGAACTGGGTGGCAACGATGGCTTGCGCGGTTTAAGCGCAACTGAAACCTATAATAATTTAGAGGCTATGATGAAACAAGCCAAAGCCAAAAAAGCCACCGTTTTATTACTCGGCATGAAAATTCCCCCTAATTATGGCATTAAGTATAGCCGCCAATTTAGTCAAAACTACACAAATTTAGCCAAAAAACATGGGGCAAAATTAGTGCCTTTTTTCTTAGAAGGCGTGGCGGGCAAGCCTGAACTGATTCAAGCGGATGGCTTACATCCATCTGCCGCTGCACAGCCTAAACTATTAGAAAACGTGTGGCCAATATTGGTTAAAATACTTAATCAAAAAGCATAAGCAAAAATCTTGAGCAAGTGATGCTCTGCGAGCCAATATCCATGCGGGTTGTGGCGTAGTGCATATTACGTGTTTAGTTGCCAATTCACCATTAAACCCATTTCATTGGCATTGGCTTGAAAGCTCGCATCCACTAAACAATCTGCGCCAATATTCGGAACCATCACCAAAGTTTCATCCATAAAAATAAGCGGTAATTGCGCGCGCTGCCAAGGTGCAATTTCACACGTTTGCAACACGGTTTTCAAACTACGACTTGGCCTACCAACTTCTGGCCGAAACCGCTCACCACCTTGCCGATATTGAATGCGCAGCTTGATATTTGGCACCCGATTGATAGCAAAACCTTGACCTAAAGTTTGAGTAAAATTTAAGTGCGATCCATCTGGTAAATGCACAATATCCTCGCCATTCCATAAAAAATTAATCGCTGGCACAGTTTCCATGTTTTGCTGCAAGTACGCACAGCCACGATAGCGCTGCAGCGTATGCGAGTTGCTGACTTTTATTTTGACCATAGCATCAGTTTTTGCAGTAAATAGCTGCTGGGTAATTTGCTGTAATTGCGCGCTACTAGGTAAATTGCAATGATTTTGCACCAGCCACCAACGCAGAGCATTGTTGATACGCACTAGGCTAAGTTTCTGCAAGCTTTGCAAATGAAGTATTTTATCTTGTGCACAAGCTTGAACATCTTGCTCAGCAATTTCATCCAGCAAAGTATTGGCTTCTGCCATGTGTAGTGCGCTGCGGCTGATCGTTTGTTTGATGGCTGGATACTGTTTTTCTAACCTAGGTAAAACTTCATGCCGCACAAAGTTGCGATCAAATTTGGTGTCAGCGTTGCTTTCATCCTCAATCCAAGTCAATCGGTGTTGTTTAGCATAGTCTAGCAATGCCCTGCGAGGCGCATCCAGTAAGGGTCTTAGCAGCTTGACATTTTGTGCCGCCATGCCCGCTAAGCCTTTTATGCCTGCGCCGCGCGCCAGTTGCAGCAAAAATGTTTCGGCTTGGTCATCTTGATGATGCGCCAAACAAATAAAATCTGCTTCTGACTTTTCTAAAGCTTGGTATCTAGCTGCGCGCGCAGCTGCCTCTATGCCTAAACCAGTGTTTTCTATTTTTACTGTTGAGATAGTGAGTGGCACATGGAGTTGCTTGCAGATGTCTGTGCAAAAATCTGCCCATGCATCGGCATTGGCGCTTAAGCCATGATGCACATGCTGCGCAGACAGTTGAAATGAGAGTGTTTTATTGATTTGAACTAACAGATGCAGCAACACGCTGGAATCTAAACCCCCGCTGTAAGCCAATAGCAGCTTAGGGTTGACAACTTTTTGAGTTAAAAAAACATCGACTAAAAAGGCCTGCAATTGCTGTGGCAGCGACGCTTTTTTAGAAATAATCGATTTATTTGCTGGCAGTTTCTTTAAACTTGCCATAACCCATTAAACGCTCGTAGCGCGCGGCTAGTAGTTTGTCGGTACTTTTCTTTTGCAGCGCAGTCAGCCCAGTTTTTAAGGCATTTTTGACTGATTGCATGGTGGCATCAATATCGCGATGGGCGCCGCCCAGCGGCTCTGTCACAATCACATCCACTAAACCAAGCACCTTCAGCCTATCTGCGGTAATCCCTAATGTTTCTGCAGCTTCTGGCGCTTTACTGGCGCTTTTCCACAAAATACTGGCGCAACCTTCGGGCGAAATCACAGAATAAGTCGAGTATTGCAACATAATCAGTTGATCGACCACGCCCAATGCCAGCGCCCCGCCCGAGCCACCCTCGCCTATCACCACGCCAATAATCGGCGTTTTTAGCTCAGTCATCACATATAAGTTTTTGGCAATCGCCTCGCTTTGGCCACGCTCTTCTGCGCCTATGCCAGGGTAGGCGCCTGGCGTGTCAATTAAGGTAATAATCGGCAAGCCAAATTTCTCGGCCAGTCTAAACAAGCGCAAGGCTTTACGATAACCTTCTGGCCGCGGCATGCCAAAGTTACGGTATTGGCGCTCTTTAACATCGCGGCCTTTTTGGTGGCCAATCACCACAACAGAAAACCCTTCAAAACGCGCCAGGCCGCCGACAATAGCTGGATCATCGGCATAAGCACGATCGCCATGCAGCTCTTCAAAATCGGTGAACAGTTCGCGAATGTAATCTAGCGTATAAGGCCGTTGTGGGTGGCGCGCCACCTGCGAAATCTGCCAAGCGCTCAAATTATTATAAGTATCTTCGAGCATTTTTTTATTTTTTTTCTCTAGCTGCTCAAGCTCTTTACTAATATCTAAATGGTCGTGGTCGTCGTGCGATACTTGCAGCGCTTCAATACGCTTTTCAAGCTCAGCAATGCCTTGCTCAAAATCTAAGTAACTTATTTTTGCATCTGTGGCGCGTCTAAGTGTCATGCTTTTTTCAATGAATAAAAGTTAAACTAATTATAAAGGATTTTTACGTTATCTACCGATAACCATGTACGCAGATGTTGCAATAATTCATCTTGCAGCTCCACCCGCCAAGCATCGCCAAGCATCAAGCTGGCTTGGCCTTCTGCGTTATGGTATTCAATTTTAACTGGGCAAAGTTTTTTGTCTGGCTGTGACGTATTTCTGCGATAAGCGCTTAAAATATTGGTCAGCTTTGCAGCGTCCGATTGACCATTGCACGATATTTTGAGCATGCTGGCGTGCGCACTGCGCGCCGACGCTAAATCGTACAATTTACGCGCGCTGACGCGGTTACCACCACTAAATTCATCGTGGCTAACGCGGCCTTCAATAACCACCAAGGCATCTTCTTTAATTAAATGTGCCGATTGCATTAACAGCTCGCTACCCACCACTACCTCTACCCGCGCTACCGCATCATCTAGCGTTACAATCGCCATTTTGCCGCGCTGCGTCATGCGAATGCGCACGCCAGTGACAATACCTGCCAACAATTTTGGTTGCTCTTGCGGCGCCAAATCTGCCAAGCTACCACGCACAAACTGGCTCACCTCATCTTTGGCATTTAAAAACGGGTGACCACTTAAATAAAAACCTAAGGCCGCTTTCTCTTCTATCAAGGCTTGCTCTGGCGACCAAGCTGGTACATTCGGCAACTCGTGTTTGGTTTCGGCTACGCCGCCAAACAAGCTATCTTGCCCTGCGTGGCTATTGCTTTGCTCGGCCACGCTAATTGCCATGCTCACGCCAGCCAATAACGCAGCGCGATTTGGCTCTAACCTATCAAATGCACCGACACGAATTAAGGATTCTATGACGCGCCGGTTCACCTTGCGTAAATCTAAACGGCTGCAAAAGTCGAACAAGCTTTTAAAAGGTGCGTTTTCTCTTGCTGCTAAAATTAGCTCAATCGCCGCCTGCCCACTGCCTTTAATGGCGCCCAAACCATACAAAATTTGGCTATTATTGAGTGGCTCAAAACGGTAGCCGCTTTGATTAATATCCGGCGGCAACACCTCCACTTTATTCGGTGCGCAATCATCAAAAAATAAATGAATATTGTCGGTATTATTCATGTCGGCCGACATAGTGGAAGCCAAAAATGCCGCGGGATAATGCGTTTTTAAGTAAGCGGTGTGATAGGCGACCAGCGCATATGCCGCTGCGTGCGATTTATTAAAGCCGTAGCCGGCAAATTTTTCCAGTAAATCAAACAGCTCAGTCGCTTGGCGCTCATTTAGGTTGTTTTTAAGTGAGCCTTCAATAAAAATAGCGCGCTGCGCATCCATTTCCTCTTTTTTCTTTTTGCCCATGGCGCGCCGCAGTAAATCTGCCCCGCCTAGACTGTAGCCCGCCACTACCTGCGCAATTTGCATCACTTGCTCTTGATACACTGCAATGCCGTAGGTTTCTTTGAGGATAGATTCTGTGGCAGGATGCGGATATTCCACACGCTGTTGGCCATGCTTGCGGCGACAAAAGTCGGGAATTAAATCCATCGGTCCAGGTCGATATAACGCTACAAGTGCGATAATATCTTCAAAGCAATCTGGCTTAGCTTGTTTCAACATATCCTTCATGCCACGCGACTCTAGCTGAAACACCGCCGTAGTATTAGCACTTTTTAATAACTGATAACTGGCTTTGTCATCTAAAGGGATGCTCTGGAAGGCAAGCGGGATGCGGTCTGCAGGGCTGCCATTTACATTTGCAGCGCGTTGTTTATTGGCATTTTCTAGCGCCAGCTCTAAAATGGTGAGTGTGCGCAAACCCAAAAAGTCGAACTTGACCAAACCGACTGCTTCTACATCGTCTTTATCGTATTGGCTGACAAAACTGCCGCCATCGGCTTGGCAATAAATCGGTGAAAAATCAGAGATTTTGCTAGGCGAAATGAGCACGCCACCCGCATGCATACCGACATTGCGCACTAAACCTTCTAAGCGCAAAGCCAGCTCTAGCAATGTGGAAACTTCATCTTCGGACTCACGCCGCTCTTGCAGTTGCGGCTCTTTTTCTAGTGCGCTGCTTAGCGTAATACCCAGCTCTAGCGGAATTAATTTGGCGATACCATCGACAAAATTAAACGGCAAATCGAGCACGCGGCCAACGTCGCGTATGACCGCTTTGGCCGCCATGGTGCCAAATGTAGCGATTTGCGAAACTGCGTCTAGGCCGTATTTTTGCTTGACATAATCAATGACGCGATCGCGTCCATCCATGCAAAAATCGATGTCGAAATCGGGCATAGAAACGCGATCTGGGTTCAAAAAGCGCTCAAAAAGTAGATTGTATGCTAACGGGTCTAAGTCAGTAATATTTAAGCTATACGCCACCAGCGAGCCAGCACCAGAGCCGCGTCCAGGACCAACGGGCACACCGTTATGTTTAGCCCAATTAATAAAATCGGCCACGATTAAAAAGTAGCCAGCGAAACCCATTTGGTTAATAATTTTGCACTCAAACTCAAGCCTAGCCTCGTATTTGTCACGCTTGGCTTCGCGTTTGGCTTCTTCTGGGTATAGCATTTGCAAACGCGCTTTAAGGCCAGTATGCGATTGCTGCACCAAATAAGTATCTAAACTTTCAGTATTGGGCGTGGGGAAATTTGGCAGATAATTTTTGCCTAAAGTGATGGTTAAATTGCAGCGTTTGGCAATTTCTAAGGTATTTTCAAGCGCCTCAGGAATATCCGCAAACAGCTCACACATTTGCGCTTGGGTTTTAAAGTATTGCGCTGGCGTGAAGTTTTTTGGGCGGCGACTATCGGCCAGCATGTAGCCTTCAGAGATGCAGGTTCTGGCCTCGTGCGCCATAAAATCGTCGGGCGTAGTGAATTGTATGGGATGCGTGGCAACTACTGGTAAATCGTGCTGGCTGGCCAGACTTAATATTTGGTTAATTAGGGTTTCTTGTGCGTTGTCACTCTCGCTAGTACGTTGCAACTCTAAATAAAAACGGTTTGGAAACATACTAGACCATGTTTTAGTGAGTGCGCCAGCAGCCGCATGGTTATTGGCTCGCAGGGCAGCGCTTATATCACTATATTGATTACCCGAAATTAAAATTAAACCTGCATTTTCGCTTAGCCAGTCTTGCTTAATCTCGGCGCGGCCACGGTATTGATTCTCGAGATAAGCACGGCTGATGAGTTGGCACAGCTTTAAATAACCTGCATTATTTTGTACCAGTAATAATAGGCGAAATGCTTGATCACGATTTTTTGTGTTTTCCAGCCACAATTCACAAGCAATAATCGGCTTAACACCTTTGTCGCACGCGGCTTTGTAAAACTTAATAGCGCCAAATAAATTGCTTAAATCAGTAAGCGCAAGCGCGGGCATGCCGTCTTTATTGGCGGCGGCCACATAGTCATCAATGCGCACAATGCCATCGATAATGGAATACTCGCTGTGACAGCGCAAATGCACAAACTGTGGAGGAGATTTTTCTGAATTGAGTGCAGCATCTTGCATGCTGTCATTTTACCTGCAGTCGCGCAAAAATAATGCGCATAAATAAAAAAACCACCAAGACTTAATTAAAAATCTAGGTGGTTTTTATGGTTTTTAAAACCTACATCTAGTGTAGAACTGGCTTGGATGCGAGCAAATCTCTAACTTTGTTAATCAATTCATCATCTTGCACAGGCTTACCAAAGAACGCATCCACACCGATCTCTTTGGCTAAGTTTTGATGTTTATCAGCCGTGCGCGAGCTAATCATAATCAGCGGCGTGCTTGCAGTACGCGCATCATCGCGTATATTACGCGCAAGCGCAAAGCCATCCATACGCGGCATTTCAATATCGGTTAAAATGGCATCTGGTATGGTTTCTAACAACATCTGCATGGCATCAATACCATCTTTGGCCACAATCACTTCAAAACCTTCGCGCTCTAACAATCGGCTTAGCACTTTACGCATAGTCAGCGAGTCATCTACCACCATAATGCGAGGTTTATGTTCTGGCAGAACCGCACTGCTTGTTGTAACGCCAATGGTTAAAATAGCCCGCGCAACTAGTTGCACTGGGTTAATCACCAACATAATGTTACCGTCGCCGGTTACCGTGGCGCCCACAATGCCTGGTACACGCGCCAATTGCACGCCAATAGGTTTCATCACCGCCTCTTGGTTGCCAATCACCTCATCCACGTGCAAGGCAATATTAAATGAACCCACGTGCAGCAATAATACTGAATTGTAAGCATGATCTTCAGGCCGTTGTTCGGTATTACCTAACAAAGCCCCTAAGTAATGAATAGCGTAGTGTTTATCTGCCCAAACGATTTCTTCGGCTGCGTAAGCATCGGCTAATTGTTGGCGTTTAATTTTTTGTGCTTGCGCAATAATGCCCACTGGCAAAGCATAATTGGTGGTGCCAGAGCGTACAACCAGCACTTGCGCCACAGATAGCGTCACTGGCAAGTTCACGTTGAAGGCGGTGCCTTTGCCAAATTCGCTAGTCAGCTCCACACGACCACCCAAGCCACTAATGTCATTACGCACCACATCTAAGCCGACACCACGGCCAGAAATTTGTGATACTTTTTCAGCGGTTGAGAAACCAGATTCAAAAATTACCGACATCAAGGCTTGGTCACTCACCTCTGCGTTGGCTTCTATCAGGTTATTTTTAATCGCTTTTTCTTTTACGCGCGCTAAATCAACCCCTGCACCATCGTCAATCACAGAAATCTGAATCTCATCGTTTTCTTGACGTACTTTTAGCGTAATCGTGCCAACGTCAGACTTGTTTTTCCTTTTACGCTCGGCAGGCGTTTCAATGCCATGCGCCACGGCATTTCTTAACAAATGTTCTAGCGGCGCGCCTAATTTATCCAGCACACTGCGATCAATCTCTGTAGTTTCGCCATCAATCACCAAATTGGCTGATTTTTTAAGCTCACGCGCGGTTTGGCGCACAATGCGCTGCAAACGCTCTGACATTTGTTTAAACGGCAACATACGCACACCCAGCAAGTTCTGTTGCAAATCGCGGTTCATGCGGTTTTGCTGCTGCAAAGCGGCTTCCGATTGGTCCAAGTTACCAATTAAGCTAGCTTGAATAGTACCCACGTCATTCACGCTTTCCGCAATCATGCGGGTAAGCTCTTGCAAACGGGTAAATCGGTCAAATTCTAGCGGGTCAAACGTCTCGTTGGCTTCTTGCAAAATACTCATACGTGATTGCAATTGCGTTTCTGCTTCAATCTCCAGCTCGCGCAAATAGCCACGCAAACGCGTTAGGCTGTCAGTTAAATCATGAGAAGATTGCTTAAAGCCTGATAGCTCCCGGTCTAAACGCGAGCGAATAATCGAAATCTCACCTGCCTCATTAATCAGTCTATCCAGCGTATCAGCACGCATGCGCAAAAACTGCGCTTTACGGTCGCTAGCACGCCCTGCAGGCGCAGCATCGACTGGTTTAATTTGCTCAATGGTATCTTCAGGCGTGGCATCCATGGTTTGCTCAAAGTAGCCACCAATTTTGTCCAAACCAACAAACATATTTTCAAAATCAATCTCTGCATTTTTGCGTTTAAGTGAGCGAATCACTTCGTCTTCAAGCTCGTGCACAGCATCACCCAAAGCACCTTGGCCTGCCATCCGTGCACTACCTTTAAGCGTATGCAAAGCGCGCTGCAACGCATCTGGGTGCTGCATTTGTTTGGGATCAGCACGCCAGGCGCGTAAATCAGCGCCAATTTCCGGCATGATTTCACGCGCTTCTTCAATAAACATGGTCAGCAGCTCTTGGTCAACCTTGGTGTTTGCAAGCGCAGCGTCTCGTTCGCTCACTTTTTCAAGATTGGCATCGTAATGCTTACTTTCAGTCACCAACTTCACTTCCATCACATCATCATTAGTTTCGGCAAGCACTGGCATTTCAATAGGCGCTTGCTGCGGCAGTTCAGCGGCTACTTCCACAAATGTATCGTTTTGCGATGCTTCCGTTGCTGGCAAATCAACTGCAAGCACTTTGTGCTGTTTGGCTGGCAGCGTGGCTTGGTTGAGTACTTTAATGAGGGCATTGGCAGAGCGCGGATTTTTTTGCTCTGATATTTTTTGCCACATCGCCGACAAAGATTTGACTGTATTGGCATATAAAGCCGCATGTTGCGCAGTCCAACTCTCATTAGCCTCATCTAGCCAGCGCTCTAAGGCGCGACTAAGTTCACCCATCTGCTTAAAGCCTGCAGCCAAGGCATTGCTGGCTAAGGTGTGATTGGCGTGCTGCGCAGTTTTAGCCGGCTGCAAGCTGCTATCTTTAGTCACTTTAAGTGCATCTTGCTCTAAAATAGTGACGTTTTGACCACTCTCGCGTATGAAAATATCATATAGCGCACGGCTCATTTTGCGTGTACCGCCTATCAGCACTTGTGCTTCTAGTTTTTTAGGCGTTTTGGCTTTAACTATTTCAGCTTTACTGGTTATCTGAATAATGTCTGCTTGTGCAACAACATCTTGTTCTGGCATCTGGGCAATGCGCGCTATCCAAGCCTCTTGGTTTACTTCAACTTGGTTATTGGCACGCAACTCGGCTGCCCAGTCAGCAAAGGCGGCCGCTACTTGCTCAATGGTGCTGACTTGTTTTAAATTGAGCGTATTTTTTTTGTCTAACACCCCATTTAAAAAGAATTCAACTTGCCCCGCCACTTCACCAAGCGCATTTAACCCAACCGTGCGGCCACTGCCTTTTAAGGTATGAAAACTACGTCGTACTTCCACTAACGCTTCGTTATCAGTAACATTGACACGCAAGGCTTGGCAGTTTTGTGCAATATGCGCTAATACTTCCTCCGCCTCGGTTAAGTAAATATCTAGCAGCTCATCATCATAGGCCTGATCAATAATGGTTGGCCCATCAGCCAGTACTGGTGCGACTTCTGGCGGTGCTTGTTGGACAAGTATTTCTGCTTCGATTTTAGCTTCAATTAAATCACTAGACTCAGCTGATTTTTTAGCCGATTGTTTAGATTTAGCTTCAACTATTGGCACACTTACTAAACCTGCATTTGTTAGCGCAGTTGTTAAGCGCGTAAGCGCACCCTCTAACGCTTTTTCAGATTCTGGACGTGTTTTTGGCATTTCGTCCGCATACAAGCCCAGCATACTCAAACTCTCTGCCACCAGCTCAAAATCAGCTTGATTCACCGCATAATTATCTTGCTGAAAGTGCTGAATATACAGGCTGCTGGCGTTAGCGATGGCGGTTGGCGTAGCCAACCCCAGCATATCAAACACCGCAGACACTTGTTTAATTGGCTGCGGTGTCAACGTCAGCGGCGCTTTTTCTTTCGGATTACGGAAGTAGCTATCAAGCGCTTGCTCGACTATTTTTAATGATTCATTGATGTGAATCACCACCGCTTTTACAGTATCACGATCTAACTCACCTGCGCGATCGCTCTCTAGTTTGTCATAAACTTCACCAGAAGAAATTGACTCTAAGCGCATCAATTCAGAGTGTAATTTACTTAATTGTTGCGGGTCTAGATCTGAGTAATTTTTAAGTGCAGACTCGATTAAATTTAGCGCCGCCGCCATTTCAATTAAGGCGACATGATTGACCTTGCTGGCGTCGTCACGCAAAGTATTGCTAGCTTGTTGTAGCACCGAGTAAAAATCCACAAACAACACCTGGCTTAAGTTTTGTGCAATGCTTTGGCTGGCGCCTATCGCATCAGAAAACTTGGTAATCAGTACATTATCAATATGCACAGGGCTAGTGCTGGTTTTAGTGTCTATTTTGCTAAAATTAAGTGTGTTAGATATCTCATCCCAAATATCTCTCAACACTTCCAACTCAACAACCAATTGCTCTACCAACGCCGTTTCATTTGCATCGATGCTAGCGCCAATAAAGTTTGCAGAAGATTTTTTGTCAACAAACTGATCTAGCTCAAATACTTGTTTTACTTGAAGCACATTTGCGTTGTCCAGCTCGCTAATTGCCACGTAATATAGAATATCTCTTAATAAATTATTGTGCGGTTTATTCACGCCATCGGCAAATAGTTTTAACTCTTGATCTAACTTACGACACAACTTTTTAGCGCCTTGGTTTTCAGCTATGTCTTTTTGCGCTAATGAATCGGTGAACGCACTAGCCGCCCACCATAAAGTTTTATTGCTATTTTTTTGCTGCGCTTGGCTTACGTTACTCACTGCAGCTGTCATGCTATCAACGGCGCTGGCTTGCTTGGTTTGCAGCCAATTTAATAGCGATTTTTGATAGGCAATGCGCTGTTCAACAATAAAGCTAGCGTATTCAGCCTCACTTAACTCTTTGCTAGGTATGCTCTTGGGCGCACTATTACTAGTATCGGGGAAAAATAATTCGCTCTCATCTAGGCTCTCACCTTGCGCAGTAACAATAGGATTTAATACGGAATATAAGCGCAGCGGAATATCGGGGGCGCCATTTAGCAACTCATGTAGATAGCCTTGTAGGGTTTTTACTGCTTTTTCAAAGGCGGCGATTAACTCTGGCGTGGCATTAACGGTTTTTTTCTCGAGCTTGCTGGCTAATTTTTCCAGTTCGCTTGAAAAACGCTTGCAACCTTCTAAGCCCACCATATCCAGCGCACCTGTCGCTTGATATAAACTGGTTTGCGATAAACGCATCGGCGACGTGTCATGCATATTCGCTTGTACTGTGTTTATATTTGCCAACACAGATTCAAGCAATTGATTGATTTGGTCTTTTACCCAGCTTAGTGGGCCGCTATCAAAATTTTCAGCCACCTAATTTTGCTCCAACATACTGTCTATATTTATTAATTAGGGTGTGAGTTAAGCCAATTTAAAACCAGCTACAGAGTCACGCAACTCTTCCGAAAGTTTGGTGAGCTGTCCGACAGATTCTGCAGTTTGTTTTGTACCTTCAGTAGTTTGCGATGTAATCTCCTGAATCTGTTGCATATTTTTGGTCACAGTAGAGGCTACTTCAGTTTGCGCCTCGGTTGCGCTAGAAATCGATTGAATCAATCGCGCAAGACTATTCGAAACGGTTTCAATCTCAGTCAGTGCTTTACCCGCCGCATCTGATAATCGCGCACCCTCAACCACACCCTCAGTAGATTTCTCCATCGCGGCTACCGCAGAGTTGGTATCGGTCTGAATAGTTTTTACAATTGCACCAATCTGTTTGGTCGCCTCTGATGAACGCTCCGCAAGTCGCTGCACCTCCTCCGCAACCACGGTAAAGCCACGCCCTGCCTCACCAGCAGAGGCCGCCTGAATCGCCGCGTTCAAGGCCAAAATGTTAGTTTGTTCGGTAATATCAGAAATCAGCTCCACAATCTCACCAATCTCTTGCGAGCTTTCGCCCAAGCGTTTAATGCGTTTTGAAGTCTCTTGAATCTGCTCACGAATGCCGTTCATGCCAGCAATGGTGTTTTGCACCGCCAACGAACCCTGCGTTGCCGCTTGCAATGAGCGTTGCGCCACCTGCGATGCCTGACTGGCGTTGCTAGATACTTGCAAGATAGAGCGTGTCATATTACCTACCGCTTCTGTAGTTTCTGCAATTTGTGCGGATTGTTTTTCTGCTGCTGATAACAAGCCTACTGAGGTAGCTTGCGCTTGGCCAGTGGCCGTGTTTACCTGTTCTGATGCGCGGTTAATACCCGTTACCAAGTCACGCAAGCTATCAATGGTGTAGTTAATGGAGTCAGCAATCGCGCCAGTAATGTTCTCGCGTACTTCTGCGCGCACCGTTAAGTCGCCATCCGCTAGGTCACCCATCTCGTCCAGCAAGTTAAGCACCGCCATTTGGTTGGCCTGGCCATCGTTTTCTAGCATCATCACCGCACTATCGATGGTTTTAGCTTGGCGCGATCCAAATACCCAAATAAACGCCACAATCAGCAAGCCCAGCAAAGCCAGCAAACCTAAAATAGTGGTTAGCAACTTATTACTGCTACTCTCGGTTTCTGCGGTTTGCTTTTCCAAATCAGCTACTAGTGTACGCACCGTCTGTTTGTTGACTTCATATGCGGCAGTTAAGTCACCCAATGGTTTGGCGGCAGAAATGGCACCCAACTGAATCGCAGATAAGAAATCTTTATTGTAAATACGGTAAAAATTTTCATTTGATTTAATCACCGCCTGAAACGAACCACTCATTGTGTCTGTTTGTTTACTATTTTTCCAAAACTCAACCTGTTTTTTAAATGAAGCCTCAGCAGCTTTTACCTCGTTCAATTTTTTATCGCGCACGGTAGTATCGTTTATTGATGCTGCCACGAAAGCTTCGTTTGCTGCTGCAAATGCGTCAACAGAATATAGTGGTGGTGGAAGAATATCTGCTTTAAGAGCATCCAATGCCTTAAGCTGCAAATAAACAGGACCGTTTACCCTTACCTGGCTAATGGCATAGAATGCCAAGGCAATAAAAATGAGTAAGCCAATGACTGGAATAATCACCTGACGGCGACTACCACTGCTATTGACACCACCGCCACCCGCCGCCTTACCTGTAAACACCTGAATGATTTTAGCTGGTAGGTCTTTAATATTAAATGCCATGTTGATTCCCTTTTAAGTTCAAATCAAAGCTATTTGTACTTGTCGTTTTCTAAAATTTTTTTACTGTTGCTATGTTTAAAGATTTAAATAATATAAGGTGTTGCAAATTCTTTAGATCGCACTAATTTATCGCAATCTAGCATATGCCAAATACGGTTTTCATCATCTTGATAAGTTTGCGCATTTAAACAAGCACTTTCTTCAGATTCTATTTCATACAGCTTCATGTCGTTGATGTTACGCAAACCAATCATTTTTTCTACCACAAAGGCCACATTGCTAGACACTGTTTCACTAATCAACAGTAAGCGGGCGTTAGAAGAAATGCTAGTAAAAGAGGCCTCTAGCAAGTGTGCAATATCATTGATGGCATATAGCACACCACGCACATTAGAAACGCCTAAAAACCAAGGCTTCACAATCGGTACCGCCTGAATCTCCGCCACTGGCAAAGTCTCAGAGATTTCTCGCAAATTCACCAACACGTTTTTGCTGCCAATCACTACGCCCAAATAACCCGCAGACGACTCAGCGCCTGCTTTTTTAGCGTTTTCCAATCTCGCTAATATGCTGGTTTGGTATTCGCGTAATTGTGATTGTTTAGACATAAAATATTTAACTTACTAGCCTAGTTTTGCAATCAAGGCTATGAGCTCAACTTTAGAAGCAGGCTTAATAATGCAACCTTTGGCGCCCATCTTCTCTGCCCAAGCATGATCAGTCACCTGCAACTTGCCTGAACACAAAATAACCGGGATTTTTGCAGTGGCCGGGTCTTTGGTCAACGTGCGCGTGGCTTGAAAGCCCGTTAGCCCGGTCATAATAATGTCCATAATAATCAAATCTGGTGCAATTTCTGCAGCGCGTTCAATGCATGCCTCACCACTTTCCAGCCCAATGACTTGGTAACCTTCAGCTTCTAACAATTCAGTTAAATAAAATCTGTCGGTGGCTGAATCATCTACGATTAAAATTTTATTAATTGCCATTGCTCGCTCCCTAAAAAATCTCTAAAAATGATTACAAAAATTAAGTAACTTATTTTTTCACGTATGCGTTAACTGCTTCTATCAAGGTATCTTGCGTAAAAGGTTTGGTTAAATATTGATCAGAGCCCGCCATGCGACCACGTGCGCGGTCGAACAAGCCATCTTTGCTAGACAGCATAATGACAGGCGTGCTGCTAAATTTTGCGTTGCGCTTAATGAGTGCACAAGTTTGATAACCATCTAAACGCGGCATCATAATATCCACAAAAATGACTTGAGGGAGTTGATCGGCAATTTTTGCCAGCGCATCAAAACCATCTTCTGCCAAAATGACCTCACAGCCGGCAGATTTAAGAAAAATCTCTGCGCTGCGGCGGATGGTGTTGCTATCGTCAATTACCATGACTTTAGTGCCTGCTAAATTTACTTGTGCCACGTTTTATTCCCCCAACATATACAGATTATATGTTTAGCATAATTACCGTTAACTTGAGTAAATAGTGGTTTTTTGTGATTGTTGATTTAATTTACACAACTAAATATTACATTTTTTTAAATAATATGCAACACTTACATGAGTTTTGTAATAATATACCTTAACAATAAAAATAGCGTTGATGTTTTACACAAATATAAATAACGTATTAGAAGCACTATTTTTTATTTAAAGGCTTAATCAAATGATTATTAGACAAGAATCTGTAGAGTCAACAAAGGCACTCAAAGATTTGCCCAGCACCTCGCCACTACCTAGCGCTAATTTAGTATTAGTGTTTGGCTCAATGAAACGCTTTAACGAAGGTAAGCTGCAAGGTTTTTTAAAATCGCGCTACCCTGCGGCACAACTGGTTGGTTGTACTACCTCTGGCGAAATCAGCCCGAACGGTGTTTATGACGACAGCATTCAAATTACCGCGATTCAGTGGGAAAAAACCATCCAACGCGTCGCACAAACCAAAATGACTGGCATGCTTAACTCTTTCGAAGCGGCTGCTGGCCTAGCCAAGCAATTAAAAGCAGAAACGCTGCGCACGGTATTGGTGATTTCTGATGGCTTAAATGTCAATGGTTCAGAGCTGCTCAAAGGTTTTCAAAGTGTATTAGGCGATGTGCCAATTGTGGGCGGTCTAGCGGGTGATGGTGGCGCATTTGTTAACACCTTACAATTATTTAACGAAACCGTATCGAACAAACAAGTGATTGCCGTAGGCTTATATGGCAACGCGTTGATTACAGCTAGTGGCGCGCTAGGTGGCTGGAAACCTTATGGCCCTCCACGCAAAGTGACTAGATCTGAGAAAAACGTGGTGTTTGAAATGGATGGCAAACCAGCTTTGCCGCTCTACCGCATGTATATTGGCGAAGCATTTGCGCGTGGCTTGCCAGGTTCCGGTTTAAAATTCCCGTTAGCGGTGATTGAGGAAGGTAAGCGTGATGTGGAAAAAATCCGTACCTTATTGGCGGTGGATGCTAGCGCCAATAGCCTGACTTTTGCGGGCAACGTAGAAGAAGGCGAAACCGTGCGTTTGTGCCAAACCAACCACGATAGATTGGTGGAAGGCGCAGGAAATGCGGCCAATTTAGTGATGGATAGCTTGGGTGGCACTAAGACTAACCAAGTAGGCTTGGCTTTGTGCGTCAGCTGCGTGGGGCGGAAACTAGTCATGGCAGAGCAAATAGGCGATGAAGTCAAACTGGTACAACAAATTCTAGGCCCACAAACTTCTGTGGCAGGGTTTTATTCTTATGGTGAGATTGCACCGCGCCCCAACACCACCGATAGCGTATTGCACAACCAAACCATGACCATTGGTTATTTAAGTGAAAACTTGTTAGCTTAAGCACAATTTAGTTCGGCTTTAATCAAAAGCACCTGTTCCCTACAGGTGCTTTTTGTTTTATGATACAAGCTCAAAATTATGATTCTGACGTACTAATAGAAAAGGAAAAATCATGTCAAATTCCGTTACGCTTAAAGGCAACCCAGTAGATGTGGCAGGCAACTTGCCAAAAGTAGGTAGCACAGCACCTAATTTTACGCTGGTTGATAAAGCATTAGCAGATGTAACCCTGGACAACTTTGCGGGAAAACGCAAAGTGCTAAATATATTCCCAAGTGTCGATACGCCCACTTGCGCTGCCTCGATTCGAGCTTTTAATAAGCATGCTGCTAGCATGAGCAACACGGTGGTATTGAATATCTCTGCCGATTTGCCGTTTGCGCAAACGCGCTTTTGCGCTGCAGAAGGCATTGAAAACGTGCAAAATTTATCTAGCATGCGTGGCCGCGATTTTTTAATGAACTACGGTGTGCTGTTATTTACCAGCAAATTGGCGGGTTTGTGCGCGCGTGCTGTCATTGTGCTTGACGAAAAAAATGTGGTAAAACATGTGGAGTTGGTACCAGAAATTGCTAACGAGCCTAACTATGACGCAGCCTTAGCGGTACTTTAAATATAGCTTAAGCCATTATTTGGTTTAAATCATTTAAATATCTGCCCTGCAAGCCAATATCCACGCGGCTTACAGGGCATTTTTTTGCATACAGTTATTTATTATTTATACTGAGTATGCATATATTTTGTGTACTTGGCGTTGCTGCCTTTGGCTTTTTCTACTGGATATTTAATTGCGTTCAGCGTAATTTTTTTGTTGGTCGCGTCGATCAAATCAATCTCTAACACTTCGGCAATGCGCAACAAATATACAAACGTATCCGCCAACTCGTGGCTCACTGCCTCACGCTTTTCGGGCGCTAGTTGCTGGCTTTCGGTTGGCGTATCCCATTGAAATAGCTCAACTAATTCTGCTGCTTCCACAATCATCGCCATCGCCAAATTTTTAGGTGTGTGAAATTGCGCCCAATCGCGCTCGGCCACAAATTGGTTAATTTTTGCACGTAAATTATCTAATGAATCATCCATTTTAATTATCCTAATTTATTACAAGGAACAAATCGATGCTCTAGCAGCCAATATCCATGCGATCTTCGCGCATGAATAACCAGCTTTAGCTGGTATATTCTGCGGTGATGACCTTTACGGTTACAGGGCATCGAAATAAAGGTGTTGTCTAAAAGATGTTATTTAAAAGCCTATTTTGTATTACGCTATTTTAGTTTCGACATAACCTAAAGGTTAGTCTCCACTGAAACTTCGGACTAAAGTCCTTGTTTTCGATTACTGCCGGCCACCATTTTAATCTCAAACAATCGGCATTCCAACGGCCCATTAAATAGCGGCATGCGTTTGCTCGGTGTTAGGCGCATCAACTTGGGCAAGCGCAAGTCGTTGGTTAAAAAGTAGGTGTTCCAGCCTGCAAATTTGCGTTTTAGCGCTTCACCCATTTTGGGGTAAAGTGCTGCCAATTCTTCATCCTCGCCAATGCGCACGCCGTAGGGCGGATTAGCAACCAATACGCCATGATCAGCTGGCGGAATCACCTCAGTAATATTCACTTGCGTTAATTGCACCGCCGCTAGCAAGCCTGCCGCATCAAGGTTTTGCTTGGCAATGCGCACTGCGCGCAAATCGCTATCGCTGCCATAGATTTTTTGAAAGCTAGCAGGTTTTACATTTTTAAGCGCCGCGTTTTTTACTTTTTTCCAACTGTCGCTTTCATAATTTTTGAGCTTTTCAAAGCCAAAGTTGCGGTTTAAGCCTGGCGCTATATTCAGCGAAATCATCGCCGCCTCCAATAAAAAAGTACCACTGCCGCACATGGGGTCTAGCAATGGCTGACCTGCTTGCCAGCCGCTTAAATACAAAATCCCAGCGGCTAAATTTTCACGCAAAGGCGCCTCTATACTGGCTTTGCGGTT
Organism: Methylophilaceae bacterium; assembly: GCA_031422335.1. Classification (GTDB taxonomy): domain Bacteria; phylum Pseudomonadota; class Gammaproteobacteria; order Burkholderiales; family Methylophilaceae; genus Methylotenera_A. The sequence goes on from JANOQW010000015.1 coordinate 49,780, forward strand.
GCCACGCATATACAGCGCGTCGCCTGATGTATCAATATAATAAACATAAGCATCAGCGGTTAAATACGCATGAATGCGCACTGCGGGCGTTTTGGTATCAATATATGGCCGCGAATCAACCACTTGCCGAAACTTGTCGCACACCGCGTCTTTTATTCGTAGCGTGGCAAATTCTAAGCTTTTTAGTGGGCATTTTACGCCAGTCACCTTCACCATAAAGTCGTGTTTTACATCAAACCAATTCGGCCAGTTTATTTTGTAGGCAGCTTGGTATAAATCGTCCTCTGTTGCATATCTGTCCTGCCCCACCTGCATTAAAATTCTAGTGGCAATGCGTGAGTGCAAATTGGCGCTGTAACACACGCTAAGCTCGCCCGCAAACGCTACGCCACCATCGGTGGGTTTAATGTCTTTGGCACCAGCGGCCTTGATTTCATTGGCGAGTAGCGCTTCTAGGCCGCGTGGGCAAGTGGCAAAATATTGATTAAACATTTAACTGCTTTCTGCAAAAAACTGCTGATTGTGATGGCTATTATGATCGCACAGCTTTTCTACAAAGCCTAAAAATTCGATAGCGTGTGGCTTTTCAAATTGCGTTTCTAGTACTTTGGCGCGCTCACGCAATACTGTAGTTTTTATTTGAAAGTCTGACTTAAATCCAAACACCACAATATTTCCCGGCTTGCCTGTGGGCAGCATTAACACTTTATCATCAAAACTTTGTTCGATACGGCGCAAATAAATATCAAAATTTTTGTCACTACCCCACAAGTTAATCACAAAAATTCCATCTGTTTTAAGCACGCTTTCACAAGTGTCAAAAAAATCTTGGCTGCAAAAATCTGGCGGAATACCCAATGCATCAAACGCATCTATCATCAGCACATCGGCGCTGTTGGGGCTTTCGCTTAAATGCAGCAAGCCGTCACCTTCTATAATATTTAGCCGCGCATCGTTATCTGGCACAACAAAATGGCTGCGCGCGGCGGCAATAATTTGTGGGTTGATCTCGACAATAGTTTGCGCAATGGTTGGGCAAAACGCGTGGATAAACTTGGGCACCGAGCCGCCACCCAAGCCAATAGATAAAACATGTTTGGCGTTATTAGTAAACAACAAAAAGCCCATCATGCCACGCGAATAAGCCAGCTCTAAGGCAAGCGGTGTTTTCACACGCATGCTGCTTTGAATGGTGATCGAGCCCAAATAGAGCGAGCGCACGCCATCCACTTCGATGACTTCGACCACGTTGCCATCATTCACACTTTTGTGGATTTTGCGATTAAATTTAAACACGCTGCTTAAATCTCAATTGTATCTTCAACAACTTCTATGATTGCTGCTTCAATCACACTTTTAAATTTGCAATTCAGTTCCATCAACAAAGTATCAATATGTTTAATTTCTAACAATACTTTGCTACCGACTTTGCTTTCTGGAAGACCTGTCGTTGGAAGACTAGGCACTTTGGTAATAAAAAACATGCCATCAATTTTCACTAAATTATCGCGCCAAACGGTGGCCGTCACTTCAGTTAATTTCTCTTGAATCAAATATTGCAAGCACCAGTAACGCTCCATACGCGTTTGAAACTCGCCATAGGCATTATAAGTTTGGTCAAAGTTGCGAATAATCACATTCAGCTTGCCATCTGCCGCGTTATAAGGCGCATCTTGTTTGTTAAGCATTGCAATTAGTTGGCGCTGATTAACCAAATCGACCGCGCGGCGTAAGGGTGATGTGCACCAAGCATATTGCGCCACACCCAAGCCCTGGTGCGGCTCTGCGGCATGTGTCATAAATACTTTGCCGCCGGTTTGGGCGCGATAAATGCCCGCAACATTCGCTTCTTTCAGCAGGCCACCCCAATGACTGTTGGCGTAAATCATCAACTCCGCCACCAGCTTATCCATGGGGCTGCCGCGCTCGCGTGCGATGATTTTAACGATGCCGTCAGTCACATAAAAATTGTAATCAATCTGCGGCGCAGCATTCGGGTTGTGCTTACCACGGGTTTTTTCTAAGCTTTCGGCAAAACCAAATAAAAACTTTAATTGTGTCCAATAGGCATGGCCACTGTCTTGTTCTAGCGTGTTCGCGTTAAAAAACGGTTCAAGCTCGTCATGACGCAAATTAGCGGCTACTTTAATATTTTCAAGCTTAGTTTCTGTTGTCACAATATCAAATGCTGGCGTAATTTCTACATACAAACTCAAGACTGGCTTGGTTTCGCCCGCATCTAAGCTAAATGGCTGCACCACATTATCTGGCAACATAGTAATTTTATTGCCTGGCATATAAACGGTTGATAATCGCGATAGTACAATCGCGTCTAAAGCAGAATCTGGCTGCACCGCCAACGCTGGCGCGGCAATGTGAATGCCGACGCGCGTGTTGCCATTGGGCAAAATTTGCAGGCTGAATGCATCGTCAATTTCTGTGGTTGTCGCATCGTCAATGCTAAAACAGCGTGCCTCTGCGAGGCTTAATCCATGCGCTTGTACGGGTATCTCATATTCACCAAAATCTAAGCCCTTGGCAAACATTTCGCGCAAAAATGCACCTAAGTGATAATCGTGTGCGCTTTTAACTAAGCCACTATCTGCCATCACTGTCAGTGCCAACCTACCAGAGCTTTGCGCAGCTTGGTCAATGGCTTTCCACTCTAAGCTATTTTTATCTGGCGCATAAATTAGGTTGTCAGCCTTATCGGTAAAGCCTGCTGGCAATTGTTTATCATTCAACTGCTGCACCCACACCGCCATTTGCTCGGCTTGCAGTTTTTTGCGCTCTACCGCGGCTAGCGCCAGCTTTAGGGTTTCGGCTGGCGCTGCTTTGTAACGGCCTTTGCCTTTGCGATAAAAATAAATTGGTGCAGCATGCAGCTTAATGGCTGTGGCAGCTGCTTCAATTGCAGTCGGTTTTTTGCCATAATAATCTTGCGCTAAATCCTCAAAACCAAACTCTGCCTCATTGCAACATTCCCACAAAAAATCAATCTCTATTTCGGCAGCCATGCCAGAAGCCGCTTCTATAAAACCTTGCAGGGTATGTTCAAAGCGTAGCAATATATTAGTCGCCTTAATTTTACTGCGTTTTCCCGTGGCAGATTCGACTTGCAATGAGCCTGCATTTTCTGTCATCACTGTTGCCACTTTAAACTGGCTTTCTTCTTCGTAAAATACTTGCATGTATCGGGTTATATCTTTCGGCGTTTAGCGGGTCAAAATAGTTTGTTAGTTTGTGCTTTATGCAACGACTAATTCAATAGTAAAAGTTCTTAACATTTGTTTACGATGTGTTTTTTGTGATCATGCTTTAATAGTGACGTGTTAAAGAGATAGATTGATATGTTTAAGAATATTAATTTTTGAAGTCGTAATTTTAATGTTTTCTAGTGAAATAAGCTTGTTTAATTAGTGCATTTTTTATATTTAAAGAAACATCATGAATACTAATTAAGTGCTGTTGCTTGCAGTAATTGCAAAGTTCCGACGCGTTGTGCTAACAATTACACTAGTTTGCAGAGATTAAAAGTGCGACATTAAGAATCACACTATTAGAAAAAATAATAATTCACTTTTGTGATTTATGGGGCTACTCAAGTATTGCTTGGGTAGCCTCTTTTTTTGCCCATAATTAATGGTTTCAATCACTTTTTAACGTAAAATCAGCAGCATGGCAGACATACAAGGTATTTATGGATAATCGCATACCCGTTACATTATTGACTGGTTTTTTAGGCTCAGGCAAAACTACATTACTCAATCATTTGCTGGCACAACCAGCAATGAAAGACAGCGCTGTCATTATTAACGAACTGGGCACCACAGGCTTAGACCATATTCTCGCTACGCAAGTCGATAGCGAGCAGATTGCTGATAACACTGTGCTTTTGAGTAGCGGTTGCGTGTGCTGCACGCTTAAAAACGAGCTGGCCGACACCATGCGCGATTTATTTTTTAAGCGCGCGTTACAGGCCATTCCACAATTTAATCGTATTGTCATCGAAACCACTGGCATGGCCGACCCTGGGCCGATTTTAGGCAATTTACTCAACGAGCCTGTGATAGAAAGTGTGTTTAGGCTAGACGCAGTGGTGGTGACGATAGACAGCGAATACGGCTTGCAACAATTGCAGGAACACGGCGAAGCACGCAAACAAGCGGCGGTGGCCGATGTATTGCTGCTGACTAAAACCGATTTAACAACGACAGAAAAGTTATCTCGGTTAAAAGAAAAACTCATTGAAATTAACCCAGGTGCCACCCAACACAAAATTATGCACGGCAAAATTGAGCCTGATTTTATTATTGATGTGGGATTATTTGACCCCACTGGTAAACGCGCTGAGCCGCAGCGCTGGCTGCGTGCGCCAATAAAACCAAGCGCCATGCTAAAAAATCAGCATGATGGCATTGTCAACTTTACTGTTACCCTGCCCAGCCCAATTAACTGGCGTGATTTAAAACCAGTCATTTTGAAATTATGCCAAACCCATGGCGCAAACTTATTGCGCTTAAAAGGTATTATTCATGCAGCAGACCAAACTGCGCCGTTAGCGATTCACGCCGTGCACTTTACGCCTTACCCGCCTACGCTGTTAGAAGGTTGGAGCGAAGAAACCCCTGAAAATCGCATTGTGATTATTGGTAAGAATTTAGACGAAGCTGCCATTAGAAAACACTTAACACAGTTTTAAACACTTAAAATAGATGCTCTGAAAACCGCATGGGTACTGGCTTGCAGAGCATCTATTTAATGTTGCAATCAGCGTTTTACTGCGTTTTATAGTTTTGGCCAAAAAATTCCAGCATTAAAAAATCTTCCAAACCAGCGCTATCTTCTGGCCGCGCAGAAAGTACAATGGTGCGCCCTTGTCGATGCGATTCCCAATTAAAATCGCCTTGATAGTGCTCACGAATTAAACTAATCATGCGGCGCATCATCACGCGACGTACATCTTGGCCGCGCGGCGCTTCCACCTCAAAATATTGCCGATGCGATGCGCTGTAATCGCTCATCCAACCCAAAAATGTAAAAGTAGCGTTTTGGCCACCTAAACTGGTGATTTCAAAAATACCATTGGTGCCGTTTTGAAAATTACTTTTTATCTTGGCATCGCGTTTTTCTTCCTCACTCGGGCCTTTTTCTTTGGCCACTGCTTCGGCGTTTATTCTGGCAGCATCGGTTTCTTGCGCATCGCGCTCGGCACGCTTTTTATTCACATAAGCCAGCATATCCACTGGCTTATCGTCAGGTTTTGTGGGTAAATTATCTGGCATTGATTTTGGCGCTGGCTTTTGTGCAGTCATTACTTCTGGCACCGTAAAATCTGTAGGTTTAGACTTTTTATCTACAGGCTTGGTCATCACTTTTGGCTTTTTTATTGACTCTTCTTTTTTAGGTGGCTCTGGTATTGGCTCTGGTGGCAGCGGCAAAGGCTCAGGTATTGCTTCTGGCTGAGCAAGCACAACTTCAAACGGTGGCGGTTCTACCTCTGGTGCTTGTTTCAGTTTGGGCACTACAAAAAACAAAATAATCGCATGAACGAGTAAAGAAGCTAAAAATGCAATCAGCGTATTGCGGCTAATATTCAGCCGAAAATGTTGGTCAGTTTTGGGCGTTTGCAAAAACTCTTCAAACGCATTATTGGTTGGTAATTTTGCTGCCATTAGTGGTTAAATCTCGGCCCAAGTTTTCTCTAGTCGTTTAATCGAGACTGGAAAAGGCGTTTTCAGTTCCTGCGCAAAAAGTGAAACACGCAACTCCTCGATGAGCCAACGATAGTCCTGCAAGGCGCATGGAACATGGCTTCCAGCGGCATGCAATTGGTTGGTTTTATCTTGCCATTTTTGCCACAACATGCCCACGCTAGCTGCATTTTTACCATCACGGTCTGGATTAGCAGGCTGTTTTTGTATGCGCAAATTAAGTGCTTTTAAATAACGCGGCACATTACTTAAATGCTGCCAGGGCGTTTGGCTAAAACAATTTTTATACACCAATAATTGTACTTGTTGCTCCACATCTTTTTTTAACCTGTTAACGGTGGCGGGCATTTTAGCTTGCGCGTTGCTTAGGTGTTGATATTCCGTTGCAATGGCTTGTGCTTGCCTTGCCATAGCCTCTGAAACTGCTGGCAAACGCGTTCTTGCACGTTGCTTTAGCTTCATAAAATCATCGTTACTTCTTGGCAAATCATCCTCGCCAATAAAGGCGCGGTCGGCAATCGCGCTTAGCATGTCCTCGCGCAAATCGTCGGGCGAGATGATGTTTCTAAAAGCTAACGCATATTGGTTAAAGTTTGGCAGACCTTTTTCTAGCTGCTTCATTTGTTCTTTTAGCTCAAAGCGCATCAGTCGTGCCACACCTTGCCGGTGATTCGCTTCTGCCTCTTGCGCGGTATCAAATAATTTCACCGATACCGCGTCAATATTATCTTCTAGCGCGGGGTAGCCAGTGACTTGTAAGCCATCGCGCTCAAAGCTTAAAGTTTGCGGCAAATCACCAAAATCCCATTGTTTGAGATTGGTTTTTTCAATGTCTGGAGAAGTGTTTCGGAATGTGAGCTGCGCGGCTTGACCAAGCTGCATTTGTAATTTTTTCCAATCGCGTCCCATCGCCAACTCGCGTCCCGCGTCATCCACAATGCTAAAGTTCATTAAGTAATGCGCTTCAATCTCACTCAACACCCAATCCTCTTGGCTAATTTTTAGCGTCGTTTTGTGTTGAACATAACTGGCTAAAGTTTCCAGCAAAGGTAAATTAAGCTGATTTTCTGCATGCTGCAAAAAACCTGTCACAAACTCTGGCACAGGTACGCACACACGTCTAAAAGTTTTAGGCAACGCCTTAATTAAATACGTCAGTTTCTCACGCAACATGCCCGGCACCAGCCACTGCGTTGGTGTTGGGTCAAGCTGGTTTAGCAACACTAAAGGAATGGTCGCAGTGACGCCATCTAAAATATGACCAGGTTCAAAGCGATATTTAAGTGGAATCTCGATACTATCTAGCATTATTTTCTCAGGAAACTGTACTGCAGTAATCGCGTCTGCGCCGTGGCGCATTAAATCATCACGCGTTAAATACAATAATTTGGCATTCAGTTTTTCTGCACCCACACGCCATACCTCGAAACTCACCGCGTTGGTAATATCTGCAGGAATTTTTGCATCGTAAAAGGCAAATAATTGATGCTCATCTACCAACACATCTTGCCGACGCGCTTTATGCTCCAACTCTTCAACTTCGGCGATTAAGCGCTCATTTTCCACAAAAAATGCCGCTTTAGTATCGAACTCTCCATTTCCTAACGCTTCGCGAATAAATATCTCGCGAGATTCGCTTGGGTTAATCGGCCCATAATGTACACGGCGTTTGGGGATAATGGTCAAGCCATACAAACTCACGCGCTCCCATGCATTGACCATGCCCATTTTTCTATCCCAACGCGGATCTGAATAAGCGCTTTCAGTTAGTCCGCGCGAACCGTTTGGATTAGCAATTGGCTCTATCCAATCCGGCTCAATCTTGGCCACACAGCGCGCGTAAAGCTTGCTGGTGTCTACCAGTTCTGCCGCGATGACCCATTTAGGGCGCGTTTTCTTTAAGCCAGAGCCTGGCGCCACAAAAAAGCGAATGCCGCGCGCGCCTGCGTAACTATCATTATCACCATCTTTAAAACCAATATTGCCTAGCAGTCCAGCAAGCAAAGATTTATGGATTTGCTCGAAATTTGCCGCATCTGTATTTAGCTTAAACTCCATCTCATCGGTAATTTGCCTAATTTGGCCATGCAACTCACGCCATTCTTTTAAGCGTAAAAATGATAAAAAATTGGCATGGCATTGGTTCAACAAATCTTTGTTCGATTTTTTGCTTTTTAGCGCACCATCATACCAATCCCAAATTTTTAAATAGCTCATAAAATCTGAGCCTTCGCCTATAAATTTGCTATGTGCGTTATCCGCCGCTTCGCGCTTATCCATTGGCCGCTCACGCGGGTCTTGCATGCTCAATACGCTGGCAATAATCAAAATTTCGCTTAAACAATTTTCACGTTTTGCTGCCAAAATCATGCGGCCTACACGTGGGTCTAGCGGCAATTTGGCAAGCTGCAAACCTGTATCAGTAATTTGCCTGTTCGCATCCACCGCGCCCAGTTCTTGCAACAATAAGTAACCATCGGCAATTAAACGTGAACTTGGTGGTTCAATAAATGGGAAATCTGCAACGTCACCCAGCCGTAAAGCTGCCATCCTTAATATGACTGCAGCGAGCGAACTACGTAAAATTTCTGGCTCGGTAAATTCAGGTCGGCCATCAAAGTCTTGCTCTGAATACAGTCGCACGCAGATGCCATTTGAAACACGTCCGCAACGGCCAGCGCGTTGTTTTGCAGCTGCTTGGCTAATCTTTTCAATCTGCAACTGCTCAACTTTAGCACGTACACTATAGCGGTTCATGCGCGCCAGCCCTGCATCAATCACATATTTAATGCCTGGCACAGTGAGCGAGGTTTCGGCAACATTGGTGGCTAAAACAATGCGGCGCGCGCTGTGCGGCTTGAATATTTTTTGCTGATCTTCAATGCTCAAACGTGCAAATAGCGGCAGTACTTCGATGTGTTTTAATTTGGTCGATCTACCTTGATATTTACGTAAGTGGTCGGCTACGTCTCGTATCTCGCGCTCACCTGGCAAAAACACCAAAATATCACCATCGCCTTGTCGCAGCAAGTCATCCGCCGCGTCCATAATCGCTTCTTCTATGGCTTCTTCTTCGTCATCTTCCTCTAGCCAACGCGCTTCTGTTTTGGCTTTGCGCGCGATTCCAAAGATGGTATCGTCTTCCAAATCAAACTGCGCATTTTCAGGCTCATTGCTTTGTTTTGCCCTAAAACCCGCGCTGCCAAGCGGACGATAACGAATCTCAACAGGGTAAGTTCTACCCGAAACTTCAATCACAGGTGCGCCATTAAAATGTGCTGAAAAGCGCTCTGCATCAATCGTAGCCGAAGTCACAATCACTTTTAAATCGGGGCGTTTGGGTAATAACTGTTTGAGATAACCCAACAGAAAATCGATGTTCAAACTGCGCTCATGCGCCTCATCAATAATAATCGTGTCATACGCGTTTAAAAACTTATCGCCCTGCGTTTCTGCCAGCAAAATACCATCCGTCATCAGCTTCACGTAGCTGCCTTCGGTTATTTTGTCGTTAAAACGCACTTTGTAGCCAACCACTTCGCCCAATGGCGAGTTCAGCTCTTGCGCGATGCGGCTTGCCACCGAGCGCGCAGCAATACGGCGCGGTTGCGTGTGGCCGATTAAACCCGCCACACCGCGCCCAAGCGCCAAGCAAATTTTCGGCAACTGTGTCGTTTTGCCGCTGCCGGTTTCGCCACATGCAATCACCACTTGGTTCGCTGCAATCGCTTTAGCAATTTCGTCGCGACGCGCAGAAACTGGCAGATCTAGCGGGTATTCTGGCTTAGGTAAGTTGGTTAATCTTTGATGATATTTTTGTTGTGAGGCACGCACTTTTTGCGCAATTTCAGCCAACAAACGCTGCACTTTTTGTGCGGATTGTGCATTATTTAACTTCTGTAAATCTTGCACATCGCGCGCCTTGCGGCGCAGCGCGTGCGTATCTGCCAACATGCAGGTTTGTAGCGCGATTTGAAAATCAGAATTGCTGAAATGCTTGAACATAAGCGGCTATTTTATCATGTGGCTAGCATTAGTTTAACGAATGATTTAGCATGCTTTTATTACCCTATCACGCAAGAAAGACAACGCTATGCTGAAATATCTGCCAGCTTATATCTGCACCATAATTTTTATGTTTGTTATCGATTTGATTTGGCTATCGCAGCTTGCCCAGCCGCTTTACCAGGCGGGCATTGGCCACTTAATGGCGGTCGAGCCTAAATTAGGTTTTGCGGCGATTTTTTATTTGGTATATGTATTTGGTTTATTGTGGTTTGCGCTACGCCCAAATGCGCAAACAAAAGGCTTAAAAAACACGTTTATTGCGGGCGCCATGTTTGGCTTTTTTGTGTATACCAGCTACGATTTAACCAACTTGGCTTTGCTTAAAGATTGGCCACTGAAACTTTCAATCATCGATATTACTTGGGGCACATTGTTAAGCGGCAGTTGCGCGGCAGTAGCGAAGTTTGTGTTTAATGCTTCTAATAAAATCTAGCAATAAAATTTAGCATCATTTAATATGTAAAAAAATATGCTCTGTACCAGTTCTTGGCATCACCGCAGAATATACCAGCTAAAGCTGGTTATTCATGCGCGAAAGCCGCATGGATATTGGTCTGCAGAGTATCAGTTTAAACATACTTAATCATCTCTCTGCTTACTTCTCGTTTCGCACTCTTAAAAAACTAGCAAATTTAGGCTTGCCGTTCTTGGTTTTATCTAAGTAGGTATAGGTAATTGTACTGCCGATTTTTGGTGGATTTTCGCGCTGCGCATCGCTAAAACCAGTGCCCAGTTTAAAGCGCATGCCATCTTGCGCCTCTACCAACAACGCGCCCAACTTGCCTGCGTATTTGCCTTTGCCTGACAAATGCGCAATCACAGTTGCTTCGGCATCTAGCAGCAATTTTAGTTTTAACAACACATCGCTACGGCCAGTCACATATTCAGCATCTGCACGATGCAACATTAAACCTTCACCGCCGTTTTTAACCACTTGATTTAATCTAACTTTTAAAGCTTTTTCATCACTCAGCAGAAACTGCTTCACCGCTTTTAAATGTTTCAGATTAGCCTGTTTTACGATTTGCAGAATTTCTTTATATCGCACTTCAAACGTGCCTTTAGCATTGGGCAGCTCAAAAATTTGGTAAGTAATATTTTGCCATTCTGCATCAATTGGCACATCTTTGCGCACTGCGCCAGATAGCGCATCAAACTGGCCTCGGCTTAACCAAAGCTCGCCATCAAGCGCTATTTTTGGCAAATCTTTTACAAACCATACAGGTGCATTAATCACATTGCCTTGGCGGCTTTTCAGTTGCTTGCCATCCCAAATCGCACGCACACCATCTAGTTTTTCGCTGACTAAATATTTATTAACATCAACACCTTGGCTGTAAATTTGCGCCAGCAAAATATCTTGTGCATATGCAATTGGCGACAAAAATGCCAACATCAAGAATACTAACAAACGACGGAAAATTTGCATTTGGTTGATTTAAAATTAATATGCGATGAAAATTAGACGGTATGCAGACTGCATGGATATTGGCTTGCAGAGCAGATATTTAAATAATTGTTTATTGAGTTTAATTTAAAAACCTACTACTAAGTGTTTCTAAATTAAACTCACACAAAATGGCTTGTATGCGCTCAGCCGCATTTTTACGTGGCTGGCCTGTGTATTTAGCGATGATGAGTTCATTTTTCATGCTGTGTTCCCAGCCAACTAATTCTGTTACGGCGACTGAATAACCTGCTGCTTCTAGCTGCAAGCAGCGCAATACATTGGTGATTTGGCTGCCGAATTCACGCGTATGAATGGGGTGGCGCCATATCTCGCTGAGGGGCGTTTTGCCAAAACTTTCTGCTTTATGTTTGCGTAAAGCTTCTGCTACTTCGGCTTGGCAGCATGGCACCAAAACCATAAACTTAGCTCGTTTGGCCAAGCCAAATTGAATCGCATCATCGGTTGCCGTGTTGCAAGCATGCAGCGCAGTCACCATATCAACTTTTGCAGGAATATCTGCACAAACAGTTGATTCTGCTGCATTTAATGCCAAAAATTGCATGCGCCCAAAACCACAGTCTTGTGCCAAAGCAATTGATTTCTCAACCAAATCTGCACGGTTTTCAATACCAATCACCTGCCCTGCATCCAGCTGCTTTATTAACGCATCGTACAACATAAATCCCAAATAAGATTTACCCGCACCGATATCCACAATGCTGGGGTTCTCTACGGTTTCTAGCAACGGCGCAATAAAATTCACTAGATGATTCACTTGCTTGAGCTTACGGCGCGAATCTTGATTGAGTTTACCGTCGTTAGTCAATATGTGCAGCGCTTTTAGCAGCGCGACAGATTGATTAGGTTTGATTTCGGTGTTGATTGCCATGCCGCAATTTTAAAGCAAAAAAAAATATTTCAAATAAATATTTAACCAGGTGTGTCGTCAAAGCCAATTTGACTGCGTTTTGATGAGTAAGGGCAGCACATTTTGCTCGACACCACTTAATTATGTAAAGGAACTAAAAATGAAAAAAACTCTTGTATTGACCAGTTTACTTGGCCTGATGTTTTCTGCCACCGCATTTGCTGACTTAGATGAACGCGGCGACCGCATTGAACAGCGTTTAGATAACAAAGGTGACCGCGTGGAAGAGCGCCTAGACAACAAAGGTGACCGCATTGAAGACCGCTACGATGCAAAAGCCGACAAAGCACGTGAAAATGGCAACGAAGTGCGCGCCAATAAGCTAGAACGCAAAGGCGATCGTATCGACCAACATTTAGACAAAAAAGGTGATCGTGTAGATAATCGACTAGACCGCAAGGGCGAGCGCATTAATCAGCGTTTAGATAAACGCGCAGCTAGGAAAAACTAAGTTTAATCAATTGGCAATTATTGGACTAAACTATTGATAACCTAGCAACAGGCGCGGCCTACCAGCACATGCAAAATTTTTTAAGCAGTATTGAAGGCCGCGCTTTTTCACTAGCACAATTTGCTACAAGAAATAGAGAAGATGCGCTAGATATTGTGCAAGATGCCATGTTTAAATTGGTACAAAAATATGGCGCGCACCCAGCAGAACAATGGAAGCCACTTTTTTATAGCATATTGCAAACGCGCATTTTAGATTGGCACCGCCGACAAAGTGTGCGTAACCGCTTTAGAAGCTGGCTGTATTGGGATGAAGATGAAGACAGCGAAAACCCGCTGGAGCAAATTGCCGATGCGCTGCAAGCCGCACCAGATATAGCGTTGCAAGATGCACAATTTGGTGATGATTTAAATAAGGCGCTAAATTTACTACCACTGCGCCAGCAGCAAGTATTTTTATTGCGCGTGTGGGAAGGCATGGATATTGGCGAGACAGCAAAAATAATGCAATGCTCTGAGAGCAGCGTAAAAACACACCACGCACGTGCATTAGAAAAATTACGTGGGCAATTAGGGGCACACAAATGATAAACGATGAGCAATTTGAACATAAAGTAAAAGCCAGCCTAGACGACAATTTAAGCGCGCTAGATAGCGACACGCGCCAACGCTTGGCAGATAGTCGCAGACAAGCACTCAATCAAAAATCGCAGCGTTTTACATGGCCTAGTTTTAACAACTGGCTGCCAGCTGGCGCGTTGGCATTGTGCTCACTATTTGCGGTATTTTTAGTATTTAACCCAGAAAATAATAGCGTGCAATCATCACAGTACGAGCAAGTCGCCGTGTTTGAGCTACTCACCAATGCTGAGGCATTAGAAGAAATGACTGACCCAGATTTTTATGCCTGGATTGATGAGAATTTAGAAGAAGATGAAATTGAAGGGTAAATTATTTCTTACCTTTATTTTGCTCATGTACATGCAATTAAGCCATGCGCAAACAGAGCCACTACCGCTAGATTTAATTGAGTTGTTAGGTGAATTTGATGCTGGTGAATTAGATGACGACGATGCGCTAAATGCCGCATTAACTGAAATAGAGATGAAAAAAACCAAAGCAACAACGCAGCCGAATGAGGGTACGAAATGATCAAATTGAAACTACACCGCTTTATATTATTTTTGTGTTTATTGATAGCCGCCCTATTACCAAGCGCCGCCAGCGCCGAAGGTGTGGCGTGGGAGAGCCTAAGCACGCAACAGCAAGAAACGCTGGCTAGCGTAAAAGAGCGCTGGGCCGATTTACCTGCCGAGCGCCAACAACGCTTAAGTAAAGGTGCTGATAAATGGGCAACGATGAACCCAGAACAGCGCGAACAAGCCAAACAAAAACTCAATCGTTTTAAAAATTTATCGCCTGAAGAAAAAGCGCTGGTAAAAGAGCGCATGCAAAAATTTAAACAATTGCCGCCAGAAAAACGTAAAGCCTTGCGCGAACGCTGGAAAAATATGGACCCTGAGAAAAAAGCCAAATTTCGTGAGCGCATGAAAAATATGAGCCCAGAACAAAAGCAAGAAATGCGCGAAAAATTTAAACAAAGAAGGCAAGAACGCATGGAAAGAAAAAGTAATTAAAGCAACTAAATATAAAAAAGAAGATTTTTCTTCTAAATGTTAAAATGACATTATTCAAATCTTGTTTAATGCCTAGAAAATTAAAAAAGTCTAAGTAAAACAAGGCGCGAAATTATTTTGAGCGTGCCGCATATGGGTTATATGCAAACGAACAAAATCATTGAGCAACGACGTGTTGCGACGAATTTTTTCATTTTAAGGCATTAAATGGCAATTCAGTGGTATCCGGGTCACATGACTCAGGCAAGAAAAAAAGCCGAAGAAACCATGGAATTTACCGACATGGTGATAGAGGTGCTAGACGCGCGCGTGCCAGAGGCCAGCCATAACCCAGTCATTAACGACATGCGCTTATTTCGGCAACGTCCTAACCTAAAAGTGCTCAACAAAGCCGACTTGGCCGACCCAAAAGCGACTGAAGCTTGGCTGAATTATTTTAACAATTTGCCTAACACCAAAGCGGTAGCACTAAGCTGCAAAAAAGCCGGTGAGGCTAAAAAAATTATTGCGCATTGCCGCAAACTGACACCGCATCGTGGTACGCATTTAAAGCCGCTACGGGCGCTAATTATGGGTATTCCCAACGTAGGTAAATCAACACTCATGAACGCGCTATTAAACCGCCGTGTGGCCAAAGTGGGTGATGAACCTGCGGTGACCAAAAGCCAACAACGCTTCGAAATAGATGCCACCTTTAGCATTACCGATACGCCAGGCATGATGTGGCCAAAAATTACATACGAATCAGATGGTTATATGCTAGCGGCTAGCCATGCCATTGGCCGTAATGCAGTGATTGATGAAGATGTAGCGACATTTTTAGCCAATAATTTGTTACGCACTTACCCTGATTTAATTAATACGCGCTATAAACTAGATACCATGAAACATAACGGTGGTTTTCTAGATGTACTGCAAATGGATGGCGTAGATTTGCTAGAAGCGATTGCCAAGCGCCGTAGTTACAAACGCCATGACAGCCTGTGGGATATGGAAAAAACAGCAGTGGCTTTTTTAACCGATTATCGCAGCGGCACAATTGGCCGCGTCAGTTTAGAAACACCACAAAGTCGCCAGTTGATGATGGCAGAAAACACCAATCAAATAAACATCAGTGAAGTATCTCAAACAAACTCAATAGAAACAGTACGAGAAGAAAATGATGCTCTGCAAGCCAATAGCCATGCGGCGGCTGGCGATACCAAATAAGATGATAAGTTAAGATACCGGACAAGATAAAAGTATTTTAGAGTACTTTTAACACAAAAAAGCAGCTTATTAGCTGCTTTTAAATTAATGCAAATGCTATTGATTACACTGGTTCATGGCAATTTGCGCTGATGAACACTGCGCTTCGCCAGCTTGTTTAAAGCTGTCTTTAAAATTAGACCCTCCTGATTTTACTTGCACAGCTCTTTTTTGGCTTCTGGCTTGGCGGCCGCCACTTCTTCATGTTGAAGTTCTATATTTTGAACAACAATATTTTATTACGATGCTGGCTGCAGATTTACCTTGGCAGAATTTGGTAATTTGGCTTTTTTCATAGCGCGTTCAATCTCTATCAACTCTTCTGGTGTTTTATCTAACAGAGCAATCAAACATTTGAGAGATTTCTTGGGTGAGGCGCGATATCATCTCGTAATATGAGCGCGACACTAACATTTGATTCGGCTTAGCAAGGCTCATAATGCGCTGCGCCACATTAATGCCATCACCAATAATATTGGGGCGGCCGTTAATATCTTGGCTAGATGTTTATGCAATTGATATATGTAATACTTTAATATGTAATTGCAGTTGTGAATAAGGCGCAAATAATGCAGAAAAATCGCTTACCGTTAGTTGCTATACAATTATTGTACATGTTAGTTATATTAGCCATTACCACGGCGGTTAACTATTACTCTTTTGACACACTTGGCATGACTGGTGTCACTTTGTTGTATTTGCTGGTTGTGGTTACTGCTGCTTACTTTTGCGAGTTTACTGTTGCCTCAATAACAGCATTGTTAGCTTTTTTAGTCATTAACTACTTCTTTATTGAGCCTCGTTACACCTTTGAAGTTGCGCATATTCAATCATGGGCAAGTTTAGCCTGCTTTTTAATTGTTTCAATAGTGGTAGCATCGCTGGTTAAACAATTAAAATTTCAAACACTGCAATCATCAATCGCCACAAAGCATGCACAATTTGCCAGAAACCTAGCAGAAAATCTTGCCCTTACCACTAACGTGGATCAATTAATGCAAGATACTTGCGCTTTATTGCAAACAGAGTTTAATCATCCGATTGCGATTGCACAATATGACTTGAACAATCACTACACTATCAAGTCTAGCATGATTGAAACACCCGATAACCGTTTACTGAATTGGGTATCAGATAATGGCAAAGCCATTAGTCCTTATACTAATTACTGGTCTAAATCTACTTATTGGCTACTGCCTTTTAATCGCCTACCAAGTAAAGATCCTATTTTAATGGTAGGTAATATTGACAATGAAAACACTGAGCTAACCAGCATTGAGACTTACAAAGCGATTAAATCCTGTGTAGATCAAATCTCACTCGCTTATCAACGGCTTATTCACATTGAAAAAACGAAACAAGCTGAGTTTGCAGCACAGACAGAGGCCATACAAAGCGCCCTACTAGCCTCTATATCACATGATATGCGCACACCACTCACCTCAATTTTAGGTGCCGCCACCACGTTGCAGCAAGCAGATTTGGCGCCTGAGCAGGTAAGCCATTTAAGTGCACTGATTGCATCTCAAGCGCGATACTTGGCATCAACTACCGAGAATATACTGTCCCTAATTCGCCTGGATTCTAGCAGCCTAGAACAAATTCCGATGGATTGGCAATCTCCTGAAGAAATCATTGGTGTGGTTACTGCGCTTTACAAAAGCCGTGACGATACAGTTGATTTACAAGCTACTATTAGCGAGCCAGAAATATTGATTAGGGCAAATGCAAACTTACTCACTCAAGCACTGGTAAACCTAATTGACAACGCAAAACAAGCGCAATTGAGTTCAGCAAGTACTAAGCAAAAACCTATTTTAATTGAGGTAGCTAAACTAGACGACCGTATTAACATCAGCGTATGCGATTGCGGAATTGGTTTTAGTGAAACATTTAATGCAGCCCAAATTAAAAAATTCTCTAGTAGTCATGCAAAAGGCTTCGGTTTGGGTTTATCCATCGTACAAGCGATTGCAAAATCACACGATGCAATATTCACCATTAATAATAGAGAAGGCGGTGGCGCACGCGCAAGCCTAAGCTTTCATGCCCCCGCTATAAGTAATGTTGATCTAGTTAAAATTGATGTCTGATATGAATTCTAAAATAATCATTCCAATTTTAATTATTGAGGACGACCTACAGATTAGCCAGTTTCTGCAATCTAGCCTGAGAACAGCGGGTTTTCAACCTTACTGCACTGCAACTATCGCTAGTGGTAAGCAGCTGTTTAATGAGCATAAACCTACTTTAATTATATTGGATTTAAATTTGCCTGACGGCGATGGTCGCGATTTTATTACACATATACGTTTCAGCTCAGATATTCCAATATTAGTATTATCTGCGCGACAATCTGAACAAGAAAAAGTAGCTTGTTTTGAGCTTGGCGCAGATGACTATTTAGCCAAACCATTTGGTGTAAATGAGCTGCTAGCGCGCGTTAAAGCATCACTCAGACGTACCGCGATGATGTCATTACGCGATGATATTTTTAAGTTAGATGACTTAACAATAGATACCGCTAATTCCAGTGTTGTATTAAACAATCAACCGACACATCTCACTCCAATTGAGTTTAAGTTATTGTTTATACTTGCTAAAAAACCTGGAAAAGTATTTACACATCGCCAACTACTTACCGAAGTTTGGGGCCCTGAATATGTAGATGATACCCACTATTTACGCATTCACATGGGCAGATTACGTGCCCGTATTGAGAAAAACCCTGCCGCGCCGCGTTATATTCTGACCGAGGTTGGCATAGGCTACAGGCTCGCTGCAACTTAAAAAATTAATCTAAAAATCTCAATCGATGTTTATGTGATTGATACATGTATGCGGATTAAATGACTTTATCTTAATTCATACTAGGGTCATTTTTTAAATCATCATGCATACAAATCCACAAGCAGACAACTCAAAATCAGAAAACATACAATCTAAAAGTGTTGCGGCACTTACTTTAGGCGCCATTGGCGTCGTGTATGGCGATATTGGCACCAGCCCGCTTTATACTGTGAAAGAAATATTCGGCGCATCTACTGGCATCGCACTCACGCAAGCCAATATCATTGGTGCAATCTCAGCTATATTTTGGGTGTTAATGTTAGTAGTAACGCTTAAATATGTCATTTTAGTACTGCGTGCGGATAATCGTGGTGAAGGTGGGGTGATGGCCTTACTCGCCTTAGCCATTTCTACCGCATCTGCGGCACCACTGCGCAGGAAAATATTGCTGGGTTTAGGCGTGTTTGGCGCTGCACTTTTTTATGGCGATAGCATATTGACCCCCGCCATTTCAGTACTGTCTGCAGTAGAAGGCCTTGAACTGATTGCCCCTAGCTTGAAGACTTTTATTATGCCCATTTCTATCGCCATTTTAATTGCGCTATTTGCGTTTCAGAAATATGGCACTGAGGTGGTAGGCAAGTTTTTTGGCCCGATTGTCATTATATGGTTTGTGGTACTAGGCGCGGTGGGCATCATGCATATTCTGCACAATTCAGAAATATTACAAGCACTTAACCCATTGTATGCATTTAACTTTTTAGCAGATAGAGGCACAGGCGTGTTCTTAGCAGTCGGCGCAGTGGTACTTGCGATTACAGGTGCAGAAGCGCTGTATGCAGACATGGGGCACTTTGGTAAACCTGCCATTCGTATTGCTTGGACAGGATTGGTATTTCCAGGCTTAGCATTAAATTATTTAGGTCAAGGCGCCTTATTATTATCAACCCCAGCCGCCGTTAGCAATCCGTTCTATTTGTCTTTTCCGCAACAGTTTCTCATTCCAGCTGTCATATTGGCCACACTTGCCACCATTATTGCCTCACAAGCGGTAATTTCTGGCGCTTACTCTATAACCCGCCAAGCCATACAACTGGGCTTTTTGCCTAGAATGCAAATTCTGCATACCTCTGCTAGTGAATCAGGCCAAATTTATATTCCCGCGATTAATTGGTTGCTACTAGTAGCAGTGATTATCACCACTATCGCTTTTCAAAACTCTTCGGCGATTGCCGCCGCTTATGGCATCGCCGTCACGGGTACCATGTTAATCACTACTATTCTGACTTTTTTCGTATTGCGTCATAACTGGAAATACCCATTGTGGCTGGCTTTAGGCGCCACTAGCGCGTTCATTTTATTAGATGTGATGCTGCTGGCTTCATGTTCAGTCAAGTTTTTCAAAGGCGGCTGGTTCCCAGTAGCCTTAGGGATTGGTTTGGTTGTCATCATGTGGACATGGAAACAAGGTCGTGAAATTTTATTGCAAAATATTCATGAAAATGACCCCAAATTAGAAGACTTTGTAAACATGATTGCACTGGATAATAGTTCGGGGCAAAAAAAAGTGAGAATCGAACGCACAGCCGTATTTTTGTGTGCAAACCCAGATACTGTGCCGCAAGCGTTAATGCACAACATCAAGCACAACCAAGTACTGCATCAAACCAATTTGGTATTGACGGTAGCGTTTTTAGACGTGCCTACTGTAGCCAACGAACAACGCTTACATATTAAAGAAATTGGCTCAGGATTCTGGCAAGTAAAATGTGATTACGGCTTTATGGAAATGCCCAATATCCCTAAAGCGCTTGAAGCTTGTAAAATAGATAATGTGACCATTGACCCATTCAGCACCTCCTACTTTGTCAGTCGAGAGACCGTTATTTCGGGGCCAGGCGGGAAAATGGCAAAATGGCGTGATAACTTGTTTGCTGTGATGTCACGTAACGCAGGTAGCGTGGTGAGTTACTTCAATATCCCTAGCAACAGTGTGATTGAGCTAGGTTCTAGGGTGCATATTTAAAAACTATTCGTTTTGTTTAGTATCACGCGTGATTTGCGTATAACTCATCACGCGGTTGCGGCCACCATTTTTGGCACCATACATGGCGCTGTCGGCGGTGGCGAGCAAACCTTTAAAATCGTAGCCCGCGCGTACAGAATCTGCCACGCCAATGCTGACTGTGGTTTTTAGGTTCATATTCAAGCCCAACTTAATCGGGGTTGCTTCAATGCCCGCACGGATACGCTCTGCCAAGCCAAGCGCATCACTTTCGGTGGTATTGGGTAAAAATGCGCAAAACTCTTCGCCACCATAGCGGCCTAGCACATCGCTAGAGCGCAAAATACCGCTGATGGTTTTTGCAATGTGCCGTAGCACATCATCGCCCACCAAATGGCCATAGGTATCGTTGACCTTTTTAAAAAAATCAATATCAATCAGCAGCACCGCCATACTTAAATTAATACGCTTGCAGATATCTTGCATTTTAATCGAGGCATCTTCCAAACCACGTCTGTTCAGCACACCCGTGAGGCTATCGATGGTGGCAATGGATTCCAAATTGCGATTAAGCTTGTAGCTCAGCATGAGCACAAATAGGCTAGAGACAAAAAACTGTGACACCGCGCCCAACATAAAAGTATAAGCATTAACTGGCCAAGCAGCGAATGAATCGAATACTTCCAAACCCACTTGCGACGCATACACTGCGCGGCCTAGCATTAGCGCTGCCATCAGCAAATATAAACTAGAGGCGATCCAGAAAAAATTGCCTAAAATGCCCTCTTCGCGCGTAAAAGTTAGCCGCGCACAGTATAAATAAATAGCCGCAAAAATAAATGCGCCTAAAATCACGGCCACGCGAATATTTTGGTTGACCAACACAAAATAAGTATCTACCAACGTCAACAACACAAAAATAATAATGGGGATGCGGTGGTCGGGCGTTTGGCTATTAAATGCTTGTATGCCGTTTGCATATAAGCCCAAACCAGCGCCTATCAGCGCCATGCCTGGCAAAAATAGTAGCTTTTCGGTATCTAGCTGAATCAGCACCAACACCATGCCTAAACCAATCACTAAATTGCCCACCGCCCAATAGCCAGGACCATGCACTTCTTTGTGATGCTTACGGGTAATCGCCAACAGCATAGAAAGCATGAAGGTGAGCAACATCGACATGAAAATGATGGTTTTTAAATCAAATTTAATCATGGTTAATTAAGCATGGCTAATATGAATAACTTATTTTTTTAGGCATCAATTGTGTTTAGTTAATCGTTATATAATTAGCCACAAGTACAATCATATTATAAACAGTTTGCCAGCCCTATAGCCACAATAATTTAATGGCTGTTTTAATCGAAAATCCACCTAAAAACAGCATGTTAGATAGCCTTAACTCACCCCAACGCGAAGCAGTTAAATACTTAGATGGTCCATTATTAGTGCTGGCCGGCGCGGGTAGTGGTAAAACACGCGTCATTACGCAAAAAATTAGCTATTTGATTGACGAGGCAGGCTATCAGCCCCGCGAAATTGCCGCCATTACCTTTACCAACAAAGCTGCACGCGAGATGCAAGAGCGCGTAGCCAAACAAATGCAAGGCAAACCGAGCAAAGGGTTGACTATCACTACCTTTCACTCGCTGGGCTTACAAATGCTGCGACAAGAAGCGGCTTTACTGGGCTACAAGCCACAGTTTTCTATTTTGGATTCTTCTGATAGTTTTAAAATTTTAAGCGATGTATTAGCGACCACTGACAAAAAACTACTCAAGCAAACTCAATGGCAAATTTCAAATTGGAAAAATGCTTTTGTGAACCCAGATCAAGCCAAAGCCAGCGCAGATGAAGACTTAACGTATGCAGCTGCCAAAGTTTACCAAATTTACCAGCAAACTTTACGCGCCTATCAAGCGGTTGATTTTGATGACTTAATTAAGCTGCCAGTTGAATTATTTCAAGATAACGAGTCCGCATTAAACAAATGGCAAGGCAAGCTACAATATTTACTGGTAGATGAATATCAAGACACCAACGCCTGCCAATACAAGCTAGTAAAAATGCTGACAGGTGTGCGTGGCCAATTTACGGCAGTGGGCGATGATGACCAAGCTATTTACGGCTGGCGTGGCGCAGATGTAGAAAATTTGCGTCAACTCACGACAGATTTTAGCAAATTAAAAGTCATTAAATTAGAGCAAAATTATCGCTCTACCGTTAGAATTCTCAGAGCTGCCAATGCAGTCATAGCGAATAACCCTAAGCTGTTCGAAAAAAAACTTTGGAGCGAGCTAGGCACAGGTGACTTGATTCAAGTGTCGGCACAAGCCAGTGATATTGCAGAGGCTGAAAGTGTGGTGATGAAGCTGCAAGCGCACAAATTTGAGCACCGCACCAAGTTTTTGGACTATGCCATTTTGTATCGCGGTAACCATCAAGCCAGATTGCTAGAAGAAAAATTACGCGAGCAAAAAATCCCATACACCATCTCTGGTGGACAATCGTTTTTTGATAAAACTGAAATTAAAGACATCGTCAGTTACCTTAGGCTTGTTGCCAATGAGGATGATGACCCTGCATTTATTCGCGCAGCCACAACGCCAAAAAAAGGCATCGGCAACACCACGCTAGAGCGACTTGGCGAATACGCGAGCTTACATAAGCTATCACTATTTGCAGCGGCTTACGAAGGCGCTTTTCAGCGAGAGCTTGGCCCAAAGCAATGTGATGATTTACTCACTTTTTGTCATTATATTAGCAACTTGCAAGTACGCGCTGTTAAAGACCGTGCGGGCGAAGTGCTAAATGATTTGTTAATCGCTATTCAATACGAGGCTTTTTTGTATGACCACGAAGAGCCACGCGCAGCTGAAGGAAAATGGAAAAATGTACTGGAATTTATTGGCTGGCTGACTAAAAAAGGTGATTCCAGCACAGACTTTGGCAACGAATCTGATGGCAAAAACTTACTCGAGCTAACACAAATGGTGTCGCTGATGAGCATGCTAGAAGGACGAGAAGAAGGCGAGCCAGACGCAGTAAAACTCTCAACATTACACGCTGCCAAAGGCTTAGAGTTTGGCCACGTATTTTTAATTGGCGTAGAAGAAGGCATTTTGCCGCACAGCAGCAGCCTTGAAGCAGGTAATGAGGCGCAAATTGAAGAAGAACGCCGCTTGATGTATGTAGGCATTACTCGTGCGCAAAAAAGTTTAACAATATCTTGGTGTAAAAAGCGTAAACGCGTAGGTGAGGTGCAAATGTGCGAACCCAGTCGTTTTATTGCCGAGCTGCCGACTGCTGATGTGCGCCATTTTGGCAACCCTTTTAACGACCCCGAAGTCAGCAAAGATTTTGGCAAAGAACGCATGGCCAACATTCGCGCCATGCTGAATAAAGCATAATATGTGGATGCATGGCATGGCTAAATTGAATTATTTAAGCTAACCTTTTAATCTGATTCAATATTTTGTATTTAAAGCTCCCGTGTTACATAAACTGCGAATGTTTTAAGTTGTCAGACTCATCTTTTTGCAGATATTCACTTAGAAACAAAAAAGCACCCGAAGGTGCCTAGTTTGCGCAACTTTATAAGATTAAAAAGATTAAATTTTGCGGCGTTTTGAGAAAGCAGCAAAACCAAACAATACAGAGCCAAACAGCCAAACAGCAGCTGGAACTGGAACTGCAGATGGAGTACCGTATGCCCTATAGTTACTAAGCCCGAAATTACCTTGAATAAAACTCAAGTCGAATTGGCTAACACCATTCGCAAAGTAGAAAAGGGACTCACCTTGACCATAATGCACAGCAAGGTAATTAACCAAGTTGTTACCAAAGTTAAATGCGCCTGTAGTGCCGCCATCAAGTGCGTCATCATTTGAAACTAGCGTCAGACTTCCGTTATATCCAGAGGTGGCCTTAATCCAATCTGTTACACCCGAATTACCAATCCCTTGATTGGCGATATCACTATTTGCATCAAATGTTGTCCAAACTGATGTTGCACTAGAACCCCACTTCGCATCGTAGTAACCCAAATCGTTTTTAACCTTATTGCCCAACTTGCCTGTTTGCGTGTAAGGGGCGTCGCCAATCAAATTGCTAGTCAAAACGGATACAGTAGTAGCCATAGCAGCCGGCGAAACGGCGAAAGTGAAGATAAATAAATAAATAAATTTTTTAATAATGATATTCACGACGTAATCTTCTTGATTTTTATTTAATATATTTGTTATTAAAACAATAGTTACTATTTAATATGGCTGCAATAGCCCATTCGGGCTAATAATTGGGAAATCCAATCATTTAGGGAGTAAAGGGTTGGACGTAAAGCCAGTTCTCGGACTTAACTGAATTGGTGAGCCTATATAGGCTCGAACCAGCACTAGTAACAGCCGGTCCTGCGCACCTGCTCTGCAGACCTCATGTATGTTGGCTTACAGAGCAGCTGTTTTAATGTTTTATAGTGAATTCATTATCAATAAGTAAGTTATTTCCTAACTAGCTTATAATACGCGCTCGTTATTTTATGCAGTTAGCCACCCATGCCTTTTATCACCCTCGATAACGCCAGCTTAGCTTTTGGCCACCACGCTCTGCTCGACCACGCTGCATTTCAATTGGACGCAGGTGAGCGTGTGGGCCTGATTGGCCGCAACGGCGCGGGCAAATCGAGTTTGCTTAAAGCCATTGCTGGCACTATTAAGCTAGATGACGGCGTGCTGTGGCGTGCAGCCAACGCACGCATAGTGTATGTGCCGCAAGAGCCCGAGCTAGACACTACACACACTGTATTTGAGGCGGTAGCCGAAGGCTTAGGCAACTTGCAACAGATTATTATTGATTACCATGCCGTCACGCACGATATGGGCATGCCAGACGCCGATATTGAAGCATTGATGGAAAAGATGCAGCATTTGCAGCACGAACTGGATGCGCAAAATGGATGGGCGGCGCAAAGCCGTGTAGAAACCGTGTTAACGCGTTTGAAGCTAGATGCAGACGCCTTAGTTTCAACCTTATCTGGCGGCTGGAGAAAAAGAGTTGCTTTAGGCCGTGCGCTGGTGGCCGAGCCCGAGGTTTTATTATTGGACGAGCCAACTAACCATTTGGACTTGGAAGCGATTGAATGGCTAGAAGATTTACTACTAAGTTTTCAAGGTAGTGTGCTTTTTATTACGCATGATAGGCGTTTTTTGAATCGCTTGGCTACCCGTATTACCGAATTAGACCGTGGAATTTTGACCGATTTTGTCGGCAATTTTGCCGATTATCAACTTAAAAAAGAAGAGCTGGTGGCAGTAGAAGAAACCCACGCCGCCAAGTTTGATAAAGTGCTGGCGCAAGAAGAAGTGTGGATTAGGCAAGGCATTAAAGCACGCCGCACCCGCAACGAAGGCCGCGTAAGGCGCTTAGAATCGCTGCGCTTAGAACGCGCCGCCAGACGCGAACGGCAAGGCAATGTTAAATTAAACTTAGATGCTGGTGAACGTAGTGGCAAGCTGGTGGCCGAGTTAGAGAATGTTGCAAAAGGCTATGGTGGCAGAACGCTAATAAACGGCTTTAGCACGCGCATTTTGCGCGGCGACAAAATCGGCTTGTTAGGCCCAAACGGCATCGGCAAAACCACTTTATTGAAATTAATTTTGGGTGATATTGAAGCCGATAGTGGAAAAGTTGAGCGCGGCACCAAAATCAACGTGGCTTATTTTGACCAAATGCGCGAGCAACTTAACGAAGAAGCGACGCTGGCCGATACCATTAGCCCAGGCTCAGATTTTGTCGAGATTGGCAACGAGCGCAAACACGTGATTAGCTATTTAGAAGACTTTTTGTTTCCACCACAACGCTCACGCTCACCAGTGAAATCGCTGTCTGGCGGCGAGCGCAATCGCTTGTTACTGGCACGTTTATTCGCGCGCCCTGCTAATGTTTTAGTGTTGGACGAGCCAACTAACGATTTAGATATTGATACGCTAGAACTGCTAGAAAGCTTGCTGCAAGATTTTACTGGCACGCTATTTTTGGTCAGCCACGACCGCGCGTTTTTAGAAAACACCGTCACCCAAGTCATCGCGTTTGAAGGCAATGGCGTACTGACAGAATTTGGCGGCGGCTATGACGACTGGCAGCGCTTTTCGCAGCAGCAAGCATCTGTACCTGTTAAAAAAGATGCCCTGCAGGCCACCATAAATAAGACATCTGGCCATGCGCCTGCTAGCGTGCCTAAAAAAGCAACATCTGATGCAAAGCTTAGCTTTAAACAGCAACAAGCGCTAGCAGAAATTCCTGCCAAAATTGAACGGCTAGAGGCCGAACTAGCCGCGATAAATGCACAACTAGCTAATGGCGACATTTATAAAAATGATGCCAAAAAAGCCAAAATGCTACAAGCTAGATTGCTAGAAATTGATGCTTTACTAGAAAGTTTACTGTCGCAATGGGAAGCGCTCGACAGCAAAAAATAGCCATAAAAACATTCAGCTGCGGCAATACAAATAGCTGTTAAAACGGTAAAATTAGTTTTTGTGTCCTTGTGGTGAAACGGATATCACCGGCCCCTCCTAAGGGTCAGTTACAGGTTCGATTCCTGTCGGGGACACCATTTGTAAATGGTGTAAACTAATCGTGCTTTTTATCATCTTAAATTGATATGCTGACTAAAATCATTTTTTACAGTGCAGTTTTGCTCATCGCTTTTTTGGGCTATCGCAGTTATAGCGCTGCGCCCAACACGCCAAAATTAGGCAGCAAAGCGCCCGATTTTAATTTGCCTAATGCCAAAGGTGAGCTGGTGAGTCTAAATAGTTTTAGCGGTAATTGGATAGTCTTATACTTTTACCCGCGCGACGATTCGCCCGTATGTACCAAGCAAGCCTGCGCCTTTAGAGACGACTTTCACAAGCTAGAAAAATTGGGCGCAAAAGTAGTGGGAGTGAGCATAGACGATGGTAAAAGCCATGCCGATTTTGCCGAAAAATACAGCTTACCATTTCCGCTTTTAAGCGATAAAGATGGCTTAGTTGCTAGCAAATATGGTGCTTTGACTAACTTACTTGTGACGAAAATGGCCAAACGCTATACATTTTTAATTGACCCACATGGCGTGCTGCGTAAAACTTATTTAACGGTCGATACGTCCAAACATTCACAACAGATTATTGATGACTTAGTGCTGCTGACTGCATCTAAAACAAGTTAATTAACGTATTGTTTATTTAAGGAGTTTTTTATGAAAACGATTGTATTAATTGCCTGTATTTTTTTAAGCGCTTGCGCCAGTAAATCGCAGCTAGCCAAAGTGGAAGCGCACGAATGGACCGAGCTAAAATGCAGCGGATTTTTAACTTGGAACGAGTGCCGTCAAGAAGCGCGGGCAGTTTGCCCGAATGGTTTTCATACCGCAGATTACCTAGAAAATTACACTATACAACGGCGTGAAGTAAGCATTGCTTGTAAAAGCTAAGCCATTTAAATTCTCAAAATAAATGCCCTGTAACCCGCATGGATGCTAGTGGTTGTCTGGGAGGCACATGGATATTGCCTCGCAGAGCATGTGTGTTTTTGAATGATTATTTGGTGCCCGGGGCCGGAATCGAACCGGCACGACCGTAAAGTCGAGAGATTTTAAGTCTCTTGTGTCTACCAATTTCACCACCCGGGCCGAATGATTACTGCAGAACTTTCAACGGTGCGTATTCTAACACTGTTGTGGGCATTTTGATTACTCAGCCGCAAAAAATTACACTAAACTGGCTAAATTAATATTAAAAACGTGTGCCGACTTGCAGCCATAGTTGGTGCTTTCTATGTTCACCTTCGCTGTCGTCACCATTTGCACCTAACCCACGATTTCCCGTAATTTGGCGGCTGTAACTTAATCGAGTATCAAGCAGTTGGTGCGCATAACTCAAACCAAAACCTGCGCTAGCTAATTGATAACAATTTTCTAATTTGGGGTTGCCTGCATTCCAACCTGTCCATGTGTTTTTAAATTGGCAAACGCCACCTGCATCGGCTAGCAAGCTCGCGCTAAATTGTGACGTAAGCGCATAGCGCGCCTCTGTATTCAACATCCAGCCTTGGTCTGCCGCAGCCTCACCCACGGTAAAGCCGCTCAAACCAGATGGGCCACCCAACGAAAATTTCTCAAATCCACCCAAATTGCCATCGGCCAATTGGCCAGATAATAAAGCTTTGGCGCTCCATTTTTCAGTTAAAATTTGCTGGCGACCAACATAAAAGTTGAGCTTGTTGTAGCCGCCATCGGTGCGCGTACTTAGTTTATCAGCTGCCAAATCATCACGATTTTGCAAATCTAAACTGCCTGCAGTTAGGCTAATACCACCCCAAAAAGTGCCACCACCCAAACCAAAACCAAAACCAGCACCAAAATTGTCGGATGAATCACCTTTTAAACCTATGGTTAAGCTACGATAACGCTTATCAGAAATTTCAAAGCCCAGTGCGTCGTCAGTAGAGTTTAATTCCTCAATATTGGCTTGCAGCACTAAATTAGAATACAAACTGCGAATAAGCGGATGTTGCAAACCAGCGCGCAGCGAGTACGATTCGCCTTCGGCTTCTAAATCACTTAAACCATCGCCTACTACTTGGTAATTAGTCACCGCAGCGCCAATATCCATGCGAGTTCCAGCGTATCCTAACGGAAACTCCAAGCCACCACTGACATATTCTAAACCACGGCTTTTAAGTGCATGCACATTCAGCGCATCGCCCCAACCTGTCAAATTATTAAACTGAAGCTGGCCATTCACCCGCGCTTTGCCAATTTGTCGCGAGCCATAATTATCTGCCCAAATGTGCGCATTAAAAATCGGTCTATCGGCAAGGCTCAGCGTCACATTCGTCTCGCCCGTTTGCGCGCCTGGCGATAATGTGGCCTGCGCTTGAAAACCAGGCGTATCGTTGATTAACAGCATGGCACGCTCTAGCGCTTGGTTATTCAGCGGCGCGCCTTTTTTCTGGGCTTGCACCAGCATGCCAGTGGCTAATTTAGGATTTAAACGTGAGCTAGGTTCTATATTAGTTTCAACATCCCCCAACTTGGCTTCGTTAATTTCTATGGTGACTAAGCCATTTTGAATATCTTGCGGCGGCAAAAACACTTTGGCCAACCAGCCTTTTTTGCGATACAGCTCACTGATTTTTTTGGTGACTAAATTTAAACCGTTGTAATCGAGCGTTTGGCCAATAAATGACTGCACCTCGGCTTGCAATGTGGCTTCTGGCAACAAGTTAGCGCCAACAAACTGAAACGCTTTTACCATCACTGCGACATTGCCCTGCGGCGCTGGCGCAGTTTCCTCTTGTGGTGGGCTTGGTGTTTTAGGGGCTTGATTAGGCTTATTCAGGCGCTCAATATCGCGCTGAATACTACCCGCATCCACTGGCGGTGCGGCGTGGGCGTGGTTGATAGCAATTAACAAGCAAAACAAACTGACAAACTTTAAATAGCTAATGATGCTTCTCACTCAAATACATTTTTGTTTTTATCATTAATTACAGCCTTAAACAACTTGGACTTACCAAAGCGTTTGCCACCACACCACCCACTAAAGGCTGGCTCACCGATTCTTTGTATTCTACATCATCCACACCAAAAGTATCCAAGCCACTTATCATGGCATTATTATTGACAGCCTCACCACCGCAGGTTTGTTGCGCTTGCTGTGGCCGTGTCAGCGCACCGCTAAGCACACTGATATTCGCAGGCCGCCCTACTGTCAGCACCCCATCCACAAAAGCAATGGTGTAGTTATCTGCAGCTAGGCCAAATGGTGTGATCGCATAAAACCCTGCTGGCGAACTAGTTACGGCTGGCGTACTGTGATTTAGCGCACCAATTAGCACTGCACTCGTTTCGCCATTCACAAAGCCTGTAATAGTGCTGCCAAACACTGGGTTTGGGCTGCCTTGGGTTTTAGTGGCATTATTCGCGGCTACCGTTAATGCTGCGCGGTTCACCGTTAAACTGCCATCCACATAGTTAATGGCATAATTGTTGGCATCAAACGTGCCACCAGTGGCGCCGCTAGCAGTAATCGCGTATGCGCTGCCAGCAACATTGGCAGTATTTACCGCGCCAGCACTTGCTAAACTTGCGCTACCAATTGTTTCACCTATCACCAAACCCGCACTGGTAAACTCTGTACCCGCAAAATTTACAGTTTGGCCATAAGTTTTGGTTTGGCTATTTGCCGTTACGGTTAAAGCTTTAGGGTCTATCGTTCCAGCCGCCGTATTGGTGGTGACAGTATAATTACTGCCGCTATTGCCATCATTTACGGCATAGCCTGCATTGACTGCAAGCGTGCGCGACCCCGCATTTTTATTATCAAAACTTTGCACTGCCGTTACACTATCACCAATCTGCAAGCCCACAATGCCCACCACGCCAGCTGAGCTGGTGTTGCCATCGTAAGTTTTTGTATCTGTCACTGCATTTAAAGCAAGCGCAGCTTTGTTAATGGTGCTGGTTGTATTGTTGGCATAAAGCATGTCGTAATTACCACCGCCGTTGCCATCATTTACCGTTACGCCCGCTACAGTGACTGTCTTATTACCAATACCGAAATTCTTATCTGTAAATGCAAAACTGCCGCCTGACAGATTATCTAAGGCATTGCCATTGCTGGCATTATTGTAAAGCGTGCCACTAGTGACTGTAGCAGTGCCTGCGGCTGTGGTTGTACCATCATAGATTTTAATGACATCGCTAGTACTAACGGTGAGATTGGCTTTATTAATGGTGCTGGTCGTGTTATCGGCATACGTCACATTGTAATTACCACCACCGTTACCATCAGTAACCGTTACGCCCGTTGTGGTAACTGTTTTATTGCCGATACCAGCATTGGCATTGGTAAAGGCAAACGTGCCACCACCAATCGTATCTGCCGCACCACCATTACTAGCGTTAGTAAATAGCGTGCCACTAGTCACGGTTGCTGTGCCTGCTGCTGCAAGCGACCCATCGTAAGTTTTGGTCACATCGCTAGTGCTAATGGTTAGATTGGACTGATTAATAGTGCCAGTATGCGTGCCACCTGTGAGTGTGTAATTTGACGCTAAACCCGTGCCATTAGCTAAAGCTAAGCTGCCAGTTGTGAGCGTTTGCGCCGCACCCGCATTGGCGCTAGAGACTGAGCCTGTACCTGTTAAATTAAGTATTTGGCCTAGCAAGCCGTTAATTGTACCGAAATCAGCTGGGTTAAATGCGGTGGTGCCATTGTAAGTACGTGTACCACTTAAGTTGATGGTGGCAGGATCGACTATCATGGTGCCATTGACATAAGTAATAGCATAGTTAGCCGCATTAAACGTACCGCCCGTGGCCGCACTAGTAGTAATGCTATAAGAACCCACATTGGCTGTATTGACCGCGCCTGCGCTTGCTAATGCAGCGCTACCAATGGTTTCGCCATTTTGCAAGCCTGTACTAGTGAACTCTGTGCCAGCAAAAGTAAACGTATTGCCGTAGGTTTTAGTTTGGTTATTGGCAGTCACTGTTAAATTGGCGGTATTAATAGTACTAGTTGTATTATTGGCAAAAGTGACATTGTAGTTGCCGCCGCCATTGCCATCATTTACGGTGATGCCAGCCACTGTAACCGTTTTATTACCAACACCAGCATTAGCATCGGTATAAGCAAATGCACCGCCAAATAAAGTATCTGCCGCGCCGCCATTGCTGGCATTATTAAACAAACTACCGCTGGTAAGGTTAGCCACGCCAGCTGCTGTAGTGAGCCCGTCATAGGTTTTCACTACATTATTGGTGCTTACAGTAATATTGGCTTGATTAATCGTCCCTACTGCGCCACTGGCTGTGGTACTGGCTAAACTGTAGCCATATACTGGCTTGGCCCCATTGGCTTGGCTGGCAATAGAGATGCCGCTGGCACTCACCGTTTTGCCTGTACCAGCATTTGCAGTATCGTAAGTTGCGCTTGTTAAGGCGCCCAATACAACGGTGTCACCATCAATCGTGCCGCTTTGTCCCAAAGCCAAGCTGCCGACAGGAGCGGCAAGCGTGCCGTTATAGGTTTTAGTAGCTGTACCTGTTAAGGTAGGTGTAATGGTGGGTGCAAGCGAATAAATAAATCCATCATTTATACCTAAAATGCTTCCACCAAATGTAGTGTTGTACTGTTTAAAATCTGAAGCTGTTAGCAAATCGCCGCGCGTGTCTAAATCAGGATTCGTTGAATACACCAACCAGCGGCCAGTGCCAGGGGCTAGCGTGCTGTTAGTTGCGTTAATAAAGTTAGCGGCAGAAGCAAGCACAATCGCATCGCCCGCGCCAGTTGCAGCAATATTGCCACCTAAGGTTAAATTGCCACTCAATGTTTGAGCAACTATTGTCGTCACATTAGAGGCATTAATTGTTAGCGCATTTGCATCGACTAAACTGACGTTTCTGCCAGTTGCAGCAACCGTGCTGAAATTATTGGCTGCGTTATTTAATGTAATATCGTTGCCAACGCCCGCGTTTAAAGTGGTTGCGCCGCCCACGGTTATATCTGCCGTTTGTGTAATTGCGCCAGCAGTGGTTAAACCTAATGTACCTGTTAAATTAGAGGCACCATTGCCTAAAATAATGCCGTTGGCATCGCGCAAACTCACATTATTTGCGCCATTGATATTCACCGTAGAAAAATTATTGGCTGCATTGGTTGCGGTCACATTGCCCGCACCAACAATACCCAAATTGTTTGCAGCAGTTACTACGCCTGTAATATCGAGTGTGGAAGCAGCCGAAGTCGTGCCTATGCGACTATCACTGGCGGTGGCTAATGTGCCACTCACATTGGCTGTTCCCGTGCCTGTTAGTGCGCCAGCACCACCAACACCAATACCATTAATCGTTAGTGCAGACTCTGCCAATGTCACATTATTTACATTTAGCGTTGCACCGTTGGCAACCGTTGTACCGCCACCGGCTGCGCCTAATGCGGCAGCATTATTAGCCCTAAGCGTACCCACATTAATGTTAGTTGCGCCCGTGTAAGTATTTGCACCGCTTAACACAAGCTTGCCCGTACCTGTTTTGGTTAACACACTATTGGTGCCAGCAATCACGCCACTCACTGTGAGCGTATCTGCCACAATCATATTAACTGCGCCTGCACTATCTGCATTGATTGATGCAACCGTTGACGTAGCTGCGCCTGTAGTCGTTACATTGACATTGCCGCCAGTGCCGCTAGTGCTGCCACGGGAAGTATTAATTGCGCCCAATGTTAAACCTGCACCTGTAACTATAATACTGCCAGCCGCACCACTTGCGCCCGCGCCAGAAGCCGCGCCAGTTCTTGCTGTTAAAGCTGCTGAATTGGTATTCACAACACCAGCGCTAGAAGTAATATTAATGCTGCCTGCTGCGCCACCTGCGCCACTGGCTGCTGTACCCGCACCGCCAGAGGCTGTAATCGCCTGCAAGTTAGCATTATTGGTTGAATTAATCGTTACCGCAGCGCCTGTGCCACCGCCAGCATTTGTTCCACCTGTACCACCCGATGCAGTCACTGTGCCAGCCGCTGCGCTGGCAATAGAGTTACCTGTTAAACTGACTGCGCCCGCATTGCCACCCACTGTTCCAGCAACGCCCGCACCACCGCCGCTATTAATGGCGCCATTAAGTGTAAGCGCGCCTGTGCTGGCGGTTGCAGTCACACTGCCACCATTGCCTTTGCTATTGCCAGCTGTAGTAACCGCACCTAAAGTAACTGCAGTGCCTGCTACACTAACGCTGCCCGCAGCACCTGCTGTGCCAGTGCCAAATGCAGTGCCGTTACGTGCTGTTAAAGTAGTGCCGTTCATATTCACTGCGCCCGCAGATGAGCTAATATTAATAACTCCTGCGTTGCCACCGCCACCATTAGCAGCAATACCGTTACCACCGCTAGCAGTAATCGCGCGCAAACTAAATGCGCCTGCGCCGTTAATAGTGACCGTACCTGCGTTGCCGCCTGCCTGATTTGCACCAAGCCCATTACTGCCGTTGGCTGTGATTGTACCTGCTGCGACCGCAGTGATGGTGTTGCCGCTCAAGTTAATATTGCCTGCATTTCTGCCTGCATTGCCCGTAATGGTGGTGCCACCATTGGTATTTAATGCGCCATTTAAGGTCAGCACACCTGTTGCTGTGGCGGCTATATTGCCACCATTGCCTTTGTTTTGACCACTCACATTGACAGCAGCCAGTGTTACATTTGCACCAGTTGCGCTTACTGTCGTCGTCGCTCCGCTAGCGCCAGTGCCTGTCGCGCTGCCTGTGCGCGCGGTTAAAGCACCCGTACTTGTAACATTACCAGTAGCTGCAGTTAGTGTAATTGCGGCAGCGTTGCCGCCTGCTTGGTTAGCTCCGTTGCCGTTGCTGCCATTTGCAGTGATGGCAGCAGTTTGCACACTTGCGCCAGAGATGTTTACTGTGCCTGCATTGCGACCTGTGGTATTAGCAGCAGCGGTTCCGCCAGTGCTGGTTATTGCCCCAGCTAAATTCACTGCCCCAGTGGCAGTAATTGAAACATTACCACCGTTGGCATTGGCCGCACCTGTCGTATTAATGGTGCCTGCTGCTGTACTGGTGACACTTGCGCCAGAAAGTGTTGCGCCACCAATATCGGTGGCAATGGCAGCATTAATTGCCAATGTGCCGGTACTGGTATTGTCGCTATCTGCCCGCAATACCACTCCACCAGCACCTGTGGTGGTAATTGCAGCGGCTACAGTAAGATTATTTTCTGCTAACAGGGTAAGTGTTCTGCCAGAAGCCCAAGTAACAGTGTTATTAACCGTAATATTACCAGTGCCAGCTGCAGCTGATGCAGTGGTAACCGTGACATTATTCAAGGCAAGCGCATTTTGTAGCGTTGTTGTGTTTAAAATAGAGGTGGCTGTTGGCGTGGTTTCTTGAAAAGTAGTCGCGCCTGTCGATTCGATAGAATTAGCACCTGTTGATATCGTAATATCGGTTGGATCTAACAATAGCATACCCATACTGCCGTATTTTGCTGTGGTATCGACTTGGCCAATAAAATCTAAATAACGCTTACCCGAAACCTCAACGAAGCCACCATTGCCAGCAGCCGTACCACCTTTGGCTGAAATATTGCCATAAAAACGCGTAATATCATCTGCCCACACAATCACTTTGCCACCATCGCCAGCATCTGTCGCATCTGCACTTAACTTGGCATTTTGGCTAATAAAGGTTTTATTGGCATTTTTAATGTTGGTGTTTTTACCTTGGTAATCACCGCCAACCAATATGGTGCCCCCACCTGTTTTTCCGTTTACATTAATGCTACCGTTATCAAAAATACCGACGTGTTCGCCTAACAGTTGCACATTACCGCCCTTAGCTGCTGACGATTGTGCTGAAATGTCGCCACTATTGATGGTTGTTTTAGCGCCAGTTAAGCGCACCGTGCCACCATCAGCCACCATGCTATCGGCCTCAATACGGCCGCTGTTGTTAATCACCGAAGTAATCAAGCCATCCGCCGCTTTGCTACTCATAATCACTTGGCCGCCACCTACTTTAATTAGGTGTTTGTTTTCCACCAGCGTGTTCACATTCGCGCTATCAACTTGCACATTGATTAAGCCATTGCCAGCAAAGTTCATTGTAATAGCATCGCCAGCAGCCAATATTGATGCACCTTCCAGGGCACTGATAATACCCTCGTTGCGTACTTCTGGCGCTAACATGGCCACATAGCCGCTACTGTTAGCCACAATGCTGCCCATGTTTGTGACGCTGCCAGTGTTGCCAGTAAACTTATAATTGCCGCTTAAAAAATCGTCATCGGCAATGTTGAGCGTAGAGGCCAACAGACCACCCACGTTAACCTGCGCGCTTTTGCCAAACAAAATACCGTTCGGATTAATCAGCCACACTTGGCCGTTGGCATTGAGTTTTCCAAAAATTTGCGATGGGTCGCTTGAAAGTATGCGATTTAGCGAGATTGAGCTGCTATTGAGCTGCTCGTAATTGACAGTTGAATTGGCACCAATGTTATAGCTGCCCCAGTTAATAATAGATTTTTGCGTTGTTTGCAAAATATTAAGTTGATTGCCAGATTGGGAAATGACCGATTGCCCTGAAACCACCTGCCCGCCTGTTGGCAGCGCATCCACACCTAGCTCTGCATAAACATTGCTTGCTAGTAAAACTGAAGCCAAAACTAGCATTTTAGACTTACCTAATTTGGCCTGACCAGATTTACGTTGAGATTTGGCAGTTTCGGCCACAGCTTGCCACACTTGGGCAGCAGCATTAAATACTAAACGATAACAATGATTCATGATTTTACTTTTCTGATGTTACTTCAATAAAATTATATAACTTACTAATTTAAAAAAATTATTTACTTTGTCATAAAATAGCAATAATCAGGCCAAAAGTATGCATTTAGTGAAATAGATACAAAAAAGCACATTGTTTTCACAGTGTGCTTTTTAAAATTTAATCCATCTTATTTATCAGTCAATTCACGCACTATTTGCCACTGGCTGACGCCCGCTGTATTAGTTTTTTCAAAATCCAGCGTTTTGTGCACTTTGTCAGCAAAACCCTTCGTCGCCACGCGTTTTGCATTACACAGTTGGCAGCCCAAATCATCTTTGGCTTTTTGCAATTTATAAGTGGTGACTGAGTAGTCTTGATCAAACTCTGCTTTCGCTTTGTCGCCATCGCAAGTCACTTGCAAGTTATTAATTTCTAAATTGATTTTGCCGCTGGTAGCTAAGCGTTTTTTGCGTTGCGCTTGCCATTCGTCTTTAGTCAGTGGCGCTTCAGGCGTAAAGTTATCTGCGTAAAACTTCATGTAGTTATCGTAATCTTTATGGCGCCATGCGCTTGCCCAATCATTTACACGCGCTGTCACCACTTCCGCACTGCAAGTGCCTGCTGGCTTGGCAATAGGTTTTATCAATTTATCACCTACTGCCAGTGGTTTTGCATCGGCCAACAATGCGGCTTTATCAATCGTTACTTGTGCTGGTGCTACTGCTTGGCAAACGTTCGCCGCATCCATATAAGTTTCGCGGTTAATCTCTGGCAGACCTTGGCGGGTAGAGCCAATTTTGTTCAGTAGCTCGCCTTGTGTTGCGTAGAGTCGTGCATACGCAGTTTGCACATCGTAATCGGTATTAGTATAAGCGCGCTTTGCCTGAAAATATTCATTTTCAGTATCTAACAAATCTAACAGCGTACGTTGGCCAATATCGAACTGTTTGCGATACGCCTCGCGCGCATTTTCAATCGATTTTTGATGCGTATCACGATAAGTCATTTGCTCTTTTAATTGATTGATGTCGTTATAGGCAATGGTCACCAATTGGCGCGTATCAATACAAGCCTTATCGCGCATGTCATTGGCCACGTTCATTTTTTCGATAGTTTGGCTTACTGCCGCTTTGTCCGAAAAACCATTAAACAAGTTAAAGTTCATGGTCAGCTCTAACACATCGGCTGCATTGGTACTATTACGGCCATCTGAGCTGGTGCCCAAATTTTTACGCACTTGCAAATCTAGGCGGGGTAAGTATTTGGCCTCTTTAGTTTTAACTTCATCTTTAACCGCTTGAATATCTTCACTGGTGGCTAAAATATTCGGATTTTTCAAATAAGCAACACGCAATGCCTCTGCAGCTGTCGCCTCGGCACCTGCTTTGAAAAAGTCTGGTTGTTCTAGTGTTTCTGGAGGTAACTCACCTAATAAACGCTGAATACGCGCTGTCACATCATGAAGATTCGTCGCTTCTGTCAATAAATTGGCTTCGGCCAAGGCAAGCCGACCTGTTGCTTGCTCTAAATCCACCCGACGTGCAACACCAGCTGTTACCCGCTCGTTAATTTTATCAAATAGTTGCTTGTGTGCTACATAATTGCTTTTAGCATACTCGGTTAGTTGGCGGTAGCGCAAAATATCCATATAAGCACGCATAAACTCCAACGATGTATTTTGCATGGCATCTTGCAGCTCATAAAAGCGTACACGCTTAGCATGACCCAAACGGCTTACTTCATTTGGAGTAGCCAAGCCATCAAAAATCATTTGACGCAACACCAATTCATTATTAAAACGGGGGATTTCAGTGCCATTGCTATTACGAATACTGTTGATTTCTTCTTGCTTGCGATAGGTAGATTGAATATCTACCTTTGGCAGGTAACCGCCTTTTACCACATCTTGCTCGTAGCCCGCGCCAACATATGCGTGGTACTTAGATTGCACTTCGGGGTTGGATGAGATAACTTTTTCGACCAGCTGTTTAAGCGGAATAATCGCCTCAGCATTTGCTATTGAGTTGTATCCAAAGGTAGCAAGCCCTAAAGAAATTGATACAAAAAGTTGTTTTGACATAAATGAATTTGTTGTTGTTATTTTCATAATATTCATAATATTCATAATATTCACAGGGTTACCTTAATTTTGGCATAGTTTACAGCAGTTTATTTTCTAAGTGTCAACAAATATGCGCTTCATGTTCGTGCGCTCATAATTTTCTTATAAGCACGCCATTGTTTAGCACAGCAAGTAATATGCCAACCTGTAAATTTACAAATTTAATTATATAGAAAAAAGGGCTAACGCCTACGCGCTAGCCCTTTAAAAGATTATAAATTAACGATTATTTACAATTGCAGTTGCATATTAATCAGTAATTAACTTTTGCTGTGTAAGCAAGTTTTGAATAACCAAATCATCATTTGCAAAGCCCGTTACCAAATCAACGCCTGTTAAGGTGATGCGTTGCACATCTTTGGTCGGGCTGTAACCATTTGAATAAGCACCGTTATTACTGATGTGTATCACTGTATTGGCGCCCACTAATTCAAAATGCAGATACGATGATAAATTACTTACTCCTTGTTCACCTGATAGCAAATCTCGCAAATCAAGCACATCTCCACCCGAGCTAACAGCCGCTGGGTCAAAATCAGTAATCACATCTGTCGCTGGTGCGCTTGTACTACCTCGGTCAGTTAGCGCCCATCTAAATGTATCCACACCCACACCGCCGCCTGTTAAGGTATCGTTTCCGGCACCTCCCAAGATAATATCTGCGCCTAAACCGCCATTAATAGTATCGTTGCCATCGCCGCCTTCTATGTAATCATCGCCATCATTGCCATTTAACGTATCGTTACCTGCATCGCCAAATATTTGGTCTCTGCCAGTGCCGCCACTAATCGTATCATTGCCAGCATTGCCATATAACTGGTCATCATCCGCACCACCATCAATCGTATCGTTGCCATCGCCGCCGCGCACAATGTCAAAACCTGCCCCTGCGTTAATCGTATCGTCTCCTGCAAATCCAGAAATAGACTCATTTCTAGCGCCGCCGTTAATCGTATTGTTAGCCGCAGTGCCTGAAATATCGTCAACCGTGTTATTAAGCGTCAATGTTGCAGATGATGTGTCGCCATCGGCATCGGTGATGGTATAAGTAATCACTTCTGGTGGCAGTACAGTGATTGCATCGTTATCGATAATTGACGCTACACCATTT
The DNA here is from genome assembly GCA_031422335.1 of Methylophilaceae bacterium. Lineage (GTDB taxonomy): Bacteria > Pseudomonadota > Gammaproteobacteria > Burkholderiales > Methylophilaceae > Methylotenera_A. The sequence continues at coordinate 89,630 of JANOQW010000015.1, forward strand.
ACTGTGCCATTGACATTATTACCTGCAGTACGTGCTACATTTAGGTTAAATGTTTCTGTGGCTTCAATTGTTGGATCTTCATTTGTTTGTACGCGTACTAAAAAGCCATTTGATCCAGTCGCAAACACGGTAGCAGCCGTGTAGTTTAGCCAGTTTGCGCCATTATCAATTGAGTATTGAATCGCCGCAGCATAATCAGCACCTGCGGTTGCTGTACCTGCTGTGGTTGCTAGCGTAAATGTGGTATTTGCACTCAGAGTACTGGTAAAGGTCACTGTAAACACCGCAAAACCGCCCTCTGTTGTGGTTGGGTTAGAAACTAACACCGCCGTTGTATTGGCAGTGTCATCATCACCAATCGTTGCAATGCCTTGCGCATCAGTAATAACAGCGTTAGTGGCATTGGTTAAATTCACCAAAAACGTTTGCAGCGCAGTGTTGTCACCATCATTACCAATGTTCACAGTAAATGTTTGCGTCGTTGTACCTGGCGTAAACGTTAGTGTACCTGCTGTGGTTGTGTAATCTGTACCCGCAGTGGCTGTGCCAGCCGCTGTTGCATATTGCACTGTCACTGTTTGCGTGCTTGGCTGACTTAATGTTACTGTAAATGTGGCAGTACCAGCACTTTCATCTACGCTAATATCGTTTATACCGATTGAGGTATCTACAATGGTTGAATAAGTCACCGCTGCAATACTACCTGCGGCACCCGAGTAAGCGCCTATACCGCCTGCATCAATCACAATCTTAGCAATGCCTGTGAGGCTTGTAGGTAGTGCAAATCCACCTTCAACATTACTTGCAAATTGACCAATCAATTCTCCGTGTACATTGTAGACCGTGTAATTAAATGCCTCACGATTGCCACCGCCTAAATTGCTGTTAGACGCATCCACATTGATATTAACGCCTTGTACCCCATGCGGATGTAAGCTAGCATCAAAGTTAATCACCAAACTTTCTAAGCTGTTAATCTGCGTGTCGTTACCATTACCCACTACCCCAACGCCATCTGCATTAGGTGTACCAACGGCTGCGCTACCCTCAGCAGCACTGGTTCTAGCAATGCCCACCAAAGTCATACCAGCTGTAGCTGCTGTAGTCACTAAACCCACACTCGTCAATGCATAAGCGGTAGAGGGCCCTGTTAAGTTGGTCGTGATTTCTGCAGTAGGTGGCGTGTATCTATAGTAACCCTCTTCATTAAAGACTAATGACGAACCACCAGTCGTTGCTGTCCATGTCAGTGTATTAACACCCCCAACAGAAGTGACCGTATAGTTGCCACCTGCCGCAGCAGTAGAGCCCACAAGCGTAGTAAGATTGAAAGTAGCTCCTTTGAACACAATAGAAGATACCTGACCATCATCGCCAGGATTGTCTTCACCAGAACGCCCTGCACTAAATGAGGTTAGTTGTAAGTTATCGCCACCATCAGTGCCGACTGCTGTAATCACATTGCCCTCAAAGAATGTCGCATTTCCTAATAGCGTATCCACGTCATTATTTGCATCTGGTTTGCCATCTACAATCTGGATGGTTTGCTTACCTGTTGCGGTATCGCCATCGCCATCTGTGGCTACAAACCTGATATCAAATTGCTCACCTTCTGTCGCAGCACCTGCTGTCTGGTAGCCATACTCGCCTGTTGTGAAATTAAATGTCAAAATACCATCAGCAAATCCATTGCCTGCATTCAAGGTTAGCGTATTGCTTGTTAATGGGAAACCCGCAGCTGGGAATGGCCCAACTACGCTAATTTGATTAGTAGTAGGGTTGTAGTTGAAAGTGACATCAGTATCAGGAATATTATCGGCATTGGTATCTAGGCGCATAATTAGACTACTAATATAGCCGCCATCCGCACCAAAATTTAAACTAGAGTTTGCTGCGCTGCCCGCGACAGAACCACCAAAAGTTGTAGGCACAGAAGCCAACAACACGTCATCCAATATCGCTACATTTGTCACAATAATGGCAGCATCTTTCACACCACTCACATCACTATCTACATTGTGAATGTTATTCAGCTCTGTTGGATCAGAAATATCTGAAGCAATACCAATGGCGTAGGATTTAATACCGTTTGTAGTAACAAAATTACGGTAGCCGTTAGCAGCTGGGTCAGTAATGTCGCCAACTGAAGGTACACCATCAGAAATAAAGTAAACCGTATTATTTTCTGCCGTATTCACTGGTCCATCTAAATTAAATGCATCAATGGCTTTTTGTAGGCCATCTTCATAGTTCGTGCCGCCACCTTGGACTAAAGCATCAACTGCAGCGATTGCCGCTGCCGCACTGGTATAAGATGCGCCACCATTCAGCAGTGTGGCGGTACTTTGAAAGCTGACCAATTTAATTGATATATTGCCTCCTTGGCTAAAGTACTCATTAATAACAGCGGCTACTGCAATTTTAGTAGCATCTAAACGATTAATGATAGTGACAGTACCATTCGCCGCCACGTTTTTCACCTCGCCTGCCATACTGCCAGAAACGTCAATTACAAACACTAGATTTGTATCAGCCAACACACCTTGATTTACTTGAATAATGGCATCTTGTACAGTAGGCACATCATCTACCACATCTACCGTTAAAGTAGCGTTATCTACCTCTCCTGAAACAGAGTTAGTGAGTGTGTAGTTAATTGTGAAGCTATCGTTAGTGCCTGTTCCATCAGTAGTTTTACCTACCAAGTTAACCACATAATCACCCTTAACATTACCACCAAAGTCTTGTGTGTACACTGTAATTGTTGCTATGGTACGTGCGGTGGTGGTGGTATCTGTCACCGTTACTGTCACTATACCGTTGCCATCAGGAGCTGAAGCTGTCACCGTACCACCTGTTACGGTACCACCAGAGATTGAAAGATTACTAAAACCTGTTACACCCGAGTCATTGCCTAAAATATTACCTGAAGCAGTCTCAATAGTTTGCGCCTCTTGAGTACCCCCATTTTGCGTACCATTTTCGTTGATACCAGACTCAAACACTGTTGCTACATCGTTAGTTGCAGTTGTAGTGGTGTCATAATTTAATGTTAGCGTTGCATTTGATGTGTCACCATCGCTATCGGTTAAAGTGTATGTAAACACGTCTGTAGGGCCAGTTGGTTCAGGTATTATCGTAATACCATCAACTTTAAATACACTTGCAGCCGCTGTAGAGCGCACTAAGACATAGCTGATTGGCGTACCTGTAGAAATATTAATATTTGTTGTACCACTTGCAACTCCCGGAGTGGTTCCGCTTGAGATTAAAGTGCCTGCAGCATCAAAAGTTTGCCACACAGCTTGCTCTCCAGTCAGTAAATCGGTTAAAGCAATACTTACTGCCTTAGAAGTAACACCAAGTTGAATAACGATCTCTTCACCATTTTGAATACTGTCAGAAGCGTTGCCGGCACCTGCAGTATCATCTACCCCAACACCATTACCTGCACCAGCATTAAAACGCACTCGCCCAGCATTCGTTGTGCCTGGTGCACCCGTCAACTGTGCTAAATTAAGATTAGCGCCAGTAAATGGTGAGGTGCCTTCAAACCCAAACAAACTAATGCCTTGTGTTGTAAAGTCAGCTACGCCATTGGGGTTAGTAACCACTCTAGGTGCGACGCTTGCAGTATAAGTATAACTGCCGTCATCTTGGTCTATTGCCAAAGTACCTCTATTGGTGACAATCGTTCTAACATTCGTCGTGGTGTTTAAGTTATTTGAAACTTGCGTGCCTGCTGTAAGCACAACATTGGTTAAACTGAACGGACTATCCACATTCAGTGTATCTGCAGTAACGCCGCCACCACCAGTAATCACGTTACCAGCTACAGTGGTATTAATGCCCACACTGTCCACGTCATTATTAGCAATTGGGTTAGTGTCGGTAATATTAATTGTCACAGATGTCCACGCTGAATCCAAACTACCATCATTAGATTTGTAGGCAAAACTGTCGATATCAGGACCGTCAGTATCGACAGCAGCATGGTTTCGTGCAGGCGCTGTGTATGTGTAAGTACCATTTACGTTCATCACCACTGTGCCACCTAGTGCGGTGGTAATGGTATTAGTTCCATTTGCCGCAATAGAATTTAAGCCAGCGGTGTTGGTGGCAAACAGCGCAACTGTTAAAGCACTGCCTTCAGGGTCTATATCGTTGGTCAACACTGTCGTTTTAGCACTAGTCGTACCTTCAACTGCTGTGTAATTATCTGTATTTACCACTGGGGCGTCGTTGACTGCCACTACGCTAATGGTAGTCACCGCTGTGTTGCTGTTGACGTTGCCATCATTCACTACCACGTTGATGATGCGTGCAGTGGTGTTCGGGTTCTCTGTCGTATTGGCAAAGGTGATAGCACGAATCGCCGTTTGGTATTGGGCCAAAGTGGCTGAGCCAGTTAACGTCACCACGTTGCCCACAATGCTGGCGGTAATGCCGCCAGGTAAAGCACCTGCCGCTAATACGTCACCCGTTTGTGCGTTGGTGAGCGTGATCGTGGCGCTTTCAATATTGCTGTCATCAACATCGGTAATGCTGACGTCGGTGTCAGATATTGGAGTACCAACTGCGTTTTCGGTATAGCTGGTGGTGTAGTTAGCCCCCACCGCACCAGATGAGTTATTCGCATCTAAATCCAGCACCGGTGCGTCATTGACCGG
>JANOQW010000016.1:0-5595 GCA_031422335.1 Methylophilaceae bacterium
GCAGTATGCAAGTGACGCCAGAATTGTTGAACGACCCAGAAGTGTTTGCGAAATTTCAAGCAGCGCAAGGTCAGTTAACAGGTGCGCTTTCGCGCTTAATGGCGGTGGCAGAAAATTACCCAAACTTGAAGGCAGATCAAGGCTTTAGAGATTTGCAAGCACAGCTAGAAGGCACAGAAAACCGCGTTACTGTTGCGCGTAATCGTTATATCGAAACCATTAAAGATTACAATATTTCAGTGCGTAGTTTCCCTAATAATTTAACGGCGATGATGTTTGGTTACAAAGCCAAACCGACATTTACTGTTGAGAATGAAAAAGCTATTTCGAGCGCGCCAAAAGTTGAATTTGGCGATAAAAAGTAAGCTAATTTTTTAAATATTAGCTGTGTTTCATTTTATAAAGACTGGCCTGCAAGCCAGTACCCATGCGCTTTCTGGAGCGCTATGCACGATGCTGTTATTGGCATCGTGCTTTGCGCATGCCGAGCTTGTCGCAATCCCCGATTTATCCTCCCGCGTTACCGATTTAACGCAAACCTTATCGCAAGCCGAACAAACGCAGCTAGAGCAAAAATTAGCTGCGTTTGAAGCAAAAAAAGGCAGCCAAATCGCGCTGCTCATCGTACCCACTACGCAGCCGGAAGATATTGCGCAATATGCGATTCGCGTAGTGGATAAATGGAAAATTGGTCGTGAAAAAGTCGATGACGGCGTATTAGTGTTAATCGCAAAAGATGACCGAAAATTGCGCATTGAAGTCGGCTACGGTTTGGAAGGCGCGATCCCCGATTTGTATGCCAAACGTATTATTTCTGAGGTGATTTCGCCCAAATTCAAGCAAGGTGATTTTTACGGCGGCCTAGATGCGGGTGTGGATAAACTCATCAGTTTAGTGAATGGCGAGCCACTGCCAGAGCCAGGTACGCCAGCATTTAATGGCATGGATGTGATGGATATTTTGCCGATACTGCTGTTTGGCGGTTTGATTACTGGCTTGGTGTTACGCGGCATGTTTGGTACATTTTTTGGCAGCGCGCTTAATGGTGGCTTGCTGGGCGGTGTGGTTGCCTTGCTAGGCTTGGCTTTGGGCGGCGCGGCAATTTTTGGCGTCATCGCGTTTTTTATCACCATGATGATGGGCGGACGTGGCATGAACGGTTATAGCGGCGGCGTTCCTATGGGTGGAGGCGGATGGTCAGGCGGCGGCAGCTCTAGCAGCTGGGGTGGTGGGGGTGGTGGTTTTGGCGGCGGCGGGGCGAGTGGAGACTGGTAAATCATGAAAAGACAGAATCCTATAATTCGTTTTTTTAAACACATGTTCAGCCACCCTTGGCAAGTCAAAAGCCATTTTTCGGCCGAAGCTTTGCATAATATCGAAAAAGCCATTAGCGCGAGTGAGAAAAAACATGCGGGCGAGATTCGCTTTGTGGTCGAGGCAGGCTTGCATCCTTACGAAATTGTATTTAAAAAAACGCCGAAAAAACGCGCCATTGAGCTGTTTGGACGTCTGAATATTTGGGATACGGAAGACAATAACGGCGTGCTGATTTATTTGCTGCTGGCAGACCGCGACGTGGAAATTGTCGGTGATCGAGGTATTCATCAGCATTTGGGAAAAAAAGGCTGGGAAGATATTTGCCGCGAAATGGAAGCTTTGTTTAGAAAAAGTGAGTTCGAAGCCGGCGTTTTACATGGCATTAATCAAATAAGCGCAGTGTTACAACAGCATTTTCCACAGAATGGCTTGAGCAAAAATGAAATTTCGAATAAGCCGCTTATTCTTTAGTGTACTTTTTCTGGCAGCTAGCAATTCCCAAGCAGAAATTGCTGATATTTCGCGTATTTTTCGTCAAACCCCAAGCCTAAACCAATTTGAAGTTTGCCAAGGTGGCGGTTGCTCAGAATCCAATCAAATTTCGATTAGCACAGCAGAATGGGAAAATGTTGTGCAAATATTCAAAATTGAGGCCAGCAATGCCGAGAGCGAGCGATTGCAAATCGGCAAAGCGATTGGTGAATTAGAAAAAATTATTGGCACGAAAAACGGCACGGCGAGTGATATAGCAGGTACTTTTTACGATGACTTAAAAGGTCAGCTTGATTGCAACGACGAAGCGATTAACAGCACTACATATATGCGCCTGTTAAAAAACAATGGCTTAATACAATTGCATGAGATTGAAGACATGCGAACGCGCAACTTCTTTTTTACAGGTTGGCCCCACACCACGGCGGTGATACGCGAAATTAAAACTGGCGAAAGATTTGCGGTAGATAGCTGGTTTTACGATAACGGCGCGCCCCCGATTATAGTACCGTTTTCTTACTGGAAATCTGGCTATCGGCCAGCAGATACGCCAATAGACAAGTCAAGAGTAACAAAACATCACAGCCTGCAGCAGTGAAGTCTTTGCTGACTTAGCGCGGGTTTCCCTATAAAATTCACTTTTTGTTAATCATTGTCACCAAACATGCGCGCCAGCCAATTTTTCATTGCCACCCAAAAAGAAGCTCCTGTTGATGCAGAGCTGATTTCTCACAAACTCATGATACGCGCTGGTCTGATTAAACGGCTTGGCAGTGGGCTATATAGTTGGATGCCGCTAGGTTTACGCGTGTTGCGCAAGGTGGAAAATATTGTGCGCGATGAAATGGACAAAGCGGGTGCGTTGGAGTTGCTGATGCCTGCCGTGCAACCCAAAGAATTGTGGGATGAAACTGGTCGTTGGGCTGTATTTGGCCCACAAATGTTGAAGATTCAAGATCGCCACGAGCGTGATTACTGTTTTGGTCCGACGCATGAAGAGGTGATTACCGATATAGTGCGCCGCGAAATAAATAGTTATAAGCAATTACCGCTTAATTTTTACCAAATCCAGACTAAATTTCGCGATGAGATTCGTCCGCGTTTTGGCGTCATGCGCGCGCGCGAGTTTTTGATGAAAGATGCTTATTCTTTTCACAGTAGTTTTGAAAGTTTAGAAAAAACCTACGCACACATGCATCAAACTTATAGCACTATTTTTACCCATTTGGGGTTGAAATTTCGTGCCGTAATATCTGATAGTGGCGCCATTGGTGGCGATGGCTCGCAAGAGTTCCATGTGCTGGCAGATAGTGGCGAAGATGGTTTAGCTTATTGTGAAAACTCAGATTATGCAGCGAATGTCGAATTAGCCGAAGCTGTCGCGCCAAGTTATGAACGTTCTATGCCTACTCAAACGATGACAGATGTTGAAACGCCTAAACAAACTACTTGTGAGGATGTTGCAGTCTTGCTGGGAGTAAGTCTTTCTCGAACAGTAAAAGCGATTGCGTTAATGACAAGTGAAAAGTTTTATTTGGCTTTATTGCGCGGCGACCACAATTTAAATGAAGTGAAAACCGCAAAAGTTTTGGGAGATTTTCGTTTTGCGACCGAAGAAGAAATTCGCGCGAATTTAAGCTGCCCGCCTGGCTTTATCGGCCCAGTTGCAGTTGGTAAAAATGTCACTGTGATTGCTGATAAAACAGTCGCCAATATGAGCGATTTTATCTGCGGCGCCAACAAGCCAAAATATCACTTAAGTGGCGTTAATTTTGGTCGTGATTTGCCAGAGCCAACGCAGATTGCAGATATTCGTAATGTGGTGGAAGGTGATGCTTCGCCTGATGGCAAAGGTACGCTAAAGCTTTGTCGCGGCATCGAAGTTGGTCATATTTTTCAACTGCGCACCAAGTACGCACAAGCAATGAACGCAACATATCTCGATATTAATGGTCAATCACAAGTAATGGAGATGGGTTGCTATGGCATCGGTGTTTCGCGCATCGTAGGTGCCGCAATTGAGCAAGGAAGTGACGAAAAAGGCATTATTTTCCCAATTAGTATGGCGCCATTTGAGGTGATAATTTGTCCGATAGGTATGGATAAAAGCGAATTGGTAAAAAATACGGTGAATGAAATTTACGAAAGTTGCAAAAAAATTGGCATCGATGTATTGCTGGATGACCGCGGGGAGAGGCCTGGCGTGATGTTTGCTGAAAGTGATTTGATGGGTATTCCGCATCGTATTGTGGTGGGCGAGCGTGGTTTGGCTGAAAGCAAGGTGGAATATAAGGCGCGAACATCGCCAGAGGCACAGAACTTGCTTGTAAGTGATGTGATTAATTTTATTCAAAATGCAATAAAAAATGCTAAAACCTAAGTATGAAAAAAAATAGTATACAAAAATTTTGCCAGAGTGCTTGCTTAGTTATTTTGCTAGCGGCGACTTGCATATGCCAAGCGGGCAATCAAAAAGAAGAGCAATTATCGAACAGCGTTAGGGCGCTGATGCAAAAATCGATTAGCGACTTAGCATCGCCCAAGCTAGTTTTTGGAACAGAGCTTGAAGGCCAGGCTTGGATGGACGAAATGTCTGCACGTTTAAAAAAACGTTTACCTAATCAAGCGTATCGTGAAGAGTTTTTAAGATCGGTGTACTACGAAGCGACGCGCGCAGGGCTAGATCCGCAAATGGTATTGGGCCTGATTCACGTAGAAAGTGGTTTTAAAAAGTACGCGGTTTCCAGCGTGGGTGCGCGCGGCTATATGCAAGTGATGCCATTTTGGGTAAAAAGCATCGGCACTTCAGAGCAGAATTTGTTTAATCTGCGTTTGAATTTACGCTATGGCTGCACTATTTTAAGGCATTACATAGACATTGAACGTGGTGATTTGTATCGCGCTTTAGGTCGTTATAATGGCAGTTTGGGCAAGCCACAATACCCCAATTTAGTGCTCGGTGCATGGCGTAAACACTGGGATTACAGTACAAAAATCAATCAAGCATCCCTCAATTAGTTTCTAAATATTTATTGTAAAAACTTAACGTCCCAGCCACAATTAAACATCTGCACCAAAAAAGCACTTGTCAAATGCACCAAATTGGAGCTAGACTGCACTTAGTTTAGCTATTTGATGTTGGTGCTGTCACTGATTCATCGCAAGCTTTGCCAACCTAAAATTGCTGGCTGTATTACTCAATTCATTATTTTTATAAGAGTTTTACCTTTAAATTAGGGAGAAAAGTATGTCGAAGTTAACTGCATTAGCTTTAAGTATTGCTGTATTAGGTGGTGTTTGGGCATTTTTAGCGTTAAATCCACTTGCAGGTGTTGCTTTGGTTTGGGTTGGTTTTATTGCTTGGGGTTGCTATTTCCACTCTGGCGCTGATAACGCTGCATTACAAAAAACAATCGCTGGTATGAGTTTTGGTGCTGTCATGGCTGCCATTGCTTTAGCTTTGGTAAGCGGTGGTGCTTTAGGTGGTTTAGGCGTTTTAGGTGCGCCCATCATCATTGCTGTAACAGTATTTCCATTAGTGGCTGTGGCTGGCATGAACTTGTTATCAGTCGTACCAGCCAATGTTTACGGCTATGCTGCAACAGCTGGTTTGGCATTAACTGCCGGTACAGCAGGTAATTCAACCGCAATGGATTTAACTAACCCTACAATCTTAGTCATCATTTCAACTGTACTTGGTGCAGCATTTGGCATGGCGTCTGGCAAACTAGCTGGTTCGCTTGGCGGTAAATAATTTAGGCAATACGTTTTGATTTAAAAAAACCG
>JANOQW010000017.1:0-75001 GCA_031422335.1 Methylophilaceae bacterium
GCTCACCATGATGAAAATGATATACGGCGAAGGCGAATCGCTTAAATTTACCGATGAAGTCACCCGCATCATGGCCGAAGTGGGCTGGGAAGTAGGCGTGCAATTGGCCGACGAAAAAGGTGCTGCGCCCATTATGGAAGAAAAATTTGAAGTCACCGCCGACATGCTAGCAAAACGCCCAGAAATGGCGGCAGACGGCATTAAAGTCGGCCAAAAAATCGCAGGTAAAGTGCTGCTAGGTAAATACAGCCGCTACATGCAGCAGTTCCCCGAAGGCTTACGCAACCAAATCGCCAGCAAAGGCGTGCGCTTTACGCATCACAGCAGCATTGCGCCAACAGGCACGATTAGCTTGAGTTTAGCCAACAACGCCAGTAACGGCATTGAGCCATCATTCGCGCACCATTACGCGCGCAACGTGATTCGCGAAGGCAAAAAGAGTAAGGAAAAAGTCGATGTATTTTCATTCGAGTTGCTAGCCTACCGCGAGTTAATCAACCCAAAAGCCATGCCTTTTTCAGACAAAGAAGATGAAAAGTTGCCCGATTATTTCTTGGATTCTTCTACCATCATGGCCAAAGCCCACGTGGATATTCAAGCCGCGTCACAAAAATGGATTGATAGCTCAATCTCAAAAACCATCAATGTGCCGACAGATTATGATTTTGAAGATTTTAAAAACATCTACTTGTACGCCTACGACAAAGGCTTAAAAGGTTGCACCACGTTTAGGTTTAACCCAGAGGCTTTCCAAGGCGTGTTGGTAACAGAGAAAGATTTAGAAAGCACCACCTATAAATTTACGTTAGATGACAGCAGTGAGATTGAAGTAAAAGGCAACGAAGAGATTGAATACGATGGCGAGATTCATTCTGCCGCAAACCTATATGATGCATTGAAAGAAGGCTATTACGGTAAGTTTTAAATTTAGGGGTTTTAAACGGCTTTGTTTGTGAATACTTTGTTGCGTTTAAATTTTTAATCCTCATGTACTACGTGTACATTCCGGTCAAAAATCTAAACGCGCCGCATCTTCACTTCACACGCAGCGTTTAAACCACCCTAAATTAGTGGTAAAAAATTAAACAAAGGGGAAGTTTATGCAAGCAGCTAAAACGTACTTTTTAATGATAAAAAATTGGTTTGCAAACTGGTTTAAAAATAGTTGGGCTGAGTTTACGCCCTTGCAAGAGTTGCAGTATTTAGGAGAGAAATTATGGCAGTTAAAATAGATAAAAAAATCACTGGCTACGCGCTGGTAAACGAGCAAGATAAAATTGATGCGGCTAATAAAGCGGCCGAGGCAAAAGCCGCACAAAGCAATGTGGTTGCCATGGGCGAGCCACTAAGCCGCCCTGATATTTTGGTGGGCAGCACCTACAAAATTAAAACGCCAGTGACCGAGCATGCGCTTTACATCACCATTAACGATGTGGTGATGCACCCTGATACCCCACAATCACATCGCCGCCCGTTCGAGATTTTTATCAACTCCAAAAATATGGATCACTTTCAATGGATAGTCGCCCTCACCCGCGTTATGTCTGCGGTGTTTCGCAAAGGTGGCGACGTGACGTTTTTGGTGGAAGAGCTTAAAAGTGTGTTCGAACCAAGTGGCGGCTACTTTAAAAAAGGCGGCCGTTTTGTACCCAGTTTAGTGGCAGAGATTGGCGAAGTGGTAGAGCAGCATTTGCAATCTATCGGCATGCTTAAAAAAGTGGGGCTAGATGAACACCAACAAAAATTGGTTGAAGAAAAACGCACCGAATATTATGAAAAGCACGCCAAAGCGGGCGAGGAAATGACCTCAGAAGGCTTTCCTAAAGGCGCGCAACTATGCAATAAATGCCAAACCAAAGCGGCCATTATTATGGACGGATGTTTGACTTGTTTGAATTGTGGTGAGAGTAAGTGCGGGTAGATTGAATTAGCTATCAATGCTAGATAAAATAAAAAACTCTCCTCTGCTACATATATTGTTGGCAGTAGTGGCTTTAGTTGGCATTTATCCGATATTGCATGACTGGATATATAAAAGCGTAGATTTAACAATAGAAGTTAAGTCTGAAGCGGTTGTTGTGTCAAAAAATTTACCAATCGACAACTTGAGTTTGTTGTATAAAGGTAAAAATATTGAAGCCTTAAATAGAGTTGTATTGGAGCTAAGTAATAACGGCAAAACTGCGATTACAATTGCTGATGTAATTGTGCCATTGGCAATTTCTTTTCGAGATAGTGATATTCTCGAAGCTAAAATAATAAAAGTAATACCTGAAAATTTAGATGCTGGTGTGACACAAGAAAATACAAAGAACTTAAAACTTAACTTTTCTCTACTAAACCCTAATGACAAGGTATATTTAGATATTTTATTGTTGGGTACAGATTCAAATTTAGATGCGCAAGCTAGGATTAAAAATTTAGATAAAGTAAATATAATTTACCCAACACATCAAAAAATTGAAACAGATTCATATTTCTTTTCTGTAGCAATATCGTTTGGAATAGGGCTATTGCTTCTATCAATGGTTGTATTTGAGTTATTTCCTAGTATTAAGAGTACAAATGTAGTGAATAACTTTAGAGATGGGAAATCATCTTACTTGAATGCTCAAACTAAACTTGAAGCATATCGATATATAGAGACCGAGTTGAAAAGAGTGCCTGACAAAGTAAAGTTGGCTATTTGGGAAATTATAGCTCTTGAGACTTTTCCTTTAAGCGAAGATTCGAAAATAGATACCATAGCTAGAATTGCAAAGATTCCAGAATTAAGCAAAAGCGCTATGATTTATAATTTATGTGGAGTATTTTCAGTCTTGTTAATTTTGGGGCTAGTATTAGTTATGGGTTTTTATCCGATAATATCTAATTTTTTTATTACACTGCTTAATGTACTTCCTACGTAAAACCATAGTTTTAGCGTTATCCTCCTCATGAAACCTTTCTTTTCTCCTTTAGGCGACCCACTTTATTTTGCTTGTCCAAAGTAAAGTGGGGAAACAAAAAGACACCCCGCTGTCGCTTTATCCTTCGGTCTTAGCGCAGCATCTACGTGGTGACTGCGGAACTCGGATTTTCAATCCTCAAACAGTCCTCGTCACCTAGCATCTGCCGCTCAAGCCGAAGGCGCGGCAAAGGGGGATTCAAAGTCAAGACCTGCTATTTGCCATGCACTGTAGTTGTTGGGTTTTCTTCCCCCTCATCACGCTGAGTAGCGCAGACAAAATAAGATGAAGGCGAGCACCTGTTTGAATCCCGCAGTGGCTTGCGTTATTTGCAAGCCGCTAGGTTGAGTTGCACAGCCGCTTATTTTGTTGAGCAACGCAAGGTAGCCGCAGGCCGTGATGCTGGGGTGTGATTTTAGTTACGGCGTAACCTAAAGGTTAGCCTTCTCTGCAACTTCGTTGTCTTTGATTACTTTCTTTTGCACAAACAAAAGAAAGTGATTAGGCGTCGGGCTACCCCCGACTATTAACTTAAAATATTAATCAAATAACACTTAAAAAACAAATATTTGATGCCCTGCAAGCGAATATCCATAGGCCTTTCGCATTCGACTTAGTGCTTTAGCACTTAGCGAGAATGGTGATGCCAAGAACTGGTACAGAGCACTGCTCTAAAAGCTTAGCTTTCTGCTAATTCAACAACATTGACGGAATAGTAATGGTCATCGTGGCTTTCGTTTAGCATTTCCACTTCATCTACTGCGTTTTCAAAAGTTAAAAATGCATATACAGGATGGTTTTGCTCATCGATTACTTGGTAAATCGTCATATTGCGCCCCTTAACTATTAGTTATTGTTTCAATAGCTAATAAGCAATAAATAAGCCAAATAACTTAATAGATTTAATCGAATTATTTTTCATCAAGTTGCTTATTTTAGTTAATGTGGATTCTAGAAAAACTTGAATGGTGATGCATCAAATGTGTGCAAATGTGCACCTAACAATTAGCTTTTTGCATATTGCAGCCCCTGCTTGCTGGGTGTACGATGACCTAAACCGTTTGGAGCGCAGCCATGAAAAGATTATTTTATATAGATTACCCGCAACAGCAGTATGAGGGGCAGGCGCATCGTTACCATTGTGCGTTTTGCAAGTTAGAAACCACCAAAATTAATGGTAGATTAGAAGGCCATTTGCCAAGTTGTAGTTATCGTATTGAACTGGAAAAGGCAGGTTTTGAGCCACAAAAAGCACAAACGCATTTGGGTTTAAACACCTCGGATGAAGAGGATTAAAAGCGCTTACAGCACAGACTAATGCATTTACATATGCCCTGTACCAGTTCTTGGCATCACCATTCTCGCTAAGTGCTAAAGCACTAAGTCGAATGCGAAAGGCTCATGGATATTGGCTTACAGAGCATATTATTTTCAGTTAGGGAATACCGATCACTTTAAGGTATTCCTCTAGCGTGAGGGTGAGCCGCTCAATCGAGTTATTCACTTCATCCAAATGTGTGTTTGAATCAAGGTGCAGCTTTTCTAATAAGGCTTTGTGTTTTTCAACCGCATCTACATGTGCACTAAATTTAATATTTTTTAATTCATGCTCGGCCATGGTGAATGTCTCCTTTAAAAAGTTTCCTTTTCTAATTGCTTACTATAGCGGTTTTACTGCGCCACAACTTGCATTTATCCATTTGCCGCTAATATCTGCTTGCTCGTTCACTGGGTTACCTTGCGCAGTGCCAGTAAAATTGGTTTGCCCGGTAAAATTTTCTGCATTGGTCATGGTGCCCACGGCTGTGCCATTGCCTTTAAGCTCTGCGCTGTTACAAATAAAGTCTGTTTTGTAATTGTTGCCATTACGGCTGGCGTTCTTTGATGTACAGCCTAACTGCGCATTATAAAAATTGGGCAGCGTTTTTGTATCTGCCATTTGTTGGGTAATGCAAGTTTGCGATATTGCAGCGCCGTTTTCAATTTGTGGCATTTCTAGCCCATATTCTGTGGCAATGTCTTTAATGCCTTGCATTTGGTCGGCAGGAATATGCGGTACCAATAGCAATAAATCAGAGGTAGTTTCGATTTGCCATAATCCAGGCCGCAGGTTGGTCTCTGCGGCATGCGCAGTGGCTGCAAATAATTGTGTGGTTAAAACTAAACCTACTAAAATTTTGCGCATTGAATCTCCAAGGCAATGGTTCATACATCATTTAAGAGTTTATCTAAACAAGTTAAGTTCGGCAAAACTTTGATGCGCTACTACCCGCATGGATGTTGCCTCGTAGGGCATATGTTTTTAAAATATTTTAGGCTTATTTTGCTCATTTTATACTGCACAGCAATTCACAACATCGCCCACTTTTAGCTCGCCACCTTGGATGATTCTTGCCGTGACGCCGCCATGGCCGCGCATTGCATTGTAACCACCATGACCAAGCACCAGCTCCATTTTGCTGCACGGCTCGCACGAGCCAGTCACTTGTAAAATCACATCGCCAATGGTTAATTGCAAAATTTGATCTTTAAACAAGCTTTTTGCTGCCAGTAAATTAATGCCAGATACCACCAAATTGCGCCTGAGCATAGCGGCGTTTACAGGTTTGCCAATGAGCGCGCTAATGACGCCAATGTGTTCGGCTTGTATGAGTGTGATTTGGCGATTACTGCCAAGCGGATTTCGTGATGCGGTGTTGTAAGTTCTATCGCCTACCAAGCCTTGTTGTGCAAGCGCTTGTGCGTGTTGTGGCGCAATGCTGGCCACGCCGCGCGCTGGGCGCAAATAAATGGCTTGCAACATGCCAGCTTGGCTAAATTGTTGCGTTAATTGGCGCAGGGAGTTTTTGTCGTCGGCCATGGCTTTAAGCTTTAAGTTTGCAATCACAAACATAATACCTAAAAGCTGGCTGGGTTTACTAGGTTTGAGTCGCGCAATTAGCAATACAAATTGCGCTGATGATTTTTGGCGAATTACATGGCAGTAAAACGCCCTATCTTACAAATTAAAACTTAAAGCTTAAAAATCTTCGTCTTCAATAGCGTTAATTGTAAAACCGCTGGTGCTGCCATGCAGTTTGGCAATTTCTTCAACCGCCACTTCATAGTTAAGGTAGGCGTACTCTACTTGGTCTTGTTGGTTAATTACTTGGTAAATAGTCATTTAGTGCTCCTTTAAATTAATTACACTTGCCTAAAGTATAATTAGCAGGAAGCACGCCAACTATCAAAATTAAAAGTTTTATTGTTTAATTTCAACTACTTAGTAAAAATATATTTTGTTTTTTACGACAGATAAGCCAAAATTTTGTAAAATATCGTTTAAGCTTCGACAGCAGTGTGTAAATTTGAACACATGACCAGCCAGTTGGCCTATGATGTAGCATATTGGTTTTTTAAATATTTAAGGAGAATTACCATGGCAAAAGGACAGCAACGCAAAAACAAAGAAACCAAAAAACCTAAGCAGGAAAAAAAGCCAGCCTAAGCTGCATTTGTGCGCGCTAAAAACTTCAACAATTTAACCATTTATAGCTACGCTGCAAGCCGCATAGATATTGGCTTGCAGCGCATGTTTTTCAAACCAAATATAATTCATTATAATTATTCACTGTGCCTTAATTGACGCAGTTTTGCATTCGTGCCACTATAAAAATTTCTCGCACAAACGATGCTTAGTAATCAATATTAGAAACCGAGCTTAACAGTTTACCCTCAAAAAAATGGCAGATTTATCAGTCACTTATAGTAAAACACCAAAAGGCTTGCGTGCGCGCAGTTCTTTAATTGGTGGGCTTTCGGGCAAGCTAATGAAGGTGCTTTCGTTTGTTGATGGCCGCTCGAAAGCAGAAACTATTTTGACTAAGTATGATGATATTAGTGCAGATAAGCTGCTGGACGCCATAACCAAGTTAGAAAATGAAGGCTATATTAAGCCTGCTGCGGTAAGTATTTTTGACGATGATGACTGGGATTTTGACGCTAGCACTGACATGGTTGTGCACGAAGAATTGCAAATAGAAGAAGTGGCAAGCGTGTTACAGCAGGCAGATGAAGTGCTTGCCGCCTTAGAAGTTGAGCGCCAAAATAAACTTGCAGAGCAAGCCAAACAGGCTGAGAAAGCGAAAGAGCTCGATAGAGCGCAAGATATTGATAGGGCATTAGATAAAGCGCAGCAGCAACAAGCGCTGATTAAGGCGATTGAAAAAGCCAAAGCGCAGACAAAAGTACAAGAAAAAATTGAAATTGAGCAGGCGGCGGCTGCACAAAAAAAATTAAAACTAGAGGCGCTTACCAAAGTTAAAGCAGAGCAGTTAAAGGCAGCGCGGACCAAAGCTGAACAGAATTTAGCCGATGCAGAAGCGCAGCGTTTAGCGGCTGAAGAGGATGCAAAGCTAGCGCATGTGCGTCTAGCGCAGCAAATTGAGCAGGAAAAATCTACAAAAGCCAAGCTAGCCGCAGCTGCCGAAGAAAAAAAAGTAGAAAAGGCTACACAATTAGCGCAAAAAATTGCCTTTGCCGAGACCGAGCAATTGCGCCTGATGGCAGAGTTTGAAGAAAAGACCAAACTAGAGGCGGCTGCCGCGCAACTGCTGCAGCGCGCAGAATTGGCAGCAGCAGCTAAGCTGATACTAAAAGCTAAGGCCGAAGCACGCGCCAAAGCCGAGGCTGAAGTACTGGCTTTGAAAAGTGTTGCACAAAAAACTTAACAAAGTTAATTTGGTCTATTAGTTGAACCCAGATGATTTACAGCGCCTAGTCAGCATCGCCATGCCTTATGGCAAATATAAAGGCCGTTTACTGGCCGATTTGCCTGGCAATTATTTAAATTGGTTTGCGCGCAAGGGTTTTCCTGCGGGTGATTTGGGGCGATTGCTGCAACTGATGCAAGAGATTGATCACAATGGACTATCTGAATTATTGACACCATTAAGAGTAAAATAAAACAACTTAAACTTAAACAACTAGACTTAAAGCAAACCAGATGAGCGACAGTAAAAACCCTACCACGTTAGAGCAAATGATTGCTATTACTTGCTTTTGCAAGTTAAAAGAATTTTGCCCAGATAAAAATAGCGCGGAATGCATGCGCCATAAAAATATTTATGATGAATTTATGCAGCAAAAACGCCCGCTAAAAAGCCAGTAATCTCTGCTAAAAAACTAGGTTTCTTGATGCAAAATGACCATATAAACTTACAGCAAGAAATATTACAGCAGCTAAAAGCCAACCATGCCGCGCTAAGCGAAAACAATATTAAGCTGGCAGAAATTAACCACAACATGCTAAAAGTGTTTTGGATTGTGGCGATTTTTGCGCTGCTGTATTTTGGCTTGATGCTTTACTTGCTGTTTTACAGATAGCTTTTGTACGGTTAATACGGGCGTTAAAACCCATGCCCTGTAAGCCAATATCTATGCGGCTTACAGGGCAGGTAAATAAATATTATTTTAAACGCTATTTGCCGATTTGGTTGCCAACAACGCCACCCACCGCTGCGCCGCCGACTGTGCCCCAAGCGCTGCCGCCTGTCAGCACCGCGCCAGCCACTGCACCAACGCCCGCGCCTATGGCCGTGCTTTTGCCGCGATTGGTCATGGTGCCGCAACTGCTTAAACTTAAGCATAAAGCGATGCCAATAACGCTAGTTTTAATCAGGTTTTGTTTTTTAAAGCCCTGGTTTCTAAGGCTTTGGTTTTTAAATTGAACAGCTTGTGTATCAGTCGTATGCATAATGATTTCTCCTTTGAATACGTTGCCCCTATTCAACGAAATTTGATTCTATGCGATTAATCGCACGATAGTTTTGCTGATTTGTAGTAATTTGTGACAAATTGTAAGCGAAAGTTCGCTGGCTAAACTACTAATAGGAACTTAAGCCAGCGGCTTAGCTCATACTTTTCATATAATAAAATCATTGTTTTAGTTCATTTAAAATAGAAAAAGCCTATCATGAAAAATCTTGCACAACTTTTTTGCGGCACATTGTTGGCAAGCGCCTTTAGCGCACAAGCTGCGGTGTTACCAGAGCCAACCATTGAGTTTTTGTACGATTTAAAACAATCGATGGTTAAAATTAATACCACCACCAAAGCAGGCGGGCATGGTTTTGGCACAGGTGTGGCAATCAGTAAAGACCACGTGGTCACCAACTGCCATGTGGTAGCTAATGCCAACGGCATTGGCATTACCAAATGGGGCACAGAGTATTCAGCAGAATCGCTACAAGCCGATTGGAAGCACGATTTGTGCATTTTAAAAGTGCAATATGCCGATTTACGGCCAATTGCCATGGCCGATTCTTCTAAGCTCAATTATGAGCAACCAGTGATTTCTATCTCGATGCCTGCTGATTCGCCCGCACCGTTTGTAGCGCTTAGCACGGTAAAAGCGTTGTACGCGTTTGATGGCGAGCAAGTGATTCGCACCCAAGCGGCTTTTGCGATTGGTGCCAGCGGCAGCCCAGTGTTTGATTATGAAGGCAAATTGATTGCCATTAGCACTTTTAAAAGCCCAGGCAAAAACGCCTATTACTACAATATGCCCATTAATATGGTGCGCGATTTACTCAAAACAGAAGCGGTGCCGCTTAACTCTGTTCAGGCAGCGCCGTTTTGGGATGCCGCCGAGACTGACCGACCATTTTTTATGCAAATTGTGTTGCCCTACCAAAATAATCGCTGGCAAGATGTACAAATGGTGGCCAACAATTGGGTTAAAAAAGAACCTGCCAGCGCCGAGGCTTGGTATTATTTGGGTAAAGCGGCACAAAACTTGGCTGATGTAGCCGCAGCCAAAGCGCATTTTAACAAAGCGCTAAGCTTGCAAGCCAATCACCCCGCTAGTTTGCAGGCCATAGCAGCTATTGCGCAAGGTGAAGGCAAACAAGACGAAGCAGATAAAATTCGCGTGACCTTAAAAGAGATTAACCCGCAATTGCTAGAAGAGACAGAAGCGGATCAATATAAGTTTTGATGAGGCAATAAAACGATGAAGGGGATTTTTGCAGTTTTGGTGCCAATTTTGGCGCTGGCGGGCTTAATGTATTACGCCGATAGCATGGCACCAGATGACCAAAAGCCTTATCAACTGTCTAGTTTGGGTCAGGCGGGCAGCGAGTGCGAGTTAATCTCAGAGAAAGCTGCCATGACATTGCCCGAAGGGCTAGAGTTTCAGCGCCTAGAAAAAGCGGGCCGCAAGGCGCGCGTATTAGAAACCTGCATGAATGACCGAGGATACATTGAAAACCCTGCTTGGGCGCTATTTGCCAAGCTGCAAGCAGAGCAAGAAGCTGCCAAATTAAGCGCAGTCAGTCAAGACGAAGCGTATGAAGGGTTGCGCCGTAAATATATGCTGATTTATCAAGCAGAAAAAAGCGAACCAATTTATTGGCTAGAAAATAAAATAGTAAAAAAATAAATAGAAAAATAAGCATCTCTAACACCCGCCCTGCTAGTCAATATCCATGCGGCTTGCAGGGCATTTTTTAACTCGAAAGCTTCCCCTTAAATGTTTTAATGCTATTTAATTATATAGTTTAATCTGTTTATAACATTCTTTATATCTAATTGACCTTGTACTAGCATGCGAGTAGATTTATTGCTTACGTATTGATTTTAAACATGTTAGGGGCATGTGGCATGATGATTCTGCTGATAAAAGCGTCTGCCTTGTAGGCAATCCACGCATGGATTTATCCGCCATTTATAGCAAAACACCCAAAGGCTTGCGCGCCCGCGCATCGCTCATTGGTGGACTATCGTCACATTTAATGAAAGTGTTAACGCACGTGGATGGCGGCTCCCGTGCAGAAAACATCTTACTCAAGTTTGATAAATTGACCGCGCAGCAACTGAGCGCCGATTTGGCAAAATTAGAACAAGAAGGCTATATTCGCCTGGCCACTGTCACCTCTGCAGCCGATGATAGTTGGGCGCTCACCGTGAATTTTGAGCCAATGGTGGTAGAAGAATATAAAAGCGAAGAGGCGCTAGAAGCCAGCGCGCAAATACAAAAAGCCCAGCAGCAGGCCAAGCAAGACCAAGCAGAAAAATTGGCAGCAGAACAACAGGCGCAGCAAGAAGAGGCACAACGCTTAGCAATACAAGAAAAAGCCGAGAAAAAAGCGCAAAAATTGCGTGATAAAGAAAAAATTAAAGCCGAAGCCAAAGTTAAAGCGCGCCTTGAAGAAGAAAGTCGCGAACAAGAACGTGAACAGCAAGCCGCTGCCGAAGCCGCCGAAACTGCCAGAATAATAGCCCAAGCGAAAATTGAGCAAGAAGCCAAACTAAAAGCTCAACAAGTAGCAGAACAGCTTGAACAACAACAAGCCGCTGAACGTGCTGCAAAATTGGCAGATGAAACACGCTTAAAAGCCGCGCTTAAAGCACGCGAAGCCGCAGAGCAGGCAGAAGCGCAGGCCGAGGCAATGGCCAAAGAACACGCGCGACGCGAGATAGAACGTATTTCGCGCGAATCGGAAGAAGCACAAAAAAAACAAGAATTCGAAGCTAAAGCCCAGCATGAGGCAGAACACTTAGAAATACTGCGTTTAGCAGAAGCAGAAGCAGAAGCAGAAGCAGAAGCAGAAGCAGAAGCAGAAGCAGAAGCAGCTGAAAAAGCCCGCAAGGAAGAGTTGCTGCAACAGCAGCTAGAAGCAGAAGCACTAGAAAATAAACGAATGCAAGCAGAAAAAGTAGCACAAGAAAAATTAACGAACGAAGCCATACAAAAAGAAAAGCTTGCCAAAGAGCAAGCGCATTTAGAAATTGCTAACGTGCTACGGAAAGCTGAGGAAGACAGAAAAAAAGCGGCTGCACAGCTTAAAGCAGAAAAGTTAGAAGCCAAGCGTCAGGCCAAAGTCGAGCAAGAGGAACGCCTGTTGGCTGAACGCAAGGTTAAAGAAGAGGCAAAAGAACTTGCCAAAGAACAGGCCAAACAGCAAAAGTTGAAAGCGCAAGCCGAAGAAAAAGCCACAACCGATGCAGCAGAAAACGAAAGCTGCGAGCAGGAAAAAATTGCCAAACAAGCCGAACATGCAGCAAAACAAGAAGTTGAGGCCTTAGCTTTTAAAACCGAAGCTGCGCAAGCCGATGTTGAAAATACGGCTGAAAATATAGCACTTGAGTATAGTAAAACCGTGCAAGTAGCGCATGCTAAATTAACAGCCGAAGAACAAGCCAACATACAAGCCAAAGAAAATGCCCGATTAGAGATGGAGCGTATTGGCCAAGAGGCTGAGTTGGCACGACAAAAAACTAGCACACAACAACATTTGGACGAGAATAAAAAAAGTTTGCCTGATAGAGGCTTGCCAGATAAAGACTTGCCAAATTTAGATGATTTTGGTGCGACAGAAGCGGCTGAGGAAGCCGCGTTTGCGGCAGAGGAAGAAGCTGCTGAGGCTGAACAGAAAATACAACGTACTATTCAGAAAACAGCTGAGAAAACCGCAAAACAAAGCGCAGAAAATCTTGGTAGAGCAGATATACGAAACGCCGCCATCGCCGAAGCCGAAGCCCTTGCTATGGTGCATGGCAAAGCATCTTCTTTTGTTTCTGCAAAAAAAATCAAGCAATGGCTAGGCTCGATTTCTAAAATCACCTTTATTTATGTGCCAGTGTTGGCGTTAGTATTGCTAGCATTGCTGCATTTTATTAACCTCAGCACACTGATTAAACCGATTGAACAACTGGCGACTGAAAGCGTGGGCGAGCCGGTAGAGATTAAAAAAGTACATGCCTCATTATGGCCACTACCGCATTTGGTGTTAGAGGATGTAGCCATCGGTGCAAATAGCATCAAAGCCATTCATGTGCAGCCACAAGCTGCAAGCTTGTTTGAGCAGACAAAGGTGCTGAAATCGTTGGTGATAGAAGGTTTGAATGTTGAACAAGCCAATTTTGGCCAACCATTAAATTGGGCAAGCAATATTAGCCGAGCTAAAAATCTAAAAGTAGAACAGATTTATCTTAAAAATTTAATGCTAGCTATTCGCGATTTACAGTTGGAATCGTTCGATGGCAAAGTCACGCTAACTGATACAGGCGCGCTCAATGCGATTGACTTGGTCAGCAGTAATAATGCACTTTCAGTGAATATTTTTCCTCAAGGTAGTGATTACACAATTGCGCTAAAAGCCGCTAATTGGGCGCTGCCATTAAATCAAAAAATAATGTTTAATAGCCTAAGCGCTAAAGGCATTGCAAGTAACAAGCAAATAACCTTTAGCCAAATAGAAGGCGACATTTATGGCGGTAATCTGACTGCAAAAGCTGATATAAAATGGCCAGATGGTGCAAATAAATGGGAGGGTTCAGGCGATTTTAAACTGACTAATGCCAATGCCGAACAACTGCTGAATACCTTTGGCAGCGGGGTGGTCATCAGCGGTAAGCTAAGTTTGGATGGCAATTTTTCTAACAAAGCGCGTGAGGCGAGTCGGCTCACAGAGGCCACAAACATGAATGCAAGTTTTGATGTGCGTCGAGGTAGCATTCAAGGCATTGAGCTAGCGCGTGCTGTGATGAGCCGTGGCAGCCAATCGCTAGCAGGCGATAGCACAAACTTTGATAAGCTCACTGGAAACCTTAAATTCAATCAAGGTCAAACCCAATTTACTAAGCTAGTGTTGGCTGCGCCGCAATTTAACGCCAATGGATTTATCAACCTGAACGCCAGTCAAGTCGTGACTGGCAGAATCAGTGCCAATTTAGCTGCCCAATCTCGTCGCTTGCAGGCCAATTTTGGTATAGCTGGTCGCGGCATAGACCTGAAAAGTAATTAGCAAAAGCCAGTATTTATGACTAATAAAAAAGCCCACCAATTGGTGGGCTTTTTATACCAGCGTAAATATTACTCGTGAATAGCTGGTGGTCCTTTAAAGCGTTTGCTTTCGCCAAACACAAACCAGAATATCGCCATCACCACTAGCATAGCAATCGTCACATACAGTACTTTTTCGTTAGGCGGTTGTATGCCGACGATCACCAAGAAACCGCCACCAATCACAGCCAACACACCTATTAATTTAGACATGCCACCTAAATCAAATGGGCCTTTGTGCTTCCATGTTTTACCTTCGGCCAAAATGCCAGCCGCAATCGGCATGATGTAAGAGATATACAAAAATACCGCACAACCCACAGCCAATACGCTAAATGCAGCTGCGTACAAAGTTGCAGCAATAGCTAAAATGGCAGAAACCCACACTGCGGCGACTGGCGTTTTAAGTGTTGGGCTTACCGTACGCAACGCGTTAGATGCTGGTAAACCGCCATCGCGCGCAAATGCGTACATCATGCGCGAGGTAGAAGTTAAACAAGCCAAACCACATAAAAAATTAACCAAGAAAATACCTAGGCCTAATATGGTTTGCAGCGCTGGCGGCAATGTTTTTAATAGCTCACCAAAAAAGCCAAAACCTTGTTTAACACCTGTTGCTACATCTGGCAACACCAATACAAACGTGCAAATTAAAATATAGCCAAAAATTACCGAGTAAATGACAGAGCTGACAATGCCTTTTGGTACAGTTCTGGCCGCATCCCGTGTTTCCTCAGAGGTGTGAGCAGAAGCATCAAAACCAGTAATGGTGTAAACCGCTAACAGCAAACCTAACAAGAATGGAAACACCATACCTTCTGATGCAGGCCAAATACTACCTTCGGTGCCAGTAAAGTTGGTGAAGGTAAACAAGCGAGAAAACTCTAACGGCCCTTGATGGTAAGCCAATAAAGACAAGACAAGCGCAATAGTAATGATAAAAATCAGGTAACCAGAAAGGTCAGTAATTTTTGTGGTGAACTTAGGAAAGCGATAAATTAGTAAAGCTTGAATAGCGGTAAACAGCGCAATAAAGAACACCTGATGCGAATAACCCCAGGCTGATACATCGACGCCTAAAATAGGCATGGCCAAGCCTTTAAAAAAGAAGTCATACACCCCAAAATTAACCGAGGCCACTACAAAAATAAGACCCAGCAAATTAAACCAAGCGGTACACCAGCCAAAACCTTTACCACCTAAAATGCTGCCCCAGTGATACAAACCACCTGCTGTCGGATAACTTGAAGAGATTTGCGCCATTGAAAGTGCCACAATAGCTGCAAACAAGCCACCAACGAGCCAACCAATACCAATAGAAGCACCACCTGCACCACCTAATGCTAATGGAAATGCCGAAATACCACCTGCTAAAATACAAATAATTGAAAATGAAATGGCAAAGTTTGAAAAGCCTCCCATGTGCCGGTGTAGCTCTTGTTCATAGCCCATCTTTTTTAGTTCTGCGGCGTCATGATCCAACGCCTGATTCGTCTCACTCATTTTTTTTACCCCTTTAAAGATTAACTGCTAATAGAAACTACTAGATCCTAATGTTTAAAACATGTAAGTCAGTGAATTCATCAAACTGTTTTTAATATAAAAGCAATATTACACTTTCAGTATAGATTCAATCAAGTTAATTGCAAGTACCAGTTTACGACATTAATTGATACCATTTACGACATGGCAAACTTTATTTTCATGAGCGCTATTATTCGATACAACTTACTTGCATGCGCTGTAAATTAAGTCGCATAATAAGCTAAGTTTTCAAAGGCTTAAAGCATGACTGCATATCAATACTGTATTGGCACACAAACTTACCAGTTTGTCGATTTAAAATGCGTGCTCGCTAAGGCAACGCCGGCGCGCTCTGGCGACTACCTTGCAGGTGTCGCGGCAGATACTTATGCAGAGCGTATGGCCGCACGTATGTGTTTGGCGCAGATTCCGCTCAAGACCTTTCTTGAAGATTTAATCATTCCTTACGAGACCGATGAAGTAACGCGGCTGATTATAGATACACACGATAAACAAGCTTTTAGCGAAATTAGCCATTTAACCGTGGGTGATTTTAGAGATTGGTTACTTTCTGACTTGGCCGATACCGCTACTTTAAAACGTGTGGCAGCTGGTATTACGCCAGAAATGGCAGCAGCGGTTTCTAAAATAATGCGTAACCAAGATTTGATTTTGGTGGCAAAAAAATGTCACGTGACGACTAGCTTTAGAAATACCATCGGCTTGCCAGGCCATATTTCTGTGCGCTTGCAGCCGAATCATCCGACTGATGACATGCGCGGCATTGCAGCTTCTATGCTTGATGGTTTGCTCTATGGCGCCGGCGATGCGGTGATTGGCATTAACCCTGCGACTGACAGTCTGCCCGCGCTGATGGATTTGTATTATATGGTGGATGAGGTGATTAACCAGTATGAAATTCCCACCCAATCCTGCATTCTCACCCATGTCACCAATCAAATTCAGCTCATCGAGCGCGGCGCACCTGTAGATTTGGTGTTTCAATCCATCGCAGGCACCGAAAAAGCCAATAAAAGTTTCGGCATTGATATTGCGTTGCTCGAAGAAGCGCGATCGGCGGCGCACTCACTGAACAGGGGAACAGTTGGCAACAACGTCATGTATTTTGAAACCGGCCAAGGTTCGGTACTATCAGCCAATGCCAATTTTGGAGTCGATCAACAAACCTGCGAAGCTCGTGCCTACGCCGTTGCACGGCATTTATCACCGCTACTGACTAATACTGTGGTTGGTTTTATTGGCCCAGAATATTTGTACGACGGTAAACAAATTATCCGTGCTGGGCTTGAGGATCATTTTTGCGGCAAGCTATTAGGCGTGCCGCTGGGTTGCGATGTGTGCTACACCAACCATGCCGAGGCTGACCAAGACGATATGGACACGCTGATGACATTGCTGGCCACCGCTGGGCTGACGTTTATTATGGGCATTCCTGGGGCTGATGACATTATGTTGAATTACCAAACCACGTCTTTCCACGATGCGCTGTATCTGCGCAAAGTACTTGGCCTGAAAGCCGCACCAGAGTTTGAAGTGTGGCTTAAAAAAATGCACATTATGGATGCTAATGGACAAATTCAGCCAATCCAAAACGCCCACCATATGCTGCAAAATATGCCAAAACATTTGTTGAGTGCAGCTTAAATATATGTCAAAAAAAGACGATTTTACTTTTCTTACGCATCACTCACATGACCCGTGGCAGCAACTTAAAAGCTTTACCCGTGCACGTATCGCGATTGGTCGCGTGGGTAGCAGTTTACCTACTAAAGAAGTGTTGGATTTTGGCCTAAGTCACGCCATGGCGCGCGATGCCGTGCATTTGGCGTTAGATGTAGATGCGCTAGAAACCGAGATTACAAAGCATGGTTTTGATACATTGCGCGTAAAAAGCATGGCACCAGATAGAGCCGCTTATTTGCTAAGGCCAGACATGGGGCGCAGGTTGCACGAGCACAGTTTATTGCAGTTACAAAATGTCACCCATGCAAAACCGATTGATTTTCTCATCGTGGTGGGTGATGGCTTATCGTCACTTGCCGTGGCACGACATGCAGCACCATTATTGGCAGAGATAAAACTGACGAGTCCAAAAGAGTGGTCTGCAAGCCGCGTGGTTATTGCCTCACAGGCACGCGTTGCAATTGGGGATGAAATTGGCCAAGCACTTAATGCAAAAATAGTGGCGATGTTGATTGGTGAACGGCCAGGTTTAAGCTCGCCCGATAGTTTGGGAATTTACCTCACTTACAATCCAAAACTTGGCTTATCTGATGCTGATAGAAACTGTATCTCGAACGTGCGTGCAGAAGGTTTAAACTATGCTGCCGCTGCAAAAAAACTGATATGGTTAGCCAAAGAAGCCATGCGCTTAAAACTGACTGGCGTTGCGTTAAAAGATGAAAGCGACGTAAAAGAGATTGGCGGTCAAGCGAGTATGCATTTAGCAAAAAAATAAACCCAGCTAACTAAGCTTTAACTCACTTAAAAACTACATGGCTTTTTAATAAAAAAGCTTATTCATTTTATACATTTCACCTTAAATACATCCACTAAATACTATTGCTTGCGCCATGCTAGATATTTAATTACACAAACGTAAATTCAATCAAAATAAATCAAGTTTAAATATGTGAACAAATTGTAAAAAAAGTGTTGCACAATAGTAGTTTATTAGTTAATAATTAGTGCGTTAATAATTATTTGTTAACGTAGCAAGTCATCAATAAAATTTATTTCATGATTTGCCCAAATTAAAACTATTATTAGGAGAAGCAACATGCGTAATTTCGAGGGAATGATGTTGAATAAAATCATGCCAGTGGCATTGATTGCAGGTTTAGCAAGTTTGTTGTTAAGTTTTGGTGCGCAAGCAGAAGAGTCACTTTACAACCGTTTAGGCGGTACCTACAACATAGCTTCTACAGTGGATCATTTAGTCGACAAAATATATGTCAACAGAGCTTTAAATGCTAACCCAAAATTAAAAGCAGTGCACGATAGGCCAGAAACCAAAGCAGGCTTTAAAGTCATGCTAACAAACTGGGTTGTAAATGAAGTGGGCGGCCCAAAAATTTATGTAAAAGATGAGTTTGGTCGCGGTAAATCAATGAAAGACAGTCACCCGCATCTAGCCATTACCAATCGCGAGTTTAATATTATTATGGTGGAATGCTTACATACATTTTATGCATTCAACGTGCCAGATTATGAAATTAAACAACTGATGACAGGCTTAGAAAGCTATCGTAATGTGATTGTAACGGCTGAAAAACCTGTGTCAGAACCACCAAGAAAATAAGCTTTAGCATAATAAAAAACCACGGCAATTACCGTGGTTTTTTTACGCACTAAAATGACTAGGCAGCAGTTTTAATATCAATTGGCTCGTTGGCGTGCATGGTTTCTACCAATTTATGCAAGGAGCTTTTTAATACTTCAAATTCATCTGGCGGCAAACCAGTTTGGCAGGCCACACGCTTTTGAATATTCGCCACTTCATCTTGAAGCGCATGCCCATTTGCTGTTAAGGCAATTTCAACCACGCGCTCATCGGCTTTATTGCGCTGACGTGTTAAAAAACCTGCTACTTCTAAACGTTTTAAAATAGGCGTTAAGCTGGCAGAATCTAAATCTAACCTGTCTGCCACGCTTTTTACGGTGAGATTGTTGTTTTCCCACAAGGCCAACATAACCAAGTATTGCGTGTAAGTAATGCCAGTACTTTCTAGCGCGTTGCGATAAGCGCGTGTAAGCGCGTGCGTGGCAGAATATAGTGCAAAGCACAATTGGTTATCTAGTTTTAGATTTTCGTATTTCATAGTTGATTTTAAATTTATTAGTAATTTACATAGTACACAAATTATTAACAAATTTCTGCATTTATTGGCATTATTAACCACATAAGTTATTTTAACTGGCTGAGTTCTAACTGTTTAAGTGCTGGGTTAAGTTTTGCTGTTACTGCTACTACACCCAATGTCATTAATCCGCCAAATATCACCGAGGGCACTAGCCCCATTAAACGTGCGGCAACGCCAGATTCGAAAGCACCCAGCTCATTAGACGAGCCAATAAAAATGCCGTTGATGGCAGAAACGCGGCCGCGCATACCATCGGGCGTGGCCAGCTGCATAATGGTGGTGCGCAATACCACCGACACACCATCGAATACGCCAGAGAAAGCTAAGAATAAGCCTGCAAGCCAGTAGTTTTTAGTCAAACCAAAGCAAACAATGCAAACGCCAAAGCCCGCCACTGCCCACAATAAATAGCGTCCCGCATGTTGGTTAATGGGGTGGCGCGCTAAATATAAACCGACGCATAAGGCGCCGATAGCCGGTGCCGCGCGCAACAAGCCCAAGCTTTGTGGGCCAAGTTGATAAATGTCAGTAATAAATGCTGGTAACATCGCCACCGCGCCGCCCAGCAACACGGCAAACATATCCAACATTTGTGCGCCAAATAAAACTTGGTTATTCCATACAAATTTTAGCCCTTGCCCAATGCTGGCGAATACTGGTGCAGTTTCTACGGGTGGCGGCTCTTTTATTCGCAACGCTAACAGCGCCAGCATGGCACCAACACACATGACAGCAGAAAAAACATAGGCTGCCGTGGTGCTAGCAAAACCCACTAGCAAACCACCGATGGCTGGCCCTGCAATTAAGCCAATTTGAAACACCGAGCTACCAATGCCAGCCGCTTTGGCATAGCTTTCGCGAGGAATAATAATTGCCATTAAGGCGCTGTAGCTGGGCGCAATAAAGGCACGCGCTAAGCCAGTCACGCCTATGCTGGCATATATCCAAAATACCGTATTACCTGCAACATAGCCAGCAGAAATAGCCGCTAAAGTGACGCCAACAAGCCCCAACAGGCAGGCGGCCAGCACGCCAAACCAGCGTCGCGAGTAGTGATCGATGCAATAGCCCGCAAACAGCGCACTAGCAAAATATGGAATCACCTCGGCTAAGCCGATTAAACCTAGCGATAATGGATCACGGGTGATTTGATAGACATGCCAGCTGGCGGCAACCGTCATGGTTTGGTAGGCCAGCACCATAAAAATGCGGTAGGTCAGCAGCTTGGTCAGCGCAAACTGCTTTTGCGTGAATAGCGCTTTCAATTAAGTACTCACTTTTGGCATGCGCCATAAGTACCAACTGGCAATGCTTCTATACGGCGCCCAAGCTTTACCAATCTCAGCCATTTGCTTAGGTTTTGGTGCAATATTTAGTTTTTTTAGGCGGGTGTAACTTGCCACAATGGCAAAATCATCTACAGCCAAAATATCCATGCGCTCAAAGGTAAAAATCAGCATCATTTCCACCGTCCAATTGCCGATGCCTTTTAGCGTAATCAAGCGTTCAATCAAGGCGTCATTGCTCATGGCTTCTGCCTCTATTCGGTCTGGTACAATTCCATTTATTGTGGCTTGTGCAATGCCTTGTATAGTTTCAATTTTTCGACCAGAGAAGCCACAAGCGCGTAAATCGTCAAACTTAGCATTTAGTAGCACATCGGGCGCGGGAAAGCCGTCAAAATAAGCTTTAAATTTAGCAAAAATCGCATCGCCCGCTTTGCCATGCAGTTGCTGATAAGCCACTGCTTGCAATAGCGCCTCATACGGGCTGAGCTCAGGTTCGGTTTCTGTGGCCAGTGTGCAAGCGCCTACCGTGTTAATTAATTGCGCCCAATCTGCATCGAGATTGCTTAAAAATTGACTGGCTTCGGCGTAAACTGATGGATTAGAAGTTGAACTAAGCATAAAGCAACATTATAAATGGATTTGATGCAAAACGATTTATTCGAAAATTTGGTAGAGAAAAATCTGCCAATTGCAGAAGGTGCGATATTGCTGCCCGGTTTTGCTTTGCAAGATGAAATGCTAATATTGGCCGATTTGAATGCTATTTTAAGCGACGCTAAGTTGCGCCATATGGTCACGCCAGGTGGCTACAGCATGTCTGTCGCCATGACCAACTGCGGCAGTTTAGGCTGGGTTTCAGATAGAAAAGGCTATCGATACGATGCCCTAGACCCTAACACTGGTGCGCCTTGGCAGCCTATGCCAAAAAGCTTTTTAAAGCTGGCAAATGCGGCTGCAGCGCAAGCAGGCTATGCTAACTTTCTACCAGATGCCTGCTTAATTAACCAATACCAAACGGGTGCCAAAATGGGTTTGCACCAAGATAAAGATGAGCAAGATTTTAGCCAGCCCATCGTGTCGGTATCACTGGGTGCGCCAGCAACATTTTTGTTTGGCGGCTTAAAACGCGGCGATAAACCTGCCAAAATATTGCTGCAACATGGCGATGTGATTGTATGGGGCGGTAAATCGCGCTTAAATTATCATGGCATTATGCCGCTGAAAGTGACCACTATAATAACTGATGGCCACAGCACCTTTGGCGCATGTCGTTTTAATTTAACTTTTAGAAAAGCGGCTTAATTAAAGCTTAAAGCCCAATTGCCGCTTTAATGCGTTTTAAAGTTTGCGTCACAATATTGCCATCTAGTTGATAATGTTTATGTAGCGGTTCTAGCACTTGCCAGATGGCTTTTAGCCCTGCAGGGAAAGTCACTAAATCGCCCTTGCCAAAACTTAACGGCAAACCATCTACTGGTGTAATAATGCAACTGCCTTCTAAAATATAGGCAATTTCTTGCTCGGGGAATGACCAATCAAATACCGATTCTTCCTTCTTCCAAGTGGGCCATTTGCTGACATTTAATGCATTTAATTTAGTTTGGCAGGGGGCTTTTTCTACGGTAATTTGGCTTACTGCAACTTGTTTCATGATCATCCTTTGTTTAAACAGCGCGTATTTTAGCGCATGCTGGGCTTAAGTAGTAAAATAGCGTTTTCGGCCGACTGATTAAATATGCAGGTTAATTTACAACAAGCGATTGATTTACTTAAAAACGGTAACGTAGTGGCTATTCCTACCGAAACCGTTTATGGTCTAGCGGCGGATGCCAGCAATGATGTGGCTTTGCGTCAAATTTACGCCATTAAGCAGCGCCCTACCGATAATCCGCTGATTGTGCATATTGCCGATGTGAGCCAAGTACGAAATTGGGCGAGCGAATTTTCGCCATTGGCGCAAAAGCTTGCCGCCGCCTTTTGGCCAGGCCCATTGACATTGGTATTGCCTACTAAGCCGCATGTGTCGAGTATTTTGCGTGGCAACAACCCCACAGTGGCTTTGCGCGTACCGAATCATGCGCTGACTTTGCAGCTACTTAAACAAAGCGGCTTGGCGCTGGCGGCGCCGTCGGCCAACAAATTTACCCAACTTAGCCCTACCACCGCTGCGCATGTGGCGGCGGGTTTGGGCGATGCTGTGCCAGTACTGGAAGGCGGTGCTTGCGCAGTAGGAATTGAGTCAACCATTGTTGCGGTAATTGGTGAAACTTGGCAACTGCTGCGCTTAGGCATGCTGCCACAAGCCAATATCCATGAGGTTGCTGGCGTGCCTGCCACAAAGCTTATGCAAATCATAAAGGCACCTGGGCAGCATCAATTACATTACTCACCACGCACACCTGTGCGGTTATTTAGCTCGCGCGATGAGTTAATTAAAAATTCACATGCGCTTATCAATGCTAACGTCTCGGCAGCCGCGCTGCTATTGGGCGCTGGCACAGTGCCAAATTGCACTTATTTTGAGTTGAATAATAATGCCAATGACGTCGCGCAAAAATTATATGACACGCTGCACAAAATGGATGCGCTTAACGTAGAGAAACTACTCATAGAAGCGCCACCCAACGCGCCAGAATGGCTAGCGATTTTAGATCGCTTGACGCGAGCAGCGCATAATTAAAAAGCTTGTTTTTGCGTTAAAAAAGGCGTAAATTTGTTATGTTAAGTAGGCAAATTTGGAGTTTGAAATGCCAGATAACAAATATGGATTAGGTAGCAGCAAAGTGGCGACCGAGCAGCATGAAGCGCTTCACAAAACAGCGGCTATTCATCCCACACATTGCAAGGTTTGCAATAGTACAAATTTAACCTTAAGCCCGACCATGCATGACCATATGTGCAACGATTGCGGCGAATGGCAGAATGATGTGCCGCAAGGCTATTCGACAGGTCGCGCTGCCGATTATTAATAGGCTACTAGTTTGTTTTAGCGTTAACTTTTAATGCCTCGCTAAATTCCACATCCAAATCTAAATCAATAGCTTTAAGTGCTACGCGGGTTTTTTCTACTTCGTCAGCTTTGCCTGCGCGGTTGGCCATTAAACCTAGCTCAATTAAAGTGGCGCCATGTTGTGGCTGCAAGCCTAATACTTTATTAAAGTAACCATTGGCTTGATTTACGTTACCTAAACGCTGTTCGGCTACACCCGCGTAGAATAAGGCTTCTGGGCTAGTCGGCTCTTTTACTATCCATTGTTGCGCCACCACTTTTAGCTCATCCCATTTATCATTTTGGTAAGGCAAAACCACCCGCATAAAAAACGGCCGCTCAGCATCTGGCGCATCCCAAAACGGTATTCCGCCAGATGCTAATGATTCTGTCTCTGGCGCATCTATCAGGGCTTTTAACCATTTTACTGGAACATTGTAAAAATAAGCGCCACGGCCTGGGCTTTTAAAAGTGCTAATAGCAATTAATTTACCTTCAGCATCAAATACTGGGCTACCACTTGCACCCATCACAAACGAGGCATCAGTGCGCACAATTTGACTGTCGTCTAGCGGATATAAAGCTTTTATTTTGCCTATGGTAGATTGTGGTTTTGGTGGGCCACCTGGAAAACCAATCGAAAAAATCGGTTGCTCATATTTTAAGTTCTCAGAATCGCCCAGTTCTACCGGTTTTAGCTCTAAAAATTTAAAGCGCAAAATGCATAAGTCGTGCTTCCAATCTGCTTTCATCGCTTCTGGCGTATAACTTTCGCCAAATTTGGTGATTTTTGCGCCGCGCGCATTGGCCAGCACGTGGCAGTTGGTGGCAACCAAGTCTTTACCCACCACCACACCAGTACCAACGCCGTGCCCGCCAGATTGCGTGGTGACATGCACTTTAGTGACAGAGGCCTTTAGCTTATAAGCCATATCGGCGACAGAGTCTGCCATAGCCATTTGAGCAAAACTTAAGGCCAATATCAATGCTGGGAATGTGATTAAAATGCGCATAACAAACTCACTTTACGAATGGATAGTTTTAAAATTAAACATACAACAATAATGTCAACATTTATGGATTAATTGTGTGACATTACGCACAAAGCTTGTAAAATAATGCCTTTGCAAATATAGATTAATTGTCCTTATGTTAGTTCACTTATGTTAACTCAATTGCAGGTTGCCGATATCAATACGCCCACTGGCGTGATGCGTACCTATATTCACAGACCAGTGGATCATTCAAGCGATGGCAAAAAAGTGCCTGCAATATTATTTTATTCTGAAATATTTCAGCAAACTGGCCCCATCGCGCGCGCAGCTGCTTATATGGCGGGGCACGGCTACGCAGTGCTGGTGCCAGAGGTGTTTCACGAGCTTAATCCGATTGGTACGATTTTGGGTTATGACGATGCCGGCCGCGAAAAAGGCAATGCTGACAAAGCTGCTAAAGATGTACAGGGTTATGACACCGATAACCGCGCCATGATCGATTTTTTAAGCACGCAAGATTGGTACAATGGCAATTTAGGTGCAATGGGTTTTTGTATTGGTGGGCATTTGGCTTTTCGCGCCGCGCTGCAAAAAGAAGTTAAAGCCACCGCTTGCTTTTATGCCACAGATTTGCACATTAACAGTATCCCCAATCAAGCTAATCAACACAGTATGCAAAGGCTGGCCGATATTCAAGGCGAACTGATGATGATTTGGGGCAAGCAAGATAATCATATTCCAGAAGCGGGACGTATGTTGGTGCAACAAAAATTGGCAGCAACCAAGCTAAATTATACGTGGCACGAGTTTAACGCCCAACATGCTTTTATGCGTGATGAGGATCCGCGCTACGATGCTGAACTGGCGACCGTGGGCTACCAAATGACGCTGCAAATGTTTGCCCGCACTTTGCGTTAATGATTAATTTTAAAACGTAGTAGCAGTAAAAAGTAGCAAAACCGTAACGAGGTGTTAGCCACAAGCATGCACTTCAAATTTATTTAAATTACCCATTTAAGAGAACCGAGATAGAAAAGATGACCACAAAAAATGCTGATATTGGCCTAGTTGGCCTTGCCGTCATGGGCCAAAACCTAGCCCTGAATATTGCAGACCACGGCTACACCATTGCAGTGTACAACCGTGATCCTAAAAAAATGACCAATTTTA
Source organism: Methylophilaceae bacterium (assembly GCA_031422335.1). Lineage (GTDB taxonomy): Bacteria > Pseudomonadota > Gammaproteobacteria > Burkholderiales > Methylophilaceae > Methylotenera_A. Next base: position 25,625 of record JANOQW010000017.1, read on the forward strand.
TTAAGGAGTGCAAGGACAATGAGCCTTCGCATGCCAACGTGGTTGGGCATGCTGATTTAGCCTCTTTTGTGTTGAGTATTAAGCGCCCACGCAAAATTATTTTGTTGGTGAAAGCAGGTAGCGCGACAGACGTGACCATTAACGCGCTGCTGCCATTTTTAGAGCAAGGCGATATTATTATCGACGGCGGCAATTCATTGTGGACAGACACCATCCGTCGCGAAAAAGAGTTGGCAGTTAAAGGTATTGATTTTATTGGCTCAGGCGTTTCCGGCGGTGAAACTGGCGCACGTTTTGGTCCAAGTTTAATGCCTTCTGGCACCCGCAAAGCTTGGGCAAGTTTAGAGCCAATTTGGCGCGATATTGCGGCCAAAGTTGACCCAGTCACTGGCGAGCCGATGGAAGGTGGCACACCAGGCAAGCCAGTGGTGGGTGGTTTTTCATGTGCAGAATACATTGGCCCCGACGGTGCTGGCCACTATGTAAAAATGGTACACAATGGTATTGAGTACATCGACATGCAATTAATTTGTGAAGCCTATTGGCTAATGAAAAATTTGCTGGGTATGCCAGCAGACGAAATTGGTAAAGTGTTTGCCGAGTGGAATAAAGGTGAGTTATCGAGCTTTTTAATTGAAATTACTGCGGATATTCTGCAACAAAAAGATCCCATGACCAAAGGTTTCTTAGTCGATCAAATTTTAGATACGGCCGGCCAAAAAGGCACAGGTCAATGGACGGCTGCCAATGCGCTTGAACTTGGCGCACCAGCTAACGCGATTGCCGCCGCGGTGTATGCGCGCGCGCTTTCTAGCTTAAAAGAAGAACGTGTTGAAGCCAGCAAAATATTAAAAGGCCCAGCTATTAAACACGAGACAGACAAAAAAGCCATTATAGATGCGATTAAAAATGCGCTATATTGCTCAAAAATTTGTGCCTATGCGCAAGGTTTTCAATTAATTGATAAAGCACAAGTGGCGTATAACTGGAAATTAAATTTTGGTGAAATTGCCCAAATTTGGCGTGGTGGTTGTATTATTCGCGCGCGCTTTTTGCAAAAAATTACCATGGCCTACGCGCTTAATTCACGCTTAAAAAACTTGATGTTAGACCCATACTTTACCAATGCTATGAATGATGGCCAAGCAGGTTGGCGTAAAGTGATAGCGCTTGCCGTGACTAATGGTATCCCTGCGCAAGGTTTTAGTGCCGCGCTGGCGTATTACGATGGCTACCGCAGTGCTGATTTGCCAGCAAACTTATTGCAAGGTCAACGCGATTATTTTGGCGCGCATACTTATGAGCGTAAAGATCAACCGCGTGGTCAGTTCTACCATTTGGATTGGCCAGAACCAAAACGCCCGCAGTTGGTGATTGATTAACAGATCAGGTTGGACTGTTTAAATTTGAGAAAAATAACAGTGGGTTGGCGATAGCCGCCCACTTTTTATTTGAATCTTACTTTATTTAAAACTAAACGCAGTCGCCGTAAGCTTCTAAAAATCGATTAAAACTCTGAGACTTGCTCAACTCAATCGCTTTAGTTGCTTCAACTTCGGCCTTATCAATTTTTTTAACCAGTTTAGGGTTAAAAGTTTTATTACCTGACTCTGTATTTACTGCTTGTTTTACTTGTGTCGCTAACATTATATTTTCCTTTTGGGAGTTAAATCAACAGGAATTTTGTTCCTATAGCTTGGTGCATAATTTATCAAAAAAATTCAATACTTACTTAAGTTTGGTCGATAAATCATTAAAATCATTACATTTTTACAGTTAACGCACTGCAACTGTTGCGGATTACACAAAAATTAAGTATAACTTTATGTAAGCAAGTGCCATACCAGATTGATTGAAAATAAAAAAATCAATTAAAACTGTTAAAAATCCCCGTCAAATAAGGCTTTCCAGTAAAATTATTTTTATGCAAATATTTATTAATGGTAATTTAAAAGCACTAAATGGCGAAAATGTGACCATTTCTGCGCTGGTGCTGACATTAAATTTAACAGGCAAACGATTGGCCATCGAAAAAAATGGTGAAATTGTGCCGCGCAGTCAGTTTGATGTGATGTATGTTGTAGATGGAGACAGGCTAGAAATCGTGGGCGCTGTCGGTGGCGGTTAAGTAATTAGAGATGAATATGAACGACGAATTAATAATTGCTGGTAAAACTTACAGTTCGCGCCTGTTGGTAGGTACGGGCAAATATAAAGACTTTACTGAAACCCGTGCCGCTATTGATGCCAGTGGCGCACAGATTGTCACAGTTGCAATCAGAAGAACTAATATTGGCCAACACGCGGGTGAGCCTTCGCTGCTAGATTGCTTGCCGCCAGAACAGTTTACTTATTTGCCCAACACTGCTGGCTGCTATTCAGCAGATGATGCGGTGCGCACTTTGCGCTTGGCGCGCGAGTTATTAGATGGTCATAAGTTGGTGAAGTTAGAAGTGTTGGGGGACCCAAAAACGCTGTACCCTAATGTGATTGAGACCATCGCCGCGGCAAAAACTTTGGTAAAAGACGGCTTTGACGTCATGGTGTATACCTCGGACGATCCGATTATCGCCAAGCAGCTAGAAGAGATTGGTTGCTGTGCGGTGATGCCACTGGCCTCACTCATCGGCTCTGGCATGGGCATTTTAAACCCATGGAATTTGCAAATAATTATTGAAAATGCAAAAGTGCCAGTGCTGGTGGATGCTGGCGTAGGCACCGCCAGCGATGCAGCGATTGCCATGGAGCTAGGCTGCGCGGGCATTTTAATGAATACTGCCATTGCAGCTGCAAACAATCCAGTTTTAATGGCAGCCGCCATGAAGAAAGCGGTAGAAGCAGGCCGCGAAGCGTTTTTGGCAGGCCGTATGCCCAAAAAATTGTATTCTGCCAGTGCTAGCTCGCCCACCACTGGCATGATTACGGCTGGTAAGATTGACTAGCATGGTTGATAGCAAAAAATATGCATTTAAGGTGCGTGTACAAACTGCCTATTTGCTAGACCAATCTGACCCAGAAGACAGCAAATATGCGTTTGCCTACACAGTGACAATTGCCAATATTGGCAATATCTCTGCGCAACTGATTAGCCGCCATTGGGTGATTACCGACGCCAATAATCACGTGCAAGAAGTAAAAGGTTTGGGTGTTGTAGGCGCGCAGCCTTTATTGGCGCCAGGTCAGCAGTTTGAATACACCAGTGGTACGTTGCTGGCAACGCCAGTGGGCGCAATGCGTGGCACCTATAAAATAGTCGCAGAAGATGGCAATTTTTTTGACGCCGTGATTGAACCATTTACCTTGGCTGTGCCTAAAGTATTGAATTAGAGTTTACGAGTAAATTTTGAAAAACATACTTCTTGTTTTAACTGCCTTGCTGGTAGTTGCTTGCAGCAAAGGCAATGTGAAACCTATAGCGCAAAGCGGTGCATCCAACTGCGATTGCACAGCACAAACCTCGCCACCAGCAGACAGCAAACCTGCTGTCTTCCAAGATTATGCCTTATTAAAACCCGCGCAGTGGAAAGATATCGATGGCTTTGCAGAGGATGACATGAGCGCTGCTTGGCCTGCATGGCTGCAAAGTTGCAGTACGCTAAAAAATAAAACACAAAACAATCAACAGCTTTGGCAAAATGCTTGCAGCGCCGCAAGCGCATTAAATAAACCCAACAAACAAGTGGCACAAGCCTATTTTGCTGAATACTTTGACGTGTATAGCACCAGCAACGCGGAGGGTAATGATACTGGGCTAATCACAGGTTATTATCAGCCTTTGTTAAAAGGTAGCCTTACTAAGACTAGCCAATATTCATATCCACTCTATAAACAACCCGCAGATTTAATCACGGTAGATTTAGGTGAAACTTACCCTGAGCTGAAAAATAAGCGGGTGCGCGGAAAAATAAAAGGAAATAAGTTGGTGCCCTACCCCACGCGGGCTGAGATTGAAACAGCAACTTCTCCGCTGGCAGGCAACGAATTGGTATGGATTGATGACCAGGTAGAAGGCTTTTTTTTGCAAGTACAAGGCTCTGGCATCGTGCAGCTTGATAATGGGCAAACGATGCAGGTGGGCTATGCCGACCAAAATGGGCAGGCTTATAATTCTATTGGTCGTGTACTGATTGAACGCGGCGAGCTGAGTAAAGACCAAGCCAGCATGCAAGGGATTAAAAATTGGGCGACTAAGAATCCTGCCAAACTACAGGAGTTATTGAACGCGAATCCTAGTTATGTGTTTTTTAGAGAATTACCTGCTGGCCTGTCAGGCCCACTGGGCGCGCTTGGCGTGCCACTTACTGCGGAGCGTAGCATGGCAATTGACCCAAGACATGTGCCACTTGGCGCGCCAGTCTTCTTATCCACTACACAGCCTAACAGTAATAAACCACTTAAAAAATTAATGGTGGCGCAAGATACCGGTGGCGCCATTAAAGGCGGTGTGCGAGCCGATTATTTTTGGGGCGCGGGTGAAAATGCGGGTAAGCAAGCGGGTAGCATGAAGCAACAAGGTAAAATTTGGGTATTGCTACCTAAAGGGTTTGAGCTACCTAACAAATAAGATAGTCACGTTTTAAATTAAACTAGTTATATTTTAAACAATAAAAAAGCGCTCGTTAAGAGCGCTTTTACGTAGCAAAAAACAAAAATTATTTGTTCATTACGTACATTGTAACTTCGAAACCGAAACGCATTTCAGTAGCAGCTGGTGTTGTCCACATAATAATCTCCTTAGTTAAAATTCGTTTTGCTTTGTTTTCACTACGCATCACGTAATAAGAATAGTACACAGTTACTCAATAACTAGTGTGTTTAATCTACTTAAAAATAGCTAATGATTTTCATTAGATTAGGCCTAAATTAAGTTTGGCCTTTAATACGCTTCATCAGCTTTTTCAACCCCTTGCGGCCAATGGTACGCTTTAACGAAACTTTAAAGTCGTACAAATAAAAGCTCAGTTTGTCTCGCCAACTAAAGCTAGAACCAATGCCCGAAAAGTAATAGGCCATTAAACGCTTTCTATTCAGCCAATCGAGCTTATGGCATGCACGTGCCATGTCTGCCAGCATATATTTGCGCGCAAAAGGCGGGTATAGTTGGTCACGTAAACGCGCAGTATCAATCAATGAAAATTGCAGTTTACTATCAACCAAGTTGACCAAAATATTTCCACCTGATAAATCACGAAACCAAATCAGACGCTGATGCATGGTGAGGCAAAATTGTGCCACTTGTTTCAAAATATCGTCTGCTGCAATATTGTTCCATGTGGTTTCACCGCGCGCAAATCCGGCAAATAGCTGGCCAACTGTTGTTTCTGCAGTGATAAATTCGCAAATATAAAAATTTTGTTTAAGCGTGGTATCGCCCACTTTTTCAAAATACGCCACAGGTGCTGCCGTGCCGATACCGCGCCGCATTAGTTGCATCGCGCCGTTCCAACTACGTTTAGCTTTGCTCGGTTTAAAACGGTCTAGCAAGGCTTTATGCGGATACATTTTGACGGGCTGTTTAATCGTCAGTTGCATATTTGCATTTCGTGGGTCAGGTACTGCCCAAATAGCATTACGGGCATGTCGCAAAGCCGCGTCCTTATTGGGCTGCAGCAAGATGTTTGGATGTAGTTTTTCCACGATTAAATCGGCTTCTACTTGATTGGTAGCCAATATCAGGCCATCCCAACCGTCTTGCAAAAATCGATAATATTGCTTGCCCCGTACATGCGCATGAATTGCTAAATTTTTGGCTAAAGTTGGCGGTGTATTTAACCGAGGCGCTTGTTCAGCCAGCCAACACAAGTAAACGGGCGATTCGCTGATGTACGTTTGCACGCTCTGTATAGTGTGCCCATCGCGATGATAAACCGTAGCATTCGCCAGCATTTTTGCATCATAAATATCGGTTAAAAATGCAATCTTGCCGTCGCTTGTCCACGCCATATGAAGGACTTTGTCTGCTTGTTGAAAGTGATGAATTTCTAAGCCAGCAGCGGTTACAATGGCCTGCACATAGTATGCACCTTGCGTCATAAGCACAGCAGTTTTAACCGCATTAAAGCTTGGGTAATGGCGATAGTTTTTTAATTGGCCGTTGGTTTGAGCATAATATGCGACTTGCTCAAGCGCGGGGTATTCTGCTTCGTTTAAGCCGTTATCAATTAAGCCTTCACGCGCGCAAATCAGCGCTCCCCAATTGGCTTGGGAAAAGCCGCCACTTGCCGCCATCAACGCCAAATAACGCGCAGCATAATCTGCCTGTTTTTGTGCTGTATCAGGCAAAATACGCCCAATACGAAACATCGCCCAAAACGCAACAGAAGAAACCAGTTGTGGCACGCCAAAATCAGCACCAATTTTTTGTAAAATACGCGCTTTTTTGATGAGGTTAACTTTAAAACAAGTCGCCCAGCGATATTTAAAAATACGGTGGTCAAAGCGTTCTGGCTCAATGGTACGCTCGGCAAATAAATTGTTGCTGTGCATATCTGGCAGCAAGTTTTTTTGCTTAAAAGTGTTGAGTAAACTGATGTTATAAAAAGGCTCAAAATCTTGTACATTTGGGCCTATCAAAACCAGATTACGCGCTTTCATTACTTCATGAGCAATCTGCCATGCGCTCAAAAAACCATCATAAGTGTAGCCAGCCCAGCGCTTACGATTAATGGTGGTACCAATTTCTAGCTGCTTAATTTGGCTGCCAAAAGTATCCAACACCGCTTCTAAAAACTCCCGCCAAACCGCTTGTTCGGCAGCATTTTGCATAATTTTTGCGACAGCAAACGGCTGCACAATATGCAGCGTCACCTGCAAATTGCGCGCTATAAGCGCGCGTAAAAATCGCGCATTAAAATTGTTTAAATCGCCATAGCTAAAATCTAGGCGCACTTGTTTGATGCCCAGTGCTTTCACTTGCGCAATCACGTAAGCATCCATGGTAGGGTCGGCGCTACTGGCCACACAGATGCCAAAAAAGTCATCAGGAATAAGGTGATTGGTTAGCGGAAAATGGCCATTTTTAATGCGCATGCCACCGCGAAAAAAATAGCTTAAGCCATCGCGAATGACTTGCCCAGTCAGCATAGAAGCTTGTTTTCTGGTGCTCATTTTTTGTATCTTAATGAGCCAAGCGATAGCGTTGCTCGGTGTATAGCAATGCTGGCAGTAATGAATTTGCTAGCGCACGTTGTGCTAAGTCTTGCGCATCGGCTGGCGCTGCAGTTTCGTTTAAGTGTTTAGTTTTTGTGTCATATACAGCAAACGCAGCAGCTTTATCTTCACGCAGCACCACAACTTTATTGGCTTCAACCGTTTGCTCCATCCATGCAAAATTATAGTTGTATTGCATCATGGCACGGCCTAAATAATCTGCAGGAACATTCGACAAATCTTGCCCAGTCATCGGATGTTGCGCGCTAATACCCATCAGCGATAACACGGTGACAGGCAAATCAATTTGGCTCGCCATGGTAGTAATAGTTTTAGGCTGAATATCAGCACCCAAAATTAGGCCAGGAATATGAAAGCGCTCGATTGGTACTAAGGCATCTCCACGCACGCGAATGTCATGATCGGCCACCACTAAAAACACCGTATCTTTCCAGTAAGCGCTGGCTTTGGCTTTTTTAAAGAACTCACCCATGGCGTAATCGGCATATTTCACTGCATTGTTATCGGTAGCTTTTGGTTGTTCGTATAGCTCAATTCTGCCATCGGGGAACTCAAACGGTGCGTGGTTGCTAGAGGTAAATGCAAGCGTAAAAAATGGTTTGCCGCTTGCATGGTGCGCTAACAATTTTTCGTGTGTAATATTCAGCAAATCTTCGTCCGATGCGCCCCAGCTACCTAAAAATATGGGATTTTTGTAATCTTTTTGTTCCACAATATGTTGAAAGCCGTTGCCCATAAAAAAGCTGCGCATGTTATCAAAATGCGATTCACCACCATAAATAAACTCGGTGCTATAGCCTTGTTTAGCTAGCAGTGCGGCAATGCTGAAAAAGTTTTTTTGGCTGAGAGATAGCTTAACCGTGCTATCGGCTGGCGTTGGTTGAAAGCCGGTAATAACTGCCTCTATACCGCGCACACTGCGGGTGCCCGTGGCATATAACTGGGTAAACCAAATGCCCTCACTTTTTAATTTTTCTAGGTTGGGCGTTACGGGCACGCCGCCAAGTGATTCTACAAAAGTGGCACCCAAGCTTTCTTGCAAAATAATCACCAAATTAAGTGGTTTATCGCGTTTTATGCTGGGGGTTAAAGTTTTAAGCGTGGGGATGTCAGTATCTTGTGCACCAGTCAGTTTAAAAACTTCGGAGCGATCCATTTTTCCGTAAATTTGGCTAGATTTACTCTCATTCTGCAAACTGTAAGCCGCGTAAATGACGGAGTAGCCTGAGTTTAAAATGAGGCTATTCACCATGCTATCTTGGGTAATGGCAAACATGGCGGGGTTAGCAGGGCGGTGGCCAAGTGTAGAGCGAATAGACAGTGCTATGAGTAAAAACAGTAGCGGCCACAACAGCCAGATTTTTTTGTTAGACCAACTGGTAGTTGCATTTAACCAAGGCTGCATAAAGCGGCGCATACTCCAAATGGCCAGCAGAGTAAAACCAAATCCTGCAAAAATATCCACTTTAAAGCCGCGCCACAGCATATTGAAAATCTCTTTGGGATATTTTAAATATTCGACGAATATTCTATTCGGCCGCACATCGTATTCCATGATAAAACCGGGTGTAGAAGCTTCTAAAAATACCAGCAATACCACGCAAGCGATGACCCAAAAATAAGTGAATTTTTGCCAAACTTTAAATAGCTTGGAGATAGCAAAAATGGGCGCTAACAGCATGGGAATGAGCACCAATAAGCCTAATTGAATGATATCAACGCGAATTCCTTGCAGCAAAATTTCGAACAGCTTGCCAGTCGCATTAACGCGCTCAAACTTCCACAAAACAAGACCCAAACGCGAGGCTGATAGTATGATTAAACCCACTAAAATCATGGCAACTAGCGGCGCAAATGGGCCAAGCTTATTGGATAACTGCCAAATGATGTGCTGTAATTTTTTAAGCATACGCATAACTTTAAAGTGAATATTGCATTATAAAGCTTTGATCAAGTCTTTGACTAAGACTTTCATGACGACTTGAGATTAAGTTAAGTTGCGGCATTTGCCTTTAAGCCATGCCACAAAGCTGTGAAAGTATTCTGGTTGGCGCAGGCATAAATAAATGCAGATAATGATGTTAAGCAAGGCGACCGATAAAAATAGCTGTGGAATGCTGTAGCCATGATTGAACACCCACACTGAAAATAACGCCGAAATTACCATAAAAAAGGCGTTCATAATGTTATTGGCGGCAATAATGCGCGATTGAACATTTTTAGCGACACGGGTTTGAATCAGCACATATAAAGGCACAATGTAAAAGCCACCAAATAGGCCAATCAATGCAATATCGATTAACATGCGCCAATTACTTATTTGGCTCGCAAACTGCATACTGCTTTGCAGAGCAGCGCCAGAAGCCTCATGGATATTGGCGCTTGAGGCATATAAATCTGCTCCAAACACGATCATGCCCAATGCACCAAACATGACTAGTCCTAATTCTAGGCGCCCGCGCGATAATTTTTCGCACAAAAGTGAGCCAATGCCAATGCCGATAGAAAACACACAGAGCAGCAAAATAAACACACTTTCATCACCATGCAGCACATTTTTTGCTAAGTTAGGAAACTGCGCCAACAAAGTTGCGCCGTAAAACCAAAACCACGAAATAGCCACAATCGCCACCCAAATGGATTGTTGCTGCCAGATAAGTTTGACGTTTTTAATGGTTTCGGTGATGGGATTCCAATTGATTTTTAAGTGTGGGTCAGCGGCTGGCGTGTTTGGCACGCCACGGCTACTGCAATAACCCAAAATTGCAATCAATAAAATAGCGAGGCTAGTCAATAATTCATGATTGTCTAAGGTGGCTAGCCACGCACCTAAAATTTGCCCGAATAAAATCGCCACAAAGCTGCCCATCTCCACCATGCCATTGCCACCAATTAATTCATTTTGTTTTAAATGTTGTGGTAAATAGGCGTATTTAATTGGCCCAAACAAGGTGGAATGCATGCCCATCATAAATAAGGCTGCGCCCAGCAGCCAAATGTTATGCATAAAAAACCCTACACTCGCAAACACCATAATGGCGATTTCAAACAGTTTTACCAGCCGAATAATTTGTGATTTTTCAAATTTATCAGCAATTTGGCCAGCAGTAGCCGAGAACAAAAAAAACGGCAAAATGAACAAACCTGGCAACAAAGTGGCAAGCGTACTGCCATCTACGTTGCTTAAGCTGGCCGCGTGAAAAGCCACCAAAGTAATCAGCGCAGTTTTAAATACGTTATCGTTAAACGCACCTAAAAACTGCGTGAAGAAAAACGGGCTAAAACGCTGCTGTTTTAATAGTTGAAATTGGTTGTTCATATTTTTAACGCATACTATGCCGTAGTTTTCTATATTGGTTTTCTATAATGCGTCAGGGCAGCAGTTTTTTTAGCCATTGGTTACGATATAAAAATAAAGCGTCATCGGCATGACCTGCGTTTTTTACCCATTCAACTTTTATTTTTGTCTGTGATTCTGATGCCAAGTATTGCAAACGTTGCGGTGCTATTAATTGATCTTGCATGCCATGAATGGCAAAAATGGGCTGCTTAATAGCAGTAACCCAAACATTCGTCTGCATGGGGTAGCGCATCAGCAAACTTACCGGCACTACTGGCGGCATTTTTTGTTGCGCAATATTGAGCAGTGAATCGTATGCCGCTACCAAAAATACAGGGTTTTGCTGATGCTTTGCCGCGAGTGAAAGTGCCACGCCTGACCCAAGCGAATAGCCAAAAATAAAGATTTTTTCTGATTTTTCTTGTGCGGCTAACCATTGATAAGCGCGCTCAGCATCGTCTAATAACTCGGCTTGGCTAAACCAACAATCGGCAGATTGACCATAACCTGCGTAGTCCCAAGCCATTAAGTTATAACCCAAATTGTGAAAAGCATAAGCATAATCGTTAATGCTAGCAAGGCTTTCACCGTTACCGTGGTTCATCATTAGTGTACCCTTGGCATTTTTTATTTGCCAAAACGCCACATGCAGTTTGCCACAGTTGCCATTTATAAAAGCTTGGCTTGCAGAATCACCCGCTGTTGGTTGCCAATCTGCAGGTACAGTTTGCGCGTATTGTGCAGGAAATAGCATACCTTTTTGCATAAAATATAATGCGCCACAAGCCAATAGATATGAGGCTGCCAGGGCAGAAAAAATAGTCTTAATTTGCTTCAAAAAAACGTCGCGTTTCAAATATACTGCTTGAAAATGTGTTGCCATTGACCGCGATTAAACGCTTTAAGGCAAAATCAAACATGATGGGATTATACAAACGTATGGTTTTTAGTAAATCAGCATGCGCTACATCTAGCAAGTTTTTGCTAACAAGTTGCTTCAGTGAAATAATCGGCAAAATAGCAGGCAACGGATAATCGGAGCCATTCAACAAGCGGCTGTGCAGATCTGCACGTTGCAACAAAGGCGCAATCGCCCAGGCGTGATTCATTAAGGTAATGGCAGAAATTTCGCCATATAAAAAATCTTTATATTTCGGTTCATCCATCAAGCGCAAAAATAGATCAAAACTTTTTACCTTTTTATTATTACTTTTATTGTCATAATCAATATCTTCACCATCGCTGGCGCAATGTGCCAACACTACGCGCACGCCAGCATCTAGCGCACGGCGCAATTTAAGCGGGTTGGCATCATCTTGGTTGCCGCCTTGCACAGCGCTTTCGCGACCAGTGTGGCAAATAATCGGCATATTTAAACGTGCGCAAGCTGCATAAAACGCATCACATTTTGGCGAAGCAGGGTCTATGCCCATGCCTTGCGGTAGCCATTTAATGGCACGTGCATGATTGGCTTTAGCTTTTTCTAGCGCATCAATGGCATCCCCACGATATGGATGTATGCTTGCCACCCATTCAAACGCGTGCGGTGCCGCGTTGGCAACGTCTTGTGCATATTGGTCAGGAATATGAAAAATAGATTTATCTGCCACTGGTTTGCCATTTGCATCATGAAACCAATCAAACGCAAACAACATTAACTTAAAGCCTGCAGGCATTTCAGCCACTAAATCAATTTTTCTCTGTACTACGCTTGTATCAATATTATCTGCAGTTGCACAACTGCCGTTCATGTAAAAATATTTTTGTATTTTTAAAATGGGGTGTAAATAACTATCCATGGCGGGGTTCACCCAAACGGCGCTATTAATATGACGTGTAGCATCGCCTGTGCCCACCAAGTGTACATGACCGTCCCACACTTGGCTGGCATCAATGCCTTGCCAAATTTGTTGCATCAACGGATGATTTTTAATGTTGTCAGGCAAGCCAGCTAAACAAGGATTATTAAAGCCTTGCTCTGGCCAAAATTTATAGCCTGCCAAGCCAAAGCCAGCCGCGCCTGTACTTAATAAAAACTGTCGGCGATTCATCTATTTGCGCGACTATATCTAAATAGCTTCTGCCATTTGTTTCAGTGTCACATAATCGGTTTTACCTGTGCCTAATAATGGAATTTCTTCGATGGAAATAATTTTTCGCGCGACTGCTAGCTCCGGCAGGCCGAGGTTTTTGGCGACAATTTGCAAATCTTCGCGCCTTAATTTTTTGTCGGTGGTAAATAACAAAATGCTTTCACCGCGTTGTACATCGGCAACAGAGCTTGCTGCATGCTGTTGCTCGGGCGCGGCGGTATTGGCTAAATGCTCGACCACTTCTAGTGACACCATTTCACCCGCCACTTTGGCAAAGCGTTTAACACGGCCTCTAATATGAATAAATCCTTGAGCGTCTATTTCCACAATGTCGCCAGTGTTATACCAACCGTCGGCAGGCGGATTGAGCACGCCAGGGTTGTCGAATAGGTAATAGCCCAGCATGACATTTTCGCCTTTTACATATAATAAGCCACCATTAGTAATGCCAGGAACTGCTTCCAGCTTGGCTTCCATGCCAGCCACCAATTGACCGACGCTACCGTTTAAATGTGCCGTTGGCGAGTTGATAGATACAGCTGGCGCGCATTCTGTCGTGCCATAGCCTTCTAAAATGTTGATGCCAAATTTTTCTTGATAAGTTTTACGCACTTCATCATTCAATTTTTCAGCGCCGGCAACGACGATTCTAAGTTTATAAAAATCGTTTGGATGTGCGAATTTGGCATAATTACCTAAGAAAGTACTGGTGGCAAAAAATACGGTGCAGCCACGATTGTTAATGAGCTCTGGGATGACTTTGTATTGCAGGGGCGATGGGAATATATTGATTTTAATACCATTGAGTATGGGAAGGAGCGATCCAGTAAATCCAAATGAGTGAAAAACAGGCAACACCATCATAAATTTATCGGTGTCGTTAAACTCGATTGCCGATAATATTTGTGCAATATTGGCCAAAATGCTTTTGTGCGAATGCACCACGCCTTTTGGTTTGCCTTCGCTACCAGATGTAAATAAGACTACGGCTGTTTCTTTATGTGAGCTGGTTTCCATTGCAGAGCGCGGATAATGCAAGGCGTAGCCTATTAGCCAAGCCCTATCCATCACGCCGAATTGGGCGCGCAAATCTTCTAAATAAACGATATTTAAGTTTTTTAAGTTTTCTACAATTTTTCCAAGCTCAGCCGCTTCTATAAATTTGTGTGAGGTAATAATAGTTTTGACATTGGCTGCAATACAGGCATTTTGCATGCCGGCAGTGCCTGATGTGTAATTGAGCATGGCAGGCACGCGGTTAAATGCGCTCATGCCTAAAATTAGTGCCAAAGTATTGGTGATGTTTGGCATGAGCACGCCGACCACTTCGCCAGAACTGCTCACTTTGCTGGCGATTCTGCCCAATGCGAGACATTTTTTCAATAAATTTTGATAGGTTTCTTCGGTTTCATTCATGTCCTCGATAAGTTTGTAGTCGCCACCAAATTTATCAACAGCATCTAAAAATGCTTCAAATAAAGTACGGCTTTTTTGCGATTCAAACAGCATTTTTTGCATCACACTTCGCATGCCTTCGCCCGCAATGCGTCGCCGTTGCTTGCCAGTAGGAAAGCTACGATTTGTGGCTTTTGGCATCACAATGTTGGTGGTTGGTAATACAGTGAGAATGACGTGTGGAAATAAGCGTTTTAGGTGGTGACGCGATAAGCGCCCAAAATAGGATTCACTTGCACCATCGATGCGAACAGGTAACACAGTTGCGCCCGTTTTCCCGGCAATAAATCCTGGGCCGTCATAGACTTTTTGCATTTCCCCAGTGGGGGTGACGCGCCCTTCTGGAAAAACCACCACATTTTCGCCAGCTTCAAGCAATTTAATGACTTTTTTCATGGCAATCGGATTAGTGGTATCGACTTCTACATGGCGCGTTAAACGCAAGGATTGTCTAAATGCCCATTTTTTATAGGTAGAGGTGTGCACAACAAAGGTAGCTTTTTTTGGCAAAAATATGCATAGTAATAAGCCATCTAAAAATGATTCATGGTTGGCGACTATTAATAGCCCATCCTCGGCGGGCACGTTTTCTAGACCACGCACCTCTACCCTAAACAATATTTTGCAGATAAATCGTAACATGCTAGCAACCATGCTAATCCCCTAAAATCTATTTTTTATATAGTCTAAACCGTTTTTGAATCTTGGTAATGATGTTTGCCGCAGTACCGCTAGTTTTAGTTCGGGTGACAATTTGTAAAGCGTCTGGCCATTCTTCTTTTAAATGCTAATAGTACACGCTGACGTAACTGGTTACCAAGTGCTACAAACAAATCTGAGGTGTATTTTCATACATTTAGAATTTTAGCCATTATTAAATGGTATGCCCTGAGAGTCAATATCCATGCGGCCTAAGCCTGTACTCTAGCATCCATAAGGGTTGCAGGGCATATAAATTTAATTTATAAATGAATGACAAATAAAAACGGGCGCCGCAGCGCCCGTTTTTAATTTAAAACCACTAAAACTTATGAATGATAAGCGCGCTCACCATGCTCTGTAGTATCTAAGCCTTCGCGCTCAGATTCTTCAGATACACGTAAACCAATGACCAGATCGACTATTTTAAGTGCAATGTATGACACCACGGCAGACACCACAATGGCAGTGCCAACAGCCCATAATTGCGCCGTCATTTGTGCGGCAAAGTTGTATTCTGCAACACCGTTTGCCACGTAATCAACAACGCCAGCGCCACCCAATGCAGGGTTAACAAACACGCCAGTGGCTAGTGCACCAAAAATACCGCCCACTGCGTGAATGCCAAACACATCTAGCGCATCGTCGTAGTTAAACATATATTTTACTTTTGCAACAAACATATAACAGATAGGTGAAACTAACAAACCAATCACAATGGCTGCCATTGGACCAACGAAACCGCAGGCTGGGGTAATCGCGACCAAACCTGCAACTGCACCAGAAGCGGCACCTAACATCGATGGTTTTGATTTATGGAACCACTCAATAAACATCCAAGAAAGCGTTGCTGCACCTGCTGCAATCATGGTATTTAGGAAAGCTAACGCGGCATAGCCGTTGGCCTCTAAGTTAGAACCTGCATTAAAGCCAAACCAACCTACCCACAGTAATGCTGCACCAACCATGGTTAAAGTTAAGCTATGCGGCGTCATTGCTTCTTTGCCGTAACCAATGCGTTTGCCTAATACTAAACATGCCACTAAACCAGCCACGCCTGCATTAATATGCACCACCGTACCACCTGCAAAATCTAGCGCACCTTTAGCCCACAACCAACCTGCATTAGCTAATACCGTATTTAAAGATTCAGCTGTAGTAATTGCATCTGGGCCGTCCCAATACCAGACCATGTGTGCAATTGGTAAGTAAGCAAACGTAAACCACAACACCATAAACGCTAGTACCGCAGAGAACTTCATACGCTCAGCAAATGCACCGATAATCAATGCTGGTGTAATTGCAGCAAAAGTTAGTTGGAAAGCCACAAAAATTAACTCTGGAATATAGGCGCCCTTGCTAAAAGTTGCTGCTGCAGATTCTGGCGTAACGCCTGCCAAAAACGCTTTTCCTAAACCACCAAAAAACGGGTTGCCTGCGGTAAATGCCACGCTGTAGCCATATAAAACCCACAAAACACCCAGTAGCGAGAATATAGCAAACGTTTGCATCAACACACTTAGCATATTTTTTTGGCGTACTAAACCACCGTAAAATAAGCCAAGGCCAGGAATCGCCATCATGGTCACTAGCACGGTAGCGACTACCATCCATGCCGTATCACCTTTGTTGATGGGCGTTGGGTTAGCTGCAGGTTCTGTAGCTGGAGCAGCTTCAGCTGCTACTGCTTCAACCGTCGCAGCTGTTGTTTCTACTGCAGCATCGACCGCACCATCTACAGCACCTTCAACCGCCACGGCGGCATCGGTCACTGATTCTACCGTGGCTACTGCTGCTTCTGCAGTGCTTGCATCACCAGCTACTGCAAATTGCGTCGCACCCAAGCCTAGCAGCGCAACCAATGATAAAACGGATAAAAATTTCTTCATTTCATCTCCCCTTATAGCGCTTCCGGACCGGTTTCACCGGTACGAATTCGATAAACTTGTTGTAAATTAAACACAAAAATTTTGCCATCACCAATTTTTCCAGTGGCGGCAGCTTTTTCAATTGCATCCACTACTTGGTCTAACATGTCATCTTTAATGGCAATTTCTAATTTCACTTTTGGCAAAAAATCTACCACGTATTCGGCGCCGCGATACAACTCAGTATGGCCTTTTTGGCGACCAAAACCTTTTACCTCTGTTACCGTAATGCCTTGCACGCCAATGGCAGACAAAGCTTCACGCACCTCGTCAAGCTTGAATGGCTTGATAATTGCGGATACAAATTTCATCGCTTACCCCCTATCGTTATACTCACAAATATAAATGCTACATTCTGCATTAGCAAAGCGCGTGCCAACAAAATTAATGTTTATAATCAATAATTTAACTAATTATTCAAGCATGTTCATTTTGTGAAATAGTCGCTAAAATCTGCTAAACTGCTCAAAAGTGAAGAGGAAATGCCATGTTTAATACCGATAAAATTAACGAAATATCTAATAAAATCAATGACATGATTAAAAATAGTCCATTGGCAGATATTGAAAAGAACGTAAATGCACTAATTAAGGGCGCGTTCACCAAAATGGAGCTTGTTTCGCGTGAAGAGTTTGATGTGCAAGCGGAAGTGCTACGCAACACACGCGAAAAACTGGCTAAATTAGAGGCTAAACTGGCAGAATTAGAAGCTAAAGCCAAATAAATGTCATTGGCCGTGCTTTACAGCCGCGCGCTTAGCGGCATGGATGCGCCCGAAGTGGTGGTAGAAGTGCACCTTGCCAATGGCTTGCCGCAATTTACCATCGTTGGCCTGCCCGAGGCTGAAGTAAAAGAAAGTAAAGACCGCGTGCGTGCGGCCATTCAAACTGCGCAGTTTGAGTTCCCCGCACGCCGTATCACGGTTAACCTTGCGCCTGCCGATTTACCTAAAGAAAGTGGCCGTTACGATTTACCCATTGCATTAGGCATTTTGGCAGCCAGCGGGCAAATCCCAAGCGAGCCATTGGCCCGCTACGAAATCGCTGGCGAGCTAGCACTCACGGGTGAGTTGCGGCCAATTCGCGGCGCGCTGGCCATGACGTATCACATGCAGCATAAAACAAAAGGCAGCAAGCGCGCTTTTATTCTGCCCCATTTAAGTGCACAAGAAGCCAGCTTGGTAAAAGACGCGATTATCTACCCCGCCAATTCTTTGCTAGAAGTTTGTGCGCATTTAAGCGGTCACACTGCGCTCAACCAGTATGAATCTACTACGCAATTTCAAAATATTGCTTATGCAGATTTTAATGAAGTGAAAAGTCAATCTCAGGCCAAACGTGCACTAGAAATTGCCGCAGCGGGCGGCCACAGCGTGCTGATGAGCGGTCCGCCCGGCACTGGCAAAAGTATGCTGGCGGCTCGTTTTGCAGGTATTTTGCCCAGCATGACAGAACATGAAGCGCTAGAAAGCGCCGCGATTCAATCACTCAACGGTAATTACAAGCTCGAAAACTGGAAACGTCGCCCTTTTAGAAGTCCACATCACACCGCGTCTGGTGTGGCCTTGGTGGGCGGTGGCGGGATTCCGCGGCCTGGTGAAATTTCGTTGGCACACCATGGCGTGTTGTTTTTAGATGAGCTGCCAGAATTTGACAGAAAAGTACTAGAAGTACTGCGCGAGCCGCTAGAAAGTGGAAAAATCACCATTAGCCGGGCGGCGCGGCAGGCGGATTTCCCCGCATCGTTTCAACTACTCGCCGCCATGAACCCCTGCCCGTGCGGCTATTTGGGGCATTTTAATAACAAATGCCGTTGCACGCCCGATAATGTGGCGCGCTACAAAGCCAAAATTTCTGGCCCACTTTTGGATAGAATCGACTTACTTATTACAGTACCCGCACTAAAAGAAGATGAATTAACAGCTGCCGCTGACGCAGAAAATAGTGATGCGATTCGTGACCGTGTAGAAGCTGCGCGCGAAATTCAATTAAGACGTCAAGGCAAAGCCAATTTTGCACTTGGCAGCTTAGAAATCGACCAATTTTGCCAACCTGATGAAGCTGGCATGGATTTGTTAAAAGCCGCCATCTCTAAATTAAACCTGTCCGCCCGCGCCTATCACCGCATTTTAAAAGTCGCCAGAACCATTGCCGATTTAACGGGTGATACCGCAATAAAACCCACACACATTGCCGAGGCGGTGCAATATCGGCGTGGCGATTACAACTGAATAAGCATTGATACGTTTGTTCATTTAAACTACTTTGTTGCTTGAATCTAATAGCATTCATATTTGTTTATAATACAAAGCTTAAAGTGAAGGCAAACTATGCAAGCTGATTCTCAATCAAAATTATCTACTCAATCAAGCTCTGAGTTGCCAGCAGATAACTTATTGCCATCAAACGATGCCATGCAAGTGAGAAATGTAGCATTACTCATCATTTCTACCCTTGCAGTTATTTTTACATTGGAATGGGCGCAGAGTTTTATTATTACCGTGTTGCTAGGTGCACTTCTAGCTTACGCATTAAACCCATTGGTGATCAAGCTAGAAAGTATTAAAGTACATCGTTTTATTGGTGCGTCTTTCATTATCATCGCTTTGGTGGCTGGCATCATCTTTTCTGGTTACGCGTTACGCGGTCAAGTGCAGTCAATTATTTCAATCTTACCTGAAGCTGCAATCAAGCTGACATCTGGCATGGCAGTAAAGCGTGGTGACCCATTGAGCAGTATGCAAAAAGTACAGATAGCGGCGAATCAAGTTGAAACGGCGGCTAGTTCAGTTGAAAACAACCTTAAGACTAAAAAAAAGCCAGTCATGCGCGTGGTTGTAGAAGAGCCTAAATTTAAAATTGGTGATTTTCTTTGGCGCGGTTCTTTAGGCGTATTCGGATTTATTGCAGAATCCATCACCATGATTTTTCTCGCTTACTTTTTCCTGCTGTCTGGTGACACCTTCAAACGTAAGCTGGTTAAAATTACTGGCCCTTCGCTAACACGTAAAAAAATTACCGTCAATATACTCATTGATATCAACAACTCTATTCAAGGCTATCTGTTTATGTTGTTAATCACTAATATAGTTGTGGGCGCTTTATCTTGGGCGGTATTTCGCGCGCTGGGGTTAGAAAATGCTGGTGCATGGGCAGTTGCGGCAGGGTTTCTGCACATTGTGCCTTATTTTGGTCCGCTTGCAACAGCTGCAGCCACTGGCATGGCCGCTTACATGCAATTTGATTCTATATTAATGGCGTTATCAGTTGCAGGGGCGTCTATCGTTATCGCCACTGTAATAGGCGTATTTATTACCACTTGGATGACAGGCCG
Organism: Methylophilaceae bacterium; assembly: GCA_031422335.1. GTDB lineage: Bacteria > Pseudomonadota > Gammaproteobacteria > Burkholderiales > Methylophilaceae > Methylotenera_A. Next base: position 45,643 of record JANOQW010000017.1, read on the forward strand.
CATTGCCAAAATGAACTCCGCCGCAGTTTTTATTGCGCTTATCTTTTTTTCTTGGTTGTGGGGGCTGTGGGGCATGCTGCTTGGCATACCCGTCATCGTCATTTTAAAAGTGATTTGTGAGCATATAGAACACTTACAGCCCATTGCCGAATTGCTGGGAGAATAATGTGCTTTAAAACAAGATGGCTTCAAGTTCAAAGTGCATCAAATAGTACTGCAATTGGCTTCACTTTAGTTGTTTTGCAATAGAAATGAAACGGTTGCAACATGGTAAAATAAAGCATTATTAGCTAATTGATTCAAATTTCACTTAATGCAATCTGCAACAGAAATTAAACTTCGTGAGCTACTAGCTCAACGTATTCTCATTTTAGATGGTGCGATGGGCACCATGATTCAGCAATATAAGCTGACCGAGGCGGATTATCGCGGTGCGCGTTTTGTCGATTTTAAAGCGCCAGCTGGCCAGCGCGAGCTATTTGTTAAGGGCAATAACGAGCTATTAAGCCTAACCCAGCCGCATATTATTCAAGAAATTCACGAGCAATATTTGGCCGCAGGCGCCGATATTATTGAAACCAATACCTTCGGCGCGACCAGCGTGGCGCAAGATGATTACCACATGGCGTATTTGGTGCATGAGATGAATGTGCAATCTGCCAAGCTCGCCCGCGCTGCATGCGATAAATACAGCACGCCTGATAAGCCACGCTTTGTGGCGGGCGCGCTTGGGCCAACGCCAAAAACTGCCAGCATCTCGCCTGACGTAAACGACCCCGCTGCGCGTAATGTGAGTTTTGACCAGTTAGTGAACGCTTACTTAGCGCAAACGCGTGCCTTGGTAGAAGGTGGCGCGCATATTTTAATGGTCGAAACCATATTCGATACGCTCAATTGCAAAGCCGCTTTATTTGCCATTGATATGTTTTTTGATGAGGTTGGCTACACCTTGCCGTTGATGATTTCTGGCACGGTGACCGATGCATCAGGGCGTATTTTATCTGGCCAAACAGTGACGGCATTTTGGAACTCGATTCGCCATGCCAAGCCGCTCACTGTTGGCTTAAACTGCGCGCTAGGCGCGACGCTGATGCGGCCGTATGCGCAAGAATTAAGCAATATTGCTGATACGTTTGTGTGCATTTACCCGAATGCTGGGCTGCCTAATCCGATGAGTGACACGGGTTTTGACGAAACGCCCGATGTCACATCTAGCTTAGTGAAAGAGTTTGCCAATAGTGGTTTTATTAATATTGCAGGCGGTTGTTGCGGAACCACCCCTAGTCATATCAAGGCTATCGCAGATAGCCTTGCTTTTATCATGCCGCGTACCATACCCGAGGTACCAATATCCATGCGCCTTGCAGGGCTTGAGCCATTTATCGTCGATGAAAGCTCATTATTCGTTAACGTCGGTGAGCGTACCAATGTCACTGGCTCTAAAGCCTTCGCGCGGCTAATTATTAACGAACAATATGATGAAGCGCTCTCGGTGGCGCGCCAACAGGTGGAAAACGGCGCGCAAGTCATTGACATTAACATGGATGAAGGCATGTTGGATGCCGTCAAAGCCATGACGCATTTTTTGAATTTAATCGCCAGCGAGCCAGATATCGCCCGCGTGCCAGTGATGATTGATTCATCCAAATGGTCTGTCATCGAGGCTGGGCTTAAATGCGTGCAAGGCAAAGCGATTGTCAATTCCATCTCGATGAAAGAAGGCGAAGCCGAATTTTTACGCCAAGCCAAATTATGCCGCCGTTATGGCGCAGCGGTCATCGTGATGGCGTTTGACGAAAAAGGTCAGGCTGATACGTTTGCGCGCAAGACGGAAATTTGTAAACGTGCTTATGATTTACTGGTCAGTAGAGGCTTCCCGCCAGAAGATATTATTTTTGACCCGAATATTTTCGCGATTGCCACGGGCATAGAAGAACACAACAATTACGCAGTGGACTTTATTGAGGCCACACGCTGGATTAAGCAAAACTTGCCGCACGCCAAAATTTCGGGTGGCGTGAGTAACGTCAGCTTTAGCTTCCGCGGCAACGACCCCGCGCGCGAGGCGATTCACACCGTATTTTTGTATCACGCAATCAAAGCGGGTATGACAATGGGCATTGTGAATGCGGGCATGATGGGCATTTACGATGATCTCTCAGCTGAGCTAAAAGAGCGTGTGGAAGACGTGGTTTTAAACCGCCGGGATGATGCGACTGAGCGCATGATTGAAATTGCTGGCACCTTAGTGGCAGGTGGCAAAAAAGAAGCTGCTACGCTGGAATGGCGTGGCTCCGCCGAGCAACCAATTAGCGTAAATAAACGCCTAGAACACGCCATGGTGCATGGCATTACCGATTTTATTGTAGAAGATACCGAAGAAGCGCGCGCGGCGTTTGTAAAATCGGGTGGACGCCCGATTCATGTGATTGAAGGCCCGCTGATGGACGGTATGAACGTGGTCGGCGATTTGTTTGGCCAAGGTAAAATGTTTCTGCCACAAGTGGTGAAGTCTGCGCGGGTGATGAAAACTGCGGTTGCGCACTTAATTCCGTTTATTGAGGCAGAAAAAGCGGCGGATGAGGCTAGAACAGGCATAGTTTCTAAGCCAAAAGGCAAAATGGTGATTGCGACGGTGAAAGGCGATGTGCACGACATCGGCAAAAATATCGTCAGTGTGGTGTTGCAATGTAACAATTTTGAGGTGGTGAACATGGGCGTTATGGTGCCAGCGGCAGAGATTTTAGCCATGGCCAAGGCTGAGAATGCCGATATTATTGGCTTAAGCGGTTTGATTACGCCTAGCTTGGAGGAAATGACGCATATTGCCAAAGAAATGCAACGTGATCCTTATTTTGCAAAGGCGCAAACACCACTGTTGATTGGCGGCGCCACTTGCTCACGTGCGCACACCGCAGTCAAAATCGCACCGTATTACGATGGCCCAATTGTCTATGTGCCAGATGCTTCTAGAAGCGTTTCGGTGATGCAAAATTTGCTTACGCCTGAGACGCGCGGCGCCTATTTGGCTGAGATTCAGGCCGATTACGCTAAAGCGCGCGAGCAACACGCTAATAAAAAAGGCGTGCCAATGCTCACTATTGTCGATGCACGCGCCAATAAATCTAAATTGAGTTTTGCGGGCGAATTTGCGCCTGTAAAGCCCAAATTTATTGGTCGCCGCGTGTTTAAAAATATCGATTTAAGCTTAATCGCTAAATACATCGATTGGTCTCCATTCTTCCAAACTTGGGATTTAGCAGGTGCTTACCCCGCCATTTTGAAAGATAAAGTAGTCGGCGAAGCCGCGACAAAAGTGTTTGCCGAGGCGCAAGCCATGTTAAAAAAAATCATTGATGGGCGTTGGCTAACCGCCAATGGCGTGATTGCACTGCAACCCGCCAATACAGTGAATGATGACGATATTGAAATTTATACTGATGACACGCGCAGCCAAGTGGCATTTACTTATTACGGCATGCGCCAGCAAGCGGTAAAACCCGTGATTGATGGTGTGGCTAGACCAAACCAATGTTTAAGCGACTTTATTGCGCCCAAAGACGTGGCAGACGACTATGTAGGTTTATTTGCCGTGACTGGCGGTTTAGGTACTGAAAAAATCGAAAAACGCTTCGCAGATGCCAACGATGATTTTAGCGGTATTATGTTTAAATCGCTTGCAGACCGCTTAGCTGAAGCCTTTGCTGAATACATGCACGAACGCGTCCGTACCGATTTTTGGGGCTATGCAAGCAATGAGCAACTAGCAGTTGATGCGCTAATTAAAGAAGAATACCTTGGCATCCGTCCTGCGCCTGGCTACCCAGCCTGCCCAGACCATACGGTTAAGGCCGATATGTTCCACTTTCTGCAATGCGATGAAATTGATATGCAGCTCACAGATTCATTTGCCATGATGCCAGCCGCTGCAGTTTCGGGCTTCTATTTGGCGCATAAACAAGCTAAATATTTCAGCGTGGATAAAATTGGAGTTGACCAATTAGAAGACATGGCAAAACGTAGAAACCTGCCGAAAGAATATTTAGAGCGCTGGCTCGCGCCGAATTTAGGATAATGATGCATATTCATATTTTAGGTATTTGCGGTACATTTATGGGTGGCATTGCAGTGCTGGCCAAGCAGGCAGGGCATCGGGTTACTGGCTGTGATGCCAATGTTTATCCGCCGATGAGTACGCAATTAGAGGCGCAGGGTATTGAGTTGATTGAAGGCTTTTCGCCAGAGCAAACCAAATTCAATCCTGATATTTATGTGATTGGTAACGTAGTTTCGCGTGGCAATCTGTTGATGGAAGAAGTTTTGAATCTTGGTTTGCCGTATATCTCTGGCCCACAATGGTTGGCAGAGAATGTGCTGCAAGGCAAGTGGGTATTGGCGGTGGCGGGTACACACGGCAAAACCACAACATCTTCTATGTTAGCGTGGATATTGGAATATGCGGGTTTGGCACCTGGCTTTTTGATTGGTGGCGTGCCTGAGAACTTTGGGGTTTCAGCTAGACTTCCCCAGCAACCTAAGCAAGATGCAAAAAGCACTTCGCCTTTCTTTGTGATTGAGGCAGATGAATACGACACAGCTTTTTTTGATAAGCGTTCAAAATTTGTGCACTACCGCCCACGCACCGCTATTTTGAATAATTTAGAGTTTGACCACGCCGACATTTTTGATGATTTGGCGGCGATTGAGAAACAGTTTCATCATTTAGTTAGAACAGTCCCGCAGCAAGGTTTGGTAGTGAGTAATAAGCAGGAAAGCTTAGAACGCGTGATTGCCAAAGGCTGTTGGAGCAATTTGGAATTTTTTGGCGATGTGCAAGGTTGGCAAATTCAAAACGTGGATACGCAAGGCCGTTTTGATGTGCTACTAAATGGCGAACGGCAAGGTAATGTCAGCTGGAATTTGATGGGCGCACACAATCGCATGAATGCGTTAGCCTGCATTGCCGCTGCGCGTCATGTGGGCGTGGCGCCGTGCATTGCCATTGAGGCGCTAGGCGAATTTAAAAATGTAAAACGCCGCATGGAAGTACGTGGCGTGGTGAATAATATCACCGTATATGACGATTTCGCACATCACCCCACTGCTATTGAAACCACAGTAGCAGGCTTACGCGCTAAAGTAGGTAGCGCTAGAATTATCGCTGTGCTTGAGCCGCGTAGTAACACGATGAAACTGGGTGTAATGAAAGCCGCGTTGCCTGCTTGTTTGAAGGATGCAGACTTGGTGTTTTGTTATGGTGCAAATTTAGGTTGGGATGCGGCAGAAGTCCTAAAACCGTTGGGACAAAAAGCACAAAGCTTTGATGACCTAGATAAATTAGTGCAAGCCATTGCAAAAGCAGCCAATTCAGGCGACCATATCTTAGTGATGAGTAATGGCGGCTTTGGTGGCGTGCATCAAAAAATATTGGATGCATTTACTAACTAGCAAAAAACGGAGAAAAGCGAAGTTTGAGTGTTGCGCTAAAACAAACAGAAGTGGCTGCAAGGTTAGCCACCACAAAAACCATCAGCGCATTTACTGTGGCGATTTGGCTTTCTGTTCTTGTTCATGGCGTTATTTTAAGCATCAAGTTTGAGCCAGAATTACGCAAACTGGCTGATAAACTGCCCAGTTTGGACGTAGTATTGGTGAATGCAAAAACTAAAACTGCACCAGATAAAGCTGAATTACTAGCACAAGCCAATTTGGACCGCGGTGGTAATACCGATGAAAACCGCAAGCTGAAAACTGCACTGCCCGCGCCAAAAGAAAGAACCACCGAAGTAAAATTACAGCCAAACTCTGAAGCACGCAGCGCGGCAAAATCGGCCAAGTTAAAAGCACAAGAAACGCGCGAGCAAAAGCGCGTGGATGATCTAGAAAAGCAAGCGCAAGAGCTGTTAACCCAAATTAACTCGACCAAAAAAATAGAATCGAATCCCACGCAAAATGCAGCATCTGCTGATCCAGAGCAAGGTGAGCAAAAAGCTAAATCAAAAACATTTGACCGTGCCGATTTAATTGCTGCCAGCCTTGAGATGGATAGGTTGCAAGCGCAAATTGATAAGCGGCAAGAAGAATACCAAAAACGCCCCAAACGTAAATTTATTGGTGCGCGTACCAAAGAGTACCGGTTTGCATTGTATGTGGAATCATGGCGACAAAAGGTAGAGCGCATCGGTAACATGAATTACCCCGAGGCAGCAAGAGCGCAAAAATTGTATGGTCAATTGCGCATGACGGTATCGATTAAAGCCGATGGTAGCCTAGAAAGCGTGGTCATCGACCAGCCATCGAATCACAAAGTATTAGATGAGGCAGCTAAGCGCATTGTCGAGTTGGGGGCGCCATATGCAGTGTTTCCTGCAGATATTAAGCATGATACGGATATTTTGAGCATTACCCGAACATGGACTTTTACCCAAGACGACCAACTTGCTACTCAGTAGCCATTATCTTTCGCTTTTATGCGTTGTTTTTTTACTCGCCGTACAAATGCGTACTGTCTTCGTAAAAATGCCTAGCCTAAAAGCGAAATCTGAATGACTAGTAACTTTGACTATTTTTTAGAAAAATAATGACCAATTTTTATCAATACCACGTATTTTTTTGCTTAAATCAGCGTGATAACGGCGAAGCCTGCTGCATGGATAAAGGCGCAGAAGCGGCGTTTGATCACATGAAAATGCGTGTAAAAAAACTAAAATTGAATGGCGAAGGTAAAGTGCGTATTAATCGTTCTGGTTGTTTAGATAGATGCGCGCAAGGCCCGCTGATGGTGGTTTACCCGCAAGCCATTTGGTACACATTTGTGGATAACGAAGACATTGATGAAATTATTGAAAGCCATTTGGTGAACGGCAAAGTGGTCGAGCGTTTAGTTATTAGCTAGTGCGCACGCAATATGCGCTTTTATTTTATCAATTAACATTGATTTGGCATGGCCAGAGAGCGCATGGATATTGGGTTGCAGAGCATCATTTGTAGCCACACCCCAATGACTGTTTGGAAAATGCTTGTCATCTGCAAAACGCGGGATAATATGCCAGTGTAAGTGTGGGGTTTTGTTACCAAGGCTGGCCAAGTTAATTTTTTCTGGATTCACCACTTCGCGCATGGCCACTTCTACTGCGAATACTACTTCCATCATGCGCGCGCGCTGTTCAGGTGCTAAATCGCTCATTTCTTTGATATGCTCAACTAGTTCTACACGGCAATAGGCAGGGTAATCAGCATCATTTAGTAGCACCACACGGCAAAAATTATCTTGCCACAAAATTTCGTGTGGGCTGGGTTTACATAAGTCGCAAGTCATTACGAGGCAGCAAGCATGCGCTCTAGCGTTAATTTTGCTAAAACAGCTTCATGTGCAGGCACTTTAATTTGGTTGACTACATTGCCTTCGGCCAAATTCTCTAGTGTCCAGGCCAAATGTTGCGGGTCAATGCGTGCCATGGTTGAACATTCGCACACCACGTGGCTCATAAATTGTACGTGTTTACCTTGCGGTTTCATTTGTTCTGCCAAACGTGTGACCAAGTTCAACTCTGTACCAACCAGCCATTTGGTGTTGGCTGGCGCGTCTGAAACAGTTCTTAGAATATACTCAGTTGAGCCGACAAAATCAGAGTTTAAACACACTTCAAACGGTGCTTCGGGGTGAGAGATTACATGGCCATCGGGATGCAGTTTTCGAAAATGTTCAATATTTTGTAGGCGGAACATTTGATGCACCGCACAGTGGCCTTTCCACAACAAAATCTTAGCGTTTTGAATTTGCTCAACGGTTAAGCCACCTTGCGGTTGGTCTGGGTCCCAAATTGGCATTTGCTCTAATGGGATGCCCATTTTATGGCCTGACCATCTGCCCAAGTTTTGATCGGGAAAGAACAACACTTTCTCGCGCTGTTTAAAGCTCCAGTCCAATATTTTTGGTGCGTTGGTGCTGGTGCAAACAATACCACCATGCTCCCCACAGAATGCTTTTAAATCTGCCGCCGAATTAATGTAAGTCACTGGCGTGATTTTTTCATCAAAATTCAGCACTTTACTCAATTCGCGGTAACTGCGCTCTACTTTGGCCAAGTTAGCCATATCCGCCATGCTGCAGCCAGCAGCTAGGTCCGGCAATACAACTATCTGTTCGGGGCGGCTTAAAATATCGGCCACTTCGGCCATGAAATGTACGCCTAAAAATACAATAAATTCGGCATCTAAATCTTCACAATATTTAGAGAGCTTGAGTGAATCACCAGTGAAATCGGCATGGCGATACACACTTTCGTGCTGGTAGTGGTGGCCTAAAATCACCAAGCGTTTACCCAATTTATTGCGTGCAGCAATAATGCGGCGCTGGCAATCGGCGTCTTCTACTGCTTGGTATTTTTCGAATTTTATGGCTGCGGTTTGCATAATGACTATTTTATAACTTTAAGTTGTTTCTTTCACCTAATCTTTTTAGTGCATCAATATTGGTCCAGCTAAATACGCGCGTTGCAGCTTCGCGCCAATCTACCCACTCGTAGTGCGTATGTTCATCGGCGGCTAAGGTAATATCCATGCGGCTTGGCAGACATAAACCAAAAAGATGTTCGCGGTTTTCTACCACACCTGCTGCATAGCGGTGGCGCCAATGAGGGTAAATTTCGTACACATTACTTGCTTGCCAATCTTGAAAATCATACTTAGCCGCATCCAAGCCAGTTTCTTCCATCACCTCACGAATTGCCGCTTGCTTGGGGGTTTCGTCGCCTTCTACACTGCCAGTGACCGATTGCCAAAAACCTGCTTTATCGGCGCGCTGCATAATCAACACTTGTAAATCGGCGGTGTGGATGAGCACCAGCGCAGAAATGGGGGTTTTAAAGGTCAAAGTTATAATTCAAAATAAAAATTCAAAGGTTAAATTGTTTTTGCCGCTTGGATTAAGTTTTTAGGCAACTGAAACACAACGCTTTCAACTACGCCTTGTAACTCAGACACGTTATCAGCGCCTAAAGTTTGCAGTTTCGCAATCACCTCTTTCACCAAAATTTCGGGCGCGGAGGCACCAGCGGAAACGCCAATTTTTTTCTTGCCAATCAACCATTCCGGCTTTAAATACGTCGCGTTATCTACCATGTAGGCCTCAATACCTTGATTTTGCGCAACTTCGCGTAATCTGTTGGAATTTGAACTATTGGGCGAGCCGACTACAATCACTAGATCACAATCTTTGGCCATAATTTTTACCGCATCTTGGCGGTTTTGCGTGGCGTAGCAAATATCATCGCTTTTTGGCGCATGAATATTGGGAAATTTTTCTTTAAGTGCATCAATCACCACCGCTGCATCGTCCATCGATAGCGTGGTTTGTGTCACATAGGCCAATTTATCTGGATTTTTAATATTCAATTTAGCCACGTCTTCAGGCATTTCGACTAAGTACATCGCCAAACTCGTGTCTTCGGTTTCATCAACTTGCCCCATGGTCCCCTCAACTTCGGGGTGACCTTTATGGCCTATCATAATAATTTCCATGCCAGCTTTGCGCATTTTGGCGACTTCGATATGTACTTTGGTGACGAGCGGACAGGTGGCATCAAACGCAATTAAACCGCGACTTTCTGCCTCTGCCCGAATGGCTTTTGAGACGCCGTGCGCACTAAAAATCACCGTACTGCCTTTGGGAATTACATCTAATTCTTCCACAAAAATGGCGCCTTTGGCACGCAACTCATCCACAACGAACTTATTATGCACCACCTCGTTACGCACATAAATGGGTGCGCCAAACTTTTCTAGCGCTTGCTCCACAATAATAATGGCGCGATCTACCCCAGCGCAAAAGCCACGCGGATTGGCTAACACAATATCTAGCGCTGCTTGTTTTTGACTATTCAACTCAATAAAGCCTTGATAATTAGGTATAATTGCAAAAAATTTAACTGCATAACGATATGAAAAACACCGCTACTTTACTCATCACCTGCCCAGATACCAAAGGCATTGTGGCAGCTATTGCTGATTTTTTATATCAGCACAATGCCAATATTTTACACGCAGACCAGCACCAAGATGCAGAAAATAACTTATTTTTAATGCGCGTGGAGTGGGATGCTACTGGTTTCACTTTGGGTGAATCGAATTTTAATCTGGATGAAGCGGCTTTTGGTAAAGCATTCGCCGCCATCGCTGCTAAGTTTAGCATGCAATGGCAGCTAAACTTCAGCCAGCACAAAACCCGCGTGGCCATTATGGTGTCGCAATACGACCATTGTTTGGCCGATTTGCTGCACCGCCATAAAAGTGGCGAGCTGGCATGCGAGATTCCACTGGTGATTAGTAACCATCGCGATACCGAAGATTTAGTTAAGTTTTACGGCATGGATTTTCATTATTTGCCTGTGACTAAAGATAATAAGGCTGAAGTAGAAGCGGCGCAGTTTAAGTTGTTTGCTGATTACAACATCGATTTAATTGTGTTGGCGCGTTATATGCAAATTTTATCGCCCGATTTTGTACAGCGATACCCGCAAAGAATTATTAATATTCACCACTCATTCTTACCCGCGTTTATTGGTGCCAAGCCTTATCATCGTGCATTTGAACGTGGCGTTAAACTCATCGGTGCCACTGGCCATTATGTGACCGAAGTGCTGGATGAAGGCCCGATTATCGAGCAAGATATTGATAGAATCTCGCATCGTGACCAAGTGGAAGATTTGATTCAAAAAGGCCGTGATTTAGAGCGCTCGGTGTTGGCTAAAGCCGTGCGCTGGCACATAGAAAACCGTATTTTGTTGTACGCCAATAAAACGGTGATTTTTGATTAGTAAAAATAATAGACACAAAAAAGCGGAGTTTTAACTCCGCTTTTTTTACAGTACATTATTTACGACACAGCTGATAATTAACTATCTGCAGGCATCGTGTCGGGTAAGTCTTCTACTGCTTCATCATCGTACTCCGCAACTTCTTCTAACGGGCTGGCATCACCAATTTCTGCAGCAGTAAATGGTGTGGTATTAACAACAGGTTTAGATGCGCATCCCACAACAAACAACATCATTAAAAAAGCCAATAAAATTTTATACATTTATATTCTCCCTAAATCGTTATCGTTATAATAAATAGCAATTATTCTGCTGCAGGCGCATCTAGTGCAGGCGCTGCCACTTCTTCTTCAGGTGCAATTTCAGGTAGTGCTTCATCAGCAAAAGCAACAGAAACGTTTAAGGCAGCTAACGCTAACATCATCGCAAACAAACTTTTCATACTCATCCCCTGTGATAATTTTAATTAAATTTTAAGTTACCAAAAATAACGCCGAAACAACAATTTACACCCAGTTAAGTTTGCTTGCAACATAAATAAAATGGCCTATTTTAAGCAGCTTTCTAATGCAAATAAATCGGCAATTTTTTCGCGCTGACGCACTACAAAAACTTGGCCGCCATCTACTATCACTTCGGCTGCACGACCGCGTGTATTATAGTTGCTGGCCATACTCATGCCATAAGCACCCGCTGACATAATCGCTAATAAATCGCCCTCGGCTAAGTTTAAATTTCTATCGTGGCCTAAAAAATCGCCGCTTTCGCACACGGGGCCGACAATCTCATAAACGGTGCTTGCAGCTGCGCGTATTTTTACTGGCACAATATCGTGATAGGCATCGTACAAGGCTGGCCGCATCAGGTCGTTCATGGCGGCATCGACAATAGCAAAGTTTTTCGCCTCACTCGGTTTTAGGTACTCTACTTTTGTTAGCAGTACACCCGCATTGCCCACCAGCGCACGGCCTGGCTCAAACAACAGTTTTACGTTTCTATTGGCTAACTTATCTAAAATGGCTTTGGCATAAGTGGCAAATTCTGGCGGCGTTTCATCGCTGTAAGTAATGCCAATACCGCCACCCACGTCGATGTGGCTAATGTGGATATTTTTTTGTGCTAATTTATCTACCAAGCCCAAAATTAAATCCAGCGCCTCTATAAACGGAGCCAGCTCGGTAATTTGCGATCCTATATGGTAATCGACGCCATGCACCGCAATGTTAGGCATGGCGGCGGCGGCCTCGTAAACGCTAATCGCTTCATCAAACGCCACGCCAAATTTATTGTTTTTTAAACCTGTGGAAATATAGGGGTGGGTTTTGGCATCTACATTCGGGTTTACGCGTAGCGACACAGGTGCAATTTTGCCCATACTTTTTGCGACATCATCTAAGCGTGTTAGCTCGCTGGCCGATTCTACATTAAAGCAAAAAATGCCAGCTTCCAACGCTGCGCGCATTTCATCAGCAGTTTTACCCACACCAGAGAACACAATTTTTTGTGGATCGCCGCCAGCGGCTAGCACCCGCGCCAGCTCGCCACCAGAAACGATATCAAAACCTGCGCCCAATTTGGCAAATATATTCAAAATGGCAATATTGGGATTGGCTTTCACTGCAAAACACACCAAATGGTTGCTGCCAATAAGGCCAGCTTTAAAATCAGTAAACGCCTGCGTTAAGGCGGCTTTGCTATACACATAACATGGCGTTCCATGTTGGTTGGCGATGTAGCTCAGCGCCACGTTTTCGGCGTGTAATTCACCACTTTTGACTTCAAAAACATTCACAATTCACATCAATTCTATATTAGGTGATTATTGAGCAAGGCTGGCAGGCGCACTGCTATTGGCTTCTGGCGCATCTTTTTTTGTAGCATCATTATTCACGCCTTTATCAATATCTTTTCCAACATCTTTTTCTACACCTTGCGGGTAACGCTGCTCGGGAATATATAGTGGGCCTTTGGTGCCGCAACCTGCCAGCGTTAAATAAGCCAAGCAAGCCAATAAAATAGGCACAGTTTTAAACACAGTTTTTAACATGGTCATCTCGCAAAAAATTTAAGTATTATTTTAGCATTGAATAGCTTGTATAACGGAAAGCGCAAGTTTCAACCGCTTATTCTGCTAAATAATCCGATTATCGGATAGTGCTAGACAAGCTGATAGGGAGTTAGGCAAGATGCATTTAATTAGAAAAGGGCAAGCAAAATGAATATATTAAAGGTAGCGCAAAAAGGTTTTACCTTGGTTGAGCTGATGATTGTAGTGGCCATTGTTGGTATTTTATCATCTATAGCAATTCCAGCTTATCGAGACTACGTTTTGCGTGCCCGCGCAGTAGATGCCACTAGCACGCTAGCCGACATGCGCATCAGAATGGAGCAGTATTATCAAGATAATCGCACCTATATCGGCGGCCCATGTGCCGCACCTACATCAGCGAATATTGATTTTTTTGGTTTTTCATGCACAGGCGGGCCAGCTTTAGATACCTACACTATTAGTGCGTCTGGTACAGGTGACATGGCTGCATATACTTACAACATAGATGAAAGCAATAATAAAACTTCTTCACTGAATGGCGCTTGCTGGTCAGTTAGGGCAGATGGGAATTGTTAATTTATGGCTAACTTTAAACAAAAAGGTTTCTCATTGATTGAGATGATGGTAGTGGTGGCTATTGTTGGTATTGTAGCGTCAATCTCGTTACCAAGTTATCAAAATTGGATTCAAAATTCTCGCATTAAAACCGCAACAGAATCAATATTAAACGGCTTACAAAAAGCCAAGGCCGAGGCTATACGCAGGAATGCATTAGTACGTTTTACGCTCGCAGCCGATGGTTCTTGGCTGTATGGCTGTGTAAACGCAACAACTTGTATTGCCTCGCTTGAATCCACACCGCCAGAAGCATCAGGTGACATTAACGTGATTACAGATAATGGCAATTTAATTGTGACTTATAACAACCTAGGCATACGTAACGACCCCGCTAGCGAATTTAACAGTTTAACTGTAGACAACTCGGCCATGACTGCTGGAGATAGTCGTGAATTAGATATTAGGGTTGGCGCAGGTGGCAGTGTGAGGATGTGTAACCCCAACGCAGTTGCACCGGATTTGCGGGCTTGTTAAGGATTGGTCATGATGAATAAATTAAATATAGCTAAAACTGCAAATCCAAAAGCAATTCATTGCACTAAAAAGCTTCACTATCAAGCTGGTGCAGTTTTGCTAGAGGCCATGATTGCAATTATCATATTTTCATTTGGCATATTGGCTATTGCAGGCTTGCAAGGCGCCATGGTAAAAAATATCACTGAATCCAATTACCGGGCAGAGGCTGCCTATATCGTACAGCAGCAAATTGGGCGCATGTGGGCAAGCCCAGCTACTTTTGTTTGCACCAGCGCAGTTGGTGCAGCCGCAGCTAGTGCAGGCGCTAGTGCTGGCGCTTGTGCAGCATCTACTTACAATGGTGAAACCATTGATGTTTCTGGCAGATTGCCTAGTGGTAGCTTGGTTGTAACTAGAGCACCCAATACCAATACTTTTGAATTTGATCTGACTTGGTTAACCCCGGGTGATCCAAACATTCACAGGTTTATAAGCAATGCTAGTATTGATGCAAATATCTAATTGATAAGATACCCATAACATGAAAAAAATACATAAAAATTTACTGATTAAACAAAGTGGTTTTAGCTTGGTAGAGCTCATGGTAGGCTTGGTAGTTGGCCTAATAGCTGCCTTTGTGATTATTAATGTTTTCTCTACATTTGAGACTCAAAAGCGTGCGACCACAGGCACGGGCGATGCACAAACAAATGCAAGTATTGCGCTATACAACATTCAGCGCGAGGTTCAAAAAGCCGGTTTTGGGTTACCTATTTTTGATGGCAATTTAGAAGAATCGGCATCTGGAGATCAAACAAATAATCACTCTGCACTTAGATGCGTTTCTGCTACTCCTGCAACGGTGCCTGCACTGCCAATTGACCATGACGGTTTGCCAGGTTCGCCACCTGTGGACGGTGCGATTCCTATTTCTATTGCTGATGGTGGTGCGGGTAGCGATAGCATTACGGTGGGGTTTAGTACGCCTAATGCAAACTTACCCGTTGGAGCTGCACCAGCCAGAACGACTATACCCGTTCCTGCAGGCGTTGTTGCTTTAGATACTGCTAGTGGTATAGCTAATTCATTACAAGTAACCAGTAACATAGGCTGCAAACAGGGTGACATTGTGGTGGTAGTTAGGGGCGCAAATTGTACCTCTAGACGAGTCACAACGTCTGATGGCGACCTTAATAATAATCCGCAAAGAATGCAGTTGACTAGTGTGGCTGGTATTGCAGATGGCAGCAAGCTCACTTGCATAGGCCTTGGTTACAATGTAGTCAGTTTTAGTGTGGCTGGTAACGAGCTATTTAGAGGAACCACACCAATCATTTCAGAAATTGTAGATATGCAAGCCCAATATGGTATTACAGCCACCAATAATAGCAATGAAGTAACGCAATGGGTTAATGCGCCAGCGCTGACAGATAGAAAAAGAATTAGGGCGATACGTGTGGCTGTTGTATCGCGTAATAATCAATTGGAACAAGGCGCGCCAGTTACCACCGCTTGTAGCTCACTAAACTCTGCAAATCCTACTGGCTTGTGTGCTTGGGCAGGCACAGCAGGCTCACCTGCACCTCTGGTCAATCTAGCTGCGATTGGAGGCGGGCAGTATCGATATCGCGTTTATGAGGCCATTATTCCTCTACGTAACTTATCTTTTTCTGGCGCTTTACTATGATCAATAATATGCAAAAGAGATACTTAACAATTAATCCAAATGGCTTATTTAAGCAAAAAGGCTTAGTGTTGTTTTTGGCACTTATCGCCTTAGTTGCTATGTCGCTAGCCGCCGCCGCACTTATTCGCTCTGTCGATAGCAGCAGCATGGTGGCTGGTAATTTGGCTTTTAAGCAATCAGCCACCATGTCTGCAGACACCAGCATCACACTTGCCAGTAATTATATTGATACAAATGGTGGCACGGCTGCACTAGACAACTCCACACCAACCGATGGTTATTATGCGACGCCTAACACGCTAGATTATAAGCTTTCTGCCACATGGACAAATGCGCAAAGCCAGGATGCTGGCGGAGAAGACTCTAGCGGTAATACCGTGCGTTACGTGATAGAGCGTATATGCACTGCTGCGGGTGGGGCAGATGGCTTAAATTGTTTATTAGGGCAATCAGAAACGGCCATAGACAACGGCTCTACTGCTGAGCCACATCCAAATACGGGTGTTTCGCCAGTATATAGAATCACCAGCCGTGTTACGGGGCCAAAAAATACCGTTACTTATGTACAAGCTTATATTTATTAAAAAATATTAATTAGGAGTCATCTGATGACGCTCACTTTAAAAACAATGTTAAACCGCACGCTCATTCAATCAACTATTGTTGTATTTAGTATGTTTGTGACGAGTCAAGCGACGGCTGCTACTGTGGCTATTGCCACAGCGCCTTTAGTCAGCGCAACTACCACACAGGTATTGCCTAATTTAATGTACATATTAGATAACTCTGGCAGTATGGCTTTGGAGTTTATGCCCGATTACGTAGATGATGGGAATAAATGTAAAGGTACAGGTACGTCGGGTGAGTTTAATGCAAACTGTACTTTAGGTGACCCGCCATACAATACCAATTTATTCAATACGCTTGCCTATAACCCTACTATTACCTATTCCCCAGCCATGAATTCAAATGGTACTGAGAGAATTGCAATGAGCTTTGCAAACACAGTAGGTTGGACGGTTGTACCAAACGATGCTTATGATGTTTATAGCACCGCTGATGATAGTCTGGTACCTAACGCCACAGACGCTAGTAAAGGCTATCGAGATAAAGTGTGGTGTAATATAACGACTGCTTCTGCGCTAGATTTGATTAACCCATTAGTATGTAAAAAAAACGGCCCACAATACATTTACCCTAGTAATACGGGCACACCAGCTACATCGTTTAATCAACCTTATACGCTGCGTGGTCACCCTTATTATTACACTACTTCACCAGGTGAATATTGTTCAGATAAAAATTTAACAACATGCATTTCTTCAACCACGCCAGCAGGTGCTTATATTTATCCTGCCACTTTGCGTTGGTGTAATTCATCTGGCCGTACCAATTGCCAAGCAAGATTTCTAGAGTCTACCAGTTATACCTTTGCAAAATGGTCTGGTATTAATAATGGCTCATCAGCCACAGGTAAAATAAAAATTAATCCAGAAACAGCTGGCTGTGGTGGTGTTGGCCAGCCAGGTTGTAACGCGCCATCTGCTATGAATATTACGGATATTACAGTCAATGGTGTACGTATTATTGCAACGCCTATACCAAGTAATCTTAACATCACTAATACCACTACCCCTGCCGACCGTAATACCTTGGCCACCAGAATTGGCACTGCCATAAATGCATATGTGCCAACGGTTGGTGAAGATTTTGTTGCCACTGTTACGGGCGATGAGGTAACACTTCGCCCAGTGACAGCAGGCCCATTTATGGGCACCATCGATGTGCTTGCTAGCTCGGTGACTAGAGCCGCTATTACTGGTGTAAATGCACAAGGCACAATTACGATTACCCGCGCTGGCAAGCAATCTGGTGCAACAAGCCCTGCCGCAACAAGGTGTAACCCTGCCACTAGCACTAGTTGTAATGTTACTTTAACAATGCCACAAATTACCGTTGGAACACCCAGTGGTACAACTAATATTACCAATGGGGCAATCAGTTACACTACTGGCAGTGTGGCTGACTCAGCAGCAACTAGGCTGTTAATGGCTAGGGCAGTCAAAGATAGCATCAATGTTGCAATTTCAGCCCCGCAGGATTATACGGCTACTTGCGGCGCCAGCACTGGCGGTGCTGGTGTAGCATGTACGACAAATGTTATTACCGTTACAGCGGTGAATACAGGTACTGCAACACATGGTAATTTCACTATAAATCCTACTTCAGGTAACAACTTAACTTACACTACCATTGCTGTTGGCAGTGTAGTTGCAGGCGTGCAAGGTGCACCCGCTAAAACTTATACAATCCCAACCCTAATCACCCAATTTACAGGTGGTACCTCAGTAGTAAATACTTTTAATCGTGTCGATATTGAGCCAGCGACCACCAGTTATGTCAAAGCTATTACTAGAACTGATTGTGCAGCTAGTACTTGTACTTATGCAGAGGAAATGACTAACTTTGCCAACTGGTATTCGTATTATCGTAACCGTATGATGATGATGAAAACATCGACCAGCCGCGCATTTAAATCGATTGATACGCGCTACCGTGTCGGCTTTATTACGATTAATAGTGCTTCTAGCAATTACTTACCAATTGCTAATTATGACGCGACACAAAAAGCCAGTTGGTACACAAAATTATTTGCAACTGGCGGCACAAGCAGCACACCATTACGTGAATCATTATCAACGGTAGGCCGTATTTTTGCAGGAAAAAAACCAGTAGGCACGTCTGACCCTGTGCAGTACTCTTGCCAGCAAAACTTTGCGCTACTCACTACCGATGGCTATTGGAACGGTAATGGTGGTAAAGAAATTAACGGTAGCACCGACATCGGTAATCTGGATGGCGGCACTACAGGGCGGCCGCAGTTTGAAGGGCCCGTTGCAGGCTCTAACAGCTTGGCTGATGCGGCTAAGTATTATTACGATACCGACTTACGGAATAGTAGTCTGGGTAACTGTACTGGTGCTCTAGGTACCGATGTTTGTGAAGATAACGTATTTGTTTCATCAACTGATAACAACGTAAAACAACATATGACTACCTTTACCTTAGGTCTTGGTGTTGACGGCGAATTATCTTACACATCGGATTATCGTAGTGCTAGCTCTGGTGATTATTACGATATTAAACAAGGCACTAAAAATTGGTCTGTACCTGCCGCCAATACACAGCGTGCGGTAGATGATTTGTGGCATGCGGCAGTTAATGGGCAGGGTACTTATTTCAGCGCACAAGATCCAAACCAGCTCAACACTTCATTGACTGGTGCATTACAAGCCATTGGTGCAAAAGTGGGTACAGGTGCAGCAGCAGCTACTAGTACATTAAACCCGGTAGCAGGTGATAATTTTGCCTATGTTGCAAGCTATGCTACGGTGAAATGGACGGGTAATTTAGAAGCTAGAGAGATAAATATTGCCACAGGTGAAGTCAGTGAAGACGCCGCTTGGTGCGTAGAAAACGTAGCAGCAGGTAGTTGCGCAGCACCAAGCTTAATAGTTAGTGAAGATGTTGCAGGCGCTACGGTGGCTTATTGCTCAACTCCTAGCGCTACCGCAGCCAGTTGCCCTTCGCCTGGCATATTAGATGGCACAGATTGTAAAGTGGAGATAGCTTCATCTTGTGTTGGACGTATGACAGACAATGTAGGCCCTAACTTATCAAACCGTACTATTTTAATAAAAGACGGCGCATCCAATAACTTGGTGAATTTCAATTATGCTAATTTACCAGCTACTCAAAAACCTTATTTTGAAAATACGTGGCTAGCAGCCAATTTAAGTCATTGGAGTGCGCTAAGTCTTACGCAGCAATCAATTGCAGGCGGGGTAAACTTAGTTAACTTTTTACGCGGTGAAACAGGTTTTGAAGATCGTTCAAGCAATTTAGTAGGTACTGTGGACAATCGCTTATTTCGTCTGAGAGAAGCTACATTAGGAGACGCTTTAGAGTCTTCCCCGACCTTTGTTGGCGCAGAAAAAAATAATTTTACTGACCCCAACTATGGCCCTTTAGGTACCACCGGATCATTTAAAGAGGCGCAAAAAAATCGAGCTGGTACTATTTACTTGGGTACTAATGATGGAATGTTGCATGCTTTTGATGCTGCCAGTGGCGAAGAGCGCTGGGCATATATTCCAAGCATGGTACTACCCAATATGTATAAATTGGCAGATAAGAATTATGCAAACCTACATACCAATTATGTCAATGGTGACATTACGCGGGGTGCGATTTGTTATCAAAACTGCAGCATAAACAGTGCTGCTTGGAAAACGATAATAGTAGGCGCCTTAAATGGCGGGGGCAGAGGTTATTATGCACTTGACGTTACTAGCCCATCAGCACCTGCACTACTATGGGAGTTTTCACCTAGCAATGATGCTGATTTAGGCTTTAGCTTTGGTAATCCAGAAATAGTTAAAAAGGCCGATGGTACATGGGTAGTATTGATTACGTCAGGCTATAACAATACCACTGGGCCAAATGCAGGCAAAGGTATTTTATACGTATTAAATGCCAATACTGGCGCATTGATAACCAAATACAGCACTGGTATAGGAGATGCGACTACGCCTAGTGGTTTGGCAAAAATTAGATCATTTATAAATAGACCCAGCGTGGATAGTAAAGCTGAGTTTGTTTATGGTGGAGATTTGTTAGGTAATTTATGGCGCTTTGATATTAATACACCTCAATCTGCAACCAATCCTTTTAAACTGGCTTGGTTAAAGGATTCATCAGGAAATCCTCAGCCGATTACAGTGAGACCAACGCTAACTACAGTTGCAGGCAAGCGTTTCGTGATTGTCGGTACTGGTAAGTATCTTGAAGTGTTAGATTTAACTGATACACAGCAGCAAACACTATATGCCATAACTGATGACAGCTCAGTAGTGACTACTATAGATAATCCTAGGTTAAGTTCGGCCATGGTGAATCAGGTGCTAGTGAATAGTGGTGCAGCGCGCAATATGCAGACACCAGAAAATACGGTGGATTATTCGATTAGACGTGGCTGGTATATTAATTTACCAGATAGTGGTGAGCGTCAAAATATACCATCGCAATTTGTGGGAGGTAGAACATTGGTGGTGCCCACCACTGTTCCATCTAATACGATTTGCTCGCCTGGTGGTTATGGTTGGTTAAATTTTATCAACTATAAAACTGGTGGTAGTTTAGCTACAGCAACTGCCGCTAGCATAGCCTCTGGTGCTAGGCTAGGGTCGCCACCTGTTGGTATTAGCGTGGTTTACATTGGTGGCAAAGGCAAGTTGATTGTGTCAGAATCGGGGCAAGTTACTCCAACCACTTCAGAAGCACCTGGTACTACATCCGTTAATTTTGCAAATCGTCGTATGATTTGGCGTGAGTTACTTGAAGATGAAGAGTAGCAGCTATTATTAATAAAAAAGCCACAGGAATTTCTGTGGCTTTTTTATTATTTATTTAATAGCTTTAAAGTAATCCAACCATTTATAACACCAAAAACTAAAGCCGCCAGCGCAAAAATGGGGATTAAGTAAACTATTCCCGTATGTGGAATTAGCCAAAACCGCACAATAATAAGCTGCCCTGCAATGTGCGAAAAAGCCGCCAAAATACTGATTGAGATGGCGCTGAAATATTTTTTTGGTAAATGCTGCGCAAAAAATAAAGCACTTATACTAAGCAATGCGCCACTTAAACTGAGTACAAATGTGGGTGATAAAAATTGCCCTAGCAATAAACTGCTGGCAAAAACTCTAAGCAAGCTGACCCAAGCAGCGGTGGCGAAGCCATATTTGTAAAGCACAAATAAGGTGACGATATTGGCAATGCCAGGTTTTACGCCTGGTAATGGCGATGGAATCACTGCTTCTACCATGTGCAAGCCAATCGCCAGTGCGGTCAGCTTGGCAATGTGGTGGTCTTCTGGCGTGGTGTTAATAGTTAAGTGAGTCATAACTACTTTTGGCGCCGATGAGTTGCAGGCTAATTTGGTTGGGAATACAAATGGCCACTTGCCCTGCGCGGCTTAACCAGCCTTGATGTACGCAATATTGGTTGTTGCAGGGTGATTGCTTGAATCGCACCTTACCTTGTTGAATGCTGATATGGGAATCGCCCAAGTTGCCATGAATATGCAGCTCACGCGTTTGATTTAAATCGTAAGTGCCAATAATTTTATCGCCCTGCCGAATTTTGAGTTTACTGGCTTGTTCAAAGCTCCAAAATTGTTGAAACATGAAAATGACTACAAATAAACCTGCAAAAATAACCAACCAATCGCCCATTATGGGTTTGCTATTGAGTTTGTGTTGCACGTTTTTCTGCATCTTTATCCAGCCAAGTGATACGTTTAGCCATGGCAGGGCTCACGTAAATTTTTTGACTTGATTCAATCATCATAAAATTTTCTACTTGCATTTTATTTGCAGTCTCAACACGAGCTTCTGGCTTGGCAATAAAAATGGGTTTAGAAGTCACATCCGATAGTACGCCTGCGTTTTCTTTTGGTGGAATCAGCACAGTCACTGCTTGCATGCCTTGCACTGGGTAGCCGGTGGCTGGGTCGATAATATGGCAATAGCGTTTACCATTTAACTCAAAATAGCGCTGATAATCACCTGACGTACCAATGGCCCAGCCGTTTTCAAGATTAAGTGTGGCAATGGCATTAGGTTTGCGTGGGTGTTGTATGCCCACGCGCCAAGGCTTTTCGCCATGCTTGCCCAGCGCAATAATGTTGCCACCAATGTTAATTAATGCGTGATGGACATGATGCGCTTTTAATATTTTTAGGCCGCGATCAAGCGCATAACCTTTGGCATAACCACCAAAATCTAGCTGAACTGCAGGATTGTTAGTATAAATTTTGCCGTTTTCAATCACAATATCAGTCATTTGTGGGGCGGCATTCACTAAGTTGGTAAGCTTGTTTTCATCTATTTGAATTGGCTTGAATTCATCATGATGAAAACCCCATGTTTTAATCAGGCCACCAATGGCAGGGTTAAACGCACCATTTGATTTTATCGAATATGCAGTCGCATATTTAATCATAGATGCAATATCTGGCTTAATGGCTACCGGAGTTTGACCAATGGCAAAAGCATTATTGATACTTTTTATTTCACTGGGTCGCCAAGCGTGTAAGCGGTTATGCAGCTGCTGAAAATCAAGATTAATTTTAGCTGATATTTCTTGTGCGCGGGCTTCTGTTTCCCCATAAATAGTAATATCTACCAAAGTGCCAAATACGTAGCTTTGGGTGTTATAAAGTGGCTCTTTTGGGCTACAAGCCGATAACACACACAAACAAAAAACCAGGATTAAACGCATAGCCGCTACTATAGCGCGGCTAGCAGTTTGCTTCTAGTGCATCCATAAACATTTGCGCAGGTTTGCACGGTAAATTTAAACCTTGCGTTTGCGCAGCAATTTCTACCATGCCAGTCGGGCTGGTCACGTTAATTTCGGTTAAGTAGTCGCCAATCACATCCAGACCGACTAAAAACAAGCCTTCGGCCTTGAGTGATTTGCCAATCGTACTGGCAATTTCTAAATCACGTAGGGTTAAAGGTTGTGCAATTCCTTTGCCACCAGCAGCCAAATTGCCGCGCGTTTCACCTGCCTTAGGGATGCGTGCCAGCGAGTAAGGAAGTGGTTCGCCATTGATGACAATAATGCGTTTATCGCCCTGCAAAATTTGCGGCAAATAGCGCTGCGCCATAATGGTTTGTTTGCCAAATTGTGTTGCAGTTTCTAAAATAACGCCAATATTTGGGTCAGCTTCAGTCAGTCTAAAAATACCGCTGCCGCCCATGCCATCAAGTGGTTTCACCACAATATCTTTGTGTTCAGTTAAAAATTCACGAATCAAATCATTGTTACTGGTGACTAAAAATTCTGGTGCAAATTGCGGAAATTTAGTGATGGATAATTTTTCATTCCAGCTACGCACAGCCGCAGGGTTGTTGATGACATGGGCGCCTTGCTGCACTGCTAACTCGAGCAAATATGTGCTGTACAAGTATTCGTTGTCAAACGGTGGGTCTTTGCGCATTAAAACAGCATCAAAGTTTTTTGGTAACACCTCTTCAGTTTGACCTAGGGCATACCAGGTTTCTTGTTCGCTAAAGCTAAAGTTGGCAGCAGTTATTTTGACTATTTGATTGCGCAAAAATATATCATGCTGCTGGCAAACATAAAGCTGATGGCCACGCGCCGCTGACTCGCGCATTATCGCAATGCTGCTGTCTTTGTAAGTTGCTAAGCAAGTTAGCGCATCTAAAATAAAAAGTAGTTTCATTGGTTTTTAACTTATATTATCTTACTCACACTTTACCTAGCATGCCTGCAACCCGCATAGATATTGGCTTGCAGAGCATCTATTTCTGTAGTAGCGTCACTGATTTAATCTTTATTGATTCATCGGATCATTATCTTGCAGCTCAATCGCTGCAGCCACCAACGCCAAGCGCGCCACCACGCCATAGGCATAAAAACGGTTCGGCACAGTATCGGGCTCACCAGCGCAATCGGGCAAGCCGCATGGCGTTTCAAAAGCCAGCGGTTCAAAGTGTGCGCCTGGCGCATTTAAGTTTTCATCCGCTGCGCGGCCAGTATGCACGCGGTAAAATCCGCCAATCACAAAGTGATCCATCATGTACACCACTGGCTCGGCCACCGCATCATTGATGCTTTCAAAAGTATAAACACCTTCTTGAATAATCACTTCACTAACTTGTTGGCCTTCTTTAATCACCGACATTTTGTTGCGTGCTTTGCGGTTTAAATCGCGCACATCATCGGGCGATTTAACCGTCATAATACCCATGCCATAAGTGCCCGCATCGGCCTTTACAATCACAAATGGTTCTTGCGCTACGTCATATTCGGCATATTTTAGTTTAATTTTGTTGAGTAATGATTCAACTTTTAGCGCCAAACATTCTTCACCTGTACGCGCGTGGAAGTCTATCTCACCGCAAGTTTCAAAATATGGGTTGAGTAGCCACGGGTCAATCTCTAACATCTTCGAAAATTCATCTACTACACGATTATAGGCGTCGAAATGCTTCGATTTTCGCCTAACATGCCAGCCCGCATGCAAGGGCGGAATTAAATCTTGTTCCAAATTTTTAAGTATATCTGGCACACCGCCCGATAAATCATTGTTTAAAAGCACCGCACAGCTATCAAAAGCTTTGTAAGCTACGCCATTTACCATGCAAGCATTTAGCTTAATACGATTTTTTTCACGCACTACAGGCTCTAACAATAGTTTTTCACCATCGTGCGTTTCAAAAATAGTCGGTTCGGTAATTTCGGGGTTAATGCTGCCTACGCGCACATCTAAACCGGCAGCTTTCATAATATTCACTAGCTCGACTACATTACGCAAATAGTAGCCATTACGCGTGTGATTCTCGGGGATGATCATTAAGCGATGTGCCTCAGGGCAAATTTTTTCTACCGCCACTTGCGCTGCTTGCACGCATAAACTTAAAAAATCGGGGTTTAAATTATTAAAGCCGCCTGGGAATAAATTGGTATCGACAGGTGCAAGTTTAAATCCTGCATTACGTAAATCGACACTGGCATAAAATGGTGACGCATATTCTAACCATTGGCTGCGAAACCAATGCTCAATTTTTGGCATATTGCTTAACATGCGCTTTTCTAAGCTAAGTAGCGGGCCGTTAAGTGCGGTGGTTAAATGTGGAACCATGTTTTATCCTATGCCATGTGGCTGGCTTGTAAGTCGGCGTGATAACTACTTCTTACCATGGGGCCGCTAGCAGCATTATTAAAGCCCATGGCATCGGCTTTTTGTTTTAAGTCGGCGAAAACAGCAGGTTCCACATAACGCATCACCGGTAAATGGTGTACGCTGGGCTGCAAGTATTGGCCAAGTGTCAACATCGATACTTGATGCGTACGCAAGTCTTGCATCACTTGTAGTATTTCAACATCGGTTTCGCCCAAGCCCAACATTAAGCCAGATTTGGTGGGGATGTGTGGGTACATTTCGTTAAAAGCTTTTAGCAGATTAAGCGAGTTTTGGTAATCCGAACCTGGCCGAGCTTGCTTATAAAGTCTAGGCACGGTTTCTAGGTTGTGGTTCATTACATCGGGCGGTGCATTTTTTAAAATATGCAAAGCCACCTCTAAACGCCCACGAAAATCTGGCACCAAAATTTCTATTTTAATATCGGGTGAGGCTTGCCTAACGGCATGAATACAATCGACAAAATGCTGCGCGCCACCATCTTTTAAATCATCGCGGTCAACAGAGGTAATCACCACATATTTAAGCTGCATTTGCGCAATGGTGCGTGCCAAGTTGGCGGGCTCATTCATATCTGGTGGCAGTGGTTTGCCATGTGCCACATCGCAAAACGGGCAGCGCCGAGTACAAATGTCGCCCAAAATCATAAAGGTTGCCGTACCGCCACTAAAGCATTCGCCAATGTTGGGGCAGCTAGCCTCTTCGCATACGGTGTGCAGATTATTCTCGCGCAATACCTTTTTAATCTCCTGAAAGCGTGCGCTATCAGGCACTTTCATGCGTATCCAGTCGGGCTTGCGTAGCATCGGTTGTGGAATAATTTTAATTGGAATACGCGCAGTTTTTTCGGCATCAATTTGTTTGACGCCAGCGATTTTTTTTATCGCAACTGGGTTTATTATGTCGTTCATCAATTCAGTTTTTCAGTTAATTTATGTAACAGCAGGTCGCCTATTTGCGCAAAATTTTGCGTAATACCCAAATGTTTAGTTTGCGTTACTTCAAGCCCCACATAGCCGCACGGGTCAATCGCAGCAAATGGCGCTAAGTCCATATCGACATTTAAGCTTAAGCCATGATAACAGCAATTATTTTTTAGGCGCAAACCTAAAGAGGCAATTTTCATCTTGTTCACATACACTCCTGGCGCATCAGCTTTGGCAACAGCCATCACATTCAGTTGCGCCAGCACTTCAATGATGCTAGTTTCCATGATGTTAACAAGCTGACGTACATTTAAGTTGCGACGTTTTAAGTCTATCAGCATATAAACTACCACTTGGCCTGGGCCATGGTAAGTAATTTTGCCACCGCGATCAACCAAAACAACAGGAATATTGTTGCTGGGTAGCCGTACATTTTTTCGATTTAAGCCTAGCGTATAAGTGCCAGTATGCTCTGTCAGCCATATTTCATCAGCGGTTTGGGCAGTGCGGCTTACAGTAAACGCCTGCATCGCTAACAAAGTGGCAGAGTAGTCGCTAAGCCCTAACTGGCGGGATATCACTTGCATAGTAAAACGCTGGGTTAAATTAGAGAGTCACTTTGACCATCGGGTGCGATGTCAGTGCGCGGTAAATGTCATCTAGCTGTGGTTTGGAGATGACATGCACGGTGCAAGTGAGGCTGATGTATTTGCCTCCAGAGCTGCCGCGCATTTCAATCATATTGGCATCAAAACTGGGTAGTTGGCTTTGAATCGTTTTAATCATTTCGTTAGTAAAATCCACATGTATTTCACCCATCACTTTGATAGGAAAATCGCACGGAAACTCAATCAGCGTTTCTTGCATTTTTTTAGATTCTGCTAATTCGCTAATAGTTGTTTTTTTGTTTACGGCCATGCTAATACCTAGTATGCCTTTTAGCTTACTGAATCCACAATTTAATGCTATCGAGCAATCTACCAAAAAATCCTGCTACTTCTACCGTTCTGCTGGCGACCAAATTTTGTGTATAAATTACTTTGCCATCTAAACTAAAGGTGATTTTACCAATGACTTGGCCTGCTTTAATCGGCGCAATGAGTGGTTGCTGGCTGGTCATGCTGGCCTTAACCCGTGCGTAATCACCTTTAGGCAAGCTTAAGAAGTAATCACTATTCAGCGAGGCCGCCACAGTTTTATCTTGGCCTTTATAAACTCGCAGTGTATTAATGGTTTGCGCTTGCTTATATACCAAAGTAGATTCATAAAATTGAAAGCCATAGTTGAGTAATTTCTGACTTTCGGATGCACGCATCGCCTCGCTTACTGCGCCTAAAATCACCGAAACCAAACGCGTATTACCGCGTTTAGAAGAAGCAATCAGGCAATAACCTGCAGAATCAGTATGGCCCGTTTTCATACCGTCCACATTGGCATCTAGCCACAACAACCGGTTGCGGTTTGGCTGAGTAATTTTGTTGTAAGTGTATTCTTTGACTGAATATAATCTGCGATATTCCAGCGGAAAATCACGAATAAGCGCATTGGCTAGTAAGGCTAAATCGGCGGCAGTGGTGTAATGATTTTCATCTGGCAAACCAGTGGCATTGACAAAATTAGTATTTTTTAAGCCCAGTTTTTTGGCTTGCTTGTTCATCATGTCGGCGAATGGCTGTTCTGCCCCAGCAACACCTTCGGCTAGCGAAATAGAGGCATCATTACCCGATTGAATAATCATGCCATGTAAAAGCTCATCTACAGTCACTGGTCTATTCGGCTCAATAAACATTTTAGAGCCTTCAGCTTTCCAAGCTTTCTCACTGACTGGTAAGAGTTGATCTAGCTTTAATTGGCCTTGCTGAATCGCATCAAACACCACATAGGCGGTCATCACTTTGGTTAGTGAGGCTGGCTCAATACGCGCATCTTTTTGGTGTGAAGCAATGACACTGCCGCTATTAAAATCTTGCAATAAATAGGCTTTTACCGCCAATGCGGGCGGTGGCGCTACTTGTGTTGCCGCAACAAATAAAGGTGATAAAAATAGGTAAAACGCGAAGAGTAAACTAAAAATTTTAGGCATATGATATGTTATTGAGTAATGGTAATAGCGGGCACATTAAGCTGCTTACGAATATCTGCGGCAGTTTTATCAGCACCTAGTTTTGTTTCAAAAGGACCAATTTTTAAGCGGTGCAAACCATTATTATACACTTTGTTAATGCCCGAATTTTGGTCTATATCTAAAGCTTGCAGCTTGTTGATAAGATTGTCTGCATTGGTTTCATTTTTAAAGGCGCCCGCTTGCACAAAAAATCCACTCTCTAGTGCAGGTTCAGTCGTTACTGCTTGCTCAACAGGTATAGCAGTTGAAGCCAGTGCAGCTACTGGCGGGGCTTCTTGGTTATTTATATTATTACTTGCATAGTTATCCACCTGATCAGGGTCTATTGCTTCTACCTCCACCAACGTGCTGCCCTTATTAACGTAGCCTAGCTTGTGCGCAGCGGCATAAGATAAATCGATAATACGGCTGTGTTTGAACGGCCCTCTATCATTGACGCGCACAATGACAGAGCGACCATTGGCAGGGTTTGTGACTTTTGCGTAGCTGGGCAAGGGCAAAATAGTGTGCGCCGCTGTCATGCTGTACATATCGTAAATTTCGCCATTAGAAGTTTTTTTACCATGAAAACGTTTGCCATACCAAGAGGCAATGCCGCGTGCTTTATACGGTTGGTAGCTGGTCATGGGCTTATAGGTAGCGCCTAAGGCTTTATATGGTCGATTTGTACGGCTATGTGGCGGCTCTTTTTTGGGAATCGCGTTGGGAATACGATTGATATCTTTTGGTGGGTTATCACCCGGGCCGTCATCTAAATAGTAACCACCTGGCTCATCAATTTTTGGTGCGCTAGGTTTTGGTGTGGGTGTGGGTGCAGTTGTCGGAGCTGGGCTAGGTATTGGTGCTGCAACAGGTGGAGTAGGTGCAGGCGTTGGTTTGCTAGC
>JANOQW010000018.1:0-112618 GCA_031422335.1 Methylophilaceae bacterium
TTAGGTTGTTACCACCTGAACTTTTTTGGTTCAGGATTAACGACTCAGGCAACACCACAGAAAATAGGTTTTGTTTTTAACGCGAAATTTCTGCGTTGTTTTTCGCTTGTCGTACTCAATGTACTGTCCGCGCTCAAACGCCTTGAACTTTCGCGCTAAAATTCAAAGCCACATCTTGTGAATTTACGCTAATACAACATTATTTTAATCGGCCTACGACCCGCATGGGTATTGGCTTGCAGGGCAGTACTTTTAATGTGTAATATGCATTTAAACTAACGCAATGCGTGATATTTCAAATCTGCCAGCTCTACAATGGTTAAACATTTTTCGTGGCAAGCTTCTAAAATGACTGGGGGTGCAAAACCTGCTTCGCTCGCCTCTAACCAACGTGCAGCGCACACGCACCAGCGGTCGTTTGGCTTTAAACCTTCAAAACCATATTCTGGTCGTGGCGTACTTAAATCGTTGCCACGCGAAATTGAAAACGCTAAAAACTCCTCTGTCATCAAACAACAAATGGTGTGACTACCTTTGTCTTCTGGCCCCGTTTCGCAGCAACCGGTGCGGGTAAAACCGGTCATTGGCGCCAAACTGCAGGTTTGAAGCGTTGTACCTAATACATTGCGTGCCATTTTTTCCCCAAAATTGTCATAAGTTTTCTACATCAATTATCATACCTAAAATTCGCGGTTTAATATTTAGAAAGAAAATAATAATGCGTTATTGGTTAATGAAATCCGAGCCGGGCGATGTTTCTATAGACGATTTGGCGACAATGCCCAACCAAACAGTAGATTGGTATGGCGTGCGCAACTACCAAGCGCGAAACTTTATGCGCGATGCCATGAAAGTGGGCGATGGCGTATTGTTTTATCACAGCAATTGCGAGGTGCCTGGTGTGGCTGGCATTTGCGAGGTGAGTAGTTTGGCTTACCCAGACCGCTTACAATTTATTAAAGGCCATAAATATTACGATGAAAAGGCCACGCAAGAAACGCCACGCTGGTTTAATGTGGATGTCAAACTGGTGCGTAAAACGCGGTTGTTAAGCCTAAAAGAAATGCGCGAAAACCCGAAACTTGAAAACCTGCGCATTTTGCAGCGCGGCAATCGATTGTCTATCACGCCTATAGAAGCAGGCGAGTGGCGCACTATTTTAGACTTACTTAAATAAGTGCTTTAGCACTTAGCGAGAATGGTGATGTCAGAAACTGGCACAGAGGTATTATTTTTACACGCATTTATTTTACACATAGAAAAGCCCACTAAAGTGGGCTTTTTTGTAACCAGCTTATTTACTTGGCCGCAGCATCCAAACTACCCATGGCTTTGGGGTAAGTCACTAAGCCCCAAGGCAAGTTTTTCACCTCAATTTGGCCAGTTTGCATCAGGCTTTCTGTGTCATATACCATCACCGCATCACTTTTGCCACACGCCAGTAAAATCTGTTTGTTATCTGGCGTAAAACTAAAGTGCCAGCAACGCTTGCCAGTTGGCGCCTCTTTTAGTTTTACATAATTATCTGCGGCAAATACTTCTATTAATTGCGATTTATTGCTGGCCACATAAATATTTTTGCCGCTGGCATCAAACGCAATGCCATAAGGCGTATCGCCCGTATCTACCGTGCGTACAAAGTTAAAATCTTTGTCTAGCACCATAAATTTATTGCCATATTCTAGGGTGGCCACATAAGTGTTGCCGTCGGGCGATACTTTAATGCCACGTGGGCGATCACCATACTCGTGTGTGTTAATGGTTTTGACTAATGCGCCACTTTCAATGTTGTGAACCGTCACCGTGTTATCGGCCTCGTTGGTGATGACAATATTTTTGCCATCAGCCGAGAACTCAATGCCTTCAGTCTCTGGGCCACCAGTAATATCGCGTACTTTTTCGCCTTTAATTAAATCCACCACCGCAATTTTTGCAGGTATTTTCTCTTCGTCGTCATCTTCTTCTTCAGCTTCGGCCGAGCCTGGTTTTGGTGGTGGGCCACCTTTTGCACTGGGTTCAGATGATATAAATGCAAAATTGCCGCTAATGCGAACAAATTCTGGATTTTTGCCAACGGCAATTTGCTGTAGCACTTCGCCAGTGGCGGTATCAATTACCGAGATACTTTCGTTCTCGCGCGTAGCCACAATCAGTTTTTTGCCATCGTCAGTTATGCCCAAGCCACGTGGGCCTTTGGCTTTTACATCAAAAGTTTTTACCACTTTCATGGTGGCCAAATCAATTACGCTTACGCCTGCATCTTGGCTAGTGACATAAGCCACACCTTTATTCGTATCTGTAGCTTTTTCAGCATCGCCAGCGGCCGCGCCAGCGCTTGCTTGTGGGGCTGCTGCTTCAGTTTTATTATCTGCTGGTTTATCGCAAGCAGTTAAACCTGCCACCAAAGCCAGCAGCATCACACTAATACGCGTTTTATTTAGGGGCAACAAAATCATTTACTTCTCCAAAGTTAAGTCTAAATCAATTATATTAAGCAAAAATTATACTAATCAGTATATATTATTTTATGTAATAAAAACAATTACTTATTAAAGTCATCAATTGTGTAAAGGTTTAAATAAACCACAATATTGGCTGCTTACAGCCAATGCTAATAACTTTGCTAACCAAGAAACAGCTGATACGCGGGGTTATCGGTTTCGTCCCAATAAGGGTAACCAAGTTGCTTTAAGAACGCCAAAAACTCGTTTTGTTCATGCGGCGGTACTTGCATGCCCACTAACACGCGGCCAAAATCGGCACCATGGTTGCGGTAATGGAATAAACTAATATTCCAATCTTGGCCCATTGACTCTAAAAACTTCATCAGCGCACCGGGTTTTTCTGGGAACTCAAAGCGATACACAACTTCGTGTTCGGCCTGCGGCGCGCGGCCGCCGACTAAATGGCGCAAATGCAGCTTGGCCATTTCGTTATGACTTAAATCAATCGCGTTTAATCCTTGCGCAGCCAAATCAACAATCAGCTTTCCGGTTTCTGTTGCGTTGGCAATCGCCAAGCCCACAAAAATATGCGCCGCACTAGGGTCACAAAAGCGGTAATTAAACTCGGTAATATTGCGGTTTTCCTGTCCATTATTTCCCAGCAGCTTACAAAATGCTTTAAATGCACCCGCCTGCTCAGGAATCGTCACTGCCAAAATAGCTTCGCGTTGCTCGCCCAACTCGGCACGCTCGGCAATAAAACGCAGGCGGTCAAAATTCATATTCGCGCCACTGGCTATGCCAATCAGCGTTTTGCTCGTCATATTATTGCGCGCAACATATTGTTTAATGCCCGCAGTGGCCAGCGCACCAGCGGGCTCTAAAATGCTGCGCGTATCTTCGAATACATCTTTAATGGCGGCGCAAATTTCATCGTTATCCACCAATATCATTTCATCAACAAATTGTTGGGCAAGTTTAAATGTATGCTCGCCGACTTGTTTCACGGCGGCGCCATCGGCAAACAGCCCAACTTGGTCCAATATGACGCGCTTACCTTGTTTTAGTGATTCGGTCATCGCTTCAGAATCTTGTGCCTCTACGCCAATCACTTTTATTTCTGGCCGCACGGCTTTTACATAAGCCGCAATGCCCGCCAATAGCCCGCCGCCGCCTACGCAGCAAAATATCGCTTCGATAGGCTCAGGATGCTGCTGCAAAATTTCCATCGCAATCGTACCTTGGCCAGCAATCACATCAGGGTCATCGTAAGGGTGAACGAAAGTCAGGCTTTCGAGTTTTTCCAATTCCAAAGCTTTTACATAAGCGTCAGAATAACTATCGCCAAATAAAACAACCTCTGCGCCACGGCTTTTTACTGCATTCACTTTAATGGCGGGCGTGGTGGTGGGCATCACAATCACTGCGCGGCAACCCAATTTTTGCGCAGCCAGCGCCACACCTTGTGCGTGGTTGCCGGCGCTGGCCGCAATTACACCTTGCTTCAGCACGTCGGTTGGTAGATTTGCCATTTTGTTATACGCACCACGTAACTTAAATGAGAACACAGGTTGCATATCTTCGCGTTTTAGCAACACGCGATTATGAATGCGTGCCGATAAATTTGGCTGAAACTCGAGAGGCGTGTTTTTAGCAACGTCGTACACACGCGAGTTTTCTATGTTGTGCTTATAGTTTATGGGCATGCGTTATTTTTAAAAAGGCCAATGCAGGTTATTATATTGAATTATCAGCATTATAAAGAATTTAAAAAAGGATTAAGCAGAATGGCATTTACACAAGACGAATTAAAACAGCAAGTCGCCCAAGCCGCTGTGGCTTATGTTAAAGAAGGTATTATCGGCGTGGGCACAGGCTCTACCGCCAACTTTTTTATTGAAGAGTTAGCAAAAGTAAAACACAAAATTGAAGGCGCAGTTGCCAGTTCCGAAGCCACCGCCCAACGTTTACGCAGTCACGGCATTGAAGTATTCGATTTAAACAGTGTGGATGGCATGGATATTTATGTGGATGGCGCAGATGAAATCACCGAACATTTGCATATGCTAAAGGGCGGCGGTGGGGCACTCACGCGCGAAAAAATCGTGGCAGCTGTGGCCAAAACCTTTATTTGTATTTGTGACGAGACTAAATATGTGCCCGTATTGGGCAAGTTTCCATTGCCAGTAGAAGTGTTACCCATGGCAAAAAGCTATGTGGCGCGCGAGCTGGTAAAACTGGGTGGCCAACCAAAATTGCGCGATTTCACCACCGATAATGGCAACGTGATTTTAGATGTGTGGAACTTGAACATTGTTGACCCAGTGGCGATGGAAGCGAAAATCAACCAAATCGTTGGCGTAGTGACGAATGGATTGTTTGCCGCAAGACCAGCGAATGTGTTGTTGCTGGCGACAGCAGATGGTGTGAAAACTTACAAGAAATAACTAATTTATATTATAAATAAATGCCTCTGCAAGCCGCATGGATATTGGCTTGCAGAGGCATTGTTTTGATTAGTTAAATACTAAGTTTTCAATTTCATCCGTGCTTATGTGCTCCCCGCTGGCAGCTATGGTAGTAATGATTCTGCAACTGAGAGGACTTGGTAATGATGCTGCTTGGATAGCCGAAACTTGGTTATCAAAGTTTGTACCATCTGATTGGTCACGCGCAATAATTTTCTCTCGTGCATGAGAAATATCACCGTTAAACCAAATAAGTTGAACACCTTCTGATAATAGCTCTTGCACCCAAGGAAGACATGGTGGAGGGAATCCCCAATCTAAAACAATACGAGTATGACGTAATCGTAATTGCTTAACGAATTCAATTCTCGAATTATCCCATATGGGATGTAGTGATGAATAAGGCCACTCGTTTGATTGGCGTTCTAAGTCGTAATGAGCAAAACCATGATTTGTAGTAAGATGCCGCGCAAACGTGCTCTTGCCAGTAGCAGGTATTCCTGAGAGCAGTAGAATTATATCGACGGGAATAATTTTAGTTACCCAGTTAGATTTAAGTAAAAATTATTCTTTAGGCGGCACATAACCACTGGCAGTATCTGCACCATCTCCAAAAAAGTATTTCTCGGTTTGTTCGCTTAAATATTTACGTGCAGCGGGGTCGGCCAAGCTTAAGCGGTTTTCGTTTACCAGCATGGTTTGTTGTTTTAACCAAGCTGCCCACGCCTCTTTGCTCACGTTCAGGTAGATTTTTTTGCCAAGCTCGCCTGGGTAAGGGGGAAAGTCCATGCCATCTAGTTCTTTACCTAATTTAATACAATTTACAGTGCGTGCCATATTGCTTACTCATTCATATTAAAAACAATATGATAACGCATGTTAAAATTACTGTATTAATTTAGTTTACAAAGGCGAACATGGAAAGCCCATTTAAAAGTAAAAACGGTTTAGAGCGCATTGCCAAGGCAGCGGGTTACTCGCTTGCTGGCTTAAAAGCAGCCTATAAAAATGAAGCGGCGATTCGTCAAGAAACTTGGTTGATGGTAATTTTTTTGCCACTGGCGTTTTATGTAGGCCAAACCAATATTGAGCGTATTTTGTTGGTGGGCGCAACCGTGCTGGTGTTTATTGTGGAGTTATTAAATTCGGCCATTGAAGCGGCGGTAGATCACACTTCAATCGACCACCATGCGCTGGCAGCGCGTGCCAAAGATATTGGCAGTGCAGCGGTAATGGTGGCGATTTTCTTATTTTTATTTGTGTGGTATTTAGTTATTTGCGGCTAAAGCGGAATTTTTACTATTAAAATATTACTTCAACACATTTAAATTAAGCGTGAGTTTTTTACCTAGCCACCTTGCGCCGCTTGTATGCGCGGCAAGCTCGTCTGCTTGCACTGGGTGAACCAGCACCGAAAATTCTTTGCGTAACCTATCAATCGTCGCCATGGCAAGGTTAATGCTTGCAGCAGGAATGTGAATTTCAAACATGGGTAGCGGGTGCGGGCCAATAGAAATTGGAATAAGCTGACCTGTGTAAGTAAGTTGCGGTAACGCTGCAATGATGTTTTCTCGCACTTGCGTGGCCAAAGTCAATTCATCTAAAGCAAAGTAAATGTGGGCATGGTAGGTTTGTATCATTAGAATTTTGGTTTCTATTTTTGGCCTATTTCTTTTTCGCTCTTATTTCTTCTTAGCTCTAGGGTGCGCTGCGTCATACACTTTGGTTAAATGTTGATAATCCAAATGCGTATATACTTGCGTGGTGCTAATGTTAGCGTGGCCCAGCATTTCTTGCACTGCTCGCAAATCGCCGCTACTTTGCAGCACATGGGTGGCAAAACTGTGGCGCAACATATGCGGGTGCACGCTGGAGTTGATGCCTTGCTTGATTGACCAGCCTTTAATGCGATATTGAATATTGCGCGAGGAAATTGGCCTGCCCTGCAGACCAATAAACAAGCGGCCTGCAGAGGCATTGTTTAAAGTCGCTTGTTTTGGAGATATTTGAGCACGACATTCTAACCACTTTTTAATGGCAATAATCGCGTGTGCGCCCATTGGTACAATGCGCGTTTTGTTGCCTTTACCCGTTACTTGCACAGTGCCTTCAATAAAATCTAGCGCGTCAATATTCAGATTAACCAACTCACTTAAGCGCAAACCGCTGGAATAAAATAGCTCTAAAATGGCATGGTCGCGTACGCTTAAAGTGTCATTTTCTTTAATATCCACTAGCTTGCTGGCTTGCTCAATAGATAGCGCTTGCGGCAAAGTTTTGGCTGATTTTGGCGCACGCAAACCAATCACTGGGTTATTGCTGTAGCCTTTGCGATTGACCAAAAAAGTGAAAAATCCGCGCCAGCTAGAAAGCATGCGTGCAATGCTTTTGCCACCCAAGCCTTTGGAGTGTAGCGTGGCGATAAAACGGCGAATGTGCTGTGTTTGTAAAGAGGCTAATTCTGTCGAGTCTGTTAGCTTAATGAGTTGCGTAATATCTCGGGCATAATTTTCGCGGGTGAGCGGGCTTAAACCACGCTCAAATTGTAAAAATTGAATATATTCAGTTAGTAAATCCACATTATTTAAAGCAATCGCTTTAGCTTAAATCCAAATGTCTAGATAAGGCAGCACTTAAAATTTCGCCAATTTTGTTCAGAAAATCTGTGCCCATCTCGGCATAAAAGCGATTTTTATCTTCGCTGGCTAATGCTAAAAAGCCAATATTATGCGTATTACGCAATGGGATGAGTGCGATGGACGCGGCAGGCTCAATAAACCAATCATCTGAGGCAATTTCTGGCTGCTTACCACAATAAGGCTGTTGCAGCGCGGCAACCCAAGATTTTTGTGCTTCTGTCACGCTATTAAACACCAAGTTGGCACGGTTTCTAGAGTCAAGCGGGTTTGCCCAAATACGCAAACAGGTTTCAGATAAATCAAAATTTTCGGGCAATGTGTCGCTAATTAGCTGTTCTATCGTATCAAAGTTCTTGGCTTCGTGCAGCGTGATATTCAGCGCTTGGATTTTATTGGTGATGGCATCGTTATCGCGCGCGTTTAGCACCAGCTCGGCAAAGTTTGTTTTAAGCGCGTCAATTTTATCGCGCTGTGCCAATTGCTGCCGCTCGGCCAGTGAAATGGTGCCGTTGCCATGCGGGCTAGGTAGTTTAATTTCGGCCAAAAAACTAGCGTTTTGCTCAAAAAATTCTGGGTTGGCTTTTAAATAGGCCTTAACGTCATCTTGTTGCATCATTTCCCCTTAAATATTAATGCTGCCTTCAAACACAATTTCTGCGTCGCCTGTCATCATCACAGGTGCATTCTCACCTTGCCATTCTATCTGCAAATCGCCACCACGGGCATGCACTAACACAGGGCTTTGTAACAAGCCAAGTTGAATGCCTGTAACTGCTGCCGCGCAAGCACCAGTGCCGCATGCCAGCGTTTCGCCAGCGCCGCGCTCATACACGCGCAATTTAATTTCGTGCGAATTCAGAATTTGCATAAAACCTACATTGACGCGCTGCGGAAACTGCGCATGTGACTCAATTGCTGGACCAAACTCCGCCACGTTGGCGGTTTCTACATTGTCCACAATCAAAACCGCATGCGGATTACCCATAGAAAGCGCTGCTATTTCTAGAGCAGCGCCAGCACCCGCGCTTTTTGTTATACCGCCAGAAACGGCTCTGGTATTGGCTTGCAGAGCATATAGTTTTTGTTTTTTTTCAGCTAAAAAAGGTATTTTTGCAGGTTCAAATATTGGCGCACCCATGTTCACCGTCACTTGGCCATCGTCATGCAAGGTCAGTGTGATCAAACCACTGGCAGTTTCTACTTTTATCTCACTTTTTTTGGTTAAGCCTTTAGCTTGCACAAAGCGTACAAAACAACGCGCACCATTGCCGCATTGTTCTACCTCGCCACCATCGGCATTAAAAATGCGATATTTAAAATCCACATTCGGCAGCGACGTTTTATCGACAATTAAAAGCTGGTCGCAACCCACGCCAAAATTGCGATTAGCGATTTTTTTGATTTGTGTGGTAGTTAAATTTACAGGCGCAGAGTAGCTATCAACGACTACAAAATCGTTGCCAGCGCCATGCATTTTGGTGAAGTTTAGTAACATAAAAGCTTAAGTTTAAAGTTACGCTATTCTAGCAAATTTGTATGTTTACAAGTAGTTATAAGTGTACAATACGCGACCTGTACATACAGACTCAAAGTGATTTTCAATATTCCTTCAGCCTTTAGTGAATATTGTTTTACTTTTTTATTATTTTATTTCAAGGCGCACACAAATGAACGATTATCTTTTTACTTCAGAATCCGTTTCTGAAGGCCATCCAGACAAACTCGCAGACCAAGTATCAGACAGTATTTTAGATGCTATTTTGGCACAAGATCCAACCGCGCGCGTTGCCGCTGAAACCCTCGCCAATACTGGCTTAGTTGTATTAGCTGGTGAAATTACTACTACCGCAAATGTGGACTATATTAAAGTCGCACGCGAAACCATTAAACGTATTGGCTATGACAATACTGATTACGGCATCGATTACCGCGGTTGTGCGGTGTTAGTTGCATACGACAAGCAATCACCCGACATCGCCCAAGGCGTCGATGGCGCGCATGACGACCCGCTAGATCAAGGCGCAGGCGACCAAGGCTTGATGTTTGGCTATGCGGTGAATGAAACACCACAACTGATGCCATTGCCGATTTGGTTAAGCCACCGATTAATGGAACGCCAAGCGCAATTAAGAAAAAATGGTGTTTTATCTTGGCTGCGCCCAGATGCAAAATCGCAAGTGACGATTAAATATGTCGATGGCAAACCAGATTCTATCGACACCGTGGTAGTTTCTACGCAACATGCACCAGAGATGGATTTGAAAGATATTCGTGAAGCAGTGATTGAAGAAATTATCAAGCCAATGTTGCCCAAAGAGCTCATTAAAGGTGATATTAAATATTTAGTTAACCCGACTGGACGCTTTGTAATTGGCGGCCCACAGGGTGATTGTGGTTTAACTGGTCGTAAAATTATTGTCGACACTTACGGTGGCGCAGCGCCACATGGCGGCGGCGCTTTCTCGGGTAAAGATCCATCAAAAGTAGATCGCAGCGCGGCCTATGCAGCACGTTATGTGGCTAAAAATATTGTAGCGGCAGGCTTGGCCGACAAATGCATGGTGCAAATCAGCTATGCGATTGGTGTGGCAAAACCGACTTCTATTATGTTAGAAACCTACGGCACAGGCAAAATTTCAGATGAAAAGTTGACGCAAATAGTGGGTGAGCATTTTGATTTGCGTCCAAAAGGCATTGTAAAAATGCTCGATTTGCTGCGCCCAATCTACACCAAAACTGCTGCTTATGGCCATTTTGGTCGCGAAGAACCAGAGTTTACTTGGGAGAAGACAGATAAGGCAGCAGCATTAAAAGCGGCTGCTAAGTAATTAAAGTTTTCAGGTAATTATTTCGATGCTCTGCAAGCCAATATCTATGCGGCTTGCAGAGCATAATTTTTTACACGCGTCAATCAGCTCGTTTTCGCAGCTCGTTTTCAGGCTCATTTTTTAAGCCCAATTTTGACAATCTGAACCAATTCGCTATAATGAGTTCTATCTAGCAGTAAAATTAACCGAGGAACGTTGCGAAGCTAGCTTTTTTGATAAAAGCACAAGCTCTAGGCTCGGTTAGGGAGATTAAAAATCTTTCAAACGGCGTTCACCTAATTATTTAACCGTGCCAGACACGGGAACTGGGTGAACAAAACGCCGACAAGATTTTAATGTATGTTTATTAAAAACTCTTCCGTTTTAGTTCTATAAATTTCCATTCCCTTCTGTTCACATTCATTTTTTTAAGGATTGATAATGAATACCGTGACTCAAAAAGATGCAGTAAAAACTAAAGATTATGTTGTTGCCGACATTGGTTTGGCTGCTTTTGGCCGCAAAGAGATTGCCATTGCCGAAACCGAAATGCCAGGCTTAATGATGATTCGTGAAGAGTTTGCCATTGCGCAACCGCTAAAAGGCGCACGCATTACTGGCTCACTGCACATGACGATTCAAACCGCAGTGCTGATTGAAACGCTGAAAGATTTAGGCGCAGAAGTACGTTGGGCATCGTGCAATATTTACTCTACGCAAGACCACGCAGCAGCGGCAATTGCCGCCGGCGGCACGCCAGTGTTCGCGATCAAAGGCGAAACATTAACTGAATATTGGGATTACACGCACCGCATTTTTGAGTGGCAAGACGGTGGCTATACGAATATGATTTTAGATGATGGTGGCGATGCAACATTATTGTTGCATCTTGGTACGCGTGCTGAAAAAGATTTAACAGTAATCTCCAAACCAACAAGTGAAGAAGAAATTTGCTTGTTTGATGCAATTAAAGCCAAATTAAAAACTGACCCAACTTGGTATTCTGTGCGCTTGGCTAAAATTATTGGCGTAACCGAAGAAACGACAACTGGCGTGCATCGTTTGTATCAAATGCATAAAGAAGGCAAATTAGCTTTCCCAGCAATTAACGTCAACGATTCTGTTACTAAATCAAAATTTGATAACTTATACGGTTGCCGCGAAAGTTTAGTGGATGCGATTAAACGCGCAACTGACGTGATGATTGCAGGTAAAGTGGCGGTGGTTGCTGGTTATGGCGATGTGGGCAAAGGTTCTGCACAAGCATTGCGTGCGCTATCTGCACAAGTTTGGGTGACAGAAGTTGACCCAATTTGCGCATTACAAGCAGCGATGGAAGGCTACCGCGTCGTCACTATGGATTACGCGGCTGAACATGCAGATATTTTTGTAACGGCTACAGGTAACTACCACGTAATTACGCATGACCACATGGCAAAAATGAAAGACCAAGCCATTGTATGTAATATTGGTCACTTTGATAACGAAATTGATGTTGTTTCACTTGAAAAATATGAGTGGGATGAAATTAAGCCACAAGTTGACCATGTGATTTTCCCAAATGGTAAAAAAATTATTTTATTGGCAAAAGGCCGCTTAGTGAATTTAGGGTGTGGTACAGGCCATCCGTCATACGTGATGAGCTCAAGCTTTGCTAATCAAACCATTGCACAAATTGAGTTGTTTACACGTCAGGCCGATTACCCAATAGGCGTTTATGTATTGCCAAAACATCTAGATGAAAAAGTTGCGGTGTTGCAATTGAAAAAGTTGAATGCACAATTAACGCGTCTAAGTGAAACACAAGCAGCGTATATTGGCGTATCGCAAGATGGTCCTTTCAAGCCAGACACATATCGCTATTAAGACTTTTATTAAATTAGAGGGAATAGACACATGAAATTACTCATTGGGTGGTTATTAAATGCACTGGCTTTATTAGGTGTAGCGTACTTAGTACCTGGTATTCATGTGTCTAGCTTTATGGCAGCCTTAATAGCTGCAGCAGTGATTGGCTTAGTTAATATGTTAATTAAGCCAATTTTACTAATACTGACATTGCCTGTAACGATTATTACACTGGGTTTATTTATATTTGTGATAAACGGGATTTTGTTCTGGCTAGTAGGTAACTTTTTAGATGGATTTGAGGTAAAAACCTTGATAGCTGGCATTATCGGGGCAATTGTCTACAGCATTATTTCGTGGATTTTAAGCGCAATCGTCATCGATAAAAAGTAAAAATAAAAAGATTAAATTAAACTCGAGTCAATATAATGAGCCAT
Source organism: Methylophilaceae bacterium (assembly GCA_031422335.1). Taxonomy (GTDB): domain Bacteria; phylum Pseudomonadota; class Gammaproteobacteria; order Burkholderiales; family Methylophilaceae; genus Methylotenera_A. The sequence goes on from JANOQW010000018.1 coordinate 12,644, forward strand.
ACCGATAACAAATATACTCCATTAAGTTTTGAGTTTTTCCCGCCTAAAACTGCAGATGGCATTGCCAACTTGCGTGAGACACGTGTGCAGCTGGCACAATTTAACCCAGAATTTTTCTCTGTAACCTTTGGTGCTGGCGGCTCTACCACAGATCGCACTAAAGATACTGTGTTTGAAATTCAAGCAGAAGGCCACCATGCGGCGCCGCATATTTCTTGTATTTCGTCTAGCAAACAAGAGATTCGCGAACTACTCACCGCCTACCAAGCGCATGGTATTAAGCGTTTAGTCACTTTACGTGGTGATGTGCCGTCTGGCGAAGTAAGTGCGGGCGACTTTAAACACGCCAATGAATTGGTCAGTTTTATTCGGCAAGAAACGGGTGATTGGTTTCATTTAGAAGTGGCTGCTTATCCAGAATTTCACCCCGAGGCGCTTTCGGCCGCCAAAGATATGGCGAATTTTAAGCGTAAAGTTGAGGCAGGTGCCAATTCAGCCATTACGCAATATTTTTATAACGCCGATGCTTATTTTAGATTTGTCGATAGTTGCGTAGCGGATGGCATTACAGTACCAATTGTGCCGGGCATTATGCCAATTTACAACTACACACAATTAGCGCGCTTTTCGGGCGTATGTGGTGCAGAAATTCCGCGTTGGTTGCGTATGCGTTTAGAGGCGTATGCCGATGATATGCCGTCGCTACGCGCGCTGGGTATTGATGTGGTAAGTGAACTGTGCGAGGTTTTGCTCGCTTGGGGCGTGCCCAGCTTGCATTTTTATACACTTAATCAAGCGGGCATTATCAGTACCATTGTGAAAAATATCGGCCTAGAAGCTGACTCAAAAGTCCAATAAAAAGCTTAGTGAATCGTCAGCCCGCGCGGGTTAAACATGGCATCTTCTACAAATAAGTAATCTTTTTCGCGGCCCGCGTTCCATAGCGCAATCATGGTAATCCAGCGCATTTCTTCAATTTGAATACGCTCTTGTTTTAGCGCCATGGCGCGGTCAATAATTAAATCACGCTCTACATCGTTAATCACATTGGCTTGCTGTAAAAACAAGATAAAGCTGATACTTTCCGTATTGATTTTTTTGAGCTCGTTACTTGCAAACATGCGCATGCCAGAATCTTTGTGGCAATAAATCGCGGGAGGCAGTGCCAGCATACTTTGCATTTCATCAAACCAGCTTACTGCGCCAGTAATGTCAGAGTAAGCAAAGCCTGCCGCAGAAAGCTCTTGCGTCAGCACCTCGCTATCTGGCTGCGCATGATTGGCAAAGTAGTTTTCGAACATGAACACTAAAACTTCAAACATAGTTATCCTTAAAATTTAAAGATGGAATCTATTTTTATTGTTAGTATTCCCGCGCCTATGGCTCAATCAAAGTCTAAACTAAACGCTGATATTTATTACCATTTAAGACTGTAACTTTGCCATCCAGTTCTAACATCATCAGCATGGCGGAAAGTGCTTCAGTAGTCAATGCGCTAAGTTGTTGCAAATGATCAAAATTAATCGCATCAAACCCCATCAAATCAAGTACTGTATTGCCTTCTAGGCTCATTTCTACTTCACTAATCATTTCACCCATTAGTCCTGTTGGGCTATGCGCTGGCAATAAGTTTTTTATTTCTTCTATAATATCTTGCGTGTTTTCAACCAGCTTTGCACCTTGCTTAATTAGCTGATGGCAACCCTTGGCTACGGGCGAGTGTATCGAACCAGGTATGGCAAATACCTCACGGCCTTGTTCAGTCGCTAAGCGCGCAGTAATCAGTGAGCCGCTGTCAATATTCGCCTCCACAACCAAGCAGCCAAGGCTTAAGCCGCTAATAAGGCGGTTGCGTCGCGGAAAATTTTGTGCTTTTGATGGCGTCCCTAGAGGAAACTCAGAAATAATTAAGCCGCGCTCGGCAATTTTGTGTGCTAAATCGCGGTGCCGCGCTGGGTAAACAATATCTAGCCCAGTGCCCACCACAGCAATGGTGGCGCCATTGGCTTTTAATGCGCCCCTATGCGCTGCGCCATCTATGCCAAGCGCCATGCCGCTCACTACACACAAACCCAAATTGCACAAACTTGCAGCAAATTCTTCGGCATTTTTTTCGCCTTGTGGTGTGGCGCTGCGGCTACCTACTATCGCCATGCTGGGGTGATTCAGCCAATGTAAATGACCAATCGCATACAGCACAGCTGGCGGGTTACTAATCTCGAGTAATTTTTGTGGATATTCGCTATCGGCTAGCGTGACAATATGTGCATTGTCTTTTTTAAGCCAATCTAAAGTCGGCGTAATTGCATCAACATTTACGCCTTGGCTAATTTTTCTCGCAATGTCATCATCCACCACTTCGCGTAAATGGCTAATGCTGGCACTATAAATCGCATCTGGCGAGCCAAATTTGTTAAGCAGTTGGCAGAGTGCTGCGTTGCCTAAACCTGGGGTTTGATTCAGCGCAATCCATTGCGCGACATCACTATTTTGAATGTCGGCGCTTGCTTGCATTATTGACTGCATTTAGGGCGTTTGCACTGCGTCTAGCGTATAAACTGCGTCCGATGAGTTCATAATTAAACCATAAGATATTTTGTCAAAAGTTCTAAACACCATCATCAAACCCACACGTTCATCAGGCAATTTAACTTGTCCAGGTTTTAATACCACCTTGGTTTGTTTCACGTCCTTTTCAAAATTCACTACTTTTTTGCCATCTGGCCCAGTAGTTACGTCAAAATTAAGCTCTTTTAATTTTTTCTCTTCGGGCGTCACCTGGTTAGTTTTTGGGTCTTTGTATTCTGGGTCAGTAATCACTTTGCCATAACGCTTAATCGCCAGCACATGGCCTTCTTCTAAGCCATCATTTTTACCACGATTAATTGAAACGACTGTATTCGGCCCACCTTCCGCAACGCCACCATAAATGCGCATAATACGACCGTTAATTTCTTTTTCTGGCGCATGTGGCACAAAGCTGCTTTTAAATTCATCGGCTGATACTACCAAACGATCTTTTGCAAAAATCTCTTCTTTGGCACGCACAATATCGCCCGTGGCAGGCGCACCATAACGCGCAATATCGACATCACCCAGATAAATTGCCTCTGTGCCTAATACTTCGCGCGTGTCAGGGTCAGTTAATTGCTCGCCTGGGCGATAAACATTCCAATGTGTACCAGCACCGTCTTTAATATCATTAATGTAAACGCGGGTACCAGGGCTTAAAATCACACGATTATCAGGGCCTGAAATAATACGTGGCGATGTATCTAACTGGCTATTTTCTATTAGCAACGGTTGGCTTAAAAAGGGCGTAATGACGCTTGGCGAAATAGTCTGAATCGCTTCTTCTGCCAATGGCTCTTCCACAATACCCGGCTCTAGCACGACTGTTTCGCGTATCAATTTAAGTTGCGGGCTGCCGCTGCTGGTGTCTAGCGCAACTACGTCACCTGGGTAAATAAGGTGCGGATTTTTTATCTGGCTGCGGTTCATGCGCCAAACTTTTGGCCATTGCCATGGGTCTTTTAAAAACTTGCCAGAAATGCCCCACAGCGTGTCGCCACGTTGCACCACATAGCGTTCAGGCGCGTTTTTTTGCAATGCAATTTCATCAGCAAATAGGTTAAAGCTTAAGCAGCTAAGCACAAGCAGCGTTATAATACGTTTTTTCATTGCATGACCTCGGTCAAAAGCGGCAAAATAGTACACTTTGCATTCGCGAAATTGCATTAAATTTAGCATGTAATCCATTCAACAATCAAGCTTTTTTGCTAAAACAGCACTTTTGTTATATTGGATTGTTGATATAAGACAACACTTTATTACTTTTATTATGGCAAAACTGACAATACTCAATTATCCCGACCCACGTTTGCATACGCTGGCCAAACCTGTGCAAGAAGTGAATGATGATATTCGTACATTAATTGCAGACATGGCCGAGACCATGTATGACGCACCTGGCATTGGTTTGGCGGCTACGCAGGTGGATAAACACATTCAATTGTTATTGGTGGACACCAGTAAAGAACAAAACAAGTTGCAAGTGTTTATTAACCCTAAAATTGTCGCTAAAACAGGTGAGCAAGACTACGAGGAAGGCTGCTTATCGGTGCCAGGCGTTTACGAAACAGTGACGCGCGCCGAACACATTACGGTAGAAGCGCTAGATGCCAATGGCAAAAAATTCAAATTAAAAGCCGATGGCTTGCTGGCAGTGTGTATTCAGCACGAGATGGACCACTTGCTAGGTAAAGTGTTTGTGGAATATTTATCGCCACTCAAGCGCAATCGCATCAAAGCCAAAATGAGTAAACACGCTCGCGAAATTGCTCGAAATTCATATTGAAAATACAATTTTTGTTGCCATACACGATTTTTAAATCTTGCGTTGCTTACAAAAAATATATCCTTACATATTCGCTATATGATGCGTCAATATTTTTTGCATGCGCCTAGTCTGGCTTAAAAAATTACATTTTGTAATAATGAATTTAAAAATAGTAAAAGAGTTTAATTCATGAAAATTATATTTGCTGGAACGCCCGAGTTTGCAGTGCCTGCGCTTAAAGCTTTAATTGAGGCTGGCTTAGAAATTGGCATGGTATTGACTCAACCCGATCGCCGCGCTGGGCGCGGTATGCAACTAAAGGCCAGCCCAATTAAGCAATTGGCTTTACAGCACAATTTAAGTGTTTTCCAACCAGAAAGCTTGAAGCCCATCGATGTCCAAGCGAAAATCGCCTCTGTGAATGCCGATGTGATGATAGTGGCAGCATACGGCTTAATTATTCCCACCGTCGTTTTAAACTTATTTAGCCTTCAAAATAAAAAGCTAGGCTGCTACAACATTCACGCCAGTTTGCTGCCACGCTGGCGTGGCGCCGCGCCCATTCACCGCGCTTTGTTGGCGGGCGATGCAGAAACAGGCGTCACCATGATGGAAGTAGTGCCAGCGCTAGATGCGGGCAATATGATTAGCAAAGGTGTGGTCAACATTACCGATGCCGACACCACGCAAACACTGCACGATAAACTTAGCCAGCAAGGCGCAGATTTAATGCTACAGGCTATGCACGATTTGGCTGCGAATGGTAGCTTGCCAAGCGAAGCCCAACAGGAAAATTTAGTCACCTATGCGCATAAATTAGAAAAAGCTGAAGCCGCGATTGATTGGCAAAAAAGCGCAGTTGAGATTTCGCGCCAAGTACGTGCGTTTAATCCTTTTCCAGTCGCTACCGCGCAGTTTCGTGGTGAAACCTGCAGAATATGGTTTGCCAGTGCTTTGCAACAACAAACCAATGCAAAAGCAGGTGAAATTATTGCTTTACCACATGCTCTGGGAGCCAATATCCATGCGGCTTGTGGCGATGCTGTTTTAATCATATCAGAGCTACAAATGCCAGGCGGCAAGCGCCAAACTGCGCAGCAATTTGCGCAAGGCCAGCATGTCAAATTAGGCGAAATATTTAGTTAATCACTTAAATAATCAATTTTTTTGGTAGTTAAACTCTCAGTTTACATGCTTGAAATTTTTATCTTTTAGCTTCATATTACACATACGCAAGGCTTCCATTTTTTAGGAGATTACTATGTTCGGCAACTGGATGAAAACCTTTGTACTGATGGCGGTTATTACCGCCTTATTTGGCGCGGTGGGTGGCGCAATGGGTGGCGCAACTGGCATGATCATGGCGCTGTGTTTGGCAGGCGCGATGAATTTTTATGCCTATTGGTTTTCGGATAAAGCCGTACTAAAAATGTATGGCGCGGTACAAGTGAGTCCCGAAAATAATTATGGTGATGGCCAATTTCGTAACTATTACACCATGGTAAAAGAGCTGGCCGAAAATGCCGAGCTGCCCATGCCAAAAGTGTATGTGATTAACGAAAACCAGCCCAACGCTTTTGCCACAGGCCGCAACCCTGAGAACGCTGCGGTGGCTGCTACGGTGGGCATTATGCAAATTTTAAGCGAGCGCGAATTACGCGGTGTCATGGCGCACGAGCTGGCGCACGTTAAACACCGCGATACCTTAATTTCTACCATTTCTGCCACCATGGCAGGTGCCATTGGCTCTATCGCGCAGTTTGGCATGATGTTTGGTGGCGGGCGCGACCGTCCCAACCCGATTATTGGCATACTGATGATGTTTTTGGCACCGATGGCGGCTGGGCTAATTCAAATGGCCATCTCGCGCAGTCGCGAATACGAGGCCGATAGAATGGGCGCAGAGATTAGCAAAGACCCAAAATCGTTAGCCAGTGCGTTGGAGAAAATTCAAAATTACGCCAAACAAATTCCTAATCAAACGGCAGAAGCACACCCAGAGACGGGGCAGATGATGATTATTAATCCTTTGGCAGGTGTGTCGTTTGATAGCTTGTTTAGTACGCATCCAAAGACAGAGGAGAGGGTGAGAAGGTTGATGGCGATGGCGAGTAGTTATTGATGATTGCTATTACGGAAAAAATTCTATAGTATTCAATTAACTTATCGATTTTTGTCGTAAGTTGTTTTGGCCAGATACGGTATTGCCGACTGGTTCCCAGAATGTCCTGCTTAAGGCATGTGGGGTTCCCTTAATTTTATGGAGCTCGTCATGCCGACAACGCTAATCAAATCTCGTCAAAAAGCTTATCACCAACAATCTGGTTGTTGTATTTATTGCTATAAACCTATGTGGGTAGAAAAGCCTGAAACTTTTGCAAATAAATTCAAACTTACAAAGCCTCAAGCAAAGTTCTATCAATGTACTGCTGAACATCTTTTGCCGCGCCAAGAAGGTGGCAAAGATAATTTAAATAACATTGCAGCTGCTTGCAAATACTGTAATCAGCAAAGGCACAAATCAAAATCACCTTTGTCACCTATTAAATATCAACAACATGTTCAACTAAAAGTAGCTCAAAATCGTTGGCCAACAGCTTTATTTTTACAATTACATTGATACAATTTTAACAATGTCGCTCTCGCGCGACATGCGAGTTTCTTTCTTTTGTATAGCCAAAAGAAAGAAACCAAAGAAAAAGCTACCCCGTGCAGCTTGTTTCCTTCGGTCTTAGCGCCGCATCCGCGTGGTGACTGCGGAACTCGGATTTTCAATCCTCAAACAGTCCTCGTCACCTAGCATTTGCCGCTCAAGCCGAAGGCGCGGCAAGGAGATTTAAAGTCAAAACCCACTACGCACCGTCATTCCGTGCGTGACACGGAATCCAGTGGCTTTTGACGGGTTATGTATTTAGTTTGTGCTACCCCTGACAAGCAACATATCAAGTAAAATCTACCCAATCTAAAAAACCTTGAGCATCTCTTGTATATTTCCCAACAAATCGCTGCAATTGCCGTATCCGATGTGCTTTCTGGCCGTAATCTCACGCTGGCTTTGCCAGAAGCGCTTAAGCTTTACCCTAAAGCTACGCCACAACAAAAAGGCGCTGCGGCAGATTTAAGTTACGGTACTTTAAGATTTTATGGCGAGGTGAATGCTTACTTAGAGAAGTTACTCGAAAAACCATTGAGCAATGCGCATATTACAGCATTGTTATTGGTGGCAATTTACCAATTATTGCATGATAAAGCTGATGATTTTACCGTGGTGAACCAAGCGGTTAAAGCGGCGGGCGACGCCAAGCCGCGTTGGGCAAAAGGTTTGGTCAATGGCGTTTTGCGTAACTTTTTGCGCCAAAAAGATGAGCTAAAAGAAAAGTTAAAAGCTGACCCGAAAACCAATGAAGTCGCGCAATATTCTTACCCGCAATGGTGGATAAATAAGCTTAAAAACCAATATCCTGAACAAGCTAATAGCCAAAATAGCATGCCTGCAGACCAATATCCATGCGGGTCTCAGACTGGTTATGCGAGCATCTTAAATATAGGCAATATGCATCCGCCACTGACTTTGCGGGTGAATCGCAAGCAAATTAGCACAGAAGATTATTTGCAATTATTAGCCCGACAAAATATAGCTGCGCAGCATTTGGGCGCCGATGCGGTAATGTTAGAAAAACCGATGCCTGTTGAGCAAATTCCAGGCTTTTTAGATGGTACGGTTTCGGTGCAAGATTATGGCGCGCAAATGGCGGCGCATTTATTAGGCTCTGAAATACTTGGTTCTGAAATACTCGGCCCTGAAAAAGGCGCCCAAGGAAAAAAAATAAGAGTTCTAGATGCTTGCGCGGCGCCAGGCGGTAAAGCTGGGCATATTTTAGAGTTGTTTGATGTTGAACTGACCGCGCTAGATAACGATGCAGCGCGTTTGCAGCGCGTAGAAAGTAACCTAAGCCGTTTAAAATTAAATGCCAATTTATTGGTTGGTGATGCCGCCACCTTCACCACAGAAATACCGTTTGATTATATTTTGGCCGATGTGCCGTGTAGCGCATCAGGTATTGTGCGCAGGCATGTGGATATTAAATGGCTGCGGCGCGAGCGCGATATAGCATCATTTACGCAACAACAATCGGCAATTTTGCAACAATTGTGGCAATGTTTGGCAAAAAAAGGTAAATTACTCTATGTCACGTGTTCGATTTTTAATGAAGAAAATCAACAGCAAATTGACTGGTTTTTGCAAAAAAATGCAGATGCAACCCAACTGCCACTTTTATTGACTAAAGACGTTGATACCAATATTGATATTAAACCTGTTAAAGATGCTAAAAGTGTTCAACTTATCCCCAATCATCAACATGACGGCTTATTTTACGCGCTACTGCAAAAGTCTTAGCCTTGCGCTGCTACTCACCAGCGCTATATTTGCGTTGGCGGGCAACGCCTTTGCGGGCAATAATATTCAAATTAAAAGTGCCGAGCTGCACGCGCATGACGATTTTTATAGCCTGGCTGCCGATGTGGATATGCGCTTGGATAGCGACATTGAAGAGGCAGTGAATAAAGGCGTGCCACTTAATTTTGTGGTGGAGTTTCAAATTGTGAGCCCGCGCCAATACTGGTTTGACGACGAAGTGGTGACCGCCACGCAAAACATTACCTTAAGTTACCACGCGCTTAGCCGCCAATATTTGGTAAATCGCGGCAAACATCAACAAAGTTTTGAAAGTTTGGCCGAGGCGATACGCGATTTAGCCAGTTTAAACGAGTGGAAAGTGGCAGAGAAATCGCTGTTAGAAAAAGGTGAGGTGTATAAAGCGGCTTTGTTGATTCGGCTAGATCAAAGCAAGCTACCCAAGGCCATTCAGGTGGACGCTATCGCATCGGAAAAGTGGAATATTGCCTCTGAAAAGTTTGAGTGGGCACTGAAAGACTTGCCTAACAAAGAGCTGAACGGCAAAGAACCAAATGGCAAAGAATTAGGCAGCAAAGAGCTAAAACCATGATGGCTGTTTAAATAAGATGATAAGTTAATGCGATATATTGTATTTGTTAGCGTGGCATTGGGGCTGGTGCTGTTGTACTTGCTGTCGCTAGCCAGCGCCAACACTGCCAGTTCTGGCGAATATTACAAAATATTGCTGTATCTGAATATTGCACTGGCTGGCGTGTTGATTGCATTGATTAGTTATCAACTTTGGCAGCTCGCCAAAAAAATTCGCAACGGCGTCATGGGTAGCCGCCTTACCTTGCGCTATTTAGGTGCGTTTGCGTTGATGGCGATTATTCCTGGCTTACTGGTTTATTTGGTGTCGGTAAATTTTTTAACGCGTTCTATCGAATCTTGGTTTAACGTCAAAGTAGAATCAGCGCTAGATGGCGGCCTAAGTTTAGGCCAGCGCGCACTCGATATTATGCTGCAAGATATTGAAGACAAAGCCGAAAATATGGCAACCAATTTGGCATTTCAGCCAACCAGCAATCACTTTACTATGCTAAATGATTTGCGTGAAAAATCGGGTGTGCAAGATGCCACGCTGTTGACCCCGCAAGGCCGCATTATTTCGGTTTCTAGCAGTGACCCCACCAGTTTTTTGCCCGATTTACCCAGCATTCCACAGCTGCGCCAAGCGCAAACGCGTGTTTACGGAAAAATTGAGCCAATACCCAACAAAGGCCTGTATTTGCGCGTCTTGGCGCCGGTGAGCGTGCAAGAGCTGGCGGGCGAAACGCGCATTTTGCAGCTGTTGCACCCGGTGCCAAAATCGCTTTCTAACACGGCAGAGGCGGTGCAAGAGGTTTATCGTGATTATCAAGAGCTATCTTATAGCCGCGATTCTATTAAAGATATTTTTAAGCTGACGCTGACCTTGGTGCTGATGCTGGCTATGTTATCGGCGTTGGCGATTGCCTTTGTGCTAAGCCGCCGTTTAACGCAGCCATTGACTGTATTGGCCGAAGGCACGCGCGCCATTGCCAGTGGCGATTACAGCAAAATGCTGCCCGAGCATGGTAAAGATGAGCTGGGCGTATTGGTTAAATCATTCAACAGCATGACGCGCCAACTGGATGACGCGACCAAAGCCACTGAAAGAAATCGCGCACGGGTAGAGGCTGCGCGCGGTTATTTAGAAACTATTTTGGCGCATTTATCATCGGGCGTGCTGGCGATGAATGAAAAGGGCGAGTTACGCACATATAATTTAATTGCCAGCAACATGTTGGGGCTAAACTTGGCGCCGTTTGAAGGCCAGCATTTTAGCGGCATAGGCAAAAGCCAAGCGTTTTTAACCGAATTTGTGCAGTTATTACAAGCACACTTTGATTTGACCAAAACGCAAGAACAAGCCAAACAAGAACTCACCAAACAATTAGAAATTATTCGCCCACAAGGCAAGCAGCTATTACTGCTGCGTGCGACGCGTTTGCCAGTCAGTGCCGGCAATGGTTTTGTGGTGGTGTTTGATGACATAACGACAATGGCGCAAGCGCAGCGCGATGCCGCGTGGGGCGAGGTGGCGCGGCGCTTGGCGCACGAGATTAAAAATCCGCTGACGCCAATTCAGCTATCGGCTGAGCGGTTACAGCACAAATTAAGTAGCAAATTAAATACCGAAGACGCCAATTTGTTGCAACGCGCCACCGATACCATAGTGAACCAAGTCACCGCCATGAAAAGCATGGTGAACGAATTTAGCGAATACGCGCGTGCGCCGTCAGTGATTTTAACTAAGCTGAATATTAATAAGCTGATTAAAGATGTCGCTGTACTTTATGAAGTGAATACTGAAAACAATGAACAAGCTAAAATTACCTACAATTTAATGCCCAACATGCCTGATATTAAAGGCGATGCTACGATGCTAAGACAGGTACTGCATAACCTGATGCAAAACGCGCAGGATGCCTTGAAACAAACGCCAAAGCCAGAGATTCTAGTGCAAACCAGCTTTGACGAAACGCAGATTAAACTGCTGGTTAAAGATAACGGTCAAGGCTTTCCGCCAGAGTTGTTGGCACACGCGTTTGAGCCTTATGTCACCACCAAAGTGCATGGCACTGGCTTGGGTCTAGCGATTGTTAAAAAGATGATAGAAGAACATGTGGGCCAAATTAAAATAGAAAACAACGCCACTGGTGGCGCCAGTATTAGTATTGTGTTGCCAATAGAAAAAGCAGTGCCCAGTACAAACCAAGTAAAAGCACCAACTAAAAAAGCAATCGCACGCAAAACAACAAGCAAGCCTGTCAATAACATAAGCTTGGCAAAACCGGCTTGGCAAAATCAGCATAAAAAGTAATATTTAAAAGGAAGTAAAACATGGCATCACGAAACATTTTAGTGGTAGATGACGAAGTTGGCATTCGCGAGTTGTTGCACGATATTTTGCTAGATGAAGGCTTTGCGGTGACGCTGGCAGAAAACGCGCAAGCTGCGCGCGATGCGCGTCTAAAACAGCGACCAGATGTGGTGCTGCTAGATATTTGGATGCCCGATTGCGATGGTATTAGCCTGCTAAAAGAGTGGGGTAATGCGGGGTTGCTGACCATGCCAGTGGTGATGATGTCTGGACACGGTACCATAGACACAGCCGTGGAGGCGACGCGCATTGGTGCGTTTGATTTTTTAGAGAAGCCTATTGCATTGCAAAAGCTACTAAAAACGGTGAACGCTGCACTAAAACATGCAGAGAATTTACCTAGAACCGAGATGAATTTATCCAGCTTTGGCAAAAGTTTAGTCATTAACGAGCTAAAACAACGCTTAGAGCAAGTCGCCAACACCAAAAACTCTTTATTACTCATCGGCAAAAAAGGCGGCAGTTTAGAGATTTGCGCGCGCTTTTTGCACGTCAAAGAGACGCCTTGGCTGGGGCTAGCCGAATACGATAAGCTGGCCACCGCGCCGCTAGAGCTGTTGCAGCAAGCGCAAGATGGCATTATTTACGTGGATGAAGTGACAGCGCTAAACAAAACCGAGCAAAAGGGCTTGCAATTGTTACTTGCCAAGGCCGAGAAATATAGTGTGCGGGTGGTGTGTGGCAGTACTTACAGTTTGCCGCAATTGGCCGAGAAGGCCGAGTTTGATAACGTGTTGCTGCAAACGCTATCGCAAAGTACGCTCAAGGTGCCGGCGCTCAACGATCATCGTGAGGATATTCCAGACTTGGTTACCGCCATGGCTAATTTGTTGGTGGAAACCACTGGCGCAAAATATAAAAGCTTTGATACGGCGGCATTGAATGCTTTACGCAACGCTGATTGGCCGGGCGATTTGGCAGAGCTAGAAGCAGTGGTGCAAAACTTAATGTTGAGCAGTTTAGAAGAGAAAATTATGCTGGCCGATGTGAGCCGTGTGTTGGAGCAATTTAGCAGCAGCCCAGCTAGCCAAGAGCTTAAATTGCAATCATCGCCTATTAATTTAACTTTGCCGCTACGCGAGGCGCGCGACGATTTTGAGCGTTTTTACTTTCAGCACCACATGGCGGTTATCAACAGCAATATGAGCAAGCTGGCCGAGATTTCTGGGCTAGAGCGCACGCATTTGTATCGTAAATTAAAACAGCTGGGGATTAAGATAAAAGGTTAATTATATGCTCTGGAAGCCGCATGGATATTGGGCTGTGGCGTAGATGTATTTTTAGTATATTTTAATCTGAAAGCGTTAAAACCACAGGCGTGTGGTCGCTGGGACGCTCTAATTTGCGCGGCGCTTTATCGATGATGCAGCTTTCACATTTACTTTTCAGCGCATTGCTCACCAAAATATGGTCTATGCGCATGCCAAAGTTGCGCCTAAACCCCATCATGCGATAATCCCACCAGCTAAAACTTTTTTCAGGTTGTTCAAATAATCTAAAACTATCATGCAAGCCCAGCGCAGTTATTTTTGCAAACATTTCGCGCTCTTTGGGCGAAACTAAAATCTGCCCAATCCAAGCTGCTGGGTCATGGCAATCGCGGTCTTCTGGCGCAATGTTGTAATCGCCTAGCAACACTAAATTTGGGTATTTTTTCAGCTCACCTGCAAGCCAATAGATAAGCGCCTCTAGCCAATGCATTTTGTATTCGTACTTTTCCGAATCCACCGCTTGGCCGTTCACAATGTACACACAAATTACGCGAATATTATTACCGCTTTGATTGATAGTCGCCGAAATCACACGCCTTTGCTCATCGTCAAAGCCCGCAATGCCGTGTTCAACCGCGGTCATGCTGTGTGTGCTTAAAATCGCTACGCCATTGTAAGTTTTTTGGCCAAAGTGAACCGCGTTATAACCGGCAGCTTTTAAGTCTTGGTATGGAAACTTGCTGTCTTCTTGCTTGGTTTCTTGCAAGCACAGCACATCTATCGGATTCTCACGCAACCAATCTAGCACATGCGGTAGCCGCACGTTAAGCGAGTTGACATTCCAAGTGGCCAGCTTCAATTTAATTTTTTCTCATTCGATTGTAAATTTTCAGAAATATTTGTATTCTAAACTAGACAAGGCGCGCGTTTATTTTTGGGTGAGCCGCATATGTGCTTATATGCAAACACACTACAATAAATGTAGCAACGCAGTATAGTGACGGAGACAATTTTATGCGTTCATTCCGTTGTGGCGCAGCAGCGCGTCAATACTCGGTTCACGGCCACGAAACGCAATAAACGATTCCATGGCTGGGCGGCTGCCGCCTCGGCTTAAAATCTCTTGCCAAAATTTTTGGCCCGCTTCTTTACTCAAACCGCCGTGTTCTTCAAACAAGCTGTAGGCATCGGCGCTTAGTACTTCCGCCCATTTGTAGCTGTAATAACCTGCGGCGTAACCGCCTGCGAAGATGTGGCTAAAATTATTCGGAAAGCGGTTCCAAACAGGTGGCCGAACTACCGCCACTTGGTCGCGGATTTCTTCAATTAATTGCAATGGCGTTTTTGTACCGTTCGGATCAAATGCGCTGTGAAGTGTAATATCGAACAGCGAAAACTCTACTTGGCGCACTGTTTGCATGCCTGCCTGAAAATTTTTGGCAGCGACCATTTTGTCGAATAACTCACGCGGAATTTGCGCGCCTGTATCCACATGTTGTGTCATGTGACGCAGCACATCCCATTCCCAGCAAAAGTTTTCCATAAACTGGCTAGGCAATTCTACGGCGTCCCACTCCACGCCTTTAATGCCAGAAACACTGTAATCATTGACCTCGGTGAGCATGTGGTGCAAGCCGTGACCAAACTCGTGAAACAGCGTTATTACTTCATCGTGGGTAAATAGCGCAGGTTTATTGCCAACAGGCGCGGAGAAGTTACAAGTGAGATAAGCAACAGGCGTGGTCAGCTTACCATCTACTACGCGTCTAGTAATCGCTTCGTCCATCCACGCGCCGCCGCGCTTGTTGTTGCGGGCGTATAAATCTAAATAAAATTGGCCAACTAAGCTACCATCATGCCGTGTAATGCTATAAAAATGTGCGTTTTCGTGCCATGTCGGCGATTCAGTTTTTTGCACAAAAACGCCAAAAATGGTTTCGATGACTTTAAATAAACCCGCCATCACTTTGGCTTCAGGGAAGTATTGCTTCACCTCTAAATCAGAAAACGCATATTTATCTTCGCGCAGTTTCTCGCTCACATAACTCACATCCCACGCTTGCATATCGCTAATACCAAGTTTTTTGGCATAGTCAGTTAATTCAAGCATATCTTGTGTGGCAAATGGCTTGGCTTTGGCGGCTAAGTTTTGTAAAAACTCAATCACTTGTTTCGGCGTATCAGCCATTTTGGTGGCTAAAGATAACTCTGCAAAGTTATTAAAGCCTAGTAATTTAGCTTCTTCTAATTTAAGTTTAAGCAGCTGGGTAATAATTGGTGTGTTATCGAACTCTTTTTTACCAAACTCGCTAGCACGCGTGGCATAAGCGCGATACAGTGTTTCGCGCAAAGCGCGATTATCGGCATATTGCAATGCTGGTAAGTAGCTGGGAAAGTGCAGCGTGAATTTGTAACCATCTTTGCCATCACTTTTTGCTGCCTCAGCTGCTGCTTGCAAAACATCTTCAGGAATGCCAGTGAGTTTCGTTTTATCTATTTCATAGAGCGCGTATTCATTGGTGGTGTCCAGCACATTTTCTTCAAACTTGCTGGATAGTTTTGATAATTCTTCGCTAATGGCTTTAAAGCGCGCCTTTTCTTTTGCGGGCAACTCTGCGCCGCCTAATTTAAAATCACGCACCTCGTTATTAATAATTTTTTGTTGTGCTGGGTTTAAGTTTTTAAACTCTATGCTTGTACTAATTTCGCGATACTTCGCGTAAAGTCGCTCATCTTGCGCTAAATCACTGTAAAAATCGGTTAACTTCGCCAAATTGGTATTATAAGCTTCGCGCAGCTCTGGGCTATTCACTACCGCATTCATGTGGCCTACTTGGCTCCATGCACGGCTTATTTTTTCATCCAAATCTTCTAATTTAACTGCAAAGCCTTGCCAGGAGGGCGCGCCCCTATTGGTTGCTAGGGCATCGATAATTTTCTTGCTTTCACTTAAAAGTGTATCTAGCGCAGGCGAAACATGCGCGGGTTGAATCTCGTTAAATTTAGGTAGGCCAGAAAAATGCAATAATGGGTTTGTAGCGTGTGGTAATGGATTTGACACAAAATTCTCTCTAATAAATAACTTAATTAATAAGCGCTTAATTTAGTAGCCTTAAACGCCTAACTTAATAACCTTAAACAAAGCGGATAACGATAAAGCTCGCCCTTGCTAGTAGCAATGCCAGCGATGATACAAAATACAATATTCACTAACCAAACAATTGGAATTAAAATAAATCCAATTAAAACCCACACCAAAACACTGGCGACAAACATGGCCAGCGTCATGGTAATTTGAAAATTGAGCGCCTCTTTGGCTTGATCAGCTAAATATGCGCTATCGTCTTTTTTGAGTATCCACACAATAAGTGCAGGCATGAACCAAAAAACAGTACCAGCCAAATGCGTGATAGTGGCGATATTTTTGTCGTCACTACTGGGTGCTGCAATATCACTTGTAATTGCGTTTTCTATTTGGTCGGCCATGGTGATTCCTTTTCTAATTAATACTGATTAAATTTTGCAACAAGAGGTTCAATTTTTTCTAAATCGCTATAACTTAACACTTTACGCGCATTGCTATTTAGCTTGGTCATTTGGCTACGCAGAATTTGCTGCTTGACGCTTAATACATTGCTCGGATGCATCGATAGTTGGCGTAAACCCATACCAATCAGCAGCCTAGTCAGTTTAGCATCACCCGCCATTTCGCCACATACTGCCACAGGCTTGCCTAGTTTCGCACCCGCTTTAATGGTGATGGAGATGAGCTTTAACACCGATGGATGCAGCGGATTATACAAATGCGCTACCTCATCATCAGTTCTATCAATCGCCAGCGTGTATTGAATTAAATCATTTGTTCCAATCGACATAAAATCGAGCTCTTTAGCAAATGCCTCGGCATTGATGGCGGCGGCGGGCACTTCTATCATGCCGCCTAGCGTAATGTTCTCGTTAAACGGAATATTTTGTTTGCGTAAACTTAATTTGGCGCGCTCTAACAATAATTTAGTCTGCCGTAACTCACCCAAAGTAGAAAGCATGGGAATGAGAATTTTAATATCACCATAATGTGATGCGCGTAAAAGTGCGCGTAATTGCGTATGAAAAATCTGCGGTTCACTTAAACACAGCCGTACCGCGCGCAAACCCAGTGCTGGGTTAGCACAATTGCTCACCGTATCAGGATTCATTTGCTTATCAGCACCTAAATCCAATGTTCTAATGGTTACTGGCATACCATGCATGGCCTCAGCCACTTTTTTATAGGCTTGAAACTGCTCTTCTTCATCTGGCATTTCGCGCTTGTTCATAAACAAAAACTCGGTGCGGTATAGGCCAATACCCGTGGCGCCAGAAGCCTTCACCGCTGCCACATCCTCGGGCACTTCAATATTGGCATGCAGCTCAATCGCGGTGCCGCACATGGTGACGGCTTTGGTAGATTTTATGCGTTTTAGCTTTTGTTGTTCTAGCTCAAACTGTTCTTGGCGCAGTTTATATTCGGCCAAAATTTCTGCAGATGGGTTGGCAATCACTACGCCCAGCGTGCCATCGACAATAATGAGCTCACCATCGTTAATTAAAGCGCGCGCGCGTTGCAGGGCAACGATAGAAGGAATATTAAGGCTACGCGCTAAAATGGCGGTGTGAGAAGTAACGCCACCAACATCAGTGATAAATGCCGCAAAATTATGCTGCTTAAACTGAATGGCATCAGCAGGTGAGATATCGTGCGCAACTAATATGATGGCATTTTCATTTTGCTTAACGGTATCTTGCCCTGGCGCAGGGTGACCAAGCAAAACTTTAATGACTCGCTCCACCACTTGCACCACATCGTGTTGGCGCTCGCGCAGGTAGGCGTCTTCTATCGCCTCAAACTGCTCAACAATATCGTCCATTTGCTGCTTAATCGCCCACTCGGCATTACATTGCTCTTTGCGGATAATGTCTTTTGGTAGTTCAGATAGCGATTTATCGGCCAACATCATTAAATGTGTGCCAATAAACGCGCTTAATTCTGCGGGCGCATTTTTTGAGAGCGAATTGCGAATAACTTCTAAATCATTTTTGACCGTATGAATGGCATTTTCAAAGCGCTTAATTTCGTCATCTACTAAGTGTTTTGGCAGTTGGTAATGCACAACCTCAAGCAATGCATTTGAGACTAAATGCGCGCGGCCAATAGCAATGCCACTAGAAACACCAATGCCATGCATACTAAAGCTAGACTGTATATTGTCTGACAACAACTTATTCGCCCTCACCAAAGTAGTCATTAATAAGCGTCTGTAGCGCGGCCATCGCTTCAGTTTCATCGGCACCATTGGCTTCTAGGCCAACTATAGAGCCCATACCAGCCGCCAGCATCATCACGCCCATAATGCTTTTAGCGTTGACTTTTCGGCCATTTCTCTCTATCCAAATTTCACTGGCAAACTGGCTAGCCGTTTGCGTAAGCTTGCTGCTGGCACGCGCATGCAGGCCAAGTTTGTTGATAATTTCGATGTCAGTTTTAAGCATAGTAATTTTCTATTTATTGTGGTCACAGCTGGTTTTAGTAAAATGCACCACGCCATCGCGGCCACCACTCAAGGCCTTTTCTACACAAGTTTTTATTGGTTTATCGCGATAATTAAGTACCCGCACTAACATGGGCAAATTCACGCCTGCCACACCTTCTACATGGCTGGGCGAGAGTAGTTTAGTGACTAAATTGCAAGGCGTAGCGCCATACATATCCGATAACACAATCACACCTTCGCCCGTGTCTAGCTTTTCTAACATTTGCTGCGCTTTTGGCAACAAATCGCTTGGGTCATCGTTGGTGCCCACTGCAAAATGCGTCAGTTGCGGCGGCGCTTTGCCAAGCACATGGCTGGCGCAAGCAATCAGGCTTTCGCCCAAACTGCCATGCGCAATAATTAAAATACCTATCATATTGCTTTACCTTTTATGTTCAATTCAACTAATTTAATTAAATTCTAGCTTAATCAAGCTCGCGATGCCGAATCATCACCCGTTGTTTTTGTTGTTTAAAGTACGCGCTTAACTGCTCTACAAAATACACCGACCTGTGCTGACCGCCAGTACAGCCAATCGCAATGGTCAAATAACTGCGGTTATCCGCAATAAAGCTGGGCAACCATTTTGCTACATATTGTTGAATATCGGCCAGCATTTCATTCACGTTAGGTTCCCGTTGTAAAAATGCTTGTACAGGCGCATCTTTGCCTGTTAATGGTTTTAATATGGGGTCGTAATGCGGGTTAGGCAAGCTGCGCACATCAAACACAAAATCGGCATCTAGCGGAATGCCATTTTTGAAGCCAAACGAGGTGAATAACAAGACTAAGCTGTTGGCGTGGTGGCTATCTTCTGCTTTTAAAATGAGCTCGCGAATATAAGTACGCAGGCTATTGGCGCTTAAATTACTGGTGTCAATGTGATGCGAAATCTCAACAATGTTTGACAGCAATTCGCGCTCGTGCAAAATGCTTTCTGCTAGCGTAGTGTTGGCATTGCTGAGCGGATGCTTGCGCCGCGTTTCAGAAAAGCGTTTTACTAAGGTTTCGACAGAGGATTCTAAGAATAATACCTCAACCGAATTATCACTATTTTTAAGCATGTCAATTGCGTTGGGTAGCGCTTCTAGCGCTGCGCTGCGGCTATCAATACTAATCGCCACTTTATGTTGGTTGGTGGCATCTAAGTGGTGCGAAATTTGCGGCAATAGCGTAGCGGGTAAGTTATCAATGCAGTAATAGCCACTATCTTCTAACACGCGCAGCGCAATACTTTTGCCAGAGCCAGAAAGCCCAGTGATAATGATGAGTTGCAAAATCTAAACCTTTTTCTTGCTGCTAGATGTGCTTAATATATTAGGTTTGGCTTGTTTTTGCATCATTTGTTTTTGGCGTTTGCTAAATTGTTGTGTAGCGTTCACCCCGCGCAGTAATAATATGTGGTTTCGCACCGCTACCTCAACCAACACCGCAATGTTGCGGCCTGCTGCAATAGGGATGACCACTTTACTAATCGGCACTTCTAGCACGTTTTCATGCTGCATTTTTACGTTCAGCCTATCCAGTTCTTGTGGTTTTTGCATATTGGCTAATTCTAGTTGAATAATCAAATCCAGCGGCTTGGTCGGCTTCACCGAGTTATCACCAAACAGCGCGCGAATATTCAATATACCCAGCCCGCGCACCTCTAAAAAATCTTGTAACAGGGCAGGGCAACGTCCTTCAATACGATCTGGCGAGATGCGATAAAAATCCACAATATCATCGGCAATTAAACGGTGACCGCGTGTGATAAGCTCTAAAGCTAATTCACTTTTACCAATCGCCGCATTACCTTTAATCATCACACCAAAGCCCTGCACCTCAATAAACACACCATGCAAACTGGTGCTTTCAGCCATCGCTTGCGTTAGATAATGGCTTAGCAAGTCCATCAGTTGTGGGCTTTGCATGGGTGATGTAAATAGCGGCGTGTTAAAACTATTGGCAGCGTTGATGAGTTCTTTGGGTGGTTTTTCGCCGTTGGCAATCACCACCGCGGCCAAATCAGTCGAGTACAAATTGCTAATGGCTTGCTGCATGGCAATAATGCTTAAGCTGCGCAAATAATCCATCTCGGCACAGCCCAACACCTGCACGCGATTCGGGTGTACAAAATTTAAGTGGCCAATTAAAGCTAGTGATGGCTTGGTAACTTGTTGGGAGTTGAGTTGATTAGTCCCACCACCAAGCCCAGCAACCCAGTTGAGCTTAAGCTTGAGGCGGGTATGTTTGAAGAGTTCGGCTACGTCTATTTTAGCCATAGATAGTAGCCGTAAAGTTAATTAACAGTAGGTTGGTCGAGATGTTGCTCTATATTTTGATGTTTCACAGCGCCATTGGTTTTGTGGTGGCTGCCGTGCTTTTCTTTATGTTTTAATACTTGGCGGTTCAATTTATCCGTCAGCATATCAATCGCACTATACATATTTTCGTCGATGCACTCGGCATGTAAATCGTTGCCTGGCACGTGCAATGTAGCCTCTACCTTTTGGGCGAGCTTTTCTACACTCATGGTAACTTTCACGTCTATCACATGATCAAAGTGATTACGGATTCTTATTAATTTGCTTTGTACATATTCCCGCATTGCAGGAGTAATTTCTAAGTGATGCCCTGTTAACTGTAAATTCATAACTTGCTCCTTATTGAAATTGTCCACCAAAATTTTCATCCAAATAAGCAGGAGAAGAATCTTATTGAACAATTTTAGTGTACACCTTTGGCAACGCAGTGCAACTAGCCAAGTGGGCTATTTGTGTAATTATGCACAATATTTTTAAACTATTTTTTTGGTGACTTATTACGAGCAAAAATAACTGGCCTGTAAGCCGCATGGATATTGGCTTGCAGGCTTGCTTATTTATACTCTAAAATTAATGAGTTGTTGCGTTTGTAAAACACTACAACGATTTACGTAAATTCGCAGGTGGAATATTTAAGGATTCGCGATATTTGGCAATGGTGCGGCGCGCCACCACGATGCCTTGCTTAGATAAAATATCGCTAAACTGGCTATCAGAAAGTGGCTTTTTAATATTTTCTTCTGCCACCATTTGTTTAATTAGTGCGCGAATTGCAGTCGCAGAGCATTCGCCACCTGCATCAGTAGAAACGTGACTGCCAAAAAAGTATTTCAGCTCGAACACGCCGCGCGGGGTGAGCATGTATTTATGTGTCGTGACTCTAGAAATAGTCGATTCGTGCAACTCAAGCTCTTCAGCAATCTCGCGTAACACCAACGGACGCATGGCAATTTCGCCATGCTCAAAAAAGTTACGTTGGCGATCGACAATGGCTTGACTGACGCGCAAAATAGTCGAGAAGCGCTGTTGAATATTTTTAATCATCCAGCGCGCTTCTTGCATTTGTGTTTGCAAATATTGGCTAGAGTTTTCGCGGTTGCGCTTTAAAATATCAGCGTACATTTGGTTAATGCGCAGCTTGGGCACCACGCCATCGTTCAGTGTGGCTATCCAAATACCTTTTACTTTTTTCACCAATACTTCATGCTGAATAAAATGGTCGCGATCGAGTTGCGCAAAATCGCTGCCAGGGCGCGGGTTTTGCTGCTTAATTAAGCATTGCGCGCCTTTTAGTGTGGCTTCATCGCAATTTAATAATTTACGTAGCTTTACAAAATCTTTATTGGCTAGCACCGCCAAATGCTGGCTGACAATTTTTTTGGCGATTTCTAAATAGTCAGTGTCGGCATGTAATAAGCACAGCTGCAACAAAATACATTCCTGTAGATTGGTGCCACCTATGCCCGCGGGCTCTAGGCTTTGTATTAGTTTAAGCGCGGTTTGCAGCTCAAGCAGTTCAATTTCCAGCTCTAGCGGCAGTTCTTCTACTAGCTCTTCTAAATCTGCTTCTAAGTAACCGTCATCGTTAATACTGTCTATCAACAAAAATATTAAATTTTGGTCACGCTCAGAAAGCGGCATTAGTTTTAACTGGCTCAGCAAATGGTCGCGCAAGCTTTCTGCCACTACTTCTTGGCGCGAATAATCGCCATCGTCGTCACCATCATTGCTTTGGCGGCTGCCTTCATCCCACTGGCCTGCACTGCCATATTCGTCATAATTTTCGTCAAAATCGGTGGCAGAAAAGTCTTCTTTGGCTTCTAGCGGTTTATCTTCGCTTGCCGTTGCAGTTTCTTGGTAATCTACATTGCTAAATGCATCAATTTCAAAATCATCGTTTTGATTCGATTGTTCGCCATCAGAAGTAATCGGGTCGTGATCAACACCATTGCTGGCTTCTTGCACGCCACCGTCATCTAACTCCCCATCTGGCGTATCGCCATCCACCAGCTCTAACAGCGGGTTATCTTGCAAAATGGTTTCTAACTCTTGGTCTAGCTCTAGCGACGATAACTGCAGCAGGCGAATAGATTGCTGTAGCTGCGGTGTAAGCGCTAGGTTTTGTGAGATGCGTAGTTGAAGATTTTGCTTCATGTTTTTTTAATTACAGCCTAAAATCTTTACCCAAATATACTTCGCGTACTGCTTCATTATTCACAATATCGGCAGGTTTGCCAGAGGCAAATACGGTGCCGTCATTGACAATATAAGCGGTGTCGCAAATACCCAAGGTTTCGCGCACATTATGGTCGGTAATCAATATGCCAATATCTTTGCTGGCTAAAAAACGAATAATTTTTTGAATATCCAACACCGCAATCGGGTCGATGCCAGCAAACGGCTCATCTAGCAAAATAAAGCTGGGGTTGGTGGCCAAGCAGCGCGCAATCTCCACTCGCCGCCGCTCACCGCCTGATAAGCTCACCGCTTGGCTATTTCGAATGTGCACAATATGCAGCTCTTGCAGCAGGGATTCTAATTGCGCATGTGTTTCATCTTCGCTAAGTTCTTGCAGCTCTAGCACTGCCAAAATATTTTCTTCAACTGTCAACTTGCGAAAAATAGACGGCTCTTGTGGCAAATAAGCCAAACCCATGCGCGCACGGCTATGAATCGGCAGGCGGCTTAAATCTTTGCCGTTAAGTAGAATGCGGCCCGCATCCAGAGGCACCAAGCCCACCATCATGTAAAAACTGGTGGTTTTGCCCGCGCCGTTTGGGCCTAGCAAACCCACTACCTCGCCACTGTTAATACGCAACGAAATATCTTGCACCACCGTGCGCGATTTATAAGACTTACGCAGATTTTCGACGATAAGGTCACTCATTTTTATTCAGGTTTTTCTGTAGTTTCAAGGCGATTACTGAATCTTAGGTTTTTTGTTACACTGGGTGCAGAACTAGCAGGTGCAGGGCTGGCTGGTGCTTCAGACGATTGACCGCTGGGCTTGGGTGCCGCCGCAGGTTTATTTTTGGGCTGAATAATGGCTTTTACGCGGCCGCTACCCGGGTTGGTTTCAGATTTGGTGCCGCCAATTACTTCTGCATATTCGGCGTTCGCGTCATAACTAATGTAATCGCCATATACAATATCCTCGCCGCGCTTCACCCAGGCTTTGGTGTAAAGTTGTACTTTATCCATGCGGCCGTCATATTCTATGCGCTGCGCATTGCCTTCCATGTATTCGTTTTTGCCTTCACGTTTTTGCTTAAAGGTGGTTGGGTTGCCCGTAGATGTGCTGTGCTGAAAGCCTTCTTTATCCTCGCGTACTACCAATTTGTCTGCGCGAATAATCAGCGTACCTTGCGTGAGTATCACCGTGCCAGTATAAGTGCTGGTTTTTTTGGCATCATTGACTGTCACCGTGTCCGCCTCAAGCTCAATCGGTTTGTCGCGATCAGCCGCTTCAGCCAAGGCTTGCAGGCTAGTGCAAAGTCCTATTAGTATGACAATTAATTTTTTCATTTTATATTCCGTACTTTCTTACTGACAGGCACTTGTTTGATGGGCGTTATAGATTTTTTAGTGGTTAATTGTTTACTAGTCGATAATGTTTTGCTGCTGGTGAGCTTAGTTTTATTATTTGCTTGCTTACTTGATTTTACTGGCAACGCGGCTGGCCGTTCGTAATGCACTTTTACCCGATTAAACAGTTTGATGGTTTGATTTTTTTTATCAAATACCATGCCTTTGGCGCGTATCACCGTTTTAGGTGCTTGCTTAATTAGCACTGCGCTATCTGTTCTAGCAATATCTTGCTTGGGCAAAATCACCAATTTTTCGGTCAACACTTGCATCTCGCCTTTGCCCTCAAACGCTTGTCGTACCACTTTTACGTTATCCACCAGCTCTATCTCTTCGCCATCGCTAGAAACATAGCCACGCAGCGCCTCAATTTGTGTGTAAGGCTTGTTAACAGCGAACTGCGTATAACGTGGGCGTTGCAGCACCGTGCTGTCGTCATCGGGGTAATGTAACATCTCGGCCGCCGCCAGCACATAGCGCAACTTGCCAGTAATGTCAGTTTGGGTGGTGACAAAGTTATTCATTGTGTAATCTGGATCATGCCGATTGCTACCATCAATTTTTGGGCCTTGTTCTTCCACCGTTAGATTAATCCAAAATGTGATCAAGGCCAACAATACGGCCAGTACCAGCGGAAATAATATATTGGGACGCGCTAGCATTTTTTATCAAGTTTCACTCAAGATGCACAACTTAAAATACGGCGCTAACTGCGTAATCATTTGAAATACGGCGCCAATTGCGCCTCCAGTGTGCCTTGCGCTTGCATAATCAGCTCACACAATTCGCGCACCGCGCCGCGGCCACCTTGTTTTACTGTTACATAATGTGCGCGACTTTTAACAGAATCAGGCGCTGCAGGCACGCTCACGCTTAAGCCGCAACGCAGCATCGGCGGCATATCTACCACATCGTCGCCCATAAATGCAGTTTCTTCAGGCGACATATTCAACTTGGCGATTAAATCGTTAAATGCAACTAATTTGTCATCAACGCCTTGGTAAAAATACGCCACGCCTGTGCTTTCAGAGCGCTGTTTTACCACGTTAGAGGTGCGCCCTGTAATAATCGCCATTTGCACGCCAGAAGCTTTAAGTAGCTTCATGCCCAAGCCATCTTGGGTATTAAAAGTTTTGTATTCTTGGCCATCATCGCCTATAGTCAAGCCGCCATCGGTCATCACGCCATCCACATCAAAAATCACCAATTTAATTTTTTTTGCACGCGTAATTACTTCATTTATGTGCAGCATTTAAACCACTTTCGCTTTGAGTAAATCGTGCATATTAAATGCGCCCACCAGTTTGCCTGCATCGTCAATCACCAGCAGGCCATTAATTTTTTTCTGCTCCATCATTTCCACTGCCTCCACCGCTAATTCATTGGCGTGGATGGTGTTAGGGTTAGCATGCATCACTTCGTTTATTTTAACGGTGTGGGTAAAAATGCCTTTGGCAAAGGTGCGACGCAAATCGCCATCGGTAAACACACCAACGGGTTGTTTTTTCTCATTAACAATAGCGGTTAAGCCCAAACCTTTTTTAGTCATTTCAGTCAGTGCGGCTGATAATAACTCGCCATCTTTTACGCTGGGAATCGCGCTGCCCGTGCGCATAATATCTTTCACTCTCACCATTAAGCGCCGTCCTAAGTTGCCACCTGGGTGCGAGCGTGCAAAATCTTCAGCAGTAAAATCGCGCAAATTCAATACGCATACAGCTAGTGCGTCACCCAAAGCAAGTGCAGCCGTGGTGCTGGCGGTTGGCGATAAGCCAAGTGGACAAGCTTCTTGCGATACTTCTGCACTTAAATGCACGTCAGATTCTTTGGCTAAGGTAGAATTTTTAGCGCCCGTGATACTAATAATTTTTGCACCTAGGCGTTTTATTGTGGGCACAATATTCAGCAACTCATCGCTCTCGCCAGAGTTAGAAAGTGCAATCACCACATCGCCATTGGTAATCATGCCCAAGTCACCGTGGCTGGCCTCGGCAGGGTGCATAAAAAATGCTGGGGTGCCAGTGCTGGCAAGCGTAGCCGCAATTTTACCGCCAACGTGACCTGATTTTCCCATACCGCTGACGACTACGCGGCCTTGACAGTTTAAAATTAATTGCACAGCGGCTTCAAAACTCGCGTCTAACCTGGCTGCTAACGCACTAATTTCGTGCGCTTCAATATTCAACACGCTACGCGCCAAGGCCAAAGTTTCGGTTTTCGGTGCGTGCAATTTATCAGATTGTAGTAATGTGGGTGACATAGTTACTAAGTATAAAAGGGAAACCGCAATGAATAAAGCAAAAAAGTGCGGTTTTTAGGTAAAATATCGAAAGTAGGCATAATTATTGCCTAGAATGTGTAATACGCAATAATTAACGTCATTAAAATACAATAAAAATAACATAAGCGAGCCCAATGTTTGATTCTTTAACCAGTGTTTTATTGTTGCTAACAAGCTCAGTCTTAGCGGTTGCGCTGTTTCGCGCCTTGCGTTTACCCGCCATGTTGGCCTATTTTATGGTGGGCATTTTGTTTGGCCCATTTGCGTTAGATGTATTACCTAGTACAGATTCTAGCCGCCACGTGGCAGAGTTCGGCATTGTATTTTTAATGTTCAGCATCGGCCTAGAATTTAGCTTGCCCAAACTTTACGCCATGCGCAAAACCTTGTTTGGCTTGGGTGGCGCGCAGGTGCTTATCACCTTGTTTGTTACTATGCTATTGAGCTGGCTAGCGGGCTTTAGTTTGCCCACTGCTTTTGTGGTGGGTGGCGCACTCACCATGTCATCCACTGCCATCGTATCTAAAATTTTAATCGAGCGCGTCGATTTAAACTCGCGCCATGGTCGTTTAAGCATTGGTATTTTGCTGTTTCAAGATTTAGCGGTGATTCCTATTTTGGTGCTGATTCCTGCACTTGGTGCGCAAACGGGTGATTTGGCTACCACTTTAGGTATGTCATTTATTAAATCTGCCGTGCTGCTGTTTATATTATTTAAGTTTGGCAAAAGTATTATCAACTTTTGGTTTAGTTTAGTGGCCAAACAGCGCTCGCGCGAGCTATTTGTCATGAACGTGCTGATGGTGACTTTATTGCTGGCGGCGGTGACTAAAATTGCTGGTTTATCTTACGCATTGGGGGCATTTATTGCAGGCATGTTGATCTCCGAAACGCGTTATCGCTACCAAGTGGAATCTGACATTGCGCCTTTCCGCGATATTTTGCTGGGCCTGTTTTTTATCAGCGTCGGCATGCTGCTCGATTTTAATTACATGCTGCAAAACATTGGCTTGGTATTAATGCTGTTGACGGGCTTTATCTTGTTTAAAGCGGTGGTGGTGGCGGTTTTAGTAAAAGCATTTGGCTTTGAGCTTGGCGTCGGCATACGCACAGGCATTGTGTTGGCGCAAGCAGGCGAGTTTAGCTTTGTGATTTTGGCGCTAGGTTTAGAGCAAAAAATTATCGGCGGTAACGAGCTGCAATTAATGCTGGCGGCCACCTTGCTTTCTATGGTGTTTGCCGCATTGGTCATCCCATATAACGGCCGCATTGCGCGCAAGTTGGTTAAAAGTTACACCCGCAATAGCAGCCAAGTAGTGGAGGCGCTAGATGGCGTGAGTAAGGATTTAAAAAACCACGTGATTATTTGTGGCTATGGCCGTAGTGGCCAATATTTAGGCCGTTTTTTAAAAGAGGAGAACATTCCGTTTATTGCGCTAGATATTGACCCGACGCGGGTGCACGATGCCGCTGCAGCGGGCGAGCACGTGATGTATGGCGATGCAGGCAGGCGTATTGTGCTGGAAGCCGCAGGTGGCGCGCGCGCCAAGGCGTTGATTGTGAGTTATTCTGACATGCGCGCTTCGATGAAAGTGTTGCATGTGGCGCAAGAAAGCTACCCTAATTTACCTGTTATCGTGCGCACTTATGACGATGCAGATATGGATACTTTTCGCGATGCGGGCGCCACCGAGGTGGTGCCAGAAGTGCTGGAAGGTAGCCTCATGTTGGCCTCACATGCTCTGGTTTTATTGGGTGTGCCGCTTAATCGTGTGGTGAAACGCATTAGGCTGTTTCGCGAAGAGCGCTACAAAATGTTTAAAGGTTATTTCCGTGGCGCCACAGATGCCAATAATGTCGACACGCAACAAGTGCAGCTGCACTCGGTGGAGATTAGCAAAAATTCTTACGCCAAAAAATTGCGCCTAGATCATATTGATATTGCGCGTTTTAATGTAGAAGTTCAGCTGATTCGTCGCCCCAATATGCTGGAAGATATTGCACCGCGCGGCGATATTACATTGGCAGATGGCGATGTGTTGGTGCTGTTGGGCTTACCAGACAATTTGGTAGCTGCTGAAGTTTATCTTATTTCTGGAAAATAAGATGACTGCGTCAATCTCGGCTCTGGTAAATAAGTGGCTAAATCTGTCGTTGTAGTAGGCGGTGGCATTGTTGGCTGCCTTACTGCGTTAAATTTAGCGCAGCGCGGTTGCCAAGTCACCATTGTGGAGCGCAACCAAATTGCCGCACAAACTTCAGGAGAATCCAGCTGGGCGGGCGCGGGCGTTTTGTTTCCGTTGCTGCCGTGGATGTACAAAGATGAAGTGAATGTCTTGGCGCTGCGCGGCGCCAGTTTATACCCGCAACTTTGCGATGAGCTAAAACGCGAAACTGGCATAGACTCAGAATATACACAAAGCGGTATGCTGATAGAGCCACCATTTGATGCGGATGCTGCAATCAACTGGTGTGCAAAAAATCAGATTGAATTTAAGCAAGTTGGTGAAGGTTTGTTATTGCCTGCAGTTGCGCAAGTGCGTCCGCCACACTTGTTGCAAGCACTCAAACAACGACTTATTCAGCAAAATGTAACGCTGTTAGAGCATACGCAACTTGAATCGCTTAAAAATGTTGATAAAATAAATGGCTGGAGAGCCAATAACGGCGGGGTGCTCAGGGCAGATACTTTTGTGGTGACATCAGGCGCATGGAGCTTTGAGCTGCTAAAAGATACGACGGCTGGTTTGAATATAAAACCGATGCGCGGGCAGATTTTGTTGTACGACCTGTCACGTCAAACAGTTTCAGATTTACCAACCAATATTATCTACCGAGATGGTTTTTACTTAGTGCCGCGCCGTGATGGCTTATTGTTGGCAGGCAGCACCTTGGAAGACGTGGGTTTTGACACAAGTACGACTGAAACCATGTGTCATGAATTGCAAATAAAAGCGGAGAATATATTGCCGAGCTTAAAACATGCCGCTGTCATCAAGCATTGGTGCGGCTTGCGGCCTGGCACTCCCGATAACCTACCTACAATCGCACAACACCCAAGTATTGATAACTTGTTTTTAAATACGGGTCATTTTAGGTACGGGCTGACTATGGCGCCAGCCAGTGCAGAGCGAATTACGAACTTGCTGAATGGTTAGTTGTTATTTTTTCAAGTTCGAGTGCTTCATCATTGTCGACCAGCCATTTTTCGAGTTTCTGGTATGTTCTAGGCCAGTGTTCGTTATACTCATCTTCCATTGTTTTAATGCATTTTTCGATTAGATTAAGTTGAGATGAGCCAAATTGTTCCACCCATCTATTTTTAAACATGGTTTTGTAGTTATCTTTCTCTACTTTTGAATATCCCATACAAACACCATCAAAGTTGGGGTGTGCACTTTCTGACAGTGAATTATATATATCAACAATGCCAGGATATCGCTCCTCACATTTGTTTAATACAGTTAATATGTTTATAGACTCTAATTTTGTTAATTGATTTTTTGAGCCAAACATTTGCCGATTTGTAATTTCTATAAATTGCCAGAAAGAAATTTTCCCTTGAACTACAGCTTCAGTTTTTTGATTTAGATAAATGAGAACTCCAAGTGTTTCAATTGCGCTTCGTATCAATAATCGCGAGCCTAGAATATGTTTTTTTTTAAGTAGATATGCTACCTGAGACATTAGGTCTACAAATCTCCACATAATTGCTTCTCTAAGAACAATGCTGCAATATGTGACCTTCCACTTATGCGCAGTCTCGTTTCTGGCTATGAGTGCAGCTAATTCAACTTCCTGACAAAGACTTTTTTGCCATCCATCCAGAAGTGTTTCTAAGTGGTTTAGTTCCATAACAAGCGGTTTAGGCTATTTTGCAGCCCAATCGCCAGATTTCCCACCATGTTTTTCGAGTAGTTTAATATCACTTATTGTCATGCCACGGTCTGCCGCTTTGCACATATCGTAAATAGTGAGTAAGCCCACAGAAACTGCTGTCAACGCCTCCATCTCCACCCCCGTTTGGCCTGTGGTTTCACAGGTGGCGGTGCAGGTGATGTTTGTATTCGCTTCATCCACATCAAAAGTCACAGCTACTTTCGTTAAGGCAATCGGGTGACACAGTGGAATTAAATCAGCCGTTTTTTTGCTGGCCTGTATCGCTGAAATGCGCGCCACGCCTAGCACATCGCCTTTTTTGGCATCACCTTGTTGGATGAGTTTTAGTGTGGCTGGCAACATACTAATGATGCCGCTGGCAACCGCGCTGCGCTTGGTCTGTAGCTTATCGCCTACATCTACCATGTGGGCTTGGCCTGATGAATCAAAGTGGGTAAGCTTATTTTGAAAATCTTGGCTCATAATTTACTTTTCATTAACAATATGGCGTGAACTTAGCCAATAAAGACATTATCATATCAATGATGAAGTTAAAAACCATATTAATTGTAACGCTGTTAGCTGCAAATGGTGCGTTTGCTGATAATGCTTCCAAGCCAACACTATCTAACAAGCCGTTAAATACCGATATTAAAAGCCCGACCAACCTAGACACCAGCCTGCCCGATTTGGGTGATATTTCACAAACTGTACTGTCGTTGCAAGATGAGCAGCGCATTGCCGAGCAGATTTTGCGCGAAGTAGCGGTGAGCGACGAGGTGTTACAGGACGCCGAGGTAACGGATTATTTGCAGAATTTAGGTAACCGTTTAGCGGCTGCCAGCCCAGATAAACAGCAAGTGTTTAACTTTTTTGTGGTGACGGACAACAGTATTAACGCGTTTGCCATGCCGGGCGGCGTCATCGGTGTGCATACCGGTTTGATATTGGCATCTAATAACGAGAGTGAGCTAGCCAGCGTGCTGGGGCACGAGGTGGGGCATGTGACGCAAAGACATTTGGCGCGCATGTTGGCGCAACAAAAGTACGATACCTTTAAAAATATTGCAGGCATTGCGCTGGCTTTGTTGGTGGCGCGCGCTAACCCAGAGTTGGCCAATGGCGCACTTGCGGCTTCATCTGCCGCCACCGTGCAACGCCAACTAGATTACACGCGCGAACACGAGCGCGAGGCTGACCGCGTGGGCTTGAGTATTTTGGATAGCGCAGGCTTTGATGCGCGCGCCATGCCAGCATTTTTTACTACTATGCAGCGTGGCACGCGATTTAGCGAGGGCAATGCGCCCAGTTTTTTGCGTACGCATCCGCTCACTGCAGAGCGCATTGCTGATGTGACAAACCGCGTAGAAGGCATGCCTTACAAACAAGTGGCTGATAGCTTTGAGTTTAATTTGGTAAAAGCCAAATTACGCGCGGGCGATGGCCTGGCACAAACGGCCATAGATCAATTTACCAACAATATTTTAGAGCGACGATTTACCAATGAGGCAGCCGAGCATTATGGTTTGGCGCTGGCTATGCTGCGTAAAAATGATTTATCTGGCGCTAGCAATCAACTAAAATTATTGCGTGCCAAGGCACCAAAACATGCTTTTATTGAAAACTTGGCAGCGCGCATTGAGGTGGCCAAAAATAATCCGCAAGCCGCTGCCGCGCAATATGCCAAGGCACTCAATTTATACCCTAAACATCGCTCGTTAATTTATGGTTATGCCGAGCATTTTTTGGCGATTAACCAGCCTGATAAAGCCATTAAACTAGTACAAGATAAAAAAGTAATTTACCCCAATGATGCTTATTTTTACGAGTTGCTAGCCAAAGCTTACACCGCAAAAAACAATAATTTACTGCGTTTTCAAGCGCAGGGCGAGGCTTATTATCGCAAATATAATTTGCAAAAAGCCATAGAGCAAATGGAGTTTGCAGCCAAAGCCAAAGATGGCAATTTTTACGAACATTCGATTGTGGACGCGCGTTTAAAGGATTTTAAACGCTTGCAAGAAAACGAAAAATTAGCCTTGGAAAGGCTAAGTTAAATGCAACGTAGAGGTTTTTTAAATGTTTTAGCAGCTGGCCTGGGAGGCGCACTGCTATTGCCTCTCAGGGCAATCGCCGCAATATGGAATAAAGCAGCGTTTGATGCTGAAAAGCTAGCTGATGCAGAAAGTAAGCTGGAAATAAATGCAGAAATACCTAGCGCCGATATCAGTATCATCGCACCAAACCGCGCCGAAAATGGTGCCATTGTGCAGGTAGAAATTGTTGCCAACATACCGAATGTAGAAGCCATCGCTATTCTTGTCGAGAAAAATCCGACGCCTTTAATCGCCAATTGCATGCTAAATAAAGGCACGCAAGCCAAGCTGACCACACGCATTAAAATGGCAGAGACGTCAGACATTAAAGTGATTGTAAAAGCCGATGGCAAATATTTTACCGCCAGCAAAAATGTACAAGTAGTCGAAAACGGTTGCGGCGGTGGTGGCAACGCCAATGACAAGTTTGAAAGTAGTATGAAGTTGCGCGCCAAGCAAAAAGGCAGCCTCACTGAGATTAAAGCTATTATCATCCACCCCATGCACACGGGTCGCGCTAAGGATGATTTTGGCAATTTTATCCCTGCGCATTTTATTCAAGTGGCGGATGTGATGGTGAATGGCCAGCCTGCACTTCAAATGCACTGGGGTACTGGTATCGCTAAGAATCCTTACTTAACTTGCTTTGTGGATAACGCAAAAATCGGCGATAAGTTAAGCCTGACTTGGCATGATAATTTGGGTAACACTGGGTCGGGCGAGGTGA
Source organism: Methylophilaceae bacterium (assembly GCA_031422335.1). Taxonomy (GTDB): domain Bacteria; phylum Pseudomonadota; class Gammaproteobacteria; order Burkholderiales; family Methylophilaceae; genus Methylotenera_A. The sequence goes on from JANOQW010000018.1 coordinate 46,002, forward strand.
TGGTTACTGCTGCTTAACAATTCTTAGTAGATTATGGAATAACCGTCGTAAACAAATACACACCAAAAATTACCAAAAGTATGACGCCCTGCAACACGTTAGTGCGCCCAGTTGAAAGTGATATTGAGGTGACAAATAAAGCCAACAGCAATAACACGGTTGATTTCATATCAATGCCAAGCACCAATGTCCAACCCATCATTAATGATAAAACAGCAACCGCGGGAATGGTAAGCCCAATGCTAGCTAGCGCAGAACCGAGTGCTAAATTTAGGCTGGTTTGAAACATATTTTTGCGCGCTGCGCGTACTGCAGCCATGCCTTCTGGCAATAATGCAATACTCGCGATAATGACACCTACCAGCTGTTGTGGTGCGCCAATCGAGATGACAAGCGCTTCTATGCTAGGTGCCAGTGATTTAGCTAGTAATACCACTGCAACCAAGCAAATGAGTAATAAAATGGTGCTGAAAACAGCCACTTTTTTGCTGGTGGTTGGCGTGTAGGCTTTTACAATGTCCGTATCGTCTGCCTCTAAAAAATAGTTTCGGTGTCGAACAATTTGCACGAATACAAAGGTGCCATACAGCACAAGTGAAACCACTGAAATAAAAGCCAACTGACTGGGGCTGTAAATTGGGCCAGCCGTTGTGTTGGTATAGTTGGGTAACACAAGCGTGAGTACCATAATGGCGGTGAGTGTTGTTAATGCTGCATTGGCACCGTGCAATTTAAATACTTGCACTTTATGCAACACGCCGCCTATTAATAAACATAGCCCCACAATGCCCGATACGATAATCATGACAGCGGCAAATACAGTATCACGCGCCAATGCAGCTGTCTCAGGGCCGCCAGCAAGCATCAGCGATAGAATCAGTGCGACTTCGATAATGGTAATGGCCACTGCCAGCAACAAAGTACCAAATGGCTCGCCCAATTTGTGTGCCACCACTTCGGCATGATGCACTGCCGCTAGCACGGTACCAATTAGGCTGGCCGCCAGCAACAGTAGATATGCGCTGCTCAATTGCGCATTCATGCTTAGCTGTGTGCCAGCTAAAATTAACCAAGCCACTATTGGTACAAGTATTGACCAATCTAAGGCAGGTATCCATTTATTTAGCATAATTTTCATATCATCATGGTGAAATTACAATAGTGGCTTAATGGGTGTGAGTTGGTAAACCAACACACGTTTACGTTTGGCAGATGTCGCGTACTGGTCTGGTTTGTCGGTGGCTGCATCCCAGCTATTTTCTGGCTGCATATCAGTTTCAATCGTGTCTTGTACTTGCTTAGCAAGCCCTTCATTTTCTACAATCACGCCAACTTCGGTGTTTAAATTTTCAGATCGCGGGTCAAAATTAAAGGTGCCGATGTACACCGTTTTATTATCTACCACCATGGTTTTAGCGTGTATTGCAAATATAGGTGGCTTCTCGTTAAGCGCAGCATTTTGTTTTAACAAGGCATGTTTAATGTGCGGGTCTGGTTTGTATTCATAAATTGCTATGCCCATTTTAAGTAATCTATCGCGTTGATTACGGTAGCCGCTAAACGCTTGCACATTATCGGTGGCCGCCATTGAGTTGGTGTTAATGCGCACCGTGACGCCGCGCTTGATAGTAGACTTAAACAAGCTAATGGCGCTGCTAGACATAACTAAATACGGCGATTGAATGACAATTTGTTGTTGTGCTTTCGCCACTAAATCAGCTAACTTTTCAGTGGTTTTGCCACCGCCACCTAGCAAAATTTTGTTACTATTTTTGCCAGGCGTGTCACTAATAAATGTAATATTCGTCCATATTAATTGCTCCGCCAATCGCATAAATGCTTGCGGGGTGTTTTGTATCGCAGCGCGCGTTTCTGCAAAAAAATTAGCGGGGTTTTGCGCATAAGCATGTAAATCAGCATAAATTTTTTGTATTTCGACATCTTTTACGTCAACATTTTTTTGAATAATGCCAAGGCCGTCATAAAGCTCTTCCACTGGCGCACTCAGTGGGCTTTGCCAAAATCGATTAAAGCTAGTTTGCATGTCTTTAGTGGCATCGCCCAACAGCAACGCATCACGATCGCGAAAATTATATTCATGGTTCAAGTCAAAATATTCGGCTGCCATATTGCGCCCACCAGTGATGGCCAGCTTGCCATCCACAATAAAGGTTTTGTCATGCATGCGCTGATTGACACCACGAAAATTTACCGCAATATTCAGCAAGCGTTTGTGAAACGGCGTGCCAACTTTGTGTTGCGGGTTGTAAATTTTAATCTCAATATTGGCGTGCTTGGCCAATGCTAGCAGCGATTTATCGGGCGCATCTACTAGCAAATCATCTACAATCACACGTACTTTTACGCCTCTATCAGCCGCGCGCAATAAGGCTTCCGATGCGAGTATGCCAATATTATCAGTGCTCCAAATAAAATATTGCACTTCTATGCTTTTTTGCGCGTGGTCAGCTAACCAAGCGCGCGCCAGCAAAGCTTCCTCACCTTTATCCAACACATAAATGCCCGTTTGTTTGGGGTGCGCGGCAATTTGTTGATCAATAAAAGTCAGCGATTCATCGGCAAATAAATTTGCGCAAATCAGAGAAAGAAAAAAAGTGATGATTAGTTTAACCATATTAACTATTGATTATACTCAAACTCACCGCTTCGGCCACGCGTATGCCATCTACGCCTGCTGACAATATACCACCTGCATAGCCCGCGCCTTCGCCGCACGGGTATAGGCCTTTTGTGTTAATGCTTTCTAAAGAGTTGTCATCGCGTTTAATGCGAATTGGACTGGAAGTACGCGTTTCAACGCCAGTTAAAATGCCATCGGCCAAGTCATAACCTTTTACCTGTTTGGCAAATTCGGGTATCGCCTCACGGATTGCATTAATGGCGAACTCTGGCAGTGCTGTTTCTAAGTTGGTTAAATGTAAGCCTGGCGTGTAGCTGGGCTGCACTTCGCCAAATTTTGTTGATGGGATATTTGCTAGAAAGTCACCAATCAATTGCCCAGGAGCCGCATAGCTATTGCCTCCCAGCGCATAGGCTTTTGCTTCTAATTCGCGCTGTAATTTCATTCCTGCGAGAGGGTTGTCTGGGTAATCTTGTTCTGGCGTAATGCCCACCACAATGCCCGCATTTGCGTTACGCTCGTTGCGGCTATATTGGCTCATGCCATTTGTTACCACGCATCCTTCTTCAGAAGCCGAGGCCACCACCGTGCCGCCTGGGCACATGCAAAAACTATATACGCTGCGGCCATTGCTGGCGTGGTGCACCAATTTATATTCTGCCGAGCCTAATTTGCTTAATAAATCTTCACTGTAGCTGTTGCCATAGCGCGCTTTGTCGATGAGCGACTGCGGGTGCTCGATACGGAAACCGATGCTAAAAGGTTTGGCCTCAATGTAGATATTTTTACGATGAATCATCTCAAACGTGTCGCGTGCGCTGTGGCCCACTGCCAAAACTAAGTGATTGGCGGCTAAGCGCTCACCCGTTTGCAGCGTGACGCCTTGCACTAGATTATGCCCTTGGGAATCAACGCCAATTTCAATATCATCGACGCGACTTTCAAAGCGAATTTCACCGCCAAGTGATTCAATGGTTTTACGCATAGTTTCCACCATGCCAACCAGCCTAAAAGTACCAATATGTGGATGGCTCACATATAAAATCTCGGGTGGCGCGCCTGCGGCGACAAATTCCTGCAAAACTTTGCGCCCATAATGTTTCGGGTCTTTAATTTGGCTCCACAATTTTCCATCAGAGAACGTACCAGCGCCGCCCTCGCCAAATTGCACATTTGATTCGGGGTTAAGTTTGCTTTTGCGCCAAAAATCCCAAGTGTCTTTGGTTCTTTCTCTTACCGCCTTGCCACGCTCTAGCACAATCGGCTTAAAGCCAGCTTGCGCCAAAATTAACGCCGCAAAAATGCCTGCAGGACCAAAGCCAACCACGATAGGGCGCGGCATACTAGTAACAGCGCTGTTGGTAACAAACTTATACTCTGTATCAGGCGTAGGCTTAATATGCGGGTCTTTGGCATGTTTGGCCAGTAATTTTGCCTCGCCATTCACCAGCACATCTAGCGAATATACAAATAAAATGGCATGTGATTTACGCGCATCGACCCCACGTTTAAAAATACTAAAACTCACGATATCAGCTGCGTTAATGGTTAATTTTTTTACCAAGGCGGCGCGAATTTCTGCCTCGGTATGACCCGTTTCGGCAGAGCTTATGAGAGGTAGTTTGATCTCAGTTATTCTGAGCATATTTTGCCTTAGGATAGTATTTATCTATCAGTGGTAGGATTTAGAGATTAAATATTCAAATCTAATTGCAATAATTTTTTCAACATGGGCACGGTGACAGGTTTTTTTGTCACCAGCGACCATTCATCCAGTGCATCTAATACTGCCATTAAGTTGGGTAAATCGCGGCGCAAATAGCGCAAGCAGTAATCGCTGACTTCATCTGGTAGTTTCATGCCGCGCTCAAGCGCATGATTTTTAAGCGCACTGGCTTTTTCATCATCATTTAGTGGATGTAGCTGATATACCAAGCCCCAAGCTAGTCGCGTGGCCAAATCATCGCGTAGCCCCATTTGCGTGGGGCTATGTGGGCCAGCGGTGATTAATAATCCACCCGCTTCTTTTTGCTGATTATAAGTATTAAATAATGCAATTTGCGCGTCGTTATCAAGCATATGCACATCGTCTGCAACCCTCATAGATATTGCCTCGCAGGCCGATAATAAATGACTTTTACCAGAGCCTTTTTCGCCCCAAAAGTAAATAAATCTTGGCTGGCCGCCTGAAATGGCTTGTTTTAAACTGTTCATTGCCTCGGCATTGCGGCCTATAATAAAATTATCTAAGGAAGGCGCCGCCGCAGGTTTGATGTCTAAAAGTAATTGCTTCATGCTGCTACTTTAAATAGGCATCGCTATCTAAATAATTATCTTTAGTGTGTTGCAATGCCACCGCAATGGTGGCTGCCACTGGCAGCGCCAGTAATACGCCAGCAAAGCCAAATAATTGGCCGCCAGCCAGCAGTGCAAAAATAACCACTACAGGGTGCAAGCCGATGCGCTCACCCACCAGTTTAGGCGTAATAAAATTGCTCTCGATAAGTTGCCCAATGCCAAACACTGCTAGCACAGGTACAACTTGGCTAAAGCTGCTAAATTGTAATGCGCCCACCAACAGCGCCAAACCCATGCCCAGTGCAGGGCCCAAGTAAGGTACAAAGTTGAGTAGCCCCGCCACAATGCCTATCGATAGTGCATTATCTAGCCCAGCCAACCATAAGCCAGACGCATAAAAAATGCTCATCAGCACCATGACAGTCAGTTGCCCACGCAAAAATTCAGCCAACATTTGGTCTATCTCTTGGGCAATTTCAGTACTTTTTGCGATTAAATCGCGCGGTATTAAATTGCCAATGCCCACAATAAAGGTGTCCCAATCTCTTAACAAGTAAAACAGCACCACCGGCAACAGTAAAATATTGGCCACTACACCAATCAGCGCCAAGCTATTGGTGCCAGCGGTTTGTAGCACGTCACCCAATAAATTGCCGGCAGTTCTCCAGTTTTTGCTGATAATTTCTTGAATATGCGCGCTATCAATCGCCAAGCTAATGCCAAATTTAGTTTGCAGCCACGGCTCAATATTGGCGCGCAGATTGGTGATAAGCACTGGCAGGCGCTCAACTATTAAAAGTGATTGCTTTTGTAACAGCGGCAGTAAAATTAATATCAGCAAAATAACAGTGCCTAAAATGGCCAGCATGACCAACACTGTAGAAAGTGTGCGACCCAATTTAAAATTCTTAAACCCCATTTCGCTCAATTTATCGACTAACGGGTCGCAAATATAAGCCAAAATTGCCGCCACTAAAAAAGGCGCCAGCACAGGCAGTAATAGGTATAGAAAAAATAAAAAGCTGACGCTAAGTATCAACCAGCGGTTATTGGCAACCAAGCTAACCAAGTTAGTATTTTTATTTGGATTTGACATAGGTTGCTGGCACAGGTTGATTAGGCATAGGTTGATTAGAAATAGTGCGTTAAAATAGTCACATGCAAATTATACTGCAACACATTATTTTTAACCCTATTTTTAACCTTAACTTAAACTTTAGATTTACAAGTGAGCCACGTTTTGACTACTAATACGACCAACACAAATTCTACCCCTACAAATTCTATTAGCTACCGCGATGCGGGTGTGGATATGGAAGCAGGTGATGCGCTGGTAGAACAAATTAAACCGTTTGCCAAGCGTACCATGCGCCCAGAAGTATTGGCGGGCATTGGCGGATTTGGCTCGCTGTTTGAAATGCCTAAAAAGTTTAAAAATCCAGTATTAGTTTCCGGCACCGATGGCGTTGGCACAAAATTAAAACTGGCTTTTGAGCTGAATAAACATGACACGGTAGGCATCGATTTGGTCGCCATGAGCGTCAACGATATTTTAGTGCAAGGCGCTGAGCCGCTATTTTTTCTCGATTACTTTGCTTGTGGTAAGTTAGAAGTAGGCACCGCAGCGCAAGTGATTAAAGGCATTGCCGAGGGCTGCGAGCAATCTGGCTGCGCACTAGTGGGCGGCGAAACCGCCGAAATGCCAGGCATGTACCCAGCGGGAGAGTACGATTTGGCAGGCTTTGCGGTGGGTTGTGTCGATAAAGAAAAAATCATCAACGGCTTGAGCATTAAGGCTGGCGATATCGTGTTGGGCTTAGCTTCTAGCGGCGCACATAGCAATGGTTATTCGTTGATTCGTAAGCTTATTGCAAATTCTGGCATTGATTTCGAATCAGACTTTCATGGTAGAAAATTTAAAGATGTAGTGATGGCGCCGACCAAAATTTATGTGAAATCACTGCTTAAGCTTATCGAAACCTTGCCTGTAAAAGGCATGGCGCACATTACTGGCGGCGGCATTACCGAGAATATACCACGTGTGTTGCCGGCAGGTTTAACCGCAGAAATTAGCGCCACAAGTTGGGAGCTTCCAGCCCTATTTAAGTGGCTGCAAGCGCAAGGCAATATTACGCATAGTGAGATGTATAAAACTTTTAACTGCGGCATCGGCATGGCGGTGGTGCTGGATATTGCGCATGTGGCACAAGCCAAACAGTTGCTAGAAGCAGCGGGTGAAACGGTGTATGAGATTGGTGTGATTCGCGCGCAAGCGGCAGGTGAAGCGCCGACCATCGTCGTATAAGACCACTTTTCAACTGATGCGTTGAATAATCTTATTGAATGCTATGAAAGGTGACGCCTTTGAAAATAATGCTGTTGAAATTAACGCAAATTTTGTTGTTTTTAGGCTTATTAAATATAGGTGCGATGACACAAGCCGCGCCCGAAAAAGCTAAGTCCCAAATATCCAAACCTAGGCTCATTCAACTGGAATACGATGTCACGCGCGATGGCAAGCTGTTTGCCAGGGTAAAAGAGCATTTTAGCCAAAACGGTAAACAATACAATATTAAATCGGTGACTAAGGGTGTGGGTGTTTATGCATTAATGGGTGAGCGCGTACTCACTAGCACTGGTGCGGTCTCCAAGGCAGGTTTAAAGCCAAGTCATTTTGAGTTGCATCAAGGAAAAAGTGCAAAAAAAACCTTAATTGCAGATTTTAACTGGACTAAAAACATATTAGTCATGCAAGTAAAAGGTGAAACCAGAACCGAGAAATTGGAGGCGGGCACGCAAGATTTAGCCAGTTACGCCTACCAATTTATGTACTTGTATATGCTTAATGCGCCCACTAAAGATGAAGTAAAGGTGATGCTGACTACAGGTAAAAAACTGAATCAATATACCTACAAAGTGCTGGCGCGCGCTGAAAAATTGGATGCGGCCAACAAAACTTTTAAAGTGTTGCATATCTCTAACCAAGCCAGCGCTGGTGACGAAAAAAAACAGCTTTGGCTGGCAGAAGATCAGCATTATTTGCCTGTGCGCTATGCATTAGAGGAAGATGGCGATAAGTTTGAGCAAACATTGACGAAAATTCATGTGGAATAAACTTGCCGAAATTTTGCAACAGCCTGCATCAAAGCGTTTAGTCGTTGCCATTGTTATCTCAGCTGTTTTGCACACACTTTTTTTTGGCAGCATGCATTCTTTTTTGCCAAATATTAAGCAAGAAATGCATTTAATCGAGGCGCGCATTCAAATGCCAAAGACAATTCCTCAGCCTGCTCTAGAGCCAATAGCAGAGCCACTGCCAGAAGTGCTTGCGGAGCTGGAGCCAGTAGTAGAGCCTAAAGTTGAAGAAGTGACTGAGCCAGAACCTGTTTCGACCAAACCTGAACCAGTGTCGGAAATTACGCCAAGCCCAGAAGTAAAGCCAGAGCCGCCTGCTCCTGAGCAAAATGTAGAACCAATGACAGACAGAGATCGTTTTCCAATTGCTATTGATGACCAATCGCAGCCTCAAGACTTCGGCTTAGTAATTAACGAAAATGCCTACCAATATATAGAAACCGAGTTTGATGTACGCACTAAGATTGATGGCGAGGCAGAAGGCAAGGCAAAGATCACCTATAACTTAATTGAAGGTAAGCAATATCAAATAAGATGGCTCACCGAAGGCAGTGGAATTATGGCTTTGTTGTTTCCAGAGTTATTGCAAATCAGCGAAGGCGAGCTGACCAAAGCTGGCTTGCGACCGAATAGTTATTTATATCGGTTTGGTAATAAAGTGGATAAAAGTCGCTCTGCTAGTTTTGATTGGCAACGCAAAAAAGTAAGCTTATTAACAGCTAAAGGCACTAAAACTGAAGATTTACCCGATGGCACGCAAGATTTGCTCAGTTTTATGTATCAATTTATGCATGTGGCGCCACTGCAGCAGATGCAGATGCCGATAGTCAATGGCAAAAAATTACGCATTTACGATTATAGTTTTGAAGGTGAAGAGCAAGTTAATTCGCCACTTGGCGAGCTAAAAACCTTGCATCTTTTGCATAGCAGCAGTAATGAAGAAGAAAAAACTGAGCTGTGGTTAGCGATTGATTATCAGTATGTGCCAGTAAAAATCCGTAAAATAGAGGGCGATGGTAAAATAGTAGAAATGCTGGCAACGCGCATCACCACCAATCGGCCGGTAATTAATCAATAAACACTTAAGCAAAAAACTAAATATAAAGACAATAATGAACGCAAACTTACTCCGCCAAACCGCCATGATGCTCACCAACATACTGGAGTTTAATAGCCCAGCCGATGCCAAATTGAGCGAATTTTTTCGCAACAATCGTGAGCTTGGCACCAAAGAGCGCGCCTTTGTGGCAGAGAGTGTGTATGGCGTGCTGCGCCGTTTGCGCTTTTTAAGCACCGTAGCGGCGAACGAGCAAGGCGACCCAGATGATGCGCGTAAGCTCATTTTGGCGTGGTTGTTGCGGGTAGAGGGCAAAAGCATCCGCGAGTTAGAACCTATTTTAAGCGAGCAACAAACCGAGTGGGCGCAAGCGATTAAAGCTAAATCGACTGAAAACTTGCCGTTGGCAGTGCAAGCTGATGTGCGTGATTGGCTGTGGGCCAAGCTGGTGGCGCAATATGGCGAGGCGGAAGCGCTGACCATTTGCCGCAGCATGTTCGAGCAGGCTAGCCTAGATTTACGGGTGAACACCATTAAAGGCAATCGCGAAGATGTGCTTAAAAAAATGCTGGCCGAGAATACCAATAACCAAGATATTATTGCCATTACGCCGCTTTCGCCAATTGGTATTCGCATGCCAAATAGGTTGGGCATTAATCGCCACGTGCTGTTTACCGAAGGCAAAATTGAGGTGCAAGATGAAGGTAGTCAGCTTTTAAGTTATCTAGTCGCGCCAAAACGTGGCCAAATGATCGCCGATTTTTGTGCAGGGGCGGGTGGTAAAACTTTAGCGATTGGCGCGCTGATGAAAAATACAGGCCGCTTGTATGCGTTTGATATTTCCGAAAAACGCTTGCAGAACTTGGGCCAACGCCTAAAACGATCTGGGCTTTCAAATTTGCATGCGCAACTGATTACGGGCGAAAGTGACCAAAAATTAAAACGCTTAAACGGTAAATTTGATCGTGTGTTGGTGGATGCGCCGTGCAGTGGCTTGGGTACTTTGCGCCGCAACCCCGATTTAAAATGGCGCTTTGAAGCCAGTGATATTGGCGAGTTAAACGTGAAGCAAAGCAATATTTTGGCGCGCGCCGCCAAGTTGGTTAAAGCGGGTGGGCGCCTAATTTATGCGACTTGCAGCTTATTGCAAGATGAAAATGAAGCGATTGCAGAAGCGTTTTTAGCTGCCAATGCTGAGTTTATTTTAGTGCCAGCCAATGAAGTGCTGGCGCAGCAACAAATTAAAGTAGATACAGGAAAATACTTAAAACTATTGCCGCATTTGCATGGCACCGATGGCTTTTTTGCAGCGGTATTTGAAAAAGCGAATCCGACCAAAACTATCGAGGCCAAAGTGACCGAGCTGGAAGCCAATATCCATGAGACTTCTGGAGCATCGAAAATGAAGGCTGTTAAAATTAAAGCAGAAAAGACAGCAAAAGCAAAAACCGTAAAAGCTAAGGTATTTAAAGCCAAGGCCGATAAAATTTAGCTTATATGAAACTGCCCAGCCTTAATATTCAAATTTTAGTTGCTGCTATTGTTGGCGTAGCGGTTGGATTATATTTTCATTCACTCGGTGCAGATAATGATTTGGTCAAAGGCGGTTTATATACGGCTGGCCTTATCGGTACGCTGTTCATTGATTTACTCAAAATGATTTTAATCCCGCTGGTGTTTTGTAGCATTGCGGTTGGTATTGCAAATTTACGCCAGCATCAGCAAATGCACAGAGTTTGGATTAGCACGCTGCTATTTTTTGGCTTTACCATGGCCATCGCCATCACTTTAGGCATGGTAGCCAGCAATTATTTTAAACCCGGTGCAGGTATGCAAATTGCCATGTTTGCTGATGCCATGGGCGAATTTAAAACCCAACAGTTGCCGCTGCCCGAATTTTTTGCACAGTTTTTACACAGTCTTTTTATGAATCCATTTCAGGCCTTAGCTAAAGGCGATGTGATGGCAGTGGTGATTTTTGCGCTCATTTTAGGTATTGCGTTGGTGATGGGTGGTGAGCGTTACAAAAATATTCTCGCGCTGTTGCAAGAAGGCCTAGAAATTACCATGCGTATTGTCAGTTGGGTGATGGTGTTAGCTCCATTAGGTATTGCTGCGTTGCTGATTAAGCTGATTGCCACGCAAGATACTGCCATGTTGGGCACCATGGCCAAGTTTATGACCGTGGTGATTGGCACCACGCTGTTACATGGCGTGGTGATTTTGCCGCTACTTTTATATCTGATTACAGGCAAAACGCCGTTGTGGTTTTGGCGCGGTGCTCGTGAGGCTTTAGTCACGGCATTTGCCACCAGTTCGAGCAGCGCCACGCTGCCTGTTACCATGCGCTGTACCACCCAACATTTACACGTAAAACCAGAAATTGCCGGTTTTGTGGTGCCGCTGGGCGCCACGGTGAATATGGATGGTACTGCATTATATGAGGCCGCCGCCGCTTTATTTATTGCTAACTTGGTCGGTATAGACCTTAATTTAACCCAGCAAATGATCGTGTTTGTGACTGCCATGATTGCCGCTATTGGCGCACCTGGCATTCCTAGTGCGGGCATGGTGACCATGGTGATGGTGTTGCAAAGTGTGGGTTTGCCTGTGGAGGCCATTGCTATTTTATTGCCGATTGATAGGCTATTAGATACCTTGCGCACTACCGTGAACGTGCAAGGCGATATGATTGGCAGTTTAGTCGTACAAAAACTTGTTTCTAAACCTAATTAAATAACCAATGCTAAATTTTTATAAAGCCGAACTGGTCGATGCAGAAGCCATTGCTGCGCTAATAAATTCAGCCTATCGCGGCGAAACTAGCCGCAAGGGTTGGACCACTGAAGCTGATATCTTAGATGGCCTGCGCACCACAACGGCGGAGGTTGGCAAGCTGATTAAGCGGGACGATGCGTTTATTATCATTGGTGTTTTTAACGATGAAATTGTCGCCACTATTTGTTGCGAGTGCCAAGAACTTGCCTTTAAAAGCACCAGTCATTTTGGCATGATTGCGGTGAAGCCGCGCCTGCAAAATAAAGGCTATGGTAAATCACTTATTAAAGCGGCAGAGGCAATGACGCTAAGAGAATGGCGCGTGGCGGGCTTTCATATGGCAGTGATTTCTATTCGGCACGAGCTGATTGCATTTTACGAGCGGCTTGGCTATAAACGTACCGGGGAGTTTATAGACTTTCCTGTTAAATCAGATATGTGGCAACCAAAAGTCGAAGGTTTGAATTTGCAGTATTTAGCAAAATTAGTTATTTAGCTTTATAAAACACGCACAACCAAAAGCATGCCCTGTAGCCCAATATCCATGCGGCTTTCGCGCATGAATAAGCAGCTTCAGCTGGTATGTTCTGCGGTGACAACCCTTGCGGTTGCAGAGCATCTTTTTTGGCTCGTATTTATATTGGCTGTTTAAGTAGCCTATTGGCGTGAAATTTTTCTATGCCATTCATCACCAACGAATACGCGGCGGGCACGACAACTAAAGTAAGCAGTGTAGAAGAAATCATGCCACCAATAATGGCGACTGACAGTGGCTTATTGGTTTCTGAGCCTGCACCTAAGCCAATAGCTGCGGGCAGCAACGCCAGAATAATCGTCAGTGAGGTCATCACCACTGGCCTCAATCGCACTGGGCAGGCTTCTCGCAATGCATCATCTATGCCTGCGCCTTTATCGCGCAATTGGTTGGTTAAATCAACTAACAAGATAGAATTTTTTGCTACTAAGCCAATCAGCAATACCAGCCCAATCATCGAGAATATATTCAGTGTGTCGCCCGAAATTAGCAATGCAATCAAACCGCCAATAATGGCCAGCGGCTGTGCCAACATAATAATTAGCGGTTGAATAAATGAGTTAAATTGGCTGGCCAACACCATGTAAAGCAGTAAAAATGCCAGTAAAAATACAAATTTTAAGTTTTGCATGGTTTTGCTCAGCTCTTCTGCTTGGCCTGTGTATTTAAGATTGTAAGATGGTGGCACAATTTCAGCCGCAGTTTTATTGACTAAATCTACCGCCTCACCTAAAGGCACAGCGGGATTTGCATAAAAATTGACTGCATATTGCAAATCGTAACGGCCGATTACCGCCGCGCCTAACTCAGTTTTAAAGCTGGCCACTGCATCTAAACGTATCAGCTCGCCACTACTGCTGCGCAAATAAATTTTGCTTAAATCGGCAGCAGTTTTAAGTACCTCTTCACCCGCTTTTAAACGAATATCGTAGCGCTGGCCGTCGCTGGTAGTATCGTTATATCTGGCCACATTGATACCACCTGCGTATAAACTAACGGCTGTCGCAATTTCATTTGCATTTAAGCCCAGCGCAGCAGCGCGCGGGCGATCAATTTGCATTTTTAGCTGTGGTAAATCTAGCTGCACGTCCAAGTCCACTCTGCCTAAATCAGGGCTTTTACTTAAAGTTTGTTGCAGTTGTTGCGAGATGCTGCCAATTTCTTGCAAATTTGTGCCAGTGAGGCTGAACTGCAATTTTTCTGACCGCTGACCGCGTATGACCGATGTCGGCGAGGGACTTGCCCGTACACCAGGAATTTTGTCCAACTCTATTCTGAGTTGTTTCATTAGTTCTTTTTGGCTAATGTCACGCTGCTCTTTAGGTTTTAGGCGTACGCTGACATTGCCTTGATTGACCTGCCCACGTGAGCCTCCGCCTATGCTAGCGTAGTAGCTTTCTATTGCGTTGTTACGTTTGGCTAGCACTGCCTCAACCAATCTCATGCGGGAGTCGGTATATTCTAAGTTTGAACCTAACGGTGTTTTTACGTTAATACTAAAGCTGCTTTCGTCAGATTCTGGCACAAAATCTTTGGCGACATATTTAAGCGAAAAATAGCCACTTACCAGCACAAACATTAAGGTAAATAGCAGTACAGCAGCACGATGATGCAACGCCATGGTCAGCAATTTTTTATATACGCTATCCATGCGGTCTAAGCCGCGACCAAACATGCGATAGAGCGCATTATCAGCGGCAGTGACGCTTAAATAGCGTGAACACAACATCGGCGTGAGCGTGAGCGATACGAATAAAGACACCAATACGCCGAACGTGACGACAACGGCAAACGACTTGAAGAACATACCAATCACGCCATCCATAAAAATCACAGGCGCGAAAATACACACCAAGGAGAGTGATGAGGCAAGCACCGCAAACACCACCTCATTGCTGCCATTTAGCGTGGCAAGCTTGCGGAATGCATCCACTTTTAGTGGATTTTTTAAGTCAGCTACGCTGATACCAGTACCAACTTCGCCCGACATATGCCGCAATATACTCTCTCGTACCACAATCGCGTCATCTACCACCACGCCTATCAGCAGCAGCAAAGCTAGCAACGTCATGCTATTAAAGGTGTAGCCTGCAAAGTACATGACGGCAATTGCCCCCAGCAGCGAAACGGGAATCTCTAAACAAATCATCAAGGTAGAGCTAAACGAGCGCATAAAAATCAACACAATGAGCGCGGCAAACAGCGTACCTTCTATCAAGTGTTCTTTTAGGCCTGCCACCATTTGCTTAATAAAAATGGAATCGTTAGTCGATATTTCTAGTTGCAAACCAGGTGGTAAGCTAGGCCTTACTTCGTTATCTAGCCGGTCTATGACTTCATCAATGATTTGCGCGGTGTTGGCATTGGCGATTTTTACCATACCAATACCCACTGCAGGCTTGCCGTTAAAGCGTGCAATTTGGCGATTATCGGTAATGCCGTCTTCTATGGTGGCAATATCTTTTAAGCGCGTTGCAACGCCCTCGCGCGTAATCACCACCATTTCACCAAGCTCTTTGGTGCTGTGAAACTCTAGGTCAATTTTGAGTAATTTCTCGGCTTGGCTGCTCACCAAAAAGCCACCTGGTAGCTGCACATGCTCGCGATTAAACGCGGCAATTAAATCGGCAGCGCTTAGCTTATAAGCCGCCATACGCTCGGGGATGACATTGACGCGAATCACGCGATCGCGCCGCCCGCCAAGCTGGACTTCGCCTACGCCGTTGATGGTTTCAAACTTTTTCTTGAGTACATTATTGGCGTATAAATTAAGTTGTTGAATCGTGCGGTCGCCAGTGAGCGATAGCCAAATCACAGGTGCTGCATTGGTATCCACCTTATAAACTGAGGGCGGATCAGTATCTGTGGGCAAGCGTCGTAACACTTGATTCACTTTGGCCTGTACTTCGTTATAAGCCACATCAATATCTTTACCTAAGGAGAAAGTAATATTGATACTGGAAACGCCAGGTGATGAGGCGGATTGAATATGCTCAATGCCTGGCGTGGTGTTGATGGCAGATTCGATGACGCTAGTGATGCTGGTGTCCACTACATCAGGGTCGGCACCCCGTAAAACGGTGTTGACCATAATCACGGGGAAATCAATCGAGGGAATACGATCGATGCCGATGCGTTGATAGGCGATTAAGCCAAATAAAATAATGACGCCAGATAGCATCCAGGCGAGGACGTGACGTTTAATCGATAGCTCAGGCAATGTCATTTACAAATCCAAACTTCGTCATTATGCTCAAAAATATAAAAATGGGTTCTTGCAAAAAATTATTAGTTACGACATAACCTAAAGGTTAGTCTTCACTGAAACTACGTTTTCCTTACATAATCAAACATATGCGTCGCCACAATTTTTCGCGCGCGCCTTGCCTGATTTAGAACTTTGAATTTTTGTTAACTGTTTATTTAGCTTGCTGAACGCTCACGTCAGCTTTGTCCGTTAGAAAGCCAGCGCCATCTACCACAATCACATCATTGGCAGTCAGACCTTCTAAAATTTCAATCAAGCCATCTTGCCGTGAACCAGTTTTGACGATGGCTTGATATGCCACATTTTTGCGCACCACATACACCACCTCGCCCGCAGGGCGCAGCACCAAAGATTGTTCAGGAATCATCATCGCAGCGCTTTGTTCGCCCAAGACTACGGTGCCTGTCACGCTGGCACCTGGCTGCCAGCTCATTTCATCCACTACATCAGCAATTACATCGATGGTGCGACTACCCTCAGTAATCATCGGTTTTAGCTCGCGAATGACACTATCTACTGGTTTTTCGCTAGTGGGTGTGCTTAAACGTACTTTTAAGCCTGGTTTGAGTTGGGCGCCAATATGCTCAGGAAAAGGCAAATGTGCACGTAGTCGTTGCTTAGAGATGATTTGCACGATGGGATCGCCCATCTGTACAAAGTCGCCAGTATCCACCAGTTTTTTCTCTACCACACCATTGATGGGGGAAAATATTTTAGATTTGCTACTGTTATGGTTAATGCTGCCGACACGTGCTCTAGCTGCCGCAAGTTGTTGTTTAAGTACATTTTGTTGCGCAACATCGTTATCTACCACGTTCTGCGAGATGAATTTTTTATCTACTAGCGCTTGGTTACGCGCCACAATTTTTGCTTGGTTATCCATCAGCGCTTGCACGCGCGCCACTTCAGCTTGTTGCTCATTACGCTGCATGCCAAAATCCGTCGCATCTAGCGTCGCCAACAGTTGACCTTTTTTAACTGTGTCGCCTGGGCTTACATGCACATTGACCACGCGCGCTGCGAGTTCTGAGGCCACTGTTGGGTCGATTAAGCCTTCTAATGAGCCTATCGCCGTTTCAGTTGTTTCAACCGCTTGATTTTTTATCTGCGTGACTGTCACCAAGGTAGGTTTAATATCTCTTTTATCGCCATTTTTCTCTGCGCTTTCATCATTTGCGCCGCAAGCCAATAACAGCGCGCTCAGCAGGCCGACGATTAAAAAAGTATTTGTTTTTTGCATAAGCGAATCTTTAATTATTTTAGTTTATGATTTATTGTAATTAATATATAAGTTGATAGTTTAATTAATTTTTTGCCAGTCAAAAAACGGCCCAGGGTCAGTTTTGCGGCCTGGTGCAATATCCGAATGCCCAACAATACCTTTAATGGTGTAGCTGTTTTTCAGACAAGTAATGAGTTTATTCAGTGTTTTATATTGCGCTGCTTCAAATGCCTCAAAGTCACTGCCTTCTAACTCTACTCCGACTGAAAAATCGTTACATCGTTCCCGCACCTGCCATTGTGATACGCCAGCGTGCCAAGCCCGCTGCAAGGTGGAAACAAATTGCATCAACTCGCCATCGCGCCGAATAAAAAAATGTGACGATACTTTGCGTGTATAAATCTCGGCATAATAAGGATGTTCGTTGGGATCGAGCTGATTAGTAAATAATTGCACCACGCCAGAACCCGCATAGATATTGGGCGGCAGGCTGATGTTATGAATCACGATTAAATCAATATTGACATTTTCTGGGCGCTGGTCGTAATTGGGTGAGACAATTTGTGTAGCAGTTTCTACATAGCCAGCGGCATTCAATGTGTATGGCGTTTTTTTTAATTCACGTGTTGGCATACAGTTTGGCGCGTTATCGGCTAAAATTCTATTTATTGATTTATTTAAGTAATCGGTTTATTAGTTTATTGTAAAGGTAACCCATGATTTTTGTGCAGCTTTTGTTGATGTTGGTGGTAATTTTAATTGCGGCAGAGGTATTTACCAATGCGCTTGAACATTTGGGCGAAAAACTCGGCATTTCAGAAGGGGTAACAGGCTCCATTTTTGCCGCAGTGGGCACTGCGCTGCCAGAAACTTTGGTGCCATTATTGGCCATTTTTTCATACACCTCGGCTACCGCAGGTTCTGGCGTTGGTCATGACATTGGCGTGGGCGCCATATTGGGCGCGCCGCTGATGTTGGCTACACTTTCATTGTCACTGATGGCAATGTCAGTGTGGAAGCGTCGCACCATACAAGGCCATTTGCGCCCAGAGCGTACTGGCTTGATGCGCGATTTAAACTACTTTATTTTTGCATTTACGGTGGCGGCTATTGCCATGTATGTGCCGCATACGCAAGAGGCAGTGCGCTACGGCATTAGCTTTTTAATGGTGATGATTTACGTGGTATATGTGTATATGACCATACGCGCATCCAAAGGCTTGGTTGAAGAAGGCCACGCGACAGAGGCAGGCAGCGATATGTTTTTATGCAAATTAGGCTTGCCCAACAATATGGCGGTGGTGGTTTTGCAAATGTTGTTAGGCTTGGCCTTGCTAGTATTAGGTGCAAAAGGCTTTATTAATCAAGTAGAAGGCGTGGCGGCAATTGTTGGCATTTCTGCTTTGTTACTGTCATTGTTAATTATTCCTATCGCAACAGAACTGCCAGAAAAAGTGAACAGTATTTTGTGGATACGCAAAGGCAAAGATACGCTGGCATTTGGCAATATTACTGGTGCAATGGTGTTTCAAGGTACTTTGTTGCCAGCCATTGGCATTATGTTAACGCCGTGGGAGCCGCGTAAAGAAGTGCTGTGGGGCATTATTATTACGCTGATTGCTGCCATTTGGCTACGTTTAGTCGCATCAAAAAGTGACTTACGCGTATGGCATTTGCTGGTAAATGGTGCCATGTATTTGACATACTTAGCGATTGTGTTAATTTAAAATCTAGCTAAAAAAGCGCAAAAAAGTTTTAATGCCCTGTACCAGTTCTTGGCATCACCATTCTCGCTAAGTGCTAAAGCACTAAGTCGAATGCGAAACCCGCATGGATATTAGCTTGTAGGGCAGGTGTTTTAATGTGATGTGTTTTTATCAAGCATTTTTGTTATTCTTCTTCTAAATCCACATCGTCATCTTTGGCTAAACCCAGCTTGGTTAGCCGATACCTTAGCGTTCTAAAACTTACCCCCAATAATTTTGCGGCAGCGGTTTTGTTGTTGTTGCTTTTTTCTAGCGCGTTAACAATCGCGCGCTTTTCAATATGTTCTAAATATTCGGGCAAGCCAATTTCGGCAGATTTGCTTGAATCAAAATCGTGCTGGTTTAAATTATTAGCAGGCTTGCTCAATTTGCTTTCTTCATACATAAACAAATCATCTGCGGTAATTTTTTCGCCATCACACAAGGCCAGCGCACGTTCTAACATGTTTTCTAACTCGCGCACGTTGCCAGCAAATTGCAGATTGGCAATGAGTTTTTTTGCACTATCTTCTAATATTGGCGTGTCTATCGATTGCCCATCGCATATTTTTTGCAACAATTTTTGCGTCAGTTCTGGAATATCTTCTGGCCTATCTCTTAGCGCAGGCATTTTGAGCTGAATCACATTCAGCCGATAATACAAATCTTGCCTAAATAAGCCTTGCTCCATTAGCGTCACTAGATTTTTATGGGTGGCGCTAATAATGCGCGCATCCACTGCTTCCTCCGCCGTGCCGCCCACTGTGCGCACTTTTTTCTCTTGAATCGCACGTAACAATTTTACCTGCATTGCCAGCGGCAAGTCGGCCACCTCGTCCAAAAAAAGCGTTCCGCCGTTAGCCGCTTGAAATAAGCCTATAGTATCTTGCGCAGCGCCAGTAAAAGCCCCTTTTTTATAGCCAAAAAATTCACTTTCCATCAAGTTTTCGGGTATCGCGCCACAGTTGACCGCCACAAACGCTTTGTCTCGGCGCGAGCTATTGCTGTGAATTAAGCGTGCGGCTAACTCTTTACCACTGCCAGATTCGCCACTGACATACACTGGTGCTTGACTGCGCGCCAGTTTTTCTATCATGGTGCGCACATAATCAATGGCGGGCGAGTTGCCAATTAAATCCACCGTGTTTTTGGTTTGTTTGGCGTCAGAGCTAGCAAGTTTAAGCGCAGATTCCACCAAAGGCCGCAGTTGTTTCAGCGAAATTGGCTTGGTTAAATAATCAAACGCACCGGCTTTTAAAGCAGAAACTGCGTTTTCGGCGCTGCCGTAAGCCGTAATCACTGCCACTGGTAGGCCGATATAATTGGCAGAAATATGCTGTACCAACTCTAGCCCCAAGCCATCGGGTAGGCGCATGTCTGTCAGACATAAATCATAACTGCGTTGAGACAATAACTGCTTAGCTTCTTCAACGCTGGCAGCGCTATCTGCGGTAATATCCATGCGCTCTAGCGTCAGTACCACCAGTTCGCGAATATCGGTTTCGTCATCTACCACCAAGCAATTAAATTGTGCCATTAATTTTTTAAGCCTTAAACTTTTTTGACATGAATGATAAATTGCGTGCCACTGCTTGATGTTTTGTACTGCAATTTAGCACCATTGGCATCAGCCAACTCGCGCGCAATGTAAAGCCCCAAGCCCGTACCCGATTTCTCGGTGGTAAAAAATGGCTCAAACAAATGGCTGCGTACATTTTCTGGAATCCCTTCACCGTCATCACTAATTTCAATATGGACGATTTGTGTTTTTGCAGAAACTGACACCGCTAATTTTAGGCTATTTTCGGCATTTTTTGAGTGCCGCCAGCCATTTTTACATAAGTTCCATAAAATTTGGTTTAAATGGCGGCGGTCAAATGAAACGAAGGTATCAGCATTGCTAATTTCTAGTTTAAAGCAGTCACTGGGAATTTTCTCGACTGCAGAAAATTGCGCATAAAAATCGCTAATAAAATTCTCTAAATGAATAATTTCTTGATTTGTGCGGTCACGCCGATTCAGCTCCAGTACGTCTTTAATAATTTGGTCCACACGCTGTACGTTATCGCTAATAATTTGCAGCATGCGCTTCGCGGCAGGGTCGTTATCTTCTTCTTGCAACAATTGGTTGGCGTGGCTAATGGCGCTTAATGGGTTGCGAATTTCGTGTGCAATATTAGCGGTAAGCCGCCCCAATGCAGCCAGTTTTACCTGGTGCGCTTGCGTTTGCATGTGCGACCAATCTTCGACAAATATCACCGCGCCTTGCTGGCGATTTTCACTGATTGATAAAAAACGGATACGCAATTCGCGCGATTGCGTATTTAGCTTTAAAATAATTGGTAATGCTAAATCAACCGTATGTTCAGTTTCTCGCATCCAATCTTGCAGCATGCCGTTTAACTCAGGCGAAATTTGTTTCAGTAATTTGTTGTGCCAAATATTTGCTGACTCTTCTTCAGCTTCAATTTTTGCATCACTGCCTATATCACTTTTGGCATCACTGCCAAGCATTACTTCTGCCTGAATATTGTGGTGCTTAATTCTAAATGCATGGTCCACCACCAATACACCGTCATCCATTTCGTGGGTAATTAAGGCATTAATTTGCGCCATGTTTTGCACATCTAAACCACGTTGAGAGGCTAATAACTCACTTTGTTGACTACGTTTTGCTAAGCTGTAAGCTAGCCAAGCGGTGGCAAAGCAACCCAAACTGAGCAACACTGCAGGTGTATAGTTACTGCTGCTGCTATCAATAAACATGATGCGATAAGTCTGTTCTAGCAATACGCCGATGCTGGCGATAGCCGCATAGAATAAGGCTAAGCGGCCTGCACTAATTAAACTTGCGCTGGCAATGGCAATAATCAGCAGCAAGCCGATGCTGCTTTGGCTACCTTGTTGTGCGTGTATCAGTAGCACAATAAATGCAATATCGATGATGATTTGTGTGGGTAGGCTAATGTCGATATCGGGTTTTTCTAGCCAGGTAAAAACGGCAGAAATGATACTGAATATAAAATAAGCTAAAATTAAAGAGGCATATAAATCGCTGCCAAAATTTTGCAGCGAGTTATCTAGACTAAATAAGCCTTGCAGCACTAAAAATAGCAGTGCAACCAACACCCGATAGCCGTTGTACAGCTGCAAGCTGCGCCAGCGTGTGGCATTGATGCTGCTGTCTAGCTTGGCAAATAAATCAGTCGCCATTGGCTATTTTGTCGCAGTCTGGGTTGTTGCAGATGATTCTATCTTTAACGATCTTAGTTTCTGCCTGTGGCACATGGCAGCCGCATTGTGTGCACTGCAATATTTTTTCATCGGGTTTTTTATCTGAATTTGGTTCGGCTTTATTTGTATTTTGCGATTTGGCGTTTGCAATGACGCGCTTAATAATTTGATACAGAATCCATGCTAAAACAATGAGTATTATAATGCGGGCCATGGCAATGAATAAGTCTTTCTAATAAACAACGATTGAGTGATTGTAACCAAAAGTGAGGCGATTAGAAACAAGCCTAAAAAGCTAAAAGCCTGTATTAAACCTAAAGCTAGTTTAAAACTTAAAGCTGATATACTTATGTCAGCAAATAAAATACAAAATCCATCGTTAAATTACAATACACATGGCAAGCCCACAAGAATTATCAGATTTTTTGCGCGATGTAGAGCGGCGCGCATTTAAGCAAACTGTGTATGCGGTGCGCGACGATCACGCATCGTTAGATATTGTGCAAGACGCCATGCTAAAGTTGGCCGAAAAGTATGCCGACAAGCCTGTCAACGAGTACCCGATGCTGTTTCAGCGTATTTTGCAAAATACCATGCGTGATTATTGGCGCAGGCAAAAAGTGCGTAACTTGTGGACAACGCTGCTTTCATCGTTCGGTGCGGGTAAGGATGGCGAGGATGATCACGACCCACTTGATAGCATTGATGTCGGTGAAGAATCAGAAAATCCGATGGGCCAACTAGAACGTAGCCAAACCATGCAACTGATTGAAAAAGCGCTACAAAAGCTGCCCGCGCGTCAACGCGAAGCCTTTGTATTGCGTTATTGGGAGGACATGGACGTAGCAGAAACCGCCTCAATGATGGGCTGCTCGCAAGGAAGCGTTAAAACGCACTGTTCGCGCGCCGTGCATACAATGGCCGCCTTGTTAGAGAAACAGGGCTTGGGCAGCAGGGCATTAGCAAATTTAGGAGTAGAGTCATGACAACTGACCATATCAATCAAGTAGATATAGAAAATACAGATGTGCAAGGCAAGCAAATAGCCAGCTTGTTAGATGCACACGCCAAGCGCTTAAGCATGCGCACTTTGAAGCAGCTTGAAGATGCGCGCGCGCACGCAGTCAAAGTGCACGCCAAGCAAGTATCGGAATTAAGTGTGAATAAACAGGGCGCCTTAACTGAAGTTTTTAGCTGGGCCGAGCATCATCGTATTGCCAGTACGGGCTTGTTTTTAGGCGCGATTATTTTTAGTATTGTGCTTATGCAAGCATTTGGTCAACAAGAGGCTAGCGACGCGTTTTTATTGGGGGCAGATTTGCCGCCAGAAGCGTTTGTGGATAGAGGCTTTGAGCCATCTTTAAATGATGGAAAACTTAAGCTTTAATTTTAGTTTTTAATAAGAAAATATAAAAACCGTTTTAAAAAACCATAGGGAAAGTGGCAGTTGTGCATAAATTTTTATTTTTATTGGTGATGTTTGCTGCAAGCTTGCAAGCCGCTGAGACAGCGAAACCCAGCAAAACCCAGCTCGCCTTGGGCGATATTGGTAGTGTGAAATCTACGCTAAATAGTGGCTTAAGCGACGACTCAAGCAAAGATAGCCATGCGCCGATTAAGAGTTGGGATCAGCTTACTGGCGATGAGCGTAAAGTGTTGGCACCATTGGGCAGCGAATGGGATACTTTACGCCCATGGCAGCGCGAAAAAATGTTAGACATTGCCAAAGATTACCCCAGTATGGATGCGCAAAAACAACAGCTGGTGCAAAAACGCCTGAATAGTTGGAGCCGCATGACGCCTTATGAGCGAGAAAATGCGCGTAAGCGTTATCAGCAATTTCATAGCTTAAGTGATCACAAAAAAGCCGAAGTACGCAAAAAATGGGCAGAGCACAAAAAACTGCCAGAGGCCGAGCGAGAGAAATTACGCCAAGAATCGATAGACTGGCAGTCTGATATAGATCTGTAATTGATACCAACTTATTAGCCCGCAAATGAGCGGGTTTTTTTATATGAAATAATGATGCCGCCGAAAGCCACCCGTATTAAATTATTCGTCGCTTGTGTGTATGAGCTGCTGCTGCTGATTGCGCTGTGGATGCTGTGTACTTGGATTTTTGTCAGCGTGTTTGGTGAGGCCACTGGCGGCTATAAACGCTATGTGCTGCAACTTTTTTTATGGCTGTGCACAGGCGCTTATTTTGTGTGGTGTTGGTGTAAAAGCGGCCAAACTTTGGCGACCCAAACTTGGAAAATCAAGCTGGTAAATGCACAAAATAACACGTTAAGCTTAAAACAAGCACTTATTCGATATGCCCTGGCAAGCGCATGCCTATTGACTTGTGGGCTAGGTTATTTTTGGGCTGTTTTAGATAAAAATGGCTTATTTTTACACGACAGGTTGCTTAAAACGCGCTTTGTACAATTAACTTAGGGTTACCTGCGTTCAATCATAAACAGCAAACTTAAGCCTGCAAATAAAAATAAAATCGTTGGCGTAATTGCACTCATCAGTGGTGGCCAATCGTTGAGCACACCTAAATGAATAAACACGCGATTCATAATTTGGTACACCACGCCCAACATGACGCCAATAAATAGTTTAGCACTAGTGCCGCCAGATCGTTGCTGCAAAAAGCCAAATGGCAGCGCCAAGATCACCATTACCATGCAGGCCAGCGGGTAAATCATTTTAGACCAAAGCGCCACATCGTAACGCGTGGTTTTTTGTTTATTAGTTTGTAAATGCTGAATAAATGCGTATAAATTCCAGGCCGACATTTTTTCTGGCGCCACTAGCAAAACATTCAACAACTCGGGCCGAATCAGCGATTTCCAATTGGCTTTGTTAAAAATTTGCGTTTGAATATTATTTTGCTCAATTTTTTTAAAGGTATTAAATTTGGTTTGCGTCACCTCACTCAACCCCCAGCGCTCGTCCTCATATTCACCTTTTTTAGCCACGCTAATGCTACGCAATTTAAAATTTTCGTCAAACTCATAAATATGCACATTCAGTAAACTGGCGTCTGGCAACACGGTTTCTACATTGACAAAACTTTTGCCATCTTTCACCCATAGACCACTTCTAAAATCTTGTGCGATGACAGAGTCGGTGGCTTTAACGCGCATGCGTTGTGCCATTTTTTCGCTAATCGGGGTGATGAGCTCGCCCACAAAAAATGTGACTAAGGTAAACAACAAACCAACTTTGAGTAATATCCAGCCAATATTAAACAACGACAAACCGCTCACACGCATCACCACTAGCTCTGAATTGCGCGCCAATGTGCCCAAGCTGTACATCATGCCCACCAACACGGCCACTGGCACCACATCGTAAATATGGCCAGGAATACTCAACAGCACAAATACTAGCATCTGGCTGATACCATAATTACCTTGGCCTAGGCTATCCAGTTCTTGAATTAAATCAAAAAATGAAAACATGGCCAACAGACCCAGCATCATCATTAAAATATTGATGCTGGTTTCTTGCCAAAAATAGCGTTTAAATATTTGCATAGTTAGGTGCTTTTCTTGTTACTTGGCCAAACGGTCGCAATTAACTTTGTGACACCTAAATTCGCAGACATAAATTTCGGTACTATCAATTTAGGAATTAGGGGCAACAAATGGTTACGTCGATAAAACATGTAAAACACCAACAAGGCAAAAAATGCGTGCACAGGCCACAGCCCAACGCTTGCGCTTAATCTGCCTTGCGTCACCCAAGCTTGGAATATGCTTAAAATATTGTTGTAAATGACATAAATCACCAATGCAAAAATCAGGTTCAGAGAGCGCCCCGCGCGTGGGTCAACAAAACTGAGCGGAATAGCTAATAGCACCAAAAGTAGCGCAGAAACTGGAATCGCCAATCGCCATTGCAGCTCAGCTTTATCGGCAGATGATGCAGTATTTAATAAGTCCTGGGTCGGTTTTGCATTAGTGTCATCTGGTACGCGCGCCACCTCTTTGGTTTCTACCCGTATCGCATAGCGTTCAAACTCGGTGGTAGAAACCTCGGCCGAATTAGGTTTAGCTTCATAACGGCGGCCTTTTTCCATTACCAAAAAATCGTCGCCATTATCGGCTTTTTCGCGGCTACCTTGGCTGGCCACAATCACCCCAGTTTTTTGGTGTTGGGTTGATTGCACAAAAATATTTTTGACCACATTGCCCAACTCATCAAAGCTTTCTATAAAGTAAATGCGCTCGCCATTGCGTGATTCTTTAAATACACCAGGATTGATGGAAGATAAATCATCGCGACTTTTAAGCTGCACGCGATAATCTTCTACTTTTTCTACCGCCCAAGGCATCACCAAAAAGCTCAGCAAAGAAATCACCACGATGACTGGCACGGCAAAGGTTAAAATGGGTTTTATCCAGTTGTTCAGGCCCAGTCCAGAGCTAAACCACACCACCATTTCTGAATCGCGATGCCAACGCGTCAGCGTCAGCAGTACCGCTAAAAACAGCGTTAGTGACAATATCATTGGCATATAGCGCACCATGCTAAAGCCGAGCAAGGTGTTAATGGCGTCATTCGGCAAAATACCCTTGGCGGCGAGGCGAATTAAATTGCCTGCGCGTTGCGCAATGATAATGCCAATTAAAATGACAAACACGCCGCCAGCAGTGCTAATAAGCTCGTGCGAAAGTGATTTTTTAAATATCTTCAATGTGCTCTTTTTAATTCAGTCATTAATTTTGAGGTCAATTCTGTTTTTTCAAATGCGATTATGTCGTTTCAATGATAGGTTAGTTGAATTTTACGCTTTGATTTCGGGTCGAAACGCTAGATAATTACTTATCAAACGAATCAGCTTAAATCATAAAGGAATCAACAGTGGAATTTAGCATAAAAAATGGAAATCCTGAAAAACAACGTCACGAGTGTCTGATTGTAGGCGTATTTGAGGATCGCAAGTTAACTGATGCAGTAAAAAGTTTAGATGATGCTTCTAACAAGGCCATCAGTACCATATTAAAAACCGGCGATTTAGAAGGCAAATTAGGCGCAACTTTGTTGTTGCATGCTTTGCCTGCTGTGGCTGCCACGCGTGTGTTGCTGGTGGGTTTGGGCAAGCAAACCGAGTTTGGCGAAAAGCAATATCGGCAAGCGGTGCGTGCCGCCATAAAAGCGCTGCCAAAAGGTGTCACCAACGCCGCCATATTTTTAGCAGAGTTGACGATTAAAAAATCGGATATTCATGCCAAAGTAGCACAATTGGTTGAGGTGGCGATGGACGCGACTTATCAAGTGAATGCCATTAAACAGAAAAAAGCTGAGCCTTTGCCTTTAGAGAAAATGGCGATTTTTGTAGAAAAAACAGATGAGAAGCAAGCAGAAGCTGGCCTTAAACACGGCTTGGCGATTGCTGCTGGCGTGACTTTAGCCAAAGATTTAGGCAATTTACCGCCCAATATTTGCACGCCAACCTATTTAGGTAAGCAAGCAAAAGCGCTGGCAAAAATCTATGGTTTTAAAGTAGAAGTGCTAGAAAAAGACGAAATTGAAAAGCTGGGCATGGGCTCATTTTTGGGTGTGGCGCAAGGCAGCGTAGAGCCACCACGCTTTATTGTACTGCAACATCTATAGGGTGATAAAAAGCAAAAACCAACCGTGCTAGTGGGCAAGGGCATTACATTTGATACAGGTGGCATCTCGCTAAAACCTGGTGGCGACATGGATGAGATGAAGTACGACATGTGTGGCGCAGCCAGTGTATTGGGTACCTTTAAGGCCATTGGTGAGATGGATTTAGCCATTAACGCAGTAGGTTTAATTGCCACATGCGAAAATATGCCCGATGCAGGTGCCATAAAGCCGGGCGATATTTTGACCAGTATGGCAGGGCTGACCATTGAAGTGCTGAACACTGACGCTGAAGGCCGCTTGATATTATGTGATGCGTTGACTTATGCCGAGCGTTTTGAACCAAGCGCAGTGGTGGATATTGCCACGCTAACTGGTGCATGCGTGATTGCGCTGGGATACCATCCTAGCGGCTTATTCAGTAACAAAGACGCGCTAGCCGCTGAGTTGTTAGCCGCTGGAGAAGCAGCGCACGATCGTGCTTGGCACATGCCATTGTGGGAAGAGTTTCAAACCCAACTAGACAGCAACTTTGCTGACATGGCCAATATTGGTGGCCGTGCGGGTGGCAGCATTACCGCAGCTTGTTTCTTATCCCGCTTTGCTAAAAAATACGATTGGGCACACTTGGATATTGCAGGCACAGCATGGAAAAGTGGTAAAGAAAAAGGTGGTACAGGTCGACCAGTACCCTTATTAACGACATTTTTGGTAAATCGTGCCAATAAGTAATGACACGCATTGATTTTTATTTTAATGTGAGCAACAAGCCAAAACTATTGGCTGAACTGGTACAAGGCGCGCTAATTAAGCGTCGTCTTGTGACGGTTTTTGCAGATGACGCAGAAAAAGCCAGTGATATAAGCGCTAGCTTGTGGCAACAGCCAGCGCCAAGCTTTATGCCGAACGTGCTAGTGAATGATAGACTGGCTGGGCAAACGTCAGTGCTGATTCATTGGCAAGAAGAGGCTTTGCTGCAAGATGACATGCTAATTAATTTAACTGCAACCGAGCCCAATTTTTTTAGCCGATTCACACAGTTAGTCGAACTGGTAAGCGATGATGAACAAGATAAAGTAGCTGCGCGCGCGCGTTATAAGTTTTATCGCGACAGGGGCTATGAAATTAAAAATATTAACCATGCGCAAACTTAAATGAGGCCTGTTTTGGATAGAGATAATAGTGGCAGATAAAAAAATCCCCTTATTGACCGAAGTATATCAACCTAGGGCTGTGGAGTTGGCTGAAGTTGAGCCAAAACTAAGACGAGACGATGCGACACTGATTACGCCAGAATTGATTGCGCGCATTGCCGCGCACATTAAACCAAGGTTAGAGGCGGATATTGCCAAAACGGTGACGGAAAATGTGCGGCAATTACTTAAGGCCGAGCTTTTACAAGAGCTGCAAGATGAGGTGATACAGACGCAAGCCAGTATAGAAGCGCGCACGGTGGACTTTGTAGATAAAACCAAGGCAGATTTAAAAACAGAGCTGCCGCGGATGTATCAAGCCAGTGCCGATTTAGTCTATAGCGGCCTAGAGCAAAAAATTACCGAGCTACAAACCAACGCGGTTACTCATGCCGATGCGATGTTGGCCGATGGTATGCAGGTGGCGGTGCAGCAGGCTAATGGGCAAATCAATGCCAATGTAGAAGCACTGCAAGCCAAGGTGAGTGCGCGCATGATAGATGCGGTTAATACTGAGATGAGCGTATTTCAAACGCAATCAATTAGCCAGCATCAAGCACAATTGGGGCAAGAGTTTAGCGCTGCTTTTCAAGCGCTTAATCAAAATGCCCGTGCCGATTTACAAGAACAGGCGGGTTTACTGCAGGCTGATGCTTTGGCAGAAATGCGTAACAATTTTATAGTGGCCATGCCAGAAATCTACACTTCAACCGTGGCGGAGCAGCAAGAAGCCATTATCCAACAAATTAATCAACAGCTGACAGAAGAGTTGCAAGCTTTTCAGGTTAAATCACTAAGCCTGCACCAAGCGCAATTGGGCGAAACGCTCACTGGCACATTTAATGCGCTGAATGAAAATGCTAAGCAAGATTTACATGCGCAGATGAGCCTGCTGCAGGCAGATATTCTCACGCAAATGCGCGCCACTATCAATGAAGCAATTCCCAGCATTTATGAGACGGCGGTAGATGAAGTCAAAGCTAAGTTTGCCGAAGAGATGACCGCGCAAACCATGCAGGTACGCGATAATTTCTTGGCGACGGTCAATGCAGATTTACCGGCAGTGCAAGAAGTATTGCGTGAGAATATTCAGCATATTTTGGCCACGTCATTGCCAATCTTAGAAAGCGATTTGCGCAATCAGCTTACTAGCGAGCTGCAAGATTTATTGCTGCAGGTGAAATTTGTGTTGCCTAAATAGGCATTAAACAAGCTAGCTATTGATGAGCGCTTGGTAAGCTTCTGCGCTTAAAAAGTGACTGGTTTCATTAACATCATTGGGTTTAAATTTGAATATCCATGCGGCATACGGCTTATCATTAATGCCTTCCGGCGCGCCTAGTAAATCCTCATTTATTTCAGTCACCACGCCATTCATCGGGGCATGTAAATCAGAGCCAGTTTTGACTGATTCCACCATGCCACACGGCGTTGCATTCACTAACACATCACCCAACTTAGGGGCATCAATAAAAACAATATCACCAAGCAAATCTTGGGCATAATCAGTAATGCCTGCAAGCCAATATCCATGCGGGTCCTGCAGCACCCATAAATGTTCGGCGGTGTAATGCAACTGAGTTGGAAATTTCATGGTCTGACCTAAAAATTAAAACGACAATAATGTTGTATGCCATACGACTGCTAAAATGTTATTTTCTCACAAACTATTTAGGTTGACGTGAAATTATTTAGAACGACTAAATTTTATCTAGTAAATAATGTGTCAAATTAGTCACAACGCACTTTATGTTAATATTTATTTTATATAACTGCGCTAACATAATGACAAATAAGTATTTATTGGTTATTATTGATTCAAATGTTAGCGAGGTTCAACGGCAATGGTAAACATGCTTTTTAGAAAAATACTCTTGGTTTACATGGCGATAGCCCTAGTTGCGTCGCCAATAGAGTTATTGGCTGCCAGTAAAAAATCACAAAAACGTATTTCTACTAGCCAAAAAAGCTTTAGTAGCAAACACCGTATTAGTAGCCGCAGCAAAAAAAGTACACAAAGAGTCAGTGTGCGTTTGCGTAACGCACAAGCACTTGCCGCGCAGCGCGCCATAGAAGAAAGCTACGATGGTAGTGGTGTGCTGCAACTGGCTTCTAGCAAAGCTTTGGTGATTCACCAAACTACGGGAGAGATTATTTACGCCAAAAATACCGGTTTACCCACACCTATTGCATCGATAACCAAGTTGATGACTGCGATGGTGACGCTAGACGCTGGCCAATCGTTTGATGAAATTATTTATGTGTCGGATGAAGATGTAGATTATGTGAAAGGTACTAGCTCGCGCTTATCTATCGGCGCTGGGTTAAGCCGTGGCGATATGTTGCAGCTTGCTTTAATGGCCTCTGAAAACCGCGCGGCGTCTGCTATTGGTAATCATTATCCAGGGGGTAAATATGGGTTTGTCAAAGCCATGAACGCCAAGGCAAAACTATTAGGATTAGGCAATACGCACTTTGTTGATGCGACTGGCTTAGATTCCAGCAATGTTTCTACAGCAGAAGATTTGGCTAAATTGGTGCAAGCGGCTTACCAATATCCAGAGATTCGCTTAGCTACGACTAGCCCTTCGCACGAAGTTTATATGGAAGGCCGTCACAATGCGGTCAATTTTAACAATACCAATGGATTAGTGCGCACTGGTGAATGGCAAATTGGTTTGTCTAAAACGGGATATATTTCTGAGGCTGGCCGCTGTTTGGTGATGCAAGCCACTATTGCGGGTGAGCCGATGATTGTAGTGTTGCTAGATTCAAACGGTAAGCTGACACGTATTGGCGATGCCAATCGTGTGCGTAAATGGATGGAACATAACACAGAGCCGAAAGCAACCACTACAGGCCAAAGCCAACAAGTGATGGCGGGTAAAATTTCTTAAGTAAATTACCAATAAAAAAGCAGCCTTAAGGCTGCTTTTTTTAAATTCAAAAACTAGACGCTTATTTTTTAATGGCGGGTTTTTTGCTTGAAGGTTTTTTGGTGGTGGTTTTTTTTACAGGTGATTTTTTAACCGTTGGCTTGTTGTCTGTTGCTTTTGTCACCTTGGTTTTTGACACGGCCGTTTTTCTTGTAAAAGTTTTTTTGCCGCCTGTTTTACCCGATGCTTCATCTTTGGTGGCTTTTTCAGCCAACAAACCTAGCGCTTCATCCATTGTTAAGTCTTCAGGCGCTACACTTTTTGGTATGGTAGCGCGAATTTTGGCGTGCTGCACATAGGGGCCATAACGACCTGCATAAATCTCTACGCGGCCTTCGCCACTTGGGTGCGCGCCTAAATCTGCAATTGGCGCAGGGCCAGTATTGGCGGCGGCTAGCAAAGCCACTGCACCAGCATTATCAATGTTAAACACGCTATCAGATTTGGGAATCGATTTAAACTTACCATCGTGATTGACATACGGCCCAAAGCGACCAATATTAGCAACAATTTTTTTATTGGTTTCTGGGTGAAGGCCTAAATCGCGCGGCAGAGAAAGCAACATATTCGCAATATCAATATCCACACTGGTGATAGCAACTTCTTTGGGAATGCTCACCCGTTTTGGTTTTTTCTTATCGCCTTCAACAGCAACGCCAACTTGCAAGTAAGGTCCGTAAGGCCCATTCATCAAGTAAATTTCTTTACCAGATTCTGCATCGATACCAATCGTCACTGGGTCAGCACCTGCTTGGGCTGTGCCATTCATACTACGTTTATAATCGCATTTCGGCTCGTTGTTGTAACCTGTACAGCCAATAAATGTGCCGTATCTGCTAAGTTGCTTTTGCAGCGGCTGGCCACATTTTGGGCAAGCTTCATCAATCAGCTCGTTGCCAGGCCTATCAACATTCGCCTTGCTAATAATTTGATTGTTAAAACCTTGCCAAAACTCATCCATCAGTGGAATCCACTCACGCGAACCATCAGCCACGTTATCTAGCGCGTTTTCTAAGTTGGCAGTAAAGTCGTAATCGACATATTTAGTAAAATGTTCGGTTAAAAATTTAACCACCACGCGGCCCACATCGGTTGGCGTAAAACGTTTTTTGTCGAGGATGACATATTCGCGATCTTGTAATGTGCTAATAATGCTGGCGTAAGTAGAAGGGCGACCAATACCGTATTCTTCTAAAATTTTCACTAAGCTGGCTTCGCCATAACGTGGTGGCGGCTCGGTAAAATGCTGGTCGCCGTAAATTTTTTCTACATTTAAAATTTCACCCGTTTCTAGGTGTGGCAGCTTACTTTCGCTTTCTTCTTCCTCATCATCACGGCCTTCCATATATACCGCAATAAAGCCAGGGAAGACTAAAGTTTGGCCAGATGCGCGGAATAAATTGGCTTCAGAGCCTACACTTAAATCGACACTTACCGCATCAAATTTGGCAGGCGACATTTGGCAAGCTAAGCTGCGCTTCCAAATCATTTCATAAAGCTTAAATTGCTCATCATTTAAAAACTTGCGCATCGCCGTTGGGCTGCGGCTAATATCGGTGGGGCGAATCGCCTCATGTGCTTCTTGCGCATTTTTGGCTTTTGTTTTGTACATAATCGGCGATTTTGGCAAATATTCGGCGTCAAAATTCTTTTTCACATAATCGCGAATGCTCATCACCGCTTCAGTCGCCATGCTAAACGAGTCAGTTCGCATATAAGTAATCAGGCCAGTCGTGCCAGAGCCAACATCTACGCCCTCGTATAGCTGCTGGGCAATGCGCATCGCGCGCGAAGTTGTAAAGCCAAGCTTACGCACTGCCTCCTGTTGTAGAGTCGATGTGGTAAATGGTGCGGCAGGGCTGCGGCTACGTTGTTTTTTCTCTACGCGGCTGACTGTCGTTTTACCTGCCGAAGCTAGCAACAATTTACCCACGATATCAGCTTGTTGGTCATGATTCACCACGGTAAATTGCTCAACTTTTTCACCATTAAATTGAATCAATTTGGCGTTAAAACTGTGCGCGTGTTTTAACGCATCTAGGTGTATCGTCCAATATTCTTGATTTTTGAACGCTTCAATTTCCAACTCGCGCTCTACAATTAAACGCAGTGCAGGGCTTTGCACACGGCCAGCCGACAGCCCGCGGCGAATTTTTTTCCATAATAATGGCGATAAATTAAAGCCAACCAAATAATCTAGTGCACGCCGTGCTTGCTGCGCATTGACCAAGTTCATGGCAATATCACGTGGGTGATCAATGGCGTGTTTTACTGCGGTTTGGGTGATTTCGTTAAACTCGACGCGTTTGAGTAATTTATTTTTAAGTAACTTTTTATCGGCCAAAATCTCGGCAATATGCCAAGAAATCGCTTCGCCTTCGCGGTCTGGATCGGTCGCTAGATATATATTATCTGCGTTTTTAACCGCTTTGGTAATCGCATCCATGTGCTTGGCATTGCGGTCGATAATGTCGTACTTCATGGCAAAATTATTGGCAGGATCAACCGCGCCATTTTTAGGAATTAAATCGCGCACATGGCCGTAACTGGCTAGCACCTCGAAATCCTTACCGAGATATTTTTGCAGCGTTTTGGCTTTTGAGGGCGATTCTACTATGAGTAAACTGGACATTTATACCTTAATATACAAGGGCGACTAATTTTAAGTTGCCTAGATAATAGCAAGCTAATTAGCAACTAGACAATAACATTGAAAATTAAATTTTAATAAAACTGCTTATAAAACTGGATATTAACTGCGAACAAATTCAATCTTGGTGCCATCGTTGCTTGCTAAATTGAGTGCGTTGTTGGCAGATTGTTTTTCTGCAATATCGCCAAATAGCGGGTCTTCGTCTTGGTTGTTGGCTTGCGTTAAGCTTTTAAAATCGTATAAATCAAAATCAGCCAAATGCGATGGTTCTACATTACCAATGGCGCGAAAAATATTATTAATGCGGCCAGGCTGCTCAATCTCCCAAGTTTGCAGCATATCTTTAACTTTTTGGCGTTGCAAGTTGGGCTGGCTGCCACATAAATCACAAGGAATTATTGGAAACGCCATCTGCCGCGCGTAGCTAGCAATATCTTTTTCACTGCAATAAGCCAGTGGCCTAATCACCACATTTTGTTTATCGTTAGTGGCCAATTTTGGCGGCATAGCTTTTAACTTCGCACCAAAAAACATATTTAAAAATAGCGTTTCTACAATATCATCACGGTGATGCCCAAGTGCTATTTTATTAGCGCCCAGCTCTTTTGCCGTGGTATAAATAATGCCACGCCGCAAGCGGCTACAAAGGCTACATGTAGTGGCACCTTCAGGAATCTTCTCTTTAACCACTGAGTAAGTATCAGCTTCTACAATACGATAATCCACACCCAACTTTTCAAAATACGCTGGCAAAATATGCTCAGGAAAGTTGGGCTGCTTTTGGTCTAAATTCATCGCGATTAACTTAAAGTTAATCGGCGCACGTTCCTGCAAAGCCAGCAACATCATCAGCATGGTGTAGCTATCTTTGCCGCCACTCATGCACACCAATACTGTGTCACCATCCTCAATCATGTTGTAATCGCCAATGGCTTTGCCTGTGGACGATATTAAGCTGTTGCGCAACTTAATGAAGTTGTTGGAATAATTTTCTGGTAAATGTTTAATCATAATTAAAACTCAAATTTTGTCGTGATACATCGTTGTTCAGCCAATTTTTACTGCTTTCATAATAAAACATATGCGCGCATTAAAAATTGTTTCGCGCCTTGTCTCACTTAAAGCTTTGAGTTTTAAAATAAGCATAAATTTAGCTAAAGGTTAAGTGAGCGCCCGCCATCTACCGCTAGCACATGACCCGTAATAAACGGCGCATCGGCTACCAAAAATTTAACCGCTTTGGCAATATCTTGCGGGTTGCCAATTTTTTTAAGCAGCGTTTGGTTAATCACACGTTGGCGATATACCTCATCAAATTGCGGGTTGTTTTCTGGCCATTGCACTGGGCCTGGTGCTACTGCGTTCACGCGAACCTCTGGCGAAAGCTCATGCGCCAGTGATTTTGTCAGTGTCACTAAACCTGCTTTTGCTACGCTGTACACCACATAGCCTTTTTTTGGGCGCTCAATGTGCATGTCAGTAATATTGACGATGCAACCATGATTTTTACGCAGCTCTGCCGCAGCCGCTTGCGCTAAAAACATTGGTGCTTTAAGGTTGCTGCCAACTAAATCGTGCCAGTTTTCCTCTGTAATATGACCAATTTCGGTGGAATAATAGCTGCTGGCATTGTTAATCAACACATCTAGTTGGCCAAATTGATTCACCGTTTCAGCCACTAAATTTGGCATGATACCGAGGTTGAGTAAATCGCCTTGAATAATCGCCACGCTATTGGCGCGCTGCAAGTTAAGCTCGGCCTGCAAGGCGCGCGCTTCGGTGTGTGATTTATTATAGTGAATCATGACATTGGCGCCATGCGCATGCAGCTCGCGACAAATGGCCGCGCCCACGCGCTTAGCGCCGCCCGTGATTAATACTGTTTTATTGATTAAGTTTAAATCTTGGTTCATTCGGATCACAAATGGCTCGTTTCTTTATTGCACACATTATAATAGGGAATGGCCGCAGCATCTAATCACAATCTACCCCTTGCCTCGCCGCAGGCACAAGGCGTTAGCCAACAATTGGCGCAATTAATTCAACAAAAAATTAAAAATGCTGCTGGTTGGATTAGCTTTGCAGAATTTATGCAGATGGCGCTTTACACGCCAGGCTTGGGTTATTACGCAGGCGGCGCACAAAAGTTCGGCATGGAGGGGGATTTTGTCACCGCACCAGAAATTTCACCTTTATTTGCACAAACGGTTGCCCTGCAGGCCGCGCAGGTATTGGCTGCTGGCGATGCCAAAAATATAAATCTAAATGTCTTGGAACTAGGCGCGGGTACAGGTAAATTAGCAGTCGATTTATTGTTAGAGCTTGAACATTTAAACAGCCTAGGCTTAAGTTCGTTACCTAAACAGTATTTTATATTGGAAGTAAGCGCCTACTTGTGCCAAGTGCAGCGTGAAACCTGCCAAGCCAAGTTGCCACAACATTTGTATGAAAAGCTGGTGTGGCTGAATGAGTTGCCAAAAACTTTTAACGGCTTGGTGCTGGGCAATGAATTGTTAGATGCGATTCCAGTGCATATTTTACACAAAACTGCTGAAGGCTGGCGTGAGCGCAGCTTGGGTTTTGATGGCGATTTTACATGGCAAGACTCAGCTTTAAGTCAGCCAAATTTGCCTGAATATTTAGTATCCCATTTACCTGATGACTTACCCATTGGCTATATCACAGAAGTCAACCC
Organism: Methylophilaceae bacterium; assembly: GCA_031422335.1. Taxonomy (GTDB): domain Bacteria; phylum Pseudomonadota; class Gammaproteobacteria; order Burkholderiales; family Methylophilaceae; genus Methylotenera_A. The sequence goes on from JANOQW010000018.1 coordinate 82,999, forward strand.
AGCTGCATGTGCATTGGTGCGCAGCCTTGGTGAGATGCTAGAAACTGGCGCCATTTTGCTGATAGATTATGGTTTTGGTGCAGCGGAATATTATCACCCGCAGCGTAGCCAGGGCACGCTGATGTGTCATTATCAACAGCTGGCGCACGATAATCCACTCATCAATATTGGGCTGCAAGATATTACTGCGCATGTCGATTTTACATCAATTGCGAGCGTATTAGATATGCCCTGCGAGGCAACAACCATGCGGCTTGCAGGCTATGTTAATCAAGCACAGTTTTTAATAAATTGCGGTATTTTAAATATATTGCAACAACATTCACCTCAAGATGTTGACTATATAAAGCTGGCCGCCGCCGCACAAAAACTACTGTCGCCCGCCGAAATGGGCGAGCTGTTTAAGGTGATTTGCCTGACTAAAAATATTGACGAACCCTTGATAGGTTTTACGCATGGAGATAAAGCGCATACTTTATGATGAAGGTATAATGCGCGCCAATATGAAAAATGATATGCAAGAAACTGAAAATAAAGAAGACTTACTAAATGCAAATATGCAAAACGAACATATGCACCGTCGTATTCGCAGTTTTGTACTGCGTCAAGGTCGCGTCACCAAAGGCCAGGCCCATGCACTAGAAACGCAATGGCCAAAGTACGGCGTAGAATATGGCTTGCAGGGCATCGATTTAAGCCAAGTTTTTGGTCGAAAAGACTCAAAGAAAATACTCGAAATTGGCTTTGGTATGGGCGAAACTACTGCCAAAATTTCCCACACTTTACCTGATTGTGATTTTTTAGCGGCAGAGGTGCATACGCCAGGTGTTGGTGCTTTGCTTAAGCTGATTGAGGAGCTAGCACTTACTAACATACGTATTATTCAGCATGATGTAGTAGAAGTTTTACACAATATGATTGTGGATAATAGTTTGGACGGTGTGCATATTTTCTTCCCCGACCCATGGCATAAAAAGCGTCACCATAAACGGCGCTTAATTCAGGCCGAGTTTGTAAAATTGCTCTGTAGTAAGCTTAAAACTGGCGCGTATATTCACGTGGCCACCGATTGGAAAGAGTACGCAGAGTGGGTTTTAGAAGTATTGAATGTGGAACCGCAACTGCAAAATACGGCGAGTAAAGAAAATAATGGCTACGCCAAAAAACCAAGTTATCGACCGCTCACAAAGTTTGAAAATCGCGGAATAAAACTAGGACACGGCGTTTGGGATTTGGTTTTTAGGAAGAACTGAAAATTTACCCAAAAAATGAAAATACCACGCAGCCCAACGAAGGTATAACTACCAGCTTTCCCTCGTGCTTAGTTGTATAGAATGAGCCAGGCCTCTTAGCTGCTAGGATTATCTCGCGATGCACGCTTTCGCGGATTGTGCCGCAAGGAATCCAAGAGCCTTCACTTACCCACCCTTTTGGCACAGGTGTTACTTTCCATGCTTCGTAGGTGTAGTAGTTATCAAATTGATAGCCTCTGCCTTGTCTAGCTCCTTCAAAAAACTTAAGCCCATTTTTTTGAATTTTTTCTATTGTTTTATCTGACAATTTATAAACTGCAGCTCCGCAACCTTCCCGAAAACCTGACTCTTCGCCAATTGATATTGGATATGTAATTTCTAGCTGTTTTGGTATCACTTGAGAAAACCAATGATATTGAAACACTTCGTATGCAACGATAGGAGTTAACACTATTACAAAGATAGTTCCAAAATAACCTTTCTTGAATAATTTTGCTAACCCTATAAGGATGGCAACAAATAGTATAATTGCTAAGACTAATAACATAATAGCTATTGTCATTTTATTTTTCTTTCTCGGTAAACAACCAAGCACCAATAACCTTCTCGGCTTCTTCCACGCCCAGTTTTTTAGAGCTACTAAATAGCTGCACCGTACAACTTTCTCCCCATACTGCAAGCAGCTCTTTACGCACTTTGGCCAGCGTTAAGCCTGCTTCGCCACGCGATAACTTATCTGATTTTGTCAGCAAAACATGCACAGGTTTACCGCTAGGGCAAAACCAATCTAACATTTGGCGGTCTAGTGGTTGTAGCGGATGTCGGCTATCCATCACTAATACCAGGCCGCCCAGCGAAGTGCGCTCAGATAAATAGCGTGCCAGCACACTTTGCCAATGTGCGCGCATGCTTTCGGGCACTTTGGCATAACCATAGCCAGGCAAATCTACCAAATGGCGGTCATTGCCTAAGGTAAAAAAGTTAATAAGCTGCGTGCGGCCAGGTTGTTTAGACACATATGCCAAGCGATTATGGTTGGCCAGCGTGTTCAGTGCGCTCGATTTACCAGCGTTGGAGCGGCCTGCAAAAGCGACCTCGATGCCCGATGCTGGTGGTAAATCACGCAAGTGATGGGCGGAAATAAAAAAAGTGGCGTTTTGAAATAGCGGCATGTGCAATTTTGCGATGAATGTTTTGAGGGCAAATGCTATCACGAACTGCCCAAGTTTGATAAAATGCGCGCTTAATTAATTGAATAACTTATATTTTTTGGAATTATTTGGAGTTGTGATGCGTTTAGTATTTGTTTTATTTGTGGCGTTAAATGTTGTTGCCTTACCCTCTTTTGCAGCCGAAAAGGCAGCAAAATCTGCCGCAGGGCCTGTTGCAGTGGCAGTGCCCAAAGGTGCAGAGCAAATTGCGCAAAACGTGTGTGCTGCCTGCCACGGTGCAGATGGCAATAGCGCGATTACGCTAAACCCAAAATTGGCAGGCCAACATCCAGAATATTTATTGAAACAACTGAATAATTTTAAAGAAGGCAAACGTGCCAATGCAGTCATGGCGGGCATGGTGGCCAATTTAACCCCCGATGATATGAAGGGTTTGGCTAAACTTTACGCTGACCAAAAACAAACTTTAGGCAAAGCTAAAAGCAATGGCGTGGGCTCGCTGGGCGAGAAAATTTATCGCGGCGGCATTGCTGCCACTGGCGTACCAGCTTGCGCGGCTTGCCACGGCGCCAATGGTGCGGGCATTCCAAAACAGTATCCGCGAGTGGCTGGCCAACATGCAGATTACGCGCTGCAACAACTTAGAACTTTGCGCACCAGTGAGCGCGCCAATGCGCCAATGATGATGACAATAGCGGCCAAAATGACCGATGCTGAGATGCAAGCGGTAGCCGATTATATGCAAGGTATGCGTTAAGGTCTAATTAAAAGATTTAAAGAAAAGTATTAAGCCAAGTTTATACGTTTAAAAACAATGCTCTGCAGGCCGCATGGATGTTGGCTTACAGAGCATGTAAATGATATTGCATGTAAAAAATAGCTTAAAAACTATGCATTTTCTTCCTCTAGCGCCACCCTAAAACTTACCGCGCCATTCACATTACTCTGCAAATTTAGCAGGTAGCCCGCTTGTTTGGCATCTTGCGCGGCATGATACAAACCAACACCCAAGCCGTTGGGAGAGGCTATATGTTTTTTAAATAAATCGCTGGCAATCTGCGCACTCATCGCATTTCCAGTGTCGGTGACATCAATATAAAACCCTATTACATCATCACTACGCATTTCAACTTTAATTAACGTGTTTGGCTGATATTTAGTTTTTTCTAGCGCGTTATTCAGCAAATTATCCAGCACGCTGTCTAACACTTCGGCATTAATATCTTGCTTGGGTAGCTCGCATGCTACAAATTCAATGTCATCACTATGATGGCGCAATTGCAAGTCTTTCCACCAAGCCGACATTTTCTCAAGCCGTTTTTTATCTTCACCCGGTGCCTTTAGCTTATCTAAAGTTGACGCAATACGTTGATTTAAAACAGGTAACTGCTTACGAATCAGCTTTAACAAAGCTTCATGCTCTTTTTCTTCTGTTTGCTCGGCCGCTGTCACCAAGGTGCCTACCGATTGCAAAATATTTTTAATATCATGTGTCAGGCGGCTGCCCGTTTCATAAAACGCTTGCATATAGGCGTTCTGGCGCAGGGTTTCTTCACGGCGTTTAGCCTCATAAAATTCACCCATAATTTGTGTGAGTAATTTTACATGCACATACAAAGCGGGCGAAATTTGCCAGCGCGTATGCAATGTCATGTGAAAATCTTTAAAGTTAAAATCGGTGTCATGTTGCGAAGTCTCGCCTATCTTGCCTTGCGTTTCATCGGCCAGCCAATTTACACCAGAAACCCACGGCAACGCTGTCATCTCACCCATGGCTGCTTGCACAAAACCATTCGGCGTAGATTCTATTTCGCCCAGTGCCGCAATATTTTTTACCCACAACTCAAACGGCATACCAATACTAAGCAAATAGCGCGACATTAAAAGCTCTACACCAGAAAATCGTGTATTCGGCTTCCAAAAAAAGCTAAACACCAGCAAGCCAAACGCCAAGCCAAAGATCGAGATAAACAATATCTTGATGTAATGCACTGAGTTTACCGAGCCGATAGCAAAGCTAGTTAGCACCAAAAGCAAAGCGCCTAAAGTAAGTAGTAAGGTGTAGAAAAAATCGATGACTGGAAGTTGTGCGTTTTTGATGAGTATTTTATTAGGAATAAAAAAGATCGAAATAACTAACAGCGGCGTCAGGTAAGTAATTACAAAGTTTGCAGCTTCTAAATCGTTGGATGCATTGAGTAATTTTGGCACCACCCATAACAACAACATTGAAAGGATGTAGCTTGCAGCTAAAATGTGGATGATGCGATTAGACTTTGATTCTTCAGAAAATACGCGGCCACCTAACAAGCCAAATAATAATGATAACCAAACAGCAGTTATCCATAAGTTGGCATAAAAAAAGCCAATAATGCCGATAGTTAAAAATAGCATCATTGCGGGTAAAGAGAGCTTTTCGTTATTGTTCCATATGGGTTGCCACATTAAGAAGAAACCATAAGTGCACAAGAAAAAAGTTTGTTGTAGGTAGCTTGCTTGCTCGCCCCAAATTAAAAATGCATGCAAAGCCAATAGCATTAAAGCTAAAATGCGGTGCGAGTTGGCGGCCAACATTTGGTTAAGTGTGCTGTAATTAAACATAAGTATTTATATGAATCATTAGTGTGGTAGGTTGAATATGGCTTAGCATAATCTAAAAAGCACAGTAAAAATAGAGTGTCAATAAATTGTCATAAATGATGACATCTCATCATATTTTTTGCTGGCGGGGAATTATAAATGCGCTGATAACCGCCAAACGTAAGGCAGGTCTCGCTTGGCACGACATTTGCATGATATTGAGCGAGTGTGACATTGGTAAACAAAAAATTACACGTAAATAATGCTACAAGGATACTAAAAATGAATAAACAAACAGGTTTTACCCTAATTGAGTTGGCCATCGTGCTGGTGATTATAGGCTTGCTGTTGGGCGGTGTGTTGCGCGGACAAGAGCTGATTAATAGTGCGCGTGTTAAAAACTTGACTCGTGATTTTCAAAACGTACAAGTCTTTCTTTATTCATATCAGGACAGATTTAAAGCTATACCAGGTGACGATTCCCAAGCTAATAATCATGTAACAGGTGGTCAAGTTGCTACGACAGGCGGCCCTACGCCAAATGGTCAAATTGGTGGTCAATGGGACTCTCCCACTGCCACTGATGAGTCTTACTTATTTTGGCAGCATGTCCGTTTGGCAGGTTTGGCACCTGGTTCTACAGCTGTAGGAACACCTGCTTACTCTCCATTGAATACCAATGGCGCTAGTTTGGGTATTCAAAGTATAGCCGCAGGTTTTAATGAAATTACTACGCTGACTAATGGTGCATTTGCGATATGTTCTGATGGTATTTTGGGTAGGGACGCTTTACAAATTGATACCACATTAGATGACGGCATCCCTAACTCTGGCTCAGTGCAGGCAGTTACTTCTGGCGCTGCAGGAATAGGTGTAACGCAGGCTGCAGTAAATGCTGCACCTGCCGCTGCTTACACAGTATGTATGGCAATATGAAGCGCATAGCTTCAGAATGATTCGAAGCCCGCCTAGTGCGGGCTTTTTGTTTTTCATTCATAACCTAAAGCAAGTTACACGTTTGATTTAACCGCGTTTTACATTAGAATAACTGCAAACTTAAAACGCATAACAAATGACTCAAAATATCGTCGAAATTGACAATCTTTCCTTTGGTTACAAAGGTCGCATGCTGCATCAGGGCATCAATATGGTGTTTCCGCGCGGTAAAGTGGTGGCCATTATGGGCGGTAGTGGCAGTGGCAAAACCACATTATTGCGCTTAATTGGCGGGCAAATTAAGCCAGTTAAAGGTGAGGTGCGGGTAGATGGCCAAGTAGTACATACACAAACGCGTGAGGGCATTTACCAATTGCGCCGTAAAATGGGTATGTTGTTTCAGCACGGCGCGCTATTTACCGATTTATCGGTGTATGAAAACGTGGCTTTCCCCATGCGCGAGCATACACAGTTTCCCGAGAGCATGATTCACGATTTGGTGCTGATGAAGTTAAATGCCGTTGGCCTGCGCGGCGCGCATAAATTGATGCCAGCCGAGCTTTCCGGCGGCATGGCGCGGCGTGTGGCATTAGCGCGCGCAATTGCGCTAGACCCCGATATTGTGATGTATGACGAGCCGTTTGCAGGATTAGACCCCATTTCGATGGGTATTATTTGCACGCTGATTCGCACGCTCAATGATGCACTAGGCACCACGTCTATCATTGTTTCGCACGATGTAAAAGAAACCTTCTCAATTGCTGATTATGTGTATTTCGTCGCCAACGGCACGGTGGCAGCTGAAGGCACGCCAGAAGATTTGTATAAATCAACTTTGCCGTTCGTACATCAGTTTGTGCATGGCGAAAAAGATGGCCCAGTGCCGTTTCATTACGCTGCGAAAGACTACAAGCAAGAGTTGTTGGAGTTTGAGGCATGATACGCTCAGGTTTATTGGTCAGTTTAATTCGCACCCTGCGCAATATTGGCCACCGCTTTACCGAGCGCATTTGGCGCTTAGGCGCAGGCGCGCGACTGTTTTGGCTCACCTTAATTTCATCAGGCGAAAGCTTCCGCCGTATCCATTTAACCATACGTGAGATTTACGCTACTGGCGTACTATCGCTCATTATTATTGTGGTTTCGGCTTTTTTTGTGGGCATGGTGCTGGCCTTGCAAGGTTACAACACTTTGCAGCGCTATGGCTCGTCTGAGGCGATTGGCGTGTTGGTTGCATTAGCGCTGGTGCGTGAGTTGGGCCCTGTGGTAACCGCCTTATTGTTCGCAGGTCGTGCAGGTACCGCGATTACCGCCGAGATTGGCTTAATGAAAGCGACCGAACAACTGTCTGCCATGGAGATGATGGCAGTCAACCCAATTGCGCGCGTCATTGCGCCACGCTTTTGGGCGGGCGTCATTTCAATGCCAATTTTAAATGTGCTGTTTTGCATGGTAGGCATTTTAGGCGGCTATTTAGTAGCGGTGCCGCTCATCGGTGTAGATTCAGGCGCGTTTTGGTCGCAAATGCAGGCCAATGTCGATTGGCGCGCAGACATATTAAACGGCGTCATTAAAAGTGTGGTATTTGGCGTGGCTTGCACCATGATTGCCCTATTTGAAGGTTATGACGCGCCGCCCACCGCCGAGGGTGTCAGTCGTGCCACCACGAGAACTGTGGTCACATCATCGTTAGTAGTTTTAGGGCTAGATTTTGTATTAACCTCATTTATGATTAGCTTATAGCAGGAGCAAGCAATGGAAAGAACAACGATTGATTTATGGGTGGGTATTTTTGTAGCATTAGGCGTAGCGGCCTTGCTGGGCTTGGCCATGAAAGTAGGCAACCTCACCACTAGTAGCATTGGCGAAACCTATTTGGTCAGTGCTAACTTTGAAAATATTGGTGGCTTAAAACCGCGTGCGCCTGTAAAAAGCGCAGGCGTGGTGGTGGGGCGGGTGGCCGATATTCAATTTGACCCAGCAACTTTTGAGGCGGTGGTCACTCTCAGCGTAGATAAACGCTATAGCTTTCCTAAAGATACTTTTGCTAATATCTATACCGCAGGTTTATTGGGCGAGCAATATATCGGCCTAGAGGCAGGTGGTGACGAAGTTAATTTGGCAAATGGTGATAAAATTATGCAAACGCAGGATGCGGTGATTTTAGAAAAAATGATTAGCCAATTCTTGTACAGCAAAGCTTCTGAAGAAACCAAAGAAACGGCGCCAGCTAAAGCGCCAGCAGCATCTGCGCCATCAGATTCAACCAAAGCAGATGATGATGCGTTAGGTTCAAATCCACTCGAAGCATTATAAATAATAAAAAATAGTATTAAGTTAAAAGGAATGTTCATGCAAAAATTATTACTCGCCCTAACCATGCTGTGTTTTAGTATGACTGGCTTTGCCATTGAAGGCCCAGATGAGCTAGTCAAAAGAACCGCAGAGGATGTATTGGCAACGGTTAAAAGTGATGCTGATATTCAAGCTGGCAACCAAGATAAAATATTTGCCTTGGCCGAAGAAAAAATTGTCCCAAACTTTAACTTTGATAAAGTTTCGCGCTTGGTATTAGGTAAAAACTGGACCAAAGCCACGCCAGAGCAAAAAACCGCCTTTCAGGCTGAGTTTCGCACCTTGCTCATTCGCACTTACGCCACTGCCTTGTCTAAGTATAAAAACCAAACCATTGAATACAAGCCGCTGCGCATGGCAGAAGGCGCTAATACAGTCTCTGTAAAAACGGCGATTGTGCAGCCAGGCGGCCAACCCATTGCAGTAGATTACTCGCTAGAGAAAAAAGCCGATACCTGGAAAGTATATGACATTGTGATTGAAGGCGTCAGTTTGGTGACTAATTATCGTAGTCAGTTTGCGCAAGAAATCCGCCAAAATGGCTTAGATAGTTTAATTAAAAAATTGGGTGATAAAAACAAAGCCGCCATGGCTAAAAATGCAGCGATGCAAAAGGCCGCTAATTAAGCGATATTAAAGAAAAGCGATAAATAGTGAGCCAAACAACGCAAATAGATAATCGCTGGAGTATTAGTGGCGATGTGGTGATAGGTACAGTTTCTTCGGTGCTGACTGCCAGTAAAAGCTTGGTTTTAAATGCAGAAACCACCATCGATTTTGCGGAGGTGACTGATATTGACACATCAACCATTAGCTTAATTTTAGAGTGGAAACGTCGTGCCCAGCACGAGAATCAAACCATTAAACTGGTTAATCTGCCTGCCAATTTAAACAGTTTAACGCAGCTATATGGCGTGGCAGAGCTGATCAACTAAGACAATTTCGTGACATTTGAATTCTATAAAGTAAACCCCATCTATCAGGTGGGGTTTCGTTTTTATAATACTAATTAATTAGGTAGTCAGTGGCCATTCCAGCTATACAAATTCAACAAGTCCACAAGCGCTTTGGCAACTTAAATGCGTTAAATGGCATTGACTTGAACATTCAACAAGGTGAGTTTTTTGGCCTGCTTGGGCCCAACGGAGCAGGAAAATCGACGCTCATTAATATTATGGCTGGTTTACTGAAACCCACGCAGGGTAAGGTTTCGGTAATGGGTCACGATGTGGTGACTGATTACCAAGCGGCGCGTATGGCGCTAGGCGTGGTGCCACAAGAGCTGGTGTTTGATCCATTTTTTAATGTGCGCGAAATGCTACGTTTTCAGGCAGGTTATTTTGGTCGCGGCAAAGAAAATGATGCCTGGGTGGATGAAGTGATTGAAAACTTGGGGCTTACTGATAAAGCCCACACCAATATGCGTAAGCTTTCTGGCGGTATGAAACGGCGTGCGCTTATCGCGCAAGCGCTGGTGCACAAACCGCCAGTGATTGTGCTGGATGAGCCTACCGCAGGTGTGGATGTTGAGTTGCGCCAAAGCTTGTGGGCGTTCATTAAAAAATTAAACCGTGATGGGCAAACCATTATTTTAACCACGCACTATCTTGAGGAAGCCGAAACGCTGTGTGAGCGTGTGGCGATGATGAAACAAGGTGAAATTGTGGCATTGGATACCACGGCAAACCTGTTGAGCAAATTACCAGGTAAAAATTTACGCTTGGATCTAAATCAATCAGGCCAGGGTGATGCAACACTACCAATTAGCTTGTTGCCGATGTTGAAAAGTGGCGAAAACGGTGTGTTTACTTTGGCTTTAACCGAGTTGAGCCAAATTGAATTTGCCTTGAGCGAACTGCGTAAAGCTAATGTTACAGTGCATGATATGCAGCTGATAGAAGCGGATTTAGAAGATGTATTTATGTCATTGGTAGGTAGTAAATGAATCTAAAAGAACATATAAATAGCATGCCTGCAGCCCGCATGGATATTGGCTCCTGGCGCGGTGCTTATATGCTATTTAAAAAGGAATTATTTCGCTTTTGGCGCGTAGCGTTTCAAACGGTGGCATCACCTATTCTTACCGCTTTATTATATTTGCTTATATTCTCACACGCGCTAGAAAACCATGTGCAAGTGTATGAAGGTGTGGCATACAAAGCATTTTTGATTCCTGGTTTAATCATGATGTCACTGTTGCAAAACGCTTTTGCCAATAGTTCGTCTAGTTTGGTGCAATCTAAAATTATGGGCAGCATTGTGTTTGTATTACTTACGCCCATTAGCTATTTACAGTTTTTTTGCGCGTTTTTGGCTGCAGCCATTATTCGCGGCGTGTTGGTGGGGTTTAGCATTTATATTGTGGCGATATGGTTTGTCGATTTACCCATTTTGCACCCTGTATGGATATTGACTTTTGCCTTACTTGGTAGCGCATTGTTGGGTACATTTGGCATTATTGCAGGTATTTGGTCCGATAAATTTGACCAGATGGCAGCGTTTCAAAACTTTGTGATTATGCCGCTGACATTTTTGTCGGGCGTGTTTTACTCAATACATTCGCTGCCGCCAATTTGGCAAACCATCTCAAAATTTAACCCATTTTTTTACATGATAGATGGTTTTAGATACGGTTTTTTTGGCCAAAGTGATATTTCGCCATGGATAAGCTTGAGTGTAGTGAGTGCATTTTTGTTGGCATTAGCATGGTTATGCCTAAAAATGTTAAAATCAGGCTACAAGCTAAGAGGTTAAATTTTGGGGTTTAGTTAAGAGGCCAGTATTTTGTTAAGTGCAGAACAATTAAAAAGTTACATCACACAGCATCTAAGCTGCGATTTTATTGAAGTGCTAGGCGATGACGGTACGCATTTTGAGGCGACTATTGTTGCCCCCGCATTTGAGGGCAAGCGCATGGTAGCGCAACACCAATTAGTCTATGCTGCGCTGGGTGACCGCATGCGCGCTGAGATACATGCACTAGGCATGAAAACTTACACGCCTACACAATGGCTAGCATTGAATCAAACGAATTAATAGGAGTTTTAAATGGACGCACAAGCAACAATTAAACAAATGGTCACCAGCAATAATGTCGTGCTTTATATGAAGGGCAGCCCAAAGTTTCCGCAATGCGGTTTTAGCAATATGGCGACACAAATTTTAGATGCTTGCCAAGCTAAATATGTGGCGGTAGATGTGTTGCAAGACCAAGCCATGCGCGAAGGCATTAAGCAATATGCCAACTGGCCAACCATTCCGCAATTATATGTAAAAGGCGAATTTATTGGTGGCAGCGATATTATGCGCGCCATGTACGAAAGTGGTGAGTTGCAAACTTTGCTGACAGAGGCTGCCTAGTTTGGAAAAACTGATTATTCAAGGTGGTAGCCAATTAAACGGTGAGGTGATTATATCTGGCGCAAAAAACGCCGCGCTACCTATTTTGTGCGCGTCTTTGCTGGCCGAAACACCGCTACAGTTAAGCGCGGTAGCCGCCTTAAAAGACATTGATACCACTCTTAAACTGTTGGGCATGATGGGCGTAAAAGTGACGCGCGATACTGATAAAGTTACTTTGGATGCATCTGATGTGCAATCATTTGAGGCCACCTACGAAATGGTGAAAACCATGCGCGCCTCTATTTTGGTGCTTGGCCCCTTGTTAGCGCGTTTTGGTACAGCGCGTGTTTCATTGCCAGGCGGCTGCGCCATTGGCTCGCGGCCTGTCGATTTGCACATTAAAGGCTTGCAAGCCATGGGTGCGGCGATACATATTACTCACGGTTACATTCAAGCCAGCACGCTGCATTTGCCTAATCGCCGCTTGCAAGGTGTGCGCCATTATATGGATATGGTGACAGTGACTGGCACCGAAAACTTGATGATGGCAGCCGCGCTGGCGACAGGTAAAACAGTGTTAGAAAATGCTGCAAAAGAACCTGAAGTGGTAGATTTGGCCGAGTGTTTGAATAAAATGGGCGCCAATATTAGCGGTGCCGGTACTGATGTCATTACCATTATTGGTGTAGAAAAATTAAATGGCGCTTCGCATAACATTGTCTGCGATCGAATTGAGGCAGGTACTTATATGGTGGCTGCTGCCATGACGGGTGGTGAGGTGAAATTGCTCAATGCACGTGCTGATTTGTTAGACGCAGTTATCGAAAAGCTGCGTGAAGCGGGTGCTGAAGTAAAAGTGGGCAAGGCGGAAAATACCATCACCGTAAAAAGTAATGGCAAATTAAAAGGCGTGAATATTCGCACTGCACCACACCCTGCATTTCCTACCGATATGCAAGCGCAGTTTATGGCGCTAAATACAGTGGCAGAAGGCGTTGCCAAAGTGACTGAAACCATTTTTGAAAACCGCTTTATGCATGTGCAAGAAATGCAACGCTTGGGGGCTGATATTAGTATTGACGGCAACACTGCGCTGGTAAAAGGCGTAGCGTTTTTAGATGGCGCCACTGTGATGGCAACGGATTTACGCGCCTCGGCCAGTTTGGTATTGGCAGGTTTGGTGGCACGTGGTGAAACAGTGATTGAGCGTATATATCACCTAGATCGCGGTTATGAACTGTTGGAAGAAAAATTCACAAAACTGGGCGCCAATGTGCGTCGTAGTAACTAAAACATGATGATTACAATTGCACTTTCAAAAGGTCGTATTTTTGAGGAAACCACGCCACTATTAGCGGCGGCTGGCATTCGTGCGCTAGAAGACCCCGAATCTTCGCGCAAACTGATTATTGGTACCAATCGAGAGGATGTCAGACTTATCATTGTGCGGGCGACTGACGTGCCGACTTATGTGCAATATGGCGCAGCCGATTTAGGCATTGCGGGTAAAGATGTGCTGGATGAACATGGTGGTGAAGGCTTGTATCAGCCGCTTGATTTGCAAATTGCCAAATGCAAAATGATGGTGGCAGTGCGAAACGATTTTGATTACGAAGCTTCAATTCGCCAAGGCGCGCGGCTCAAGGTTGTCACCAAATATGTCAAAGTGGCACGCGAGCATTTTGCCGCCAAAGGCATGCATGTCGATTTAATTAAACTTTACGGCAGCATGGAGCTTGGCCCTTTGGTTGGCCTCGCCGATGCAATTGTAGATTTGGTCAGTACTGGTGGAACTTTACGTGCCAATAACCTCAAAGCAGTGGAAGAGGTAGGCGATATCAGTTCACGATTGGTGGTAAACCAGGCATCGTTTAAATTGAATCGCACACAGTTGCAACCGATTTTGGATGCTTTTAGTAAGGCAGTGAATAAGTAATTTGAAAATGAAAATTAGACGTTTATCCACCCAAAACTCAACATTTGATGCTGATTTAAAAGCCTTGCTAGCATTTGAGACCGCGCAAGATGACAGCGTGGATTTGGTTGTCGCCAATATTTTAAAAGATGTAAAAAAACGTGGCGACGCGGCAGTTTTGGAATACACCAACAAGTTTGATAAAACTAATGCCAGCTCAATAAAATCACTTGAAGTTAGCCAAACAGAACTGCGAACAGCTTTAGATGGCCTGCAAGCCAATAGCAGAGCGGCTCTCGAGGCAGCTGCTGAAAGAGTGCGCAGTTATCACGAAAAACAAGTGATGCAATCGTGGAGCTATACCGAGCCCGACGGCACGCTACTTGGCCAACAAGTCACGGCTTTAGATCGCGTTGGTTTATATGTGCCAGGTGGCAAAGCGGCCTATCCTTCTAGCGTGTTAATGAACGCAATCCCCGCCAAAGTCGCGGGTGTGGGCGAGTTGATTATGGTAGTACCAACCCCAAATGGTGAGCGTAACCAGCTGGTGTTGGCCGCAGCTGCAATATCAGGTGTTGATCGCGTATTTTGTATTGGTGGCGCGCAAGCGGTGGGTGCGCTGGCGTATGGCACGGAGACGATTCCGCAAGTGGATAAAATTACTGGTCCAGGTAATGCTTATGTGGCTGCTGCCAAACGGCGCGTTTTTGGTGTGGTGGGCATTGATATGGTGGCTGGGCCATCCGAAATTTTGGTGATTTGCGATGGCAAAACTGCCCCTGACTGGATAGCCATGGACTTGTTTAGTCAAGCGGAACATGATGAGTTGGCGCAAGCGATTTTATTAAGCCCAGATGCAGATTTTTTAGATGCAGTAGCCGCCAGCATGCAAAAACTGGTAAAAGAGATGCCGCGTGCAGATATTATTAATACCTCGATTGCAAACCGTGGTGCCTTGATTTTGACCAAAGACATTGACGAAGCCATTGAAATTAGTAACTACATTGCACCAGAACATTTGGAGCTTTCGGTAGAAAATCCGCTTGAAATGAGCAAAAAAATCAAACATGCCGGCGCTATTTTTATGGGGCGCGATACTTGCGAAGCGCTGGGAGATTACTGCGCAGGGCCTAACCACGTGTTGCCGACATCGCGTACGGCTCGCTTTAGCTCCCCATTGGGCGTATATGATTTTCAAAAGCGCTCAAGCTTGATAATGGTGTCGCCAGCAGGCGCACAAACATTGGGTCATGTGGCATCTACGCTGGCACATGGTGAAGGCTTGCAAGCGCATGCAAGAAGTGCAGAATACAGGCTTAAATAATGAGCAAGTTTTGGAGTGATGTTGTCCATGGTCTAACGCCCTACGTGCCTGGCGAGCAACCCAAGTTGAACAACTTGGTGAAGCTTAACACCAACGAAAACCCGTATGGCCCCAGCCCAAAGGTTATCGCAACTTTGCAAGCCGAAGCAGCAGAAACTTTACGGCTATATCCAGACCCTAATTCAGACAAATTAAAAGCTGCCATTGCCGCCAATTTTGGCTTGCAGGCTAATCAAGTATTTGTTGGTAATGGCTCAGATGAAGTGTTGGCGCATGTGTTTCAAGCTTTACTCAAACATAGTCGGCCATTATTATTTCCTGACATTACTTATAGTTTTTATCCAGTATATTGCGGCTTGTATGGCATAGAATCTGAAATTATTCCGTTAAATGATCATTTTGAAATTGATGTAAAAGATTACGACAGACCGAATGGCGGCATTATATTTCCGAACCCCAATGCGCCAACAGGCGTGCCTTTAGCGTTGGTTGAGATAGAAAAGCTGCTCAAATTTAACACCGAATCAGTGGTGGTGGTGGATGAGGCTTACGTGGATTTTGGTACAGAGTCTGCAGTAAAACTCATTAATAATTATCCCAATTTATTGGTGACGCAAACACTGTCTAAAGCGCGTTCACTCGCTGGTTTGCGTGTGGGCTATGCGCTGGGCAATAAAGATTTAATCGAAGCCCTAATTCGCGTGAAAGATAGCTTTAATTCCTACCCGATAGACCGCTTTGCCGAGGCGGGCGCGACTGCTGCCATGCAAGACAATGCTTATTTTGAAGAAACCTGTGCAAAAGTAATGGCCACGCGAACCGCTCTGGTATTGGATCTCAGGGCACTCGATTTTGAAGTATTGCCATCGGGAGCCAATTTTGTTTTTGCCAAACATAAAACGCATGATGGTGCTACGCTCACCGAAAAGTTACGCGAGAAGAATATCATTATTCGACATTTTAAAAAACCAGCGCGCATCGCACCATTCTTACGCATTACCATTGGCACAGATATTCAATCAAAACAGCTGCTTGACGCGCTGACTGCTATTTTAAAATAATCGCTCAAAGCGACTAAATTGTTGAAATAAAAACCAAATTGCGGTTATTATGTGCAAACATACAAAATATGACAGTAATGTTTTGTAAAAATTATTTTAATTAACACAAAATATTATTTTTTAATCGATTATTAGCTCGGAGGAATACGCACCATGGCACAAACCCAAATGGCACTAGATTCACTAGATTTTGACGCAACAGTTGCATTGGCAACTAAAGTAGCACCACACGTAGATATTTTAGAAATCGGTACACCTTGCATTAAACACAATGGTATTGAATTACTTAAAACATTGCGCGCTAAATTTCCAAACAACAAAATCTTAGTTGATTTGAAAACAATGGATGCTGGCTTTTATGAAGCTGAGCCATTTTACAAAGCCGGTGCAGATATTTGTACAGTTTTGGGTACTGCTGATATCGGTACTATCAAAGGTGTAATCGACGTTGCTAATAAATACGGCAAAATGGCGCAAGTTGACTTGATTAATGTTGCTGACAAAAAAGCCCGTACATTAGAAGTAGCTAAATTAGGCGCCCACATCATTGGCGTTCACACAGGTCTAGATCAACAAGCTGCTGGTCAAACACCATTTAACGATTTAGCCATGGTAACTGGTTTAAACACAGGCGCTAAAGTATCAGTTGCTGGCGGTGTTAAAGCAGCAACTGTGCGTCAAGTAGTTGATGCAGGTGCAGATATTGTGGTTGCAGGCGCAGCGATTTACGGTGCTGCAGATCCAGCCGCTTCAGCAGCTGAAATCACAGCGCTAGCACGTGCAGGCAATGCAAGCACTGGTGGCATGGGTAAATATTTACCTTGGGCTTTAATTGCAGGCGCAGTATTGCTTGGTTTGTACTTGCTTAAAGGTGGCAACTCAACTGAAGAAATGCCTGCCGCAGCAGATGCAGCAATGGAGCAAGTTGAAGGTGCTGCAGTTGAAGGCGCAGCGGCGGTTGAGGGTGCGGCAGTGGAAGGTGCAGCAGCCGTTGAAGGTGCGGTAGTTGAAGGCGCAGCAGCCGTTGAGGGTGCAGCAGCAGCTACAACTGATACAGCGACAACAGCAGTTGATGCGGCGGCTCCAGCAGCAGAATAATTGAGTTTTAATTAAAAAAGCCGACCAGTAGGTCGGCTTTTTTATTGTACTTAATTTAGTACTTTACGTTTAGCGTTTAATATTTGGCTTGGTGCTTAATATTCGACCTAGTTTAATACAGTGTTTAATACTGTGAAATCACTAAAAATTTAGTTTAAAATGCAATTTAGGTTAAAATGCTTTAAATTATTCCTTCTCAATTAGTTAACTTAATTAATTCAAAGCACATGCGCCAAGCTGAAGTTACTCGTAACACTCTAGAAACCCAAATTACTGTGGCTATCAATATTGATGGCACAGGTGCATCACAGTTTAATACTGGTTTAGGTTTTCTCGACCACATGCTCGATCAAATTGCGCGTCATGGTATGTTTGATATTGCAGTCAACGCCAAAGGTGATTTGCATATTGATGCGCATCACACGGTGGAAGATATTGGTATTACGCTAGGTCAGGCCTTTGCCAAAGCCATCGGAGATAAAAAAGGCATTAATCGTTATGGTCACGCCTATGTGCCGCTAGATGAGGCACTTAGCCGCGTGGTACTCGATTTATCTGGCCGTCCTGGTTTGGAGTTTAATTGCCAATTTACCCGTGCCGCCATTGGCGAGTTTGATGTCGATTTGGTGCATGAGTTTTTTCAAGGCTTTGTCAATCATGCCAATGTCACTTTACATATTGACAACCTTAAAGGCCACAACTCGCATCACCAATCGGAGACTATTTTTAAGGCCTTCGGCCGCGCCTTGCGCATGGCAGTAACGCATGATGCACGTATGGCTGGCATTATGCCATCCACCAAAGGCAGTCTATAAACTAAGTCTTCAATCGGTATGCAAAAAATAGATATTGCAGTCGTCGATTATGGCATGGGCAATCTGCGCTCGGTGTCTAAAGCGGTTGAGCACGTGGTTTCGGATAAATCAGTTGTAGTTACAAGCGACCCAGACCTGATTCACCAAGCTGAGCGGATCATATTTCCTGGCCAAGGTGCTATGCCTGATTGTATGCGCGAGTTAGATGCACGTGGACTGCGAGATACCATCATTGATGCCGCTAAAAACAAACCATTTTTAGGTATTTGCATTGGTATGCAATTGTTATTTGAGCATTCTGAAGAGGGTAATACTGCGGGTTTGGGTTTGTTTAAAGGCAACGTAATGCGCTTTGCCGATAAGTTAACAGATGAAAACGGCGACAAGTTAAAAGTGCCACACATGGGATGGAATCGGGTTTTCCAACTAAAAAATCATCAAACTCAAGCGCATGCATTATGGGCAAATATCGAAGATGCCACGCGTTTTTATCATGTACACAGTTACTACGCCGTGCCGCAAGATAGTGCGCTCATCGCTGGCGAAAGTGAATATCCAAGCCGCTTTACCACTGCGATTGCGCGCGATAATATTTTTGCGACCCAGTTTCATGTAGAAAAAAGTGCAGCAGCAGGCTTGCAATTGCTCACTAATTTTGTAAACTGGAAACCTTAAATTTATCTTTATTGTTTTGCATAACTTAACTCAAATTAATAACACTATTTAATAATAACCATGCTAATTATTCCTGCGATTGATCTCAAAGACGGCCACTGCGTGCGGCTAAAACAAGGCGTGATGGAAGGCGCTACCGTGTTCTCAGAAGACCCGGGCGCTATGGCGCGGCATTGGGTTGACCAAGGCGGTAAACGGCTGCATTTGGTGGATTTAAACGGCGCATTTGCGGGTAAGCCAATCAACGAAGGGGCAATCAAGTCAATCGTAGCGGCTTGCAAGGGAGAGATTCCCATTCAACTCGGCGGTGGTATTCGCGATTTAGAAACGATTGAGCGCTATTTAGATGATGGCATTGATTATGTGATTATTGGCACGGCAGCCGTAAAAACGCCAGGCTTTTTGCATGAGGCTTGCTATGCATTCCCTGGTCAAATAATAGTGGGCTTAGATGCTAAAGATGGCAAAGTGGCGATTGATGGCTGGAGCAAACTCACTGGCCACGACGTGATTGATTTGGCCAAAAAGTTTGAAGATTACGGCGTCAGTTCTATTGTTTACACGGACATTGGTCGCGATGGTATGTTAAGTGGCGTTAACATTGAGGCGACAGTGGCGCTGGCGCAAGCACTCACCATTCCAGTGATTGCTTCAGGCGGCTTAACCAATTTGGATGATGTAAAAAAACTGTGCGCAGTGGCGCACGAGGGTATTATTGGTGCAATTACGGGCCGCGCTATTTACGAGGGAACCATAAATTTCGCAGCTGCACAAAAACTGGCAGACGAGTTAAGCGCTTAATGGCATTAGCAAAACGCATCATTCCTTGCTTAGACGTAACGGATGGTAGAGTTGTGAAAGGCGTCAATTTTTTAGAGTTACGCGACGCAGGCGACCCAGTAGAAATTGCTAAACGCTATGACGACCAAGGCGCGGATGAACTCACGTTTTTAGACATCACCGCTAGCTCAGATAATCGCGATTTGATTTTGCACATTATCGAAGAAGTCGCCAGTCAAGTGTTTATTCCATTGACTGTGGGCGGTGGCGTACGCGAGGTAGCCGATGTGCGCCGTTTGCTCAACGCAGGTGCAGACAAAGTCAGTATTAATACGACTGCAGTATTGAACCCACAAATCGTCAAAGATGCGGCAGATCGTTACGGCTCGCAATGCATTGTGGTCGCCATTGATGCTAAAAAGGTAGATAATCAGCCATTCGAGTGGGAAGTGTTTACCCACGGCGGGCGCAAACCCACAGGACTAGATGCTGTAAAATGGGCACAGCACATGGTGACGCTAGGCGCGGGCGAGTTGTTGGTGACCAGCATGGACCGCGATGGCACTAAGATTGGTTTTAACAACCCACTGAATCGTGCGATTTCTGACGCTGTGGCAGTGCCATTGATTGCATCGGGCGGTGTGGGTGCTTTGCAGCATTTGGTAGATGGTGTAAAACTAGGTGGTGCAGATGCAGTGCTGGCTGCGAGCATTTTTCACTATGGTGAATTTACCGTGCAGCAGGCCAAAGCTTATATGGCTGAACGCGGTATAGAGGTAAGGTTATGAACTGGTTAGACGAGATTCACTGGAATGAAAACGGACTGGTGCCTGTCATCGCGCAAGATTACAAAACGGGCAAAGTGCTGATGTTTGCCTGGATGAACCGCGAAGCTTTGCAACTGACGGATGATACAAAACAAGCGGTATATTTTTCGCGCAGCCGCAACAAATTGTGGCGCAAGGGCGAAGAATCTGGCCACACGCAAAATGTACACGAAATTCGTATCGATTGTGATGAAGACGTGATTTTATTGCGCATTGAGCAGTTGAGCGGCATTGCTTGTCATACTGGACGCTGTAGTTGTTTTTTTAAAAAATTAGAAGATGGCCATTGGAAAATTGACCAGCCAGTGATTAAGAACCCTGAAGATATATATAAAATAATAGTATAAAACGATTGCATAAATACCTAGCCTAATATGAATGATATTTTAAACCGACTTGCTGATATGCTGGAATCACGTAAAAGTGCCGATGCCGATAGTTCTTACGTGGCAAAATTGTACGCCAAAGGCATGGATTCGATTCTTAAAAAAGTGGGCGAAGAAGCAACCGAAACCGTCATTGCAGCCAAAGGTGGCAAGCGTGAAGAGATTATTTATGAAACTGCTGATTTGTGGTTTCACACACTGGTGATGTTGGCCAAAGCCGATATTAAACCGCAAGAAGTCTTAGATGAGTTGGCACGGCGTGAAGGCTTATCGGGAATTGATGAGAAAGCTTCTAGGACAAAGTCATGAGCGCTGACTGCATATTTTGTAAGATTATTGGTGGGGTAATTCCTGCCAAAAAAATCTATGATGATGCCGATTTTATTGCTTTTAACGACATTAAACCAATGGCAAGAGTGCACTTTTTAATTGTGCCAAAATTACACATAGAAACATTAAAAGACTGTAACGAATCGCATCAAGCTTTACTTGGTAAAGCTTTGTTATTGGTACCAAAGTTGGCTGCAGAACAAGGCTTGATAGGCTTTAAAACGCTGATTAACACCGGCCGTGAAGGCGGCCAAGAAGTGTTTCACATTCATGTGCATACATTTGGCGGTGGCGCAGCCTAAACTGCAGTAAATTTATTATTGGCCTGCAGGCCGCATAGAATAAGGAGATAGACATGGGTTCATTCAGTTTATGGCATTGGTTAATTGTGTTGCTGATAGTGGTGTTAGTGTTTGGTACCAAAAAATTACGCAATATGGGCAGCGATGTGGGCGGCGCAGTAAAAGAGTTTAAAGACGCCATGAAAGATGGCCAAGATAAAGTAGCTGACGAAGCCGACAAAGCGGGAACTACCATTGAAGGCGAAGTTGTTAGTAAAACCACTAGCAAAACTAAAGACAAAGTTTAGTTGTAGATTAAAACGTGTTTGACGTTTCATTTTCTGAGCTGCTCGTTATTGCCGTAGTGGCTTTGCTGGTGATTGGCCCAGAAAAGCTGCCAAAACTGGCACGTACAGTGGGCGCGCTCACAGGCCGCATGCAACGCTATGTCGCGCAGGTAAAAGAAGAAATCAACCGCGAAGTACGTTTTGAAGAGCTGCAAAAATTGCAGCAAGAAATCAAGCAATCTGTAGAAAATAATGTGGTAAACCCTATCGAGCGCGAATCGACTGCCCTGCGAGGCAGCATCTATGCGGCTGCTGGCGATGCCAAAATTAAGCCTACGGTTAAAGCCGTGCCAAAAAAAGTAAAATCTACTGTAAAAAAATCTACCCGCGCCGCCAAATCGCAAACTACAAACCCCGCAGCGGCTAAACCAGAAGCGCTAAAGCCTAAAGTCGTTAAATCTAAATGACACCTACCGAATCATTTATCTCGCATTTAATTGAGCTACGTAATCGCTTGTTAAAAATTGTGCTAGGTTTTGTGCTGATATTTTTTGCGCTGTTTCCGTTTGCCAATAAAATTTATGCCTTGCTCGCATCGCCTATGTTGGCCAAGCTGCCAGCTGGCGGTCAAATGATTGCCACCGCAGTCACCACGCCGTTTTTTATCCCGATGAAAGTGGCGATGATGGCGGCATTTGTGATCGCCTTGCCGCACACCTTGTACCAAATATGGGCGTTTGTGGCGCCGGGCTTGTATGCGCACGAGAAAAAACTCATGGTGCCTGTCATTACCGCTAGCAGCCTATTATTTTTGGCGGGTATGGCGTTTGCCTATTTTGCCGTGTTCCCTACCGTGTTTGGCTTTATTGTGAGCAGCGCGCCTGCAGGCGTGGCAGTGATGACCGATATTAGTGAATATCTCGATTTTATCATGACATTATTTATGGCATTCGGCCTAGCGTTCGAGGTGCCGATTGCGGTGGTGCTGATTGTGCGTTTTGGTTGGGTTTCGATTGCACAGCTAAAAGAAGCGCGTAGTTATGTGATTGTCGGTGCGTTTGTGTTGGGCGCTATTTTTACGCCGCCCGACATTATCTCGCAGTTTATGTTGGCGGTGCCGCTGTGGTTGTTGTATGAGGTGGGTATATTGGTAGCGCGCCATACCACGCCAAAACCCAATACAATCAAAGCTTAATTTTAACGTTTAGTTGTTGCAGGTTTTGGCCGCTTGCCTACAGCCACGCTTACTGTGATTTCTTTGGTTGCGCGCGCAATTTTTAGCTCGGCTTTGTCGTCAGGTTTAAGCGCTGCAATAATATTCAGCATGCCGCTGCTATCCACCACTTCTTTATTATTAATCGCCAACAGCACGTCACCCGCTTTAAGGCCAGCCACATCAGCCGGGCTATCGCGCAGCACGCCTGCAATCAATGAACCTTGCGCTTTATTTAACTTAAACGATTCTGCCAACTCGGGCGTAATGTCTTGCGCCTCAATGCCTATCCAGCCGCGTGTGACACTACCGTTTACCGCAATTTGTTCCATTACCTGTTTGGCAATGCTGGCGGGGATGGCAAAACCAATACCCATGCTGCCGCCGCTGCGCGAATAAATGGCGCTGTTAATGCCAATTAAATTGCCTTCTGCATCTATCAGTGCACCACCCGAGTTGCCTGGGTTGATCGATGCATCAGTTTGAATAAAATTTTCGTAGGTGTTTATACCCAAATGGTTGCGGCCAAGCGCACTAATAATGCCTTGCGTGACGGTTTGGCCTACCCCAAACGGGTTGCCAATCGCTAGCACTACGTCGCCCACACTTAATTTCTCGTTCGCGGCAAAGGTGATTGATGGCAAGTTCTCAGCCTCTACTTTTAGTACCGCCAAATCCGTATCAGGGTCGGTACCAACCACTTTGGCAGCCAATTTTCTGCCGTCAGCCAGCGCCACTTCAATTTCATCTGCACTAGCAATCACGTGCTCATTGGTTAAAATTAGGCCTTGCTCGCTCACAATCACGCCGCTGCCCAAGCTGCTATCGGGCTGCGCTTCTTCATTTTCTGGCTGATCGCCAAAAAAATGTTTAAATAGCGGGTCATCTCTAAATTGCTCGTGTGGGTTGGGCGCAGTCAGTTTGCTCGAGGTAAAAATATTCACTACAGCAGGCATGGCTTTGTTGGCGGCACCACTGTAGCTGCCAACTGAGGGAGTGTTTGGCTTGGCTACAACACTCGGTTCTATTTGGTTGATGACAATGGCGTCTTGCTTGCTTTCTAGAAAATCAGGATAAAAAAGGCGCAATACAAACAAAACACCCAAGCAGGCGGTGACAGACTGTGCAAAAATAAGCCAAATGCGTTGCATAACGTAAACTCAAATAAAGATGTGATTAGTATAGGGGAAATGTGGGGAAATTATGATGAATATCAATGACCTTAACAATTATTTAAATATTTTTCTACAGCCAGAGCGCTTTAGCGATTATTGTCCAAATGGCTTGCAAGTAGAAGGCAAGCCAGAAATTAAGCATATTGTCACTGGTGTCACCGCCAGTATGGACTTGCTAGAGGCTGCCTTAGAAGCCAATGCGGATGCGGTATTGGTACATCATGGCTATTTTTGGCGCGGCGAGGCTTTGCCAATTGTGGGCATAAAAAAACGTCGCATACAATTTTTATTGCAGCATGACATTAACTTGTTTGCTTATCATTTGCCGCTAGATATGCACGGCGAGCTGGGCAATAATGTGATGCTGGCCAAGCAATTGGGCTTAAATATCACAGGCAAAACGGGTGAAAAAGAAATGTTGCTGATTGCGGAATTAAATGCGCCACAAAGCCTCCAAACATTTGCAAATTTAATTGAGGCTAAATTAAACCGCAAGCCACAAGTCATTGGTGATTTGAATAAGCCAGTGCAAACAGTGGCTTTATGCACTGGCGCAGCGCAAGGTTATATTGAGCAAGCGGTGGCGGCTGGTGTCGATGTGTATATTAGCGGTGAGATTTCGGAACAAACGGTGCATGTGGCGCGTGAAACTGGTATGTCTTATATATCTGCCGGGCATCACGCAACAGAGCGCTACGGCATACAAGCACTGGGTGAACATTTAGCGCAAAAATTTGCTTTGCAGCACACGTTTATAGATTGTAATAATCCTATTTAATTCTTTTTATTTCAATTACTTATGCAATTAAATTTGGTATATTTTACAATCAAATGTATAATGTGCGGCTTAGTTTTAATAGCTAATTAACGCTCTAATTACATTGCATAAATTTCAACACAATTTAGCCTCAAAAGGGCTACAAGGATATTGAATGTCAGACAAGAAAACCAAGGTAAACATTGCAAATGACGGTGCTTTATCTTTTTCGGCACCTAGCCAAATTGATCTAGAAAAACGCAGTTTTTTAATTACTGCCACTGCCTGCACAGGCGCTATTGGCGCTGCTGCTGCTGCAGTGCCATTTATTGGCAGTATGCTGCCTAGTGAGCGCGCAAAAGCTGCTGGCGCACCCGTTGAAATCGATATTAGTAAAATTAAGCCTGGCGAAATGCTAGTAGCAGAATGGCGCGGACAGCCGGTGTGGGTACTGAACCGCACTGATGAAATGACTGCAAACTTGGTTAATTTAAAAACTGAGCTGGCTGATCCAGAATCTGAAGTGCCAAATCAGCCAGAAAATTGTAAAAATGCTAATCGTGCTATTAAGCCCAACATGGCGGTGGTAGTAGGTATTTGTACACATTTAGGTTGCTCGCCAAGTGCCAAATTAGAGGCCAAAGGCGATATGGGCGAAAATTGGACCGGTGGTTTTTTCTGCCCGTGTCATGGTTCAAAATTTGATTTGGCTGGCCGCGTGTTTAAAGGCTCGCCAGCACCGACCAATTTAGTTGTTCCACCGCACCAATATTTGACTGAAACCACGCTGTTAATTGGTGAAAAGGTGGAGGCATAACATGGCAGGCGATAAAATAGTTGAAACCACAGGTTTAGTGGGTTGGATAGACAAGCGCTTTCCGTTGACCAGCACGTTAAAAGCACATGTTACCGAATATTACGCACCCAAAAACTTTAATTTTTGGTACTTTTTCGGTGCATTGGCTATGTTGGTACTGGTAATGCAAATTGCCACCGGTATCTTTCTAACCATGCACTACAAACCGAGCGCGGCAGAAGCTTTCGCAAGCGTTGAATACATTATGCGTGACGTGTTTGGCGGCGATATCATCCGCTATATGCACTCCACAGGCGCATCGATGTTTTTTGTGGTGATTTATTTGCACATGTTCCGCGGCCTTATTTATGGGTCATATCGAAACCCGCGTGAGTTAATTTGGCTATTTGGCGTCGGCATTTTCTTAGCTTTAATGGGCGAAGCGTTTTTTGGCTACCTATTGCCTTGGGGCCAAATGTCTTATTGGGGTGCGCAGGTAATTGTGAACTTGTTCGCGACCATTCCGTTAATCGGCCCAGATATTTCAGAATGGCTGCGTGGTGATTATTTGGTGTCAGATGCCACGCTTAATCGTTTCTTTGCTTTCCATGTTATCGCATTGCCACTGGTAATTTTAGGCTTGGTGATGTCGCATTTAATTGCACTACATGAGGTTGGTAGCAACAACCCAGATGGCGTGGAGATAAAAGCTACCAAAGACAAAGCAACAGGTATTCCGCTAGATGGCATCCCGTTTCACCCTTATTACACAGTAAAAGACATGGTGGGCGCGTCAGTATTTTTAATTGTGTTTGCCACCGTTATGTTTTTTGCACCAGAAATGGGTGGCTACTTTTTAGAGGCCAATAATTTCATTCCCGCTGATCCGCTGAAAACGCCTGCGCACATTGCGCCAGTGTGGTATTTCACGCCGTATTATTCAATCCTACGTGCAGTTCCGCCGATTGGTATTTCGCAGTTTCCGGGTGTGGCGGCGATGGGTTTATCAGTGATGATATTTGCCTTGCTACCTTGGTTAGATCGCAGCCCTGTGAAATCGATTCGCTATCGTGGCAGTTTATACAAAAAATGGTTAGCCGCTTTTGTCATTAGTTTTATTGTGCTGGGTTATTTAGGCACTGTGCCATCTAATGTGTGGGGTCAATTTGCAAATACGCTGCCCGTTGTTGGCGGCGCAGATATTGCCACGGTGGTGGCGCGCTTCTTTACGGCGGTTTACTTTGCGTTTTTCATTTTAATGCCATGGTATAGCGCAATAGATAAGACTAAACCAGTGCCAGCAAGGGTGACAGGTTAACTATGAAAACAGTGAATATAAAAAGACTGGGCTTAATATTAATGCTATTGCCTCTATTGGCGCTTGCCAATGAGGTAAAAATTGGCGTGACAGCGCCGATTGACCCTAGCGATCATGCCTCATTACAGCGCGGCGCAAAAACCTTTATCAACAATTGCCTTAACTGTCATAGCGCCAATTACATGCGTTACAACCGCCTAAAAGATATTGGCCTGACCGAAAAGCAAATTAAAGATAATTTATTATTTGCAGGCGAAAAAGTCGGTGACACCATGCAAGTAGCGATGGACCCGAAAGAAGCCAAAAAATGGTTTGGCGTAACGCCTCCAGATTTGTCAGTAGAAGTGCGCGCGCGCGGTGCAGATTGGATATATGCCTATATGCGTGGTTTTTACCGCGATGAAACCACACCAACGGGTTGGAACAATGTGGTTTATGACAAAGTCGCCATGCCACATATTTTATATGAGCTGCAAGGCGAGCAAATACTAAACCATGAAACGCACAAATTAGAGTTGGTAAAACCAGGCAAATTAAGCCCAACTGAATACAACGCCTATGTGGGTGATTTAACCAATTACATGGCGTTTATGGCAGAGCCTGGCAAGCAGCAGCGTCAAAAACTGGGTTGGTATGTATTGCTGTTTTTGGGCGTAATGTTGGTGTTGGCTAAAAAGCTTAAAAATGAATACTGGAAAGATATTAAGTGAAGATAATAAATAAAGTTACTTAATAAAATTAGAACTATAAATTGCGTAATGTTTGCGCTACAAGCCTTTAATTGGGTAATCAGGGGAATAAAAAATGATGAAATTATACTCAGGCTCGGTCGATCCGTTTAGCCATCGCTGTCGTATTGTGCTGTTTGAAAAAGGCATGGATTTTGAAGTCATTGACGTAGATTTGGCTAACAAAGCAGAAGATCTGGCGATTTTGAATCCTTATGGCGAAGTGCCAGTGCTGGTAGAGCGCGACTTGATCTTGTCTGAAGCCAATATTATTAACGAATATATCGACGAGCGTTTTCCGCATCCTCAGTTAATGCCGGCAGATCCGGTGATGCGCGCGCGCGCGCGTTTGTTTTTGTATAATTTCGAAAAAGATTTGTTTGCCCACATTAAAGATATTACCTCTGACAACCAAGAAGTAGCTGATAAAGCGCGCAAAACGATACGCGATAATCTAACGCAAATTGTGCCGATTTTTAGCAAACAAAATTATTTGTTGGGGGATGATTATTCAATGCTAGATGTTGCGGTAACGCCACTGCTATGGCGCTTAGGCCACTATGGCATTGAGTTACCAAATCAATGTGCACCTTTGTTGAAATATGCCGAGCGCTTGTTCTCGCGGCCTTTGTATGCGGATGCGATGACGCCGTCAGAAAAAGCGATGCGCAAGTAAATTTAACTGTCGTCGCAATACGGCATTGTGATTTTGAATTAAATGGCATATAAAACGTATACCGCCTCATTAATTTTCATAGCACGCCTTATTTTGCTTAGACATTTAAATTTACCTAATTTGAGGTCTTTATTAAGATGTCAGAAACCATACCTACCAAGCCTTACATGGTGCGCGCCATTCACGAATGGTGCGTGGATAACGGTTTTACGCCGCACTTGCTAGTCGCGGTGAATGCACAATGCCGTGTGCCAATGGCGTTTGTAAAAGACGGCGAAATTGTGCTGAACCTAAATTACAGCGCCACCAAAGATTTGCACATTGATAATGAAGCCATTGTGTTTTCTGCCCGTTTTAGTGGTGTATCGCAAAGTTTATATGTGCCCATGGTTGCAGTAAAGGGCATATTTGCACGTGAAAATAGCCAAGGCATGTTTTTTGAACCTGCCCTGCAGGCCAATATCTATGCGGGTACTGGCGATGCTGTTTTAGACGCCAATAGTGAGATTGATACAAAACAAAAAAGCAGTGAAGCGATAACTAAAAAGAAACCGACGCTGACGATTGTTAAATAAGCTGCATAAATAAAAGCGCAAAAAAATTTCACAAAAGGGCTAGGCGACAATAAATAAAATTGTTATAGTCACGCCTTCAAGAAATGCCGGGTTAGCTCAGTTGGTAGAGCAGCGCACTTGTAATGCGAAGGTCATCAGTTCGATTCCGATACCCGGCACCATTTATTTCTAAAGTTTTCAAAAAACATACAAAACCAATCATTTGATTTAACAACACAACTTTTGTTAAATTTTAGCCGTTTTATGTTTGACAGCATGTCAAAAAATCAGCATAATCGCGGGTTCGGTTAGGAGGGGTGGCCGAGTGGTTAAAGGCGACGGACTGTAAATCCGTTCTCTCTGAGTACGCTGGTTCGAATCCAGCCTCCTCCACCAATATTAAAATAGGTATTAGAAGTAGTGTAATTTAGTAGGCGATAAAGTTAACACTTAAGCGGGTGTAGCTCAGTTGGTAGAGCTTCAGTTTTCCAAACTGAATGTCGTGAGTTCGAGCCTCATCGCCCGCTCCATTACTTGCAATACTTTGTTTTAACTATGAATATTAGTTTAATTGTAAAAATAGTAAAGAGCCCATGTGGCTCAGTGGTAGAGCACTCCCTTGGTAAGGGAGAGGTCGCGGGTCCGATTCCCGCCATGGGCACCATGTAATACGAGTAATTGTTTTAAGTAGTGTTAAAGTTTTACCCAGAGTTTTATTAAGTTAAGTTTAAATAAAACTTTTACAGCATGTTTTTGAGGGTATTCATAAAAACAAGCAAAAGCAAAGCATTAAGTTAATAAAATTTTAATTAAGTTTAAACTAAAGAATATTTAAAGGACTAAAAATGGCAAAAGGCAAATTTGAACGGACCAAACCACACGTCAACGTCGGCACGATTGGCCACGTTGATCATGGTAAAACAACGCTAACGGCAGCGATTACCACGATTTTATCTAAAAAATTCGGTGGCGAAGCCAAAGCGTAT
>JANOQW010000019.1:0-2556 GCA_031422335.1 Methylophilaceae bacterium
AATAAATAGATTTGACGAAAGGCACACGCGAAAGTAGCGACTCCCACCACTCAATAAGTTGCTGGCCAAAAATGTTAGTGGCCACCAACCCTGTGACAAAAATAACACCTAGAGTCAGTACAGCGCCTAGCCCAGGCACATTAAAACCGAACAGGCTTTTGGGTTGCCATGACTCTGGAAGCAAGGTCAGGCTTTGATCCATGGTGTTAATGAGCGTGCTGATAACCCATATGGTAATGACCAATGGAACTAGGGCTAACAAACCCGTAATAAAATATTTTTTCATATTAATTTAATGCGTTATTAATTAAAACCTAGTGGCAAGCACAGCCTGGGTTGCAAGCCGCAGCTTTCGTTTCACTTTCTGCTGGTTTTGCCTCAGATTTGACCTCTGATTCAGCAGCAGACTCAACGCTTTTATTAGGTTTTTTATCTTTAAAATCAGAAGCATACCAACCACTACCGCTCAACTGGAAGCTTGGTGCAGAAAGCATTTTGCTAAACGTTTCTTTGCTACATTTTGGACAAAGGGTAGTGCTAACTTCGCTGATTTTGCGCATCAACTCGTCTTTGTGGCCACAGCTTGCGCATTGAAAATCATAAATTGGCATGGTTTTAGCTTGCTGTTTCTTTAATTAAACGAAAAACAAGATTATAACTGATGTCAACTAAATGTTTAATTGATTGTTATTAAATAACATTCAACTAAATTTATATTCTTGGCTACAAATTTTATTTGGGTAAACATAATCATGAAAAACTTTTTTTTAATTAAAACGGGTGTTTTAGTATGGAGTTTATTATTTTCGCAATTTGCATTTGCGGGGCAAGCTGGCACGGTAACTTTTAAAACTGGCGATGCAACGATTACGCGCGCAGACAAAACCGTGATTAAAGCCGAGAAGAATGTCGCGCTTAACGCGGGCGACACCGTTGAAACCAAAGATGGGCGACTACAATTATCGCTAATTGATGGCGGTAAAGTATCGTTGCAGCCAAATACTATTTACAGGATCAACAAATATGAGTTCTCTGGCAAAGAGGACGGCACAGAATACGGTTTTACCGAGCTGATTAAAGGTGGCTTGCGTACAATTAGCGGCTTAATCGGCCATAAAAATCGCGATCGTTATCAACTTAAAACTGCGGTTGCCACAATTGGTATTCGCGGCACTGAGTTTACAGTTAACTTTAACGATAACCAATTATTGATGACTACAAACCACGGCAGCGTGGATGTATGTAATGCTGGTGGCTGCTTAAATGCAATTACAGGTCAAAGTATTATAGTGAATGGTGTTGGTGCGGCGCCAAAACCAAGCAGCAAAGCGGCCAAAGCTGCAGCTGCTGCCCCTGCAGCAAGCAACAAAGTTGTGTTTGCAGTCAGTGATCCAGTCACAGATACTGGCTTGCCAAACATTATTGCACAAGCAGTTATTCCGCAACCCGCACCACCAACTTCTGGTACTGTAGTTTCTACCGTAGTTGCGGCTGGTGGGTTGCCGACAAGTACTACGCATGTAAATGCTGCGTTTATGTACGATGCTCAAAATAAGTTGATTGATGCCACAATACCTAATTTAAGCGTTACGCCAGATCCGATTGCATTCTCTAGCTATGGTTCAGATGGTATTGTCGCTTGGGGACAAACTAGCAACGGCACTTATGATGCGGGCAACCCTTTTGCAATGGCTAGATATGACTACATTGTAGGTGCTGCGCCGATAGCTGGCTCTTTAGCAAACCTTACTGGCACTTACAATGTGTTTGCCTCTACTTCACCATTCTACTCATTCAACACTGTTGTTAGCACTATAGGCTCAGCCAACCAAGTAACCGGTACTTTTAACTTTAACTTCCCAACAAATAGCTTCGGTTACAACCTGAATGTTCCCACAAACACCTTCGGCACATTTAACCTTACAGCAAATGCTATTAACTTAAACCCAAATTATACTTTTACTGGTTCCAGTATTGTAACCAACGCAAGCAACAGTAACTCCTGCGGCTCACCTAGTGCTTGTACTGGCTCAGTAATTGGGTCTTTTTTAGGTGTAAATGGTCAGCGTATTGGCCTGCAATATGTGATTAGCCCAGCATTAGGCGGAACTATGAATGGTGGCGCTGTTTTAAAATAATTACCCTGTTAAAAAAGCCCACAATTGTGGGCTTTTTTATTCACGTGATTCTAAAACGGTATATCGTCCTCAAAATCATCAAAGTTACCACCTGACTTTGCAGGCGCTTGATTCGATGCTCCAGAAGCCGCACCAGTATTAGCTTGTCGGGCGGGTGCTTGATTCATATCATCGGGCGCTCCGCCTTGATCCATGCCGCCATCATAACTAGCGCCTGAACCGCCACCATCTTTACTACCCAGCATTTGCATTTGGTCACCAATAATTTCTGTGCTGTAGCGCGTTACGCCGTCTTTTTCCCAATTACGCGTTTGTAAGCGACCTTCAATATATACTGGGCGACCTTTTTTAAGGTATTCGCCAGCAATTTCAGCCAAACGGCGATACATAACAATGTTATGCCATTCGGTTTTTTCTT
>JANOQW010000020.1:0-6753 GCA_031422335.1 Methylophilaceae bacterium
GGCCCAGAGAAGTTGCCAAAAGTGGCTCGCACTGTAGGCGCATTTACTGGTCGCATGCAGCGCTATGTGGCGCAGGTGAAAGACGAAGTGAATCGCGAAGTGCGGTTTGAAGAGCTGCAAAAGCTTCAAAGTGAAATTAAACAATCTGTAGCGCAAGAAACAGCAAGCCTGCAGGCCAGTATCCATGAGCCTCTCAAGCCTGCCAAAACAACAAAATCTACACCCAAAAAACGCGTTAAGGCAAAAGTTGATGACACCAACTGAGTCATTTATTTCGCATTTAATTGAGTTGCGTGGTCGATTGCTCAAAATTGTGCTGGGTTTTGTGTTGGTATTTTTCGCTTTATTTCCGTTTGCCAATAAAATTTACGCGCTGCTAGCCGCGCCTATGCTGGCCAAGTTGCCAGCAGGTGGCCATATGATTGCCACAGCCGTCACCACGCCATTTTTTGTTCCGATGAAAGTAGCGATGATGGCAGCGTTTGTGATTTCATTGCCGCTCACTTTGTATCAAATTTGGGCGTTTGTGGCGCCAGGCTTGTACCCGCAAGAGAAAAAACTGATGGTGCCTGTCATTGTTGCCAGCACACTGCTTTTTTTAATTGGCATGGCGTTTGCCTATTTTGCGGTATTTCCTACCGTATTTGGCTTTGTGGTTGGCAGCGCGCCCGCAGGCGTAGCAGTGATGACAGATATTAGTGAATATCTCGATTTCGTTATGACGCTATTTATGGCGTTTGGCTTGGCGTTTGAGGTGCCGATTGCCGTAGTGCTCATCGCGCGATTTGGTTGGGTGACCATTGCGCAATTGAGAGAAGCCCGCAGCTACGTAATTGTAGGCGCGTTTGTGTTGGGTGCAATTTTTACGCCGCCAGATATTATTTCGCAGTTTATGTTGGCCGTGCCGCTGTGGTTGCTGTACGAGGCGGGTATACTGGTAGCACAATATACGACGCCAAAAGCCAAGTCAATTAAAGCTTGAGATTTATAAAACCTAGATTTAAAGCTTAGGTGTTTTTGTCGGCGATATAAGTGGGGATAGCATCAATACTCAGCTGATTTTTCTCCAACCAATATAGTTTGATTTCTTCCTCACTTCTTTTTTTCGCCCAATCATTTAATAGCTCACGATCGCTACTGTGATCATAATAGGGCACGCCCATACCGCAAGAAGTCTGCACCATCTCAATGGCTAAATCGAAAATTTGTCGCGTGCCTGGTAAGGGCTTGAACAAAGCAAAAAGCGCTTTCCATTCGGCATCATTTTGGTGGATGACTTTGGCACTGCCATACAGGCGCAATATAATGGGTGGGCCGTCGAAGGCGCAAAACATCACCGTCATACGGTCATTTTGTTGCACGTGGGCCGAAGTTTCATTGCCGCTGCCCGTTACGTTAAGCCAAAGTACACGCGTATTGTTGATGACGCGGAACGAATCCATACCTTTGGGCGAAACGTTCACGCGCCCAGTGGCAGCGGCTGTACCCACAAAAAACATTTTTTGGGTTTTTATAAACTCAATATGTTTGTCAGTAAGGCTTTCATACTGTTTGCCCATATATTTTAACGTTTAGCCATCGCAGGTTTTGGCCGCTTACCAACCATCACGTCCAGCTTGATTTCTTTTTCCGCTCTGGCGATAGTCAGCACTGCTTTTTCGTTGGGTTTTAACACCGCAATTAAATTGAGCATGCTGCTACTATCAGAAATTTCTTTGTCATTTATTGACAACAAGACGTCACCCGATTTTAGGCCAGCCAAAGCAGCGGGGCTGTTTTGCAATACGCCAGCAACTAACGAGCCGCGAGCTTTTGGCAATTTGAACGATTCAGCCAATTCTGGCGTAATGTCTTGTGCCTCAATGCCTATCCAGCCACGGGTGACAGAGCCGTTGGTGGCTATTTGTTCCATCACATGTTTGGCGATACTGGCGGGAATGGCAAAGCCGATACCCATGCTGCCGCCGCTACGCGAATAAATAGCGCTATTTACGCCAACTAGGTTCCCTTCAGCGTCAATTAAAGCGCCACCAGAGTTGCCTGGGTTGATTGACGCGTCGGTTTGAATGAAATTCTCG
This sequence comes from Methylophilaceae bacterium, assembly GCA_031422335.1. Taxonomy (GTDB): domain Bacteria; phylum Pseudomonadota; class Gammaproteobacteria; order Burkholderiales; family Methylophilaceae; genus Methylotenera_A. Next base: position 2,079 of record JANOQW010000020.1, read on the forward strand.
TAAGTGTTAATACCCAAATGGTTGCGTCCAAGCGCGCTGACAATACCTTGAGTGACAGTTTGGCCGACGCCAAACGGGTTGCCAATCGCCAATACCACATCGCCGACCCTCAATTTATCGTTGGCCGCAAAAGTAATGGCAGGTAGCTTCTCAGCTTCTATTTTAAGCACTGCCAAATCGGTATCGGGGTCCGTGCCAACGACTTTTGCTGCAAGTTTTCTGCCATCGGATAGCAAAACTTCAATTTCATCCGCGCTCGCCACTACGTGTTCGTTGGTAAGAATTAGACCTTGTTCACTGACAATAACGCCGCTACCTAAGCTGTTTTCGGGCTGACTATCCTCATCATCTGATTGATCGTCGAAAAAATGCTTGAATAATGGATCATCTTTAAACTGCTCATGCGGGTTGGCAGCAGTTATTTTGCTTGTGGTAAAAATGTTCACTACGCTTGGCATGCCTTTTTTTGCCGCAGTGCTATAGCCGTCAGCAGAGATGGCTAATTTGCTGGCAACAGCGCTCGACTCAACTTGATTGATGACAATGGGCGCTTGTCCAGTTTCGAGCAAATGCGGGTAAAAAAGGCGCAGCACAAACAAAAGACCTAAGCAGGCTGTGACGGATTGTGCAAAAATAAACCAAATGCGTTGCATAACGTAAACTCAATTAAATATGTTGATTAGTATAGGTGAAAATGTGGTGGCAATTATATGAATATCAATGATCTTAACAATTATTTAAATGGCTTGTTGCAGCCCGAGCATTTTACTGATTACTGCCCAAATGGCTTGCAGGTTGAAGGTAAACGTGACATTAACAAAATTGTTACTGGCGTAACAGCCAGCATGGCGTTGCTAGAAGCCGCCCTAAAAGCCAATGCAGACGCGATATTGGTGCATCATGGCTATTTTTGGCGCAATGAGGATTTACCAATTGTTGGTATTAAAAAACGCCGTATTCAATTTTTATTGCAACATGATATTAATTTGTTTGCCTACCATTTGCCCCTAGATATGCACCCAGAGTTGGGTAATAACGTGATGTTAGCTAAAAAGTTAAGATTAAATGTCACTGGTTTTGCGGGTAAAAAAGAAATGCTGCTGATGGCCGAATTAAATCCGCCGCAATCGCTCCAAGTATTTGCAAATACAATTGAACATCAATTGGCAAGAAAGCCGCAAATTGTTGGCGATTTGAATAAACCAATTAAGTACATCGCACTTTGCACTGGTGCGGCGCAAGGCTATATAGATAAAGCCGTTGAGGCCAATGTGGATGTGTATATTAGCGGCGAGATTTCGGAGCAAACTGTACACATTGCACGCGAAAGTGGCGTGGCGTATGTTGCGGCAGGGCATCACGCCACCGAGCGCTATGGTATTCAAGCCTTGGGCGAACATTTGGCGCAAAAATTCGGTTTAGCGCACAGGTTTATTGATATTGATAATCCAGTATAAAGCATTAAAAAATTCGATTGCTAGAATAGAGCCATTTAATCTTTCTATTTCAAGCACTTATGCAATTAAATTTGGCGTATATTATGAAAAAATGTATACTCACGGCTTTATGCAAAGCTGCAGTAACGCCACAAACAGACTTCAAATTAGCAAGGTAAAGGAAACAAATGGCAGATACCAAAATAGACAAAAGTAATGCTTTGTCATTCTCAGCACCCAGCAATATTGACCAAGAAAAACGCAATTTTTTAATCACCGCAACTGCCTGTACTGGCGCTATTGGTGCTGCTACTGCGGCAGTACCATTTATCGGTAGTATGTTGCCAAGCGAGCGCGCAAAAGCCGCCGGCGCGCCAGTAGAAGTAGATATCAGTAAAATTAAACCAGGTGAGATGATGACTGCAGAATGGCGCGGCCAGCCAGTGTGGATTATCAATCGTACCGATGAACAAACTGCTGAATTATCAAAACATAATGATCAACTTGCTGACCCAGATTGTGAAGTTGCTCAACAGCCCGCCTATTGTAAAAATACTGGTCGTGGCATTAAACCAAATATTGGCGTTGTGGTGGGTATTTGCACGCATTTGGGTTGTTCGCCGAGTGCTAAATTAGAGAGCAAGGGAGATATGGGCGAAAGTTGGGCTGGTGGTTTTTTCTGCCCATGTCATGGATCTAAGTTCGACCTTGCAGGCCGCGTATTTAAAGGCTCGCCTGCGCCCACTAATTTAGTGGTACCGCCACATCAATATTTAGCTGAAACCACCATATTAATTGGTGTAGATGCGAAAGCAGAGGCTTAAATCATGGCAAGCGATAAAATAATTGAAACAACAGGTATTGTTGGTTGGATAGATAGGCGCTTTCCGCTAACTAGTATGCTAAAAGCGCATATCACCGAATATTACGCACCAAAAAACTTCAATTTTTGGTACTTTTTTGGTTCGCTCGCCATGTTGTTATTAGTGATGCAAATTGCCACTGGTATCTTTTTAACTATGCATTACAAACCCAGCGCTGAAGAAGCTTTTGCCTCGGTAGAATATATTATGCGCGACGTATTTGGTGGCAATATAATCCGCTATACGCACTCTACAGGCGCATCGATGTTCTTTGTGGTGATTTACTTGCACATGTTCCGCGGTGTGATTTACGGATCTTACAGAAACCCGCGCGAACTCATTTGGTTGTTTGGCGTGGCCATTTTCTTATGCTTAATGGGGGAAGCATTTTTTGGCTACTTATTGCCTTGGGGCCAAATGTCGTATTGGGGCGCGCAAGTAATCGTAAACTTATTTGCTACCATTCCACTTATCGGCCCAGATATTTCAGAGTGGTTGCGCGGCGATTATTTGGTTTCAGATGCTACGCTAAATCGTTTTTTTGCATTTCATGTGATTGCATTGCCGCTCGTGTTGCTGGGATTGGTTATGTCGCATTTAATTGCCTTGCATGAAGTAGGCAGCAACAACCCAGATGGGGTAGAAATTAAAGCCACAAAAGATAAAAAAACAGGCATTCCTCTCGATGGCATTCCATTTCATCCGTATTACACGGTAAAAGATTTAGTTGGCGTGGCGGTGTTTTTAATTGTATTTGCCACTATTATGTTTTTTGCGCCAGAAATGAATGGTTACTTTTTAGAGGCAAACAACTTCATTCCTGCCGACCCATTAAAAACACCCGAACACATTGCGCCTGTTTGGTATTTTACACCTTACTACTCAATACTTAGAGCAGTGCCGCCAATAGGTGTTTCGCAGTTTCCTGGCGTTGCAGCCATGGGCTTGTCGGTGATGATATTTGCATTATTACCTTGGCTAGATAAAGGTAAAGTTAAATCGATTCGCTATCGCGGCGGCTTGTATAAAAAATGGCTAGCAGCATTTGTAGTAAGCTTTGTTGTGTTGGGTTATTTGGGCACTGTACCATCGAACGTTTGGGGTCAATTTGGTGCAAGTTTACTAGTTGTTGGCGGGGCGGATATAGCCACCGTAGTTGCGCGCTTTTTCACAGTTGTTTACTTTGCATTTTTCATTCTCATGCCTTGGTATACAGCAATAGACAAGACCAAGCCTGTGCCAGAAAGGGTGACGGGTTAATATGATAAAGTCTAATATGAAAAAACTACTTTTAGTATTAATGCTAGTCCCGACATTGGCACTGGCTAATCAGGTGAAAATTGGTGTGACTGCACCGATTGATGCTAGTGACCATGCGTCGCTGCAACGAGGCGCAAAAACATTTATTAATAGCTGCCTTAATTGCCACAGTGCTAATTACATGCGATACAACCGCCTTGTCGATATTGGCTTAACCGAAAAGCAAATTAAAGATAATTTGTTATTTGCTGGCGATAAAGTTGGCGAAACCATGAAAACGACGATGAATCCAAAAGATGCGAAAAAATGGTTTGGCGTTGCACCACCTGATTTATCGGTAGAGGTGCGCGCGCGCGGAGCGGATTGGGTTTATGCCTATATGCGCGGTTTTTATCGCGATGAAACCACGCCCACAGGCTGGAACAACGTAGTTTACGACAAAGTGGCCATGCCACACGTGCTTTACGAGCTGCAAGGCGAGCAAGTGATGAATCATGAAACGCACAAGCTGGAGTTGATAAAGCCGGGTAAATTAAGCCCAAGTGAATACAACGCCTATGTAGGCGATTTAACAAATTATATGGCTTTTATGGCCGAGCCAGGCAAGCAAAAACGCCAGCAACTAGGTTGGTATGTGTTGCTATTTTTAGGTGTGATATTGGTGTTGGCGAAAAAACTTAAAAAAGAATACTGGAAAGATATTAAATAGAAAATAAGGACATGGAATAAAGTCAATTCGACTTTATTTGTAAAAAAAGGATGAATCAAAAATGATGAAACTATACTCAGGGTCGGTAGATCCTTTCAGTCACCGTTGCCGTATTGTGCTGTTTGAAAAAGGCATGGATTTTGAAGTAATTGACGTGGATTTAGCTAATAAAGCTGAAGATTTAGCCGTACTAAACCCATACGGCACAGTGCCGTAAGGATTTAACACCGCTAAATCCTCAGCTTTATTAGCCAAATCCACGTCAATTACTTCGAAATCCATGCCTTTTTCAAACAAAACAATGCGGCAGCGGTGGCTGAAAGGATCAACAGACCCTGAGTATAATTTCATCATAATTTTGTACTTCCCTTTTTTAATTATTTACTTAAAGATAACTCAATAAAGTC
>JANOQW010000021.1:0-5955 GCA_031422335.1 Methylophilaceae bacterium
AGCCAGATGCGCAATGCGTTTTATATCGTTTAAATTGAGTGTCATGACGAATTTTCAACTTTTTATACTTAAAACTAGTGAATTTGTTTGTAACAATATGTAAATGTAGCTTAATTTTAGCTGCAATATACGTTATTATACCTTGCTTTTAAAGCACGGCTTTAGTTGCAGATTGAGTTGCAAATAAAGATGTATAAATGTTTGCGCAAAGCACAGGATAAAACAATATGTTCGGTTTCATCAATAGTTACTTTTCAAATGATTTAGCCATCGATTTAGGCACCGCCAATACACTGATTTACGCACGCGGAAGAGGTATCGTGTTAGACGAGCCATCGGTAGTTGCGATTCGTACAGAAGGCGGCCCAGGCGGTAAAAAGGTTTTGCTTGCGGTGGGTACGGATGCCAAAGGCATGCTAGGCCGCGCGCCAGCTAATATTCAAGCCATTCGCCCGATGAAAGATGGTGTGATAGCCGACTTTACCATTACTGAGCAAATGTTGAAATATTTCATTCGCAAAGTGCATGATGCGCGTTGGTTTTCTCCCAGCCCGCGCATTATTATTTGTGTGCCAGTCGGTTCTACCCAAGTAGAGCGCCGTGCTATTAAAGAATCTGCCGAGCGCGCTGGTGCTAAACAAGTTTTTTTAATTGAAGAACCTATGGCCGCCGCCATTGGCGCTGACATGCCAGTTGCAGAAGCAACTGGTAGTATGGTAGTAGATATTGGCGGCGGCACCACTGAAGTCGGCGTGATTTCATTGGGTGGAATTGTGTATGCCAAAAGTGAGCGTGTGGGCGGCGATAAATTTGACCAAGCAATTATTGATTACATTCGCCGTAATTATGGCATGCAAATTTCTGAACCCACCGCTGAAGCGATTAAAAAGAAAATTGGCTCGGCATTCCCTGGTAGCGAAGTATTAGAAATGGAAGTGACTGGGCGCAATTTGGCTGAAGGTTTGCCGCGTAAATTTACTATATCGAGCAACGAGATTTTAGAAGCGCTCACTGAGCCTTTGAATGCAATCGTCGGCGCAGTTAAATCTGCCTTAGAGCAAACGCCACCTGAACTAGGTGCTGATATTGCCGAAAAAGGCATGGTGCTGACAGGCGGTGGTGCGCTACTTCGAGATTTAGACCGTTTATTGGTAGAAGAAACTGGCTTGCCAGTGATTGTAGCAGAAGATCCTTTAACCTGCGTAGCGCGTGGTTGTGGTCGTGCACTAGAAGAAATGGACAAGCTTGGTAACGTGTTTGCGCATGAGTAAGCACTTACCAACAAGATTAATACATTCATTACATTGGCATGCTTAAAGGCGTTCATCAAAAGCTAGAAGCTCAACAAACCCCAGCTTTTTTCGCCCATGGCGCTAGCACTTTTTCCCGCATGGTGTTTTTTTGTGCCATCTCTATTGTTTTTATGGCGGTAGATGCACGACTGAATTACTTATCGCAAATTCGCCAAGCGTTTATTGCGGCACTGCACCCGCTAGAAGTGGTGGCCAACGCGCCGAGTGAATGGTATCGCGATATTAAGAAATATTTCTCTGTACATAACGAACTAGTACAAGAAAATTATGCGCTGAAGCAACAAGCATTTGAACATAAAGTAAAACTGCAGCGCCTTAATACCATTTCGGCAGAGAACACGCATTTGCGCAGCTTGCTCAATGGCGATGTGCCGATACAGCATAATGCGATTTTGGGTGAGATTTCGCACATGGGACGCGATCCATTTACCAAAGTTGTGGTGGTGAACCGCGGTAGCCAGCACACGGTTAAGGCTGGGCAAGCGGTGGTGGATTCTAAAGGTGTTATCGGCCAAGTCACCCGCGTCTATCCGTTCACATCTGAAGTCACTTTAATTACCGACAAAGAGCTTTCCATTCCGATTCAAATTGAGCGTAATCAATTGCGCGCGATTGCATTTGGCGAGGGTAATAATACGCTAGATATTCCTTACTTACCCACCAATGTGGATATTAAAGTAGGCGACAAATTAGTCACTTCTGGCATTGATGGGGTTTACCCAGCAGGCTTGGCGGTGGCGACAGTCACACAAATTTTACAAAACCCAGAATCTCCTTTTGCCAAAATTATTTGTACGCCTGTGGCTGAAGTGACCAACCATTTACAGTTGTTATTGCTGGAGCTGCCCGATGCTGAGGCCGCGATACCAATCGTAGAAATAGGGACTGAAGAATCTGTAAAAGAACAAGCCAACACTAAGCCCAAGGTTAAACCCGATGCGCCACACTAACTTAGTGAGCATTTACTTCACGCTGCTAATTGCACTGTTGTGTCAGCTATTTCCGTGGGTGGGGCAAGGCATTATTTTTCGTCCAGATTTTATGCTGGTGGTGTTGCTGTATTGGCTGCTACGCGCCCCTGGATTATGCAATGTAGGCACCGCCTGGATTGCAGGCTTGTTGGTCGATTTAGCGACTGGCAGTTTACTTGGTCAGCATGCATTAAGTTACACCATTACCGCATTTGTGGCGCTCAGTTATCAACGTAGGCTAGTGCTATTTAATACTTGGCAACTGGCTGGCTATGTTATTGCATTATTAGCATTAGCGCGTGTGCTCATGTTATTGCTAAAATTATTTGCGGGCTACGAAAACCCTGGTTGGCATTACTTATGGCCGATTTTCACTGGGCTCATATTATGGCAATTGATGATCGTCATTTTTGGTGGCTTAACACGGCCTAAAACCAAGCAATAAGCATATATAACGGCAATGAAATCTTCTAGTCAAGAGCTTAAAAACTACCAAAACGAGCTACATAATTTTAAATTGAGGCTTGGCGCACTTGGCTTGTTGGTGTTGGTTGCGTTTACTATATTGGCTTTTCGCTTCTACTTTTTACAAATCAATCGCTACGACTACTACCAAACTTTAGCTGAAAGTAATCGTATTTCTGTGGTGCCGATTACGCCGAATCGTGGGCTGATTACTGATAAAAATGGCGTGGTGCTGGCGCATAATTTTTTTGTCTATACGCTAGAAATTACACCTTCTAAGATAGAGAATTTAGACGCGACGATAGAACAAATTAAGCAATTAGTTGAAGTAAGCCCAATTGATTTAAAGCGTTTTAAAAAGCAAAAAACTGAAAGCCGTACCTTTGAAAGTATTCCGCTGCGCACGCATTTGAACGAAGTGGAAGCCGCCAAGTTTGCTGTCAATCGCTTTCGATTTCCTGGTGTAGAGCTGAAATCGCGCTTATTTAGGCATTACCCTCTAGGCAAGCAAGGTGCGCATATGGTGGGCTACATTGGTCGCATTAACGACAAAGACTTGACTAAGCTAGCCGAAAAAGAGGTACTTTCTAACTATAAAGGCACCGACCATATTGGAAAAAGCGGCATTGAGCAGTCGTATGAATCTGAGCTGCATGGCACCACAGGTTTTCAACAAGTAGAAATTGATGCAGATGGTAAGGCGGTGCGCGTACTTTCTAGCGTTGCGCCGATTTCAGGCAGTAATTTGGTGCTTTCTGCCGATAGCAAACTGCAAGAAATTGCCGAAACTGCGTTTGGCGAGCGCCGTGGTGCGATGGTCGCAATTAAACCCAGCACCGGCGAAGTATTGGCTTTTGTGAGTATGCCGACGTTTGATTCCAACTTATTTGTAGATGGTATAGATGTAGAAAATTGGAAATTACTGAATGAATCTTTGGATAAGCCGCTGATTAATCGCCCATTACGCGGTGTCTATCCGCCAGGTTCCACCTTTAAACCATTTACCGCGCTAGCGGGGCTAGAGGCCGGTAAGCGCAAACCACCTTTTAGCATTAGTGATGCGGGCTATTTTACTTTACCTAATAGCCGCCATCGTTATCGCGATTGGAAACCAGGTGGCCATGGTAATGTGGATATGCGGCGCGCCATTACTATTTCATGCGATACTTTTTTTTATGGTTTAGCAGTAGAGTTAGGCATTGAAAGGCTGACTAATTTTGTGCGTCATTTTGGCTTTGGCCGAAAAAGTGGAATTGATATTGCGGGTGAGGTGGGCGGTTTATTACCCACGCCAGAGTGGAAAAAGCGCCGCTTTAAGCAGCCATGGTATATGGGAGAAACGGTGATTGTGGGCATTGGCCAAGGCTATACACTGACCACACCGATGCAGCTAGCGCAAGCCACCGCTATTTTAGCTAATAAAGGCGTGGCTATGCGCCCACGCTTGGTGGCAAGTGTTGTAGATGCAAAAACATTAGTCTCCACCCCTACACTCGCGATTGTCAGCGATAGAATTACTTTAGATAAAGCTAACTTAGAAATTGTCAACCTAGGCATGATAGATGTGACATTGCCAGGCGGCACCGCCGCCGCCGTGGGCGCAAACGCAGGTTATAGCATCGCCGCAAAAACCGGCACTGCGCAAGTAATTGGTATTAAACAAAATGAAAAATATAATGAGAAATTGATTAATGAGCGTCACCGTGACCATGCTTTGTTTGTGGCTTATGCCCCCGCAGAAGATCCGCAAATAGCGCTTGCAGTCATTGTAGAAAATGGCGGCCATGGCGGTTCTGCCGCTGGGCCTATTGCGCGTAAAGTAATGGATTATTATTTATTGGGTAAACTGCCAGTGCTAGAAGTGCCTAAAAATGAATTGACAACCGTCAAGCCAAAACCCAATGAAATAGCGGGTTCTGGCGTGGTTGTAAATGCGCCAGAAGAAGAACATTATGATTAATAAATTGCTACAAGGCCTATTTAGGCATATCGATTCATTTTTAATGGGCTGCCTACTGTTTACGTTGTTGGTAGGCTTATTTGTACTGTATAGCGCGTCTGGGCAAAACCTCGACCGCGTGACAGCACAACTGGTGAATATTACGGTCGCCATGACTGCGCTTTGGTTGGCATCTAATATTCAACCACAATTACTAGAGCGTATTGCGCCGCCGCTATACATACTTGGTGTTTTATTATTGATCTCAGTAGAAATTTTTGGTCATATTAGCCATGGCGCTCAGAGATGGCTAGACTTGGGTGTGATAAAAATCCAACCATCAGAGCTAATGCGCATAGCGGCGCCGATGATGTTGGCATGGTTTTTTGCAAGGCGTGAATCAAACCCCCGCATCACCGATTTTTTAATTGCAGCGGTCTTGCTGATTATCCCAGTTGCGCTAATTATGAAACAACCTGATTTAGGTACCGCTTTGTTGATTAGCGCCTCGGGCTTTTTTGTCATTTTTTTAGCGGGCTTAAGCTGGAAATTTATCATCGGCAGCGCCACCTTACTAGGTGCGTTAACGCCAGTATTTTGGTCGATGTTGCATGACTATCAACGCCGCCGCATTGAAATTTTAATCGATCCAACACAAGATCCACTTGGTGCGGGCTACCATACCATTCAAGCAACCATTGCTTTGGGTTCTGGCGGCACCACAGGTAAAGGCTGGTTGAACGGCACACAAAGCCAGCTCGATTTTTTACCGGAGCGCACCACGGATTTTATTTTTGCCGTATTTGGCGAAGAGTTTGGTATGGCGGGTAATTTAATATTATTGGTATTATTTAGTTTGATTATTGTGCGCGGATTGATGATTGCCGCACAAGCAAAAAGTACTTTTACACGATTATTGGCGGGCAGTATTACGCTGACGTTTTTTACTTATTGCTTTGTGAATATTGGCATGGTCAGCGGCATATTGCCTGTGGTGGGTGTACCATTGCCCCTGATTAGCTATGGCGGCACCTCCATGGTGACTTTACTATTAAGTTTTGGCATTTTAATGAGCATACAAACCCACAAAAAACTGGTGGCTGCAGGTTAGAATTATTTAATATTGAGAAAATACGAATGAAAAAAAATAAACTATTGATGATATTTTGCTGCGTTTGCATTGCAAGCCTAACTTTAGTGGCCTGCGGCGGCAAAAAGATCGTTAAACCAGCACCTAGCCCGCCAACTGCTAGCAAACCAACGCCTG
>JANOQW010000022.1:0-67706 GCA_031422335.1 Methylophilaceae bacterium
ATTTAGGTCGCGTGAAATTGCAACCTCACCATTAATTTCTGACGATTTTGGTAAACTGGTAATTGCCGCGTTTAAGCCAGTTTTTAGTGAATTTAATTGAACGCCCGCTTTTAGTAATAATGACGCTGTGCCGCCATCTTCTTGATTTAATAGCGCTAATAATAAATGTTGTGGTGCAATGGCGGTGTTGTCTGCGCCTAGCGCTAGGCTTTGCGCATCATTAATGGCCAGTTGAAATTTGGTGGTAAGTTTATCAAAACGCATAACGCCTCCTTAAATAGCTATTGCTATTAAGGTGGGGCGTTTTTGGTGTTTTTCAATATGGCTATTTAGGCAGCGGCAATACTTGCAAGCCTTCTTGTTGCGTGTTCCACACTAAATAAGGCACGTTTTTATGCTGCAATAAAAATGGGTAGTCGGCTTTTTGACTCGTACTGGCAAGGGTCTTGGCATCATTCCAACTTCTGCCGCCATCTTCAGACTGCATGCCTAAAATACTACTCTTGCCGTCTTTAATTTCGCGCCAAACCAACCATACATGCTCATCACCTGTTTTTTGGCCAATGCTTAAAATAGCGGGATGTCCCGCTTGCTTGCTATTATCGCCAAATTTTTTAGCAGGCGATGCCACCCAAGCCACGCCATCCATGCGGCTGTAGTACAAGCCAGGTTTCTTATCATTGCCATCAAAGTAGGCCATGTGATAGCCCCACCAATTTGCGCCTTCGCCACCACTAGCAAGCGCTGCACCGTGGTGAGGGCAACCATCAATCACCCAATGCCCAAAAGTAGCGCGATGTGGTTCTGGCTTTTCTCCTGATTTAGGAATTTCGGCAATATTATGGTCGCGCTCACTGCCCTCAAACACATGGCGCCAAAGCGCCACAGTCGTACCATCTGGCTTATTTGTCGTGACAATACGGCAGCATTCACAGCTACTATCGGCCAATTTTTGCTCTGGCTTAAAACTGACACCTTTGTCGGTAGAAACTGCATAATAAATCGCCGCGCCATCATATTTTTTACCTGCAGCTTTGGCGGCCAATAAATCACGTTTATCTACCCAAGTCACTGTTATTTCGCCATTAGCAGACACATTGAGCGAATCAAAGCGGTGGGTAATTTCTGCTCTATCTTGATGAACGATATAAGGTTTTTCAAAACTTTTACCGCCATCAACAGATCTTGCAAACCAAATATAGCCCGCATATGGCGTTTTTAGCGCTTGCGTCCAAGTTAGGTAGATATTGCCCGCTAGAGCAGCAATTTTTGGCCGCGCTTCACCATCTGCGCCTATTTTCATGGCAGTTTGGTATGCTTTGATAGGCTTGCTAAAAGTTTTACCAAAATCTGCGCTACCATCTACCATTACGAAACCCTCATGCACACTAGCACGCCACAGCTTACCAGTCTCATCAAACGCGACAGATACCGCTAATTGGCTGGCGGCATGCTGCGTATGCGCCTCGTGTGATTGCACATTTATGCTAAATAAAATACTCAATATCAATAAAAAATAGCGCATTTTTTGCCCTTAATAATCAAACTTTAATTGTAGATAGCCAGTTCTTTGCGGGTAAGGATGAAATGCATAACCTTTGTAATTATTCAAATTATCGATGCCCACGCTGGCAGTCAAACGATTCGCAAATTTGTAATTGGCTTTTACATCCACAAAAAAGTATTTGCTAGTCCCACCAAACGTATCTGGGTTGCTGTCAGTATTATCCAGCGTGTTGTATTGCCTACCACTATAACGCGTACCTAACGAATAAGTTAAGTTGTTACCATGGTGATAAGTGGCAGCCAACTTGTAATGCTGTTTAGGGATGCGTACTGGTTTTTTACCATTGGTGGCTGGATTAATGTCATTTTGCAAAATTTCTGCATCGGTAAATGTGGCGTTAGCCAAAATATCTAAGCCATGAATGCCTACATCCTCCCAAATGGTAGAAAACTCTATGCCGTTAGTGCGCACATGGTCGATATTTTCAATAAATGTACAGCTAGTGGCCGCGCAAGTACCAGTACCAAAAGGAACTGCTGTGCCAGTTGCCACCGTTTGGCCTATCAGCGCATCTAATTTGGTCTCGTGGAACAAGCTGGCGCGAATCAAGCCATTGGCAAAGCGCCTTTCCGCGGTCAATTCTCCAGATATCACTTCCTCTTCTTTTAAGTCTGGGTTATTTTCAACCACACTGGTGCCTTGCGTTTGCTGCTGAAACAGCTCACCTACAGTTGGAAAGCGAAACGCCTGGCCAACGGAAGCCCTAAAGCCCCAAGCAGGCTCTGGCTCAAAACTTAGTGATAACTTAGGTGAAAATTTAGTCTCTGATTGGTCTTTATAATTAGCAGTGCGCAACAATCCACCCAATATGGTTTGGTTGCGACCTTCGCTGGCCTCCCAGTATTCGGTACGGCCACCCAAGGTGAGCGCCCACTCTGGGCTCATCTGCCATTTATCTTGCGCATATAAAGCATGTGTTTGCGTTTGCCCGCGTGACGTGGCAGTTAATAAGCCTTTGCTACCACGCGACCAATCTGCTGTGTTGTTGGTTTGGCTTTGCAAATTATAATCATCTACATGGTAGCCTACTTCAATCGTATGGTCTTTAGGGCGCAAAGTACCGCGCACCTCTAGCGCTGTCCAACCTGAACCGGCCAAATCTGTCACACGCCCAACGCGATTAGTGTAAGGGTTACCATCTGCAGTGCTGCCAGTGGCCGATACAGTGGATGCGCTATTTTTATCTTTTTGATAATCATAATCAGACAAAGTCACTTGCCAATCAAAAAAGCCTTTTGTATTGCTTTTTACATCTACTGCTTGCATCACATGGAAAGACTCCACTTCAGCTGGATTATTAAAACCGCTTACGTCGTAATTTTGACCGTCAAACGTCACGCGCCCGTTGTAAATATCATTACCAGCTAAATCTTTAATATAACTTTTAACATCCAATCGACTATCTAAATCCCAAACACCTAAGGTATAAGCCGCTTTAATTTCAGGCGTAATATCATAGCTAAGCTTAATTTTGGCATTAATTTGTTCGCTTTTGTCTATTCCAGTCGCACCAAAAGTCACACGACTTTTACCTGTTGGGTCTTTATCTAAAAATGCGCCCGTCACTGTCGTTCTAGCGCCAGCTGCCGTGCCAAGAGCAATACTGTTAGCAAACTGCATCGGCTGACTTTCAGATTCTAAACGGTCGATGCTGGCAAAAAAGCTTAAATCATTGATTTTATTGCCCACTGAAAACGTCTCATGATTGCCCTTGAAAGTTTCATCGGTGCCGTAGAGCTCAAAATTTTGTGCAAACGCTTGCGCAGTGGCGTGCGCTTCAAACTTGGTTGGCATGCGCGTGTTTAAGCTAATCACACCGCCTAGAGAATTACCTGCATAAAGTGCCGAGAATGGGCCGTATAAAATACTCACGCTTTCAATTTCCTCAGGCGAAACCATGCCCCAGCGTGGCGCAAAGCCAAATGAGTTGCCGAGTAAGTTAGACAGCAAAATACCATCTGCGTACAGCAAGGTTTGTGCAGAGGATAGTGTGCCTGTCGTGCGTGTGGCAATCGGGCCATTGCGGTCACCAATATAACGCTCACGCACCTGAAAACTAGGTAAATACTTCAGCGTTTGCTGCGATGTGGTGGCGTTTACCGTGTCTTGAATCTGCTGCTTGTTGTAAGTCTCCACCGCGGCAGGGTGATTAATAATGCGACTATCTAACGTAGGTGCGCTCACATTAATTTCTTCAAGTTCGATATTTTCTTTATGCTCAGCCAAAGCCACGTGGTTAAAGCCAAGTAGCGCGCATAACGCGCAAAAAATAGTTTTTTTCATGCTAATACTCCAAATAAAATCAACTAGGCTTTATACAAAGCCCAAACTAAGGTTGGTTTTAGATGAAACGAGGCGGTGCCTGTGCAGGCGGTGGAAGTACTGAAAAACGTGATAGAACTACTTGAGAGCTTACGGCAATTTGTTGCGCTTGCGCAGCTAAAATCGCAATAATTGGTGCATGTGATGCTTGAGTCGCCGCATCAGTGCTCGGGTTTGCGCAAAATGGGCAATGCTGCAAATGATGCTGAATGCCTGCTGGTGATTTTTCTGAAGTTTGTGCAGGTAACTCGGTAGCCAATTGCTGGCCTTTGGTAGTCAGCACCTGAATAGTAATTTTAGTACCATTGGTAGTACAAACCTCTTGCGCAAAAGTGCTGATACCTTGTTGTGCCGCCAATGCATGCGAAATGCTAGGCGCAAGCGATGCAAATACAATCGCAAATAATGCGACTTTATTTGACCAACGAAATAATTTGCGAAATAATTTTTGCGACAACATCCGATTATTTTAGCATTATTGGTTAAAATGCAAAATACTTAAATAATATAAGGCGGCAAATATGGCAGGCGGCAGTTTACTCATGTTGTTAGACGACATCACCACGATGTTGGACGACGTTTCGGTGATGACCAAAGTGGCGGCTAAAAAAACCGCTGGTGTACTAGGCGATGATTTGGCGCTGAACGCGCAACAAGTGTCTGGCGTAGATGCCAGTCGCGAACTGCCTGTGGTATGGGCAGTGGCTAAGGGTTCATTCATCAATAAACTAATTCTTGTGCCTTCTGCCTTGGCCATTAGTTATTTTATCCCTTGGTTAATTACGCCATTATTAATGCTAGGCGGCGCATTCTTATGCTTTGAAGGTTTTGAAAAAATTGCACACAAATTTTTGCATAAGCAAGATGACGAATCACATAATAAAGCCATCGCACAAGCAGTTGCCGACCCAAAAATAGATATGGTCGCGCTAGAAAAAGACAAAATAAAAGGGGCGATTCGTACCGACTTTATTTTATCAGCCGAGATTATTGTGATTGCACTGGGCACAGTGGCCACGGAAGTTTTTAGCAAACAAGTGGCGGTGGTGACTGCAATCGCAATGATTATGACCATTGGCGTTTATGGCTTGGTGGCTGGCATCGTTAAGTTGGACGACCTTGGCTTGCACCTGATGCTAAAAAAAGGGCAAGGTCTTTACAAACAATTACTACGCAAAATTGGTGCAGGTATATTGGCATTTGCGCCAAAATTAATGCGCTTTTTAAGTATTGCCGGCACCGCCGCCATGTTCTTGGTTGGCGGAAGTATTATTGGGCATGGCATTCCTGCAATTCATCATATGAGTGAGGCATTAGTTGCTAGCGTACAAAACCTGCCCGCCATTGGTGGCGTGCTTAAAGTGGTTGCGCCTATGCTGGTAGATGCGATTGTCGGTTTAATCGTAGGTGCAATCTGCGTGGCAGGCTTTATGCTCGTACAAAAAGTGATGCCTAAAAACAAACATAACTAGTAGATGGAAATCGCCAAGCTATTGGGATTATTTGTCGCAACGGCAGTTGCAGAAATTGTCGGCTGCTATTTGCCTTATTTATGGCTTAAGCAAAATGGTTCCGTGTGGTTGCTACTGCCAGCCGCATTGAGTTTATGCTTATTTGTGTGGCTATTGTCTATTCACCCCACCGCTGCAGGCAGAGTGTATGCGGCTTACGGCGGAGTTTATATTGGGGTGGCTATTTGCTGGCTGTGGCTGGTTGATGCGGTTAAGCCAAGTACGACTGATTTGGTTGGCGTTGCAGTATGCTTGGTAGGTGCGGCTATTATTATGCTGGGCGCTAAAACGAGCTAAAGCTTTACCCTAAAACATATTTTAATTTTGCAAGACAAGGCGCTGGCCTGGAGACAGTACAACTAGCACGACGAAGGCTTAGCAACGAAGTATTGCGAAAGATAAAATTGTTTATTCGTCGTCAGAAAAACGCTGTTCTTTAAACGGATCCGCCTCATTGTGATAACCACGCACTTCCCAAAAACCACGCCTATCATGCTCATGCAGTTCAATCGCTTTTAGCCATTTTGCACCTTTCCACGCATAGCGTTTTGGCACTATCATGCGCGCTGGGCCGCCGTGCTCGCGGGTCAGTGGCTTGCCAAGTACAGAGTGTGCAACCAGCACATCATCATCTAACAAAGCCTCAATTGGCAAATTGGTAGTGTAATTATCGTAACCATGCAGCGTAACAAATTGCGCATTGGGTAATGGCGCAGCCAACACCAAAATATCTTGCGCGCTAACGCCAACCCAATCCATATCTAGCTGGCTCCAGCGGGTTACGCAGTGGAAGTCTGAAATGTCGTGCATTTGCGGCAAGGCATTAAACGTATCCCAGCCCAAATTTAGCTCATTTTCTACTAGGCCATATACACGCAAATTCCAATTGCCAGTCGCAATTTCTGGCTTAACGCCCATATCTAATACAGGAAAATTCTTGACCTCAGTTTGCCCAGCAGGCACGCGGATGTTGGCTCCCAGCTTGCCGGCTGTATTACCTTTTTTGGCAATCGCTATCTTGCCTGCGATGAGTTTTTTCCAATCTGGCACTTACATATCCTTACGCGTGAAAACGCTTAATTTATTCCCTTTTTTCAGTCTTAAAGCTATCCCACAACAGAAGCGCTACCCCAATGCAAATCGCGCTATCCGCCACATTAAACGCTGGCCAATACCAATCATTCACATGAAAATATAAAAAATCCACCACATAACCCAGCGTTACTCTATCGTACAAATTACCTATGGCGCCACCTAATACTAAGGCCAGCCCCAAGCAAAAAAGTTTGTTGTGCAGATTTTTAATCATTAAATAAGTAATCACGACAATCGCAACCACTGAAACAGCGGTAAAAAACCACTTCTGCCAGCCGCCCGCATCTGCTAAAAAACTAAACGCTGCGCCTTCGTTATGAAACCGCACCAGCTCAAAAAAAGAGGTCACTCCTAGGCGCTCACCATAGTCAAAAGCTTGCTGCACCAGATGTTTAGTGTAAAGGTCTAGCGCGACGATTATGGCACTAATGCCGAACCAACCAACCCAATTTTTAAGCATATTTTCTCACTTCACCCGCGCCAAATAAGTTGCTCACGCAACGTCCGCAAATGCTTGGATGCTGAGCATGTGAAACAACATCTGCGCGGTAGTGCCAGCAACGCTCACATTTTTTGTGCTCACTAGGAATAACATAAACCATAGAAGGGGCTGGGTGAATTTCAGGGTTTCTTCTATAAACTGTAGCTCGTGAAGTTATAAAAATAAATCGTAAATCGTCTCCCATGCGAGCCATAGCATCGTAAGCAGAACCTTCATCATAAATATCGAGCTCAGCGGCCAGAGATGAACCAATTTGGCCTTCAGACCTTTTCAATTCAAGGTTTCTATTAACGATTTCCCGCAATTGAAGTATTCCACCCCAGTCGTTAATCTGTACGTCAGTCAACCCATGAATAGGCAGGCTGTACCATTCTTCTTCAAACACGCTTTTATCTACATCCAGCGCCAATACCTGCCAAATCTCATCGGCAGTAAAGCTCAAAATAGGTGCGATTAAGCGCATAAAGGTATGCGTAATATGATGCAAGGCACTCTGTGCGGCACGACGGGCGGGCGAATTTTTGCCACTGGTATACAGCCTATCTTTAAGAATATCGAGGTAAAAAGCACCCAAATCATCTGAGCAGAAACTCACCAGTTTTTGCACAGCTAAATGAAACTCGTAACGGTCATAATCCGCCAGCACTTCAGTTTGCAATTTCTGTGTTAAGTGCAGCGCATAACGATCGATTTCCAGCCATTGCTCAACTGGCAGTAAATCTTTACTCGCATCAAAATCCGCAATATTCGCCAGTAAGAATTTGCAGGTATTGCGAATTTTTCGGTAGCTATCGGCCACGCGCTTTAAGATTTCATCGCTAATCGTCAGCTCTCCCGAGTAATCCGTACTGGCTGCCCACAAGCGCAAAATATCTGCACCGTAAGTATCCATCACTTTTTGTGGCGCCACCACATTGCCCTTAGATTTACTCATTTTGTGGCCGCTGCCATCCACCACAAAGCCGTGGGTCAAAAGCGCGTTGTAAGGCGCTCTGCCATCAATCGCGCAGCCTGTGAGCAAGCTGGATTGAAACCAGCCACGATGCTGGTCTGAACCTTCTAGATACAAATCAGCAGGAAATTGCAGTTCTGGGCGACGTTTTAATACAGCTGCATGCGTTGCACCTGAATCAAACCAAACATCTAAGGTATAAGTCACCTTTTTATATTCAATATTTAATGCTCTGGAGGCCGCGCTGGTATTGGCTTGCAGGAAGGCAGTTTCATCCAAACTAAACCAAGCCTCGACACCGCTTTTTTCTACCAACAAGCAGGCTGCTTCTAGCAATTGGGGAGTTTGTGGATGCGGTTCACCTGTTTCTTTATGCACAAAAAATGGCATCGGCACGCCCCAGTTGCGCTGGCGAGACACACACCAATCAGGACGATTTTTTATCATGGCCTCTAAACGCGCACGTCCCCAAGCTGGGAAAAACTTTGTATTTTCTACCGCCTTCATTGCTAGATATCTAAGCTGACCTTTCTCCCAAACTTCATCGCTCAGTGCGGCATCGACATAAGCATCTGCGCCCTTTATGTCTTCCACTTCATTAATAAGTTTGTTATACATGCCAATAAACCATTGATGCGTAGCTAATTGCATCAGAGGCGTTTTATGGCGCCAGCAGTGAGGGAAGCTATGATTTAAACGCGTGCTTGCAAGCAATCGCCCACTTTCTAGCATATTAGCTAAAATCACTTTGTTGGCTTCTTGACGGCTTAAGCCTCGAATACCTTCCAACTCGACCAAGTCGCTATTAAAAAACTTACCATCACCGCCCATTAAAATGCGTGGTTTTTCATTGGGGAAATTCGCTTTCATCGCCAGCCAGTCATCATTGCCATGCGCGGCGGCAGTATGCACTAAGCCAGTACCAGCATCGGTGGTGACATGCTCACCGCAAATAATCGGCACTTGGCGATTGTCGAACGGATGCTCTAGCATCATGCCCTCCAACTCAGCACCTTTACAGTGACCGATTACTTTCGCAGTTTCATCACCATAGCGCTTAATTGCCTCACCCACTAAATCTTGAGCCAATAACAACAAACCTTTGCTTGTCAGCACCAACTCATAAGTTACGTCAGGATAAACGCTCACAGCTTGGTTAGCTGGCAATGTCCAAGGCGTGGTAGTCCAAATTACTGCATACTTTCTCGCATTCGGCAGTTCATTCAGTCCAAAAATTTCTTTAAGATTGATTCTGTCACTAATAGGAAAGCCCACATCAATCGCTGGTGAGTTTACATCCTCATATTCAACCTCTGCCTCAGCCAATGCAGAGCCGCAATCCACGCACCAATGCACGGGCTTGCTGCCTTGGTACAAATAACCATTTTTTTGTATCTCCCCCAATGCACGCATGATGTCGGCTTCGGTCTTAAAATCCATCGTTAGGTATGGGTTATCCCAATCACCCAACACGCCTAAGCGGATAAAATCTTTCTTCTGCTTTTCCACTTGTTCAGCCGCATAGGCGCGGCATAGCTCACGAAACTTGGCTGGGTCTATATTTTTGCCGTGATTTTTTTCTACTACCAATTCAATTGGCAAGCCGTGGCAATCCCAACCTGGCACATAGGGCGCATCAAAACCGCTCATGGTTTTAGATTTTACGATGATGTCTTTGAGGATTTTATTCACCGCGTGGCCGATGTGAATATCGCCATTGGCATACGGAGGACCATCATGCAGAATGAATTTTTTCGCACCTTTGCGTGCTTTGCGAATACGCTCGTAAAGCTTTTTATCTTGCCACTGTTTTAACCAAGCAGGCTCACGTTTAGCCAAATCGCCACGCATGGGAAATGGTGTTTCGGGCTGGTTGATTTTGTATTTTGAATCTTTGGTTTCTTCGGTCATTTTTCTGTATTAAATTTAAGTCTTAAAATAAGTTCTTGCGACAACAATATCAGCCGCGATTTGCGTTTTTAACGCGTCTAAACTATCAAATTTCATTTCTTCGCGAATTTTATGTAAAAATTCCACATGCACATGCTGGCCATACAAATCATCATTAAAATCAAGCACATGCACTTCTAGCAATAGTTTGGGCACGCCAGCAATGGTTGGTCGCACGCCCAGATTAGCCACTGCGTTTAAACCTTGCAATTTTACCGCATAAACTCCAGTTAGCGCAGGCCGCTCGTGTTTGATGTGCACGTTTGCAGTCGGGAACCCCAGTTCACGGCCACGTTTAGCACCATGTATCACTTTGCCGCTGATGCTGTACGGGCGGCCTAACAATTCTGCAGCTAACCCTAAATTGCCAGAAAACAAAGCATCGCGCACGCGCGTGCTAGAGACGCGTTCGCTTTTTCCATTTATGTCAGTAAAATCCACGCACGGCAACGAAATGAGGTCAAAATCGGCCGTTTTAAAAGTATTAATAGTACCAGCACGTTTTGCACCAAATTTAAAGTCTTCGCCGACCAAAATAGTGTTAGCGTTGAGTTTATTGCGTAACATCGTCAAAAATTCTGCTGCAGTGATAGCTGCAAATTTTTTGTTAAACGCGCACACAAATACTTTTTGTATGCCAGCGCTTTCAAAATGTTCCAACTTTTCACGCAAATTACACAGCCTTGCAGGCGCACTTAGTGGCGTAAAAAATTCACGTGGATGCGGCTCAAACGTCATCACTGCTGCTGTTTTACCTAGGCTAGAGGCCGCATGCATATTGGCTTGCAGCAATGCTCGATGGCCTAGATGCATGCCATCAAAATTGCCAATAGCTAAAGCAAGTGGTTCGCATGGTTGAGTGGGTAGATGCCGATAAATCTGCATTTTTTACTATATCTTTCTAAGCGGCCGTACGGCGCGAAAAATCTTTAAGCCTAAACCCCAGCAAAAATAGCACGCCAAAATAACTCACCACGCCCAATAGCACTAAACCGCTTAAATGTATTAAACGCTGCACAAAACTATAATCTATCCAAGTTTGCGCGCTGCCGGTGGCCACATACAGCAAGCAAGCCATCACAATAATAGCAACCATCACCTTTGCAAAAAATACACCCCAACCTGCCAGTGGATGATAAATGAGGTGCTTGCGCAAATGGTAGTACAACAGCGCCGCATTGATGCAGGCGCCCAAGCCAATTGCCAGCGCCAATCCTGCATGTTTTAAGTCCATGCCAAACACAAAAATCAAGTTCATCATTTGCGTAGCAACTAAAGTAAAAATGGCGATTTTAACTGGCGTTTTAATGTTTTGCCGCGCGTAAAAACCGGGCGCCAGCACTTTTACCATAATCAAGCCCAGCAAGCCCAAGCTATACGCCATCAGCGCTTGGCGCGTCATCCACATATCGTTTTCAGTAAACGCGCCATAAAAAAACAAGCTACTTACCAAAGGCACTGCAAGCAAAGCCAATGCCAAAGCAGCTGGCAGCGCAAGTAACAAGGTTAGCCGCAAACCCCAATCCATCAATTGCGAATATTCATCTGGCGATTTGTCGGCAAACGCTTTGGCCAAACTGGGCAGCAAAATAGTACCCAATGCCACGCCCAGCAAACCTGTGGGAAATTCCATGAGTCTATCAGCATAATACAGCCAAGACACGCTGCCAGTTTGCAAAAACGAGGCAAATATGTTATTGATTAATATCGATATTTGCGCCACCGAAACACCAAATATGGCAGGGCCCATCAGCTTCATAATACGCCATACGCCTGGGTCTTTAATATTTAAGCGATAGTGCGGCAGCATGCCAATTTTCATTAAAAATGGGATTTGAAACGCCAGTTGCAATATGCCGCCAATGACCACTGCCCAAGCCAGCACCTGAATTGGCGGGTTAAAATAAGGTGCAAAAAATAAGGTAGCAACAATAAACGAAATATTCAGCAACGTGGGCGTAAACGCAGGCACGTTAAATTTGCTATAAGTATTTAAAATGCCGCCAGCCAAAGAAACTAGCGAAATAAAGAAAATATACGGGAAAATAATGCGTAGCAAATTGACGGTAATATTGAATTTTTCGGTTTCATCGACAAAACCGGGCGCGGTAACGGTAACGATGAATGGAGCAGCCAGTACGCCCAGCAAAGCCACGCCGACTAAAATAAGGCCGAGCAAAGTCGCCACATGGTCAATCAGCGCTTTGGTTTCATCTTGCCCGCGTTGATTTTTATATTCGGCCAACACTGGGACAAAGGCCTGTGCAAACGCGCCTTCGGCAAATAAACGGCGCAATAAATTGGGGATTTTAAAGGCAACAAAAAACGCGTCGGTCATCATGCCGGCGCCAAAGGTGCGTGCAATCAGCGTATCGCGCGCAAAACCAAGCACGCGCGAGATCATGGTCATGCTGCCAACGGCCGCTAGCGCCTTAAGTAAATTCATTTAATGCTTAAAAAATTATAACCATGTGATTTTAACATGCCAACACGGCTTTTATTGGCTAGATTTAATCTACTTTAAGCGATTAATCCTTGCAAAATACAGTAAAAAACACTAATATGCACGGTTTCGTATTTACACTAAATCATATAATTAGTAGCACTAGGATAAAGCACACATGGCAAATACCGCACAAGCACGCAAACGCGCACGTCAATCCGTTAAAGTAAACGCACACAACGCCGCGTTACGTTCAACTTTGCGCACTGCAATTAAAAAAGTTATTAAAGCAGTAGAAGCTGGCGACAAAGTTGCTGCTGCCGCTAGTTACCAAGAAAACGTGATGATCATTGACCGTATTGCGGACAAAAAAATCATCCACAAAAACAAAGCAGCACGTCACAAAAGCCGCTTAAGTGCTGCCATTAAAGCCATGACAGGTGCATCTGTTGCGGGTGTTAAAGTGGCAAAAGCTGCGCCAAAAGCGAAGCCAGCAGCAAAAGCTGTAGCTAAACCAGCCGCAGCTAAAAAAGCCGCCGCGCCTAAAGCAGCAGCCGCTAAAAAACCTGCCGCAGCAAAAAAACCAAAAGCCGAATAGTTTTTTTACAGATGTAAAAAAGCCGAGCCCAAAGTAATATTTGGCTCGGCTTTTTTGTTGTCCAGTTACTTTAATTACCAATATTTAACTCACTGCGCGCAATCAGCGCCACATTCAACACCGCATCCAAATCTTTACCAATGACGGTAAAGTGCCCCATTTTGCGGGCTTTACGTGGTTCGTGCTTGCCATATAAATGAAGCTTTAAATTGGCATGCCTGCAAGCCAATATCCACGCGGGTTCTAGGGCAGACGTTTTGGCGTCGGTACTATTAGCAAACCAACTATCGCCTAAAATATTTACCATCACCGCATCACTGTGCAAACTGGCATCGCCCAATGGCAAACCAGTCATCACACGCACTTGCTGCTCAAACTGGTTTGTCACGCAAGCATCTATCGTGTAATGACCGCTATTATGCGGACGCGGCGCGATTTCATTCACTAATAATTGCTTGCCGACCACAAAAAATTCCACGCCCAGTACGCCAACGTAATTCAGTTTTTCTGCCAGTTTTTTCGCCAGTGCTTGCGCATTAGCTTTTAGCACTTCGCTGCAACGTGCTGGCACAATGCTAATATCCAAGATGCCATTTAAATGGCTATTTTCTGCGGTGGGAAAAGCGGCAATATTGCCTTGCGCATCGCGCGCCAGCACCACGGATACTTCTAAATCTAACGGCATCATTTGCTCTAGCACGCAAACTTCTTGCTTAAACTCTTTAAAAGCTAGCCGCGCTTCAGCTTGATTTTTCACCCGCGCTTGGCCTTTGCCATCGTAACCAAAACGTGCCACTTTTAAGATGGCGGGGTACAGTGAGCTGGTGTCCACTGGCAAGTCGGCAGCACTATTAATTACCGCAAATGGTGCCACAGGTAAGCCTGCGTCTTTAATAAAGTTTTTCTCTAGCACGCGATGCTGCGCAATTTCCACACAAGCAGCTGAAGGCCTAACAGTGTTAGTAAGCGCTAACTGTTCTAGCGATTTCGCAGGTACATTTTCAAACTCTGTCGTTATCGCGGCGCAAATTGTTGCCATTTTTTTAAGCGCAGCTACATCGTCAAAATTTGCGCAAATATGCACATCGGCAATCTTACCAGCAGGGCTGTTTTTATCAGGGTCTAATACAGTGACTTGATAGCCAAGCTCGTGCGCAGCAATCACAAAAAAACGACCTAACTGGCCGCCACCTAACATGCCCAGCATGGCTGGCGCAGTGATTGTTTGTTTTGTTACCATTCTACGTTGACTTTCAAATCAGACTTTCTAAATTAAGGCTTTTCGCTCAATATCATGTTGTGCACTTTATCAGCTTGTGTGGCACGGAATTCTGCCAGCTTTTTCGCCAAACCAGCATCATGATTAGCCAAAATAGAAACCGCAAACAAACCTGCGTTAGCCGCTCCAGCATCGCCAATGGCAAAAGTGGCCACGGGAATACCTTTTGGCATTTGCACGATAGAAAGCAGCGAATCTTGCCCTTGTAAATGTTTACTTGGCACTGGCACGCCCAATACAGGCAGTGTGGTCTTCGCCGCCACCATACCAGGCAAATGTGCCGCACCCCCCGCACCAGCAATAATAATTTGGTAGCCTTCACTGGCAGCATTTTCGGCAAATGTAAACATTAAATCTGGTGTACGATGCGCTGAAACCACTTTGGCTTCATACGCCACGCCAAAATCTGCCAGCATTTGCGCAGCCATTTTCATCACTGGCCAATCACTGTCTGAGCCCATAATAATGGCAACTAAAGGTTTATTCATCTCAAGACTTTCATTAAAAGTTCTTTCTAAATAACAATCAGATTATCTCTATGGATTAGTTCAGACTCTTCCACATAACCTAAAATTTTCTCAATTTCGCTACTGGCTTTGCGCATAATACGTGCAGCTTCGTTTGAATTATAATTCACAATACCGCGCGCCACTTCATTGCCAGCCTCATTGACGCAAGCCACCACATCGCCACGTTCAAAACTACCTTGCACTTCAATCACACCAATGGGTAGCAAGCTTTTGCCATCCGCTTTCAGCACTTTCACTGCACCCGCATCTAGGACTAGCTTGCCGCCTAGGCGTAGGTGATCAGCCAACCATTGTTTTTTGGCCACCGTTTTAATCTGTGTGGCCTGCAAATGCGTGCCAATGGCTTCACCAGCGCTTAAACGAATTAACACGTCAGTTTCGCGACCTGAAGCAATCACGGTATGCGCGCCACTGCTAGCTGCGCGTTTGGCGGCGAGTATTTTGGTGAGCATGCCGCCCGTGCCAACATCACTGCCTGCACCACCTGCCATTTGCTCTAGCGCTACATTGCCTGCGGTATCAAAATTGATGAATTTTGCGTCTTTTTCTTTGCGCGGATCAGCCGAATACAATCCCTGCTGATCGGTTAAAATTACCAGCGCGTCAGCCTCGATTAAGTTTGCCACCAGCGCTGCCAAAGTATCATTATCGCCAAAGCGAATTTCCTCGGTCACTACCGTGTCGTTCTCGTTAATGATGGGAATAACCCTTAAATCGAGCAGCGTTTTAAGGGTGCTACGCGCATTTAAGTAGCGTTTTCGATCACGCAAATCATCGTGGGTAAGCAATATCTGTGCGGTGTGCAGGCCATGTTGTGCAAAACAACTTTCATACATTTGCACCAAACCCATCTGCCCTACTGCTGCTGCAGCTTGCAGCTCGTTCACTTCAACGGGGCGTTTTTTCCAACCCAAGCGTTGCATACCTTCGGCCACAGCGCCTGACGACACCAGCACGACTTGCTTGCCTTGTTTCACCAATTGGCTGATTTGCGTCGCCCAAGCGGCGATTGCAATTCGGTCTAAACCCTCGCCGTTATTAGTAACTAGGCTAGAGCCGACTTTAACAATCAGCGTTTTGCTATTAAGTAATAGAGATTTGCTCATTTTGCTTACTATTATCTTCTAGGGCAGCTTTTTTAACTTCGTCTAAATGATCCATTATTGCGTAGGTCAGCTCTTTGCAACCGCCGCCACTAATGGCGGAGATGGCGAATACACGGCCTTTCCAGCCATAATCTTTCACAAATTTTTTCACTACAGCTGCACTATCTTGCAGCATATCGGTTTTATTTAGCACTAGCCAACGCGGTTTATTGTAGAGCTCTTCGTCGTATTTTTTAAGTTCATTGACGATGGCTTTGGCCTCAGCCACTGGGTCAGTCGCTTCGTCAAATGGTGCAATATCCACTAAATGTAAAAGTAAAGAAGTGCGCTGCAAATGGCGTAGAAACTGATGGCCAAGCCCAGCGCCTTCAGCCGCGCCTTCAATTAACCCTGGCACATCGGCGATGACAAAACTGCGTTCAGCATCTACTCGCACCACGCCTAAATTGGGGTGTAGCGTCGTAAATGGGTAATCTGCGACTTTAGGTTTTGCCGCAGAAACACTGCGAATAAAGGTAGATTTACCTGCGTTTGGCATGCCCAGCAAACCCACGTCGGCCAACACTTTAAGCTCCATATATAGCTCGAACTCTTCGCCTGGCTCACCCTTGGTGCATTGGCGCGGTGCGCGGTTGATGGACGATTTAAAATGCACATTACCCAAGCCATTGTTGCCGCCTTTGGCCAACATGACTTGTTGTCCATGCTCTGATAAGTCAATAATCATGCGCTCGGTGGCCTTATCAGAAATTACCGTGCCCACTGGTACGCGCAAAATAGTATCTTCACCTTTGGCGCCGTAACATTCTGCGCCGCGACCATTCTCGCCACGTTGCCCACGAAAAGTTCGCGTGTAGCGATAATCTACCAACGTATTAATGTTGCGATCTGCCAGCGCATAAATGCTACCGCCTTTGCCACCATCACCACCGTTAGGGCCGCCCATCGGCTCGTATTTTTCGCGACGAAATGTAGCCACACCATTCCCACCATCCCCCGCGTAAACTTTAATAGTAGCTTCGTCTATGAATTTCATCTTATATAAAACCTAATGTGCAACCTTATGCTGACACCTAAATAAAAAAGCCCCATCAAACGATGAGGCTTTAATCATACTACTTAAACTTAAACTGCAACAATATTCACCAATTGGCGGCGTAGTGCGCCTTTAATGCAAAAGGTTACTTTACCATCAATTTTTGCAAATAAGGTGTGATCTTTGCCCATACCGACATTTTCGCCCGCATGCATTTTAGTGCCGCGTTGGCGCACAATAATGCTGCCTGCGCTAACTACTGTTTCGCCAAAGGCTTTAACACCTAAGCGTTGTGAGTGTGAATCGCGACCGTTACGTGAACTACCGCCTGCTTTTTTGTGTGCCATGATTAATCCTTTAAGTCTTAATTTGTTGCTTTAATTATTCTGCAGCTTTAGCGGCTTTTGCTTTTGCTGGTTTTGCAGCTGATGCACCAGCCGCTAAAATTTCACCAATTTGAATCTCGGTAAAACTTTGGCGATGGCCTTGTGTTTTACGGTAATGTTTACGACGACGGAACTTGAAAATCATCACTTTATCGGCACGGCCGTGCGAAACTACCGTCGCGTTAACTGTTGCACCAGCAATCAATGGTGCACCAATCGTTGTGTTTTCCCCGTCTGCAATCATCAACACTTTGTCGATAATCACTTTACTGCCAACCTCACCTAATAGTTTTTCAACTTTAAGTGTTACGCCAGCTTCTACTTTATATTGTTTGCCACCTGTTTTAATTACTGCGTACATGGTTTTAACCTTGCTTTTCTAACTTCAAATGAATCGCGCATTATACGCAAATTAACAAATTAAGCAAACGCTAAATTGCCAAATAAGCCAGTGCAGGCTGTGTTAAAATGCTAGCAACTTAGAAATGGCTTAGCACGTGAATCTCAATCACATTCAATCTCACATCAAATCCGATATGCAAGCGGTCGATACCGTCATTCGGCAGTCGCTACATTCTGAAGTTTCGCTGATTAATACGATTGGCGAACATATTATTAATGGTGGTGGCAAGCGCCTGCGGCCCGCGCTGGTATTGCTTTCCAGCGGTATGTTTGGGCCAATTAAAACGCCGCAATATCAATTAGCCGCCATCGTCGAGTTTATTCATACCGCTACTTTGTTGCACGATGACGTAGTGGATGAATCGTCTATGCGCCGCGGCAAAAGCACTGCCAATCACTTGTTTGGTAATGCTGCCAGCGTGCTGGTGGGCGATTTTCTATATTCACGCGCGTTTCAAATGATGGTAAAACTGCAAAATATGCGCGTGATGGAGATTTTATCTGAAACCACCAATATTATTGCCGAAGGCGAAGTGCTGCAGCTGTTAAATATTCATAACGCTGATATCACCGAGCAAGCCTATTTAAAAGTCATCCATTTTAAAACAGCTAAATTATTTGAGGCAGCTACCCGTTTAGGCGCAGTGATTAGTAAGGCCAGCCAGCAAGATGAAAACGCGCTAGCACAATATGGTATGCGGCTTGGCACGGCGTTTCAGTTGATAGATGATGTGCTAGATTTAAGTGGCGACGTGAATCAAATTGGCAAAAACTTAGGCGATGATTTAAGTGAAGGCAAACCAACACTGCCGCTGCTGATTGCCATGCATCAAGGCAGCGCAACTGAGGCCAGCACAATCCGCAAAGCCATTCAACAAGGTGGTTTAGAAGAATTGCCAGCTGTGTTGGCCGCCGTAAAAGCCACTGATGCGCTTAAGCATGTAAAAAAATTAGCTGAGAGTGAAGCCAAACTTGCTGTTGAGGCGATTGCGTATTTACCTGATAGCGTCAATAAACAAGCGTTAATTGACTTGGCTGAGTTTGCGGTAAAGCGAGACTTCTAAAGTTGCGAGATTTTTAACTTAAAAAAACACGAAATATAACAATATTAGACATGCCCTGCACACCAATATCCATGCGGCCTACAGGGCAGTATAAAATGCTTTTTTACTAGTTTTAAATACTAATTTAAAATAATTGGCTCACCGCTTTCAGCATGAAAGTAGCTTAAGTGTGCACAATCGCTGGTGCCACTAGTCAGGCTACCATCAAACAAGGCTTTGCCTTCTACATCCACCACCGCGTAGCCATTGTGATACAGCGTAACCTCTGCCAACTTAGGCGCAAGTTTTGGTGCTGCTTTAACCACTTTTTCTCTCATCGCAAAGCTGATACAAGTTTCATCCTCATCCTCGCTATACACTTCCCACTTATTTTCGCCCGTGAGTTGCGCCAGCCAGCCTGGTAAATCCACCTCGACGCGACAAATAATCGGCGCATCCCAAGCGGGATGCTGAATATTGTTCAGCTCAACTTGTTCAAGTATATTTAAAATGGTGTCGTTTGCATCTGTCATTTATAGCCTTTACCTATTGATTGCTACTTACTGTGTTGCTATTTATATGGCGTTTATTGCATTATTTTCAAGCTGGCTTGCATGCTTATATTGCATACCGAGTTTAACGATGCCATGATAATGTTAGTTTACATTTTATATTGAGTCTATTATGTTTGATTTTTTAATGCCGCTATCCGATTTACTTAAGTCAGAACCAAGTTTTTTTGTGATTTTTTGCACAATTTTTGGGCTAATGGTGGGCAGTTTTTTAAATGTGGTGATTCACCGGCTGCCCAAAATGATGGAAAATACCGAAAAAGCTTATGTGGCCGAGGCTTATGGTGTGCAACCTGACTCTAGTTTAATGGTACCGCTGCCAAGAAAATACAATATTGTCACGCCACGCTCGGCTTGCCCGCATTGCGGCCATCAAATTAGTGCGCTAGAGAATATTCCAATTATTAGTTATTTAATATTGGGTGGAAAATGCAAAGGCTGCAAAACTAAAATCAGCTTGCGCTACCCATTAATAGAAGCTTTAACTGGCGCGCTAATTGGCGCAGTGGCCTACAAATATGGCTATAGTAATGCCAGTTTATTTGCCTTTATATTTGTGTTTGCATTGGTTGCGCTCACCTTTATCGATTTCGATACGCAATTACTACCCGACGACATTACGCTGCCATTACTTTGGCTAGGTTTACTGTTTAATATAAACGGTGGCTTCACTGATCTAAAGTCGGCTGTGCTGGGTGCGATTTTCGGCTATTTAATTTTGTGGTCAGTGTACTGGTTGTTCAAACTGGTCACAGGCAAAGAAGGCATGGGCTATGGCGATTTTAAATTGTTGGCTGCCATCGGCGCCTGGTTTGGCTGGCAATTGCTGCCTGCGGTGATTTTACTCAGCTCTGTGGTGGGCGCAATCATTGGCATTGGCATGATTGTTTTTCGTGGCAAAAGCGGCGGAACAGCGATACCTTTTGGCCCATTTTTAGCGCTGGGTGGCATTGCCGCGCTATTCTTTGGCCAACAATTAGCTAGCTTTTATTTGACCTAATGTTTTTGACTATATACCAATGTATGTAATTGCATGCTTATGTTTGTAGTTGCACTAACAGGCGGCATTGGCAGCGGCAAAACTGAGGCCTCTAAAATTTTTGCTGAGTTGGGCGTATCAGTCACTGATTTAGATGCAATTTCACGCCAGCTGACTGCGACAAATCAACCATTAATTGCGGACATTGCCGCACTATTTGGCGATGCATATGTCACGCCAGAAGGCGCATTAAACCGTGCCGCCATGCGTGCACTTATTTTTGATGATGCTACCGCGCGCGCAAAACTCAATGCCCTGATTCACCCCGCCATTTACGATGTTGCGCTTCAACAATTACATGCAAACCAATTACATTTAAGTAAAAATATTCCATATCAAATTTTAGACATTCCCTTGCTGTTAGAAACCCCACGCTATTTGCCGCATATTAACCGCATACTGGTGATTGATTGCAGTGAAGCCACACAAATTGCACGCGTTATGCAACGTAGTCAGCTTGCAGAAGATGAGGTTAAAAAAATAATTGCTGCACAAACACCGCGTAAACAGCTATTAACGCTGGCAGACGACGTGATTGAAAACGAAGGAAATGTTGCAAATTTGCGCAAAAAAATTGACGGAGTTCACCAAAAATACCTTAATACTTGCATAGTTAGCAAAACTATCTGATAATTCACCTCAATTAATTAATATAAGTTGGCAGACTATTACGTCATGTCTAGCTACGAATTTCCATTTAACGAACGCATTCGCACTTTTTTGCGGCTTGAAGACCTGTTCTCAAAAATTCTGCTCAATGTAGAAGGTGGCGAGCAACACCACCACCACACTGCACTTATTTCCTTGCTGCAAATGTTGGATATTGTGGATCGTGCCGACCTAAAAATGGACTTGGTGGGCGAGCTTGATAGGCAGCGTCTCTCCATGCAAAACCTGCGCGGCAACCCAATTATTTCCGAAAAAGAGCTGGATAAAATACTGCGCGAAGTGGGCGCTTGTTCTACTTCTTTACGGGCTGATGGATCGAAATTTGGCCAGCATTTACGCGAGAACGAATGGCTGATGGGCATTAAACAACGTGCAGGTATTTTGGGCGGCGTCTGCCAATTTGATTTGCCTTCTTATCACCATTGGCTGGGGCTAGATTCCACCCGCCGCAAAAGCGATTTTGATGGTTGGCTAGCGCGTTTTATGCCCATGCACCAGGCCATTAAAACCATTTTGCGCATTTTGCGTGGCAGTGACACCCAGCGTAAATTTACCGCACATAATGGCACTTATCAACAAATGTTAGGTGGCGCTAAACCCGCGCAAATGCTCATTATTTACGTGCCTGACGACTGCCCGTGCTTTCCAGAAGTAAGCGCCAATAAATACGCCATTAATATACGATTCTCTGCGCTAGATTTTGTGCAAAAACCCAAACCGTGCGATCACGATATAGACTTTAGTATGACCTTATGTAATCTATAGGCTGTAATTGATAGCAGGGAATATAAAAACTGTAAAATAGTAGTAAAATTGCAGCATGATATCTTCATCCCTATCCAATCAAGCAACTAAGCAAGTGGCTTGCCCCACCTGCAAAAAACTCGCAGTTTACGACACCAATAATGCTTATCGGCCATTTTGTAGCGAGCGCTGCAAAATGATAGACTTGGGCGATTGGGCCAACGAAAATTACCGTATTGCAGAGACCAAATCTCCCGAAAATAGTCACTTAGGATTAGACGATGTACTTGATTAAACGCTTTTTTATATTGTTAACAATCTCACTTTTATTAAGTGCTTGCGAGCAAAACCACGGTGTGGCGATTAGCGATAACTGGGTGCGTGCCAATGCGCCAGGGCAAAGCGTGGGCGCGGCTTACATGACATTATTGAGCGCGCAAGACAGCACCATGGTTAAGGTGGAGTCGGATATTGCAGGTTCGGTGGAAATTCATAGTATGAAAATGGAAGACGGTGTAATGAAAATGCGCATGCTGGAAGAGCTACCACTAAAAGCTGGGGAGCAAGAAAAGCTGGCGCCTGGCGGTTTTCATCTGATGTTATTTGATTTAAAGAAACCACTGACTGCGGGCGAGAACGTAAATTTTACGCTAAGCTTTAAAAATACTGCGGGCAAAATCACCCAACAACAAGTAACGCTGCCAATTAAAGATGGTGAAAGCCACTAATACTAAGTATTAAACCAGCCACTAACTATTAAACCAGCCACTAACTATTAAACTAGCACTAACTCTTAAATAGTCGCCAAGCCTCTTTGTAAAGCCACGCCGCGCGCGCCATAACTTAAAGCTATTGGCAAATCTGGTAGCGTCATGCCGCCCAGCGCATATACTGGCAAGGTCGTTTTTTGCACCAAATCAGCAAATACTTGCCAACCCAGCTCATCCGCTTCTGGGTGACTTTGCGTCGATTTCACTGGCGACAGCACCACAAAATCACAACCCAGTGTTTCCGCATGTGCCAGTTCCGCTGCATTGTGACAAGACGCCGCGACTAAAAAATTTTCTGGTAAATCCGCTTTAGGCTTGGTTTTTAGCAGCAGCAAACTTTGGCTGGGCAAGTGTACGCCATCGGCGCCTAAATCGCGCGCCAATGCAATATCTTGGCTAAGCAGCACTTTGGCGTTATAGGATTTTGCCAGCACCATTATCTGCTGTGCAATTCGAACAAACTCATCTTTTGTCAGGAGTTTTTCGCGAATTTGAATAAGCCTGAGACCCTTATTTAATGCGACTTGCAGCGCATCCAAATAAGCACTTTCTCCCAGCTCAGCAACATTGCTAATGGCATACACAGGTGGTAGCGCCAACGCGTGCATTATTGGCTTATTGGCAGGCAGAATCGGCGCAACTGTGATGTTATGCGGGTTCTGCCAACTCAGTTTTTGCCCTTCGCGTGGCGAAATTTCACCTTGCCACGCGGTGACAAAATAAAAATGCAACAATACAGTTTTGGCAGGGGAGTCGTGCCCGTTTTGAGATAACCCAGGATAATCATATTGGCGCACCAGCCATTGTTGCGTGATGGTGGGCTGAATGCCCAGCTCTTCAGTTAACTCGCGCGTCAGCGCATGTTCCGGGCTTTCTCCTGCTTCAATTTTTCCACCTGGAAACTCCCACCAGCCAGCCCAACCTTTGCCTAGCGGCCTGCTAGCTAATAAAAATTGATTAACACCATCGTCATTTTTTCGCTGCAAAATAGCCACTGCCACATGGATCATATTAGTCATTTTTTAGTTGCTGCTTCCCTGCAAGACTAATTTTACCCGCATAGTCGCGAGCAAACTGGTAGGCCACGCGGCCACTGCGCATGCCACGCGTATGGCTAAAACTTAGCGCAGCGAAGTTTGTAGCCTTATTCCAAGGCATATCAAAAGTGGCTAACCAACTTTTACAAATCGCCAAATATTCATCTTGATCGAACGCATAAAATGATAACCATAGCCCAAAACGTTCTGCCAGCGCCGTTTTCTCTTCAATGGTGTCGCTTGGCCTTATCTCGCCATCGCTATGTTTTGTAGCTAAATTATCCAGCATAAATTCTGGCATTAAGTTTTTACGGTTTGATGTTGCATACACCAATACATTATCTGAAGTGCTGGAAATAGAACCATCAAGCACCACTTTAAGCACTTTATAACTGGCATCATTGGCCTCAAAAGTAAGGTCATCACAGAAGATAATAAACTTTTCTGGCCTTGCTCGAATTAAAGCAACTATTTCGCCCAAATGAATTAAATCGTGCTTTTCAACTTGGATTAAGCGCAAGCCTTGTTGTGAAAATTCAGTTAGTAAAGCTTTGATTAAACTAGACTTTCCCGTGCCACGCGCGCCTGTTAGCAATACATTATTAGCTGGAAAACCTTGTAAAAACTGCTGCGTGTTACGCACAATTTCAGCTTTTTGCGCATCCACAAAATGGATATTTTCTAGGCTAATTTGGTGCGGGTGTGCGACTGATTGCAGCGCGCCTTTATTGTTGCTTACCACCCAACACCAAGCGCTGGCAGCCCAATCTACAGGTGCGCTTACAGTTGGCAACAGTACTTCAAGCTTGGCAATTAAGCCTTCGGCACGGGTGATTAAATTTTCAAGCTGCTTAGTCATTTGTTAACTACGGTAGTCCGCATTAATTTTTACATAGTCATAACTAAAATCACAGGTCCAAATAGTAGTATTTGCGCTACCGCGATTTAACACCACGCGCACCAAAATATCACTTTCTTGCATAATCGCAGAGCCTTGCTCCTCTTTGTATGAAGCCGCTCTGCCACCTTTTTCTGCCACTAATAGATCACCCAAATATAAATCCAGTATATCCACATCCAAGTCATCAATTCCTGCGTAACCAATAGCAGCCAATATGCGTCCAAGATTTGGGTCAGATGCAAAAAATGCTGTCTTAATTAAAGGTGAATGTGCAATCGCATAAGCCACCTTACGACATTCGGCTTCATCAATACCGCCTTCTACGGTAACAGTCATAAACTTAGTTGCACCTTCACCATCGCGTACTATAGCTTGTGCTAGCTCTACGGCAACTTCTGTTAATGTGTCACGTAAAAGCGTAAAACCTGCACTATCTTCTGTTATCTCTGCATTTCCAGCCAAATTTGTCGCCATCATAATCAAGCTATCGTTGGTCGAAGTATCACCATCCACGGTGATGCAATTGAACGATTTATTCACCGCATATTGAATAATGGTCCCGAGCGCAGATTGGCTCACCGCCACATCGGTGGCGATGTAACCCAGCATGGTCGCCATGTTCGGGTGTATCATGCCGCTACCTTTACTAATGCCAGTAATCGTCACCGTTTTGCCATTAAGCCGAATTTGGCGCGATGTACCTTTAGCGACAATATCGGTTGTCATAATCGCTTCAGCCGCATTTAACCAATTATCTTCTTTTAAATTTTCAATCGCAGCAGGTAGGCCAGCAATCACTTTATCCACTGGCAATGGCTCTAAAATAACCCCAGTAGAAAACGGCAATACCTGGTTAGTTTTTAAGTCTAACAAGCCTGCAAGCGCCTCACAGCTTTGTTTGGCTCTGTTCAATCCATCCTCACCCGTGCCCGCATTGGCGCAACCAGTATTAACCAGCAAAGCGCGAATGCCTGCCTGACTAATATTACTTTCGCCTAAATAATTTTTACACAAAATAACGGGTGCCGCGCAAAATCTATTTTTAGTAAATACGCCAGCCACACGGCTGCCCTGCGCTAGCGTCATTACCAACACATCTTTACGATTAGGTTTACGTACATGCGCTTGTGCAAAACCCAGACTGACACCTCTGACAGGCAATAGGGAAGCCGCTTGCGGGGCAGTTAATTTGACTGGCATTACAGGTACTTTCGACAATTTGAATATTACATTTTAGCGTAATAGTCCAGCTGTAAGCGACTTACAGCATTAAATTTGTACTAATTTATTACAACAGTTGCCACAGCCACACTTGCAAGTGCTAAACTATTGATAACAATAAATATAAATGGTTTTTTAATGGGTGGGAATATGCAAAATTCATTGTTGCAAACTAACCATGTAAATGATGTTGAAGCATCTAGCGCGCATATTCAAAATAATCAGCAAGCTAAACTGCAGCATATTCGCATCGAAAAAATTAAGCTGCTGTATCAGCACAGCTTGACGCCAATTATTTTAAGTGCGGTGGCAGGCTTGTTTTTAGTGGCGGCTTTGTGGACTAGCGCCAACCAACAATACCTGGTAACTTGGCTGGGCATCGCCTGTTTGCTTGCTTGCGTACGCACGATTCTGATGTCAAAATTTAAGCGTAACAATCCGCAGGGCGCCGCTGTGTTGGCTTGGGAAAAACCCTATTCCATCAGCCTGATGGCAGTGTTTTTAGTATGGAGCTTAGGTTTGATTTGGATTATGCCCAGAGATAATTTAAGCGCGGTATTAATTCTTAATACTTTCTCTATTGGCTTGGCTGGCGCCGCCATATCTTGGTATAGCCCGCTGCGCTATTTGCAAATGACCGCCATTTCGTTGGCGCTTATCCCCATGATTATGGTGCTGTTGACGTTGGGGCATGAGGAAACTTTTTGGGTGGGCATTGCCGCTTGCTGCATGTACGTATCATGCATGGTGACCAGCGTGTTGCTACAAAAAACCTTCAATGGCAATTTAGAGCTGGCTTATGATTTGGAGCAAGCCAAAAAACAAGCAGAAAATTTAGCCTGCACCGATGCACTGACTGGCTTAAATAATCGGCGCGCATTTTTTGCCAAGGCAGAGCCGCTGTTTGCTTATTGCAAACGCAATGCCCAACCCATTAGCGCGCTAATGTTAGATGTAGATCACTTTAAAAAAATTAACGATAACTTTGGCCATGCGGCGGGCGATGTGGCACTGCGCAATTTGGCGCACTTAATTAAAACCCATTTGCGCGATTCTGATATTCCTTGCCGTTTTGGTGGCGAAGAGTTTGCGGTTTTGTTGCCTAATACCAATGTGACAGAAGCCACAGAAATGGCCAACTTACTTAAAAAACGTATGATGGAAAACACCATTGCGCTGGCAGATCACGATGCGCTATCAGTAACCGCCAGCTTTGGCATTGCCGAAACTGGTGAAACGGTAGAGGACTTGCTAAACCACGCCGATAAAGCTATGTATGCTGCCAAACATTACGGCCGCAACCACGTCATGAGCTACTGCCCAATCAGCAGAAAATTTACTTGAATTAACAATTTAATTATTACTTGAGAGAAAATAGATGCCCTGCAGGCCGCTCTGGTATTAGCTTGCAGAGTATATGGTTGAATGATAGAGTTTTAAGCTTTCAGTTTAAATAGTAGCTAACTAAACCCTATTCAATTAAACCCTGCGCCATGTCGTGCCCTGTGGCGTATCTTCTAGAATAATACCAGCCTCAGCAAGTTGTTTTCTAATAGCGTCTGCTTCAGCGAAGTTTTTGGCCTTTTTTGCAACCAAACGCTGCTCTATCGTTAGCTCAATACTTTTGTTGGTATGAGTGAATTCGCCAACTGCATATGTTGATTGCGTCTGGCTTGAAGCTCCAGCGCCAGTTATTTTTGCAGGCAAACCTTCTAAATTTAACTGTCCTACACCTGCATTAATAACAACACCTCCCTGCAAAAACTCATTCGCATCGCGCTGCAACAAACCCACCACCGCGCCTAAATTTTTCAGCAAACTTGCGGCTTCAATCGATTGTGTTTTATTCACTTCATTGGCTAAATCAAACAGCACCGCCATGGCTTCTGATGTATTAAAGTCATCATCCATCGCCTCTCTAAAACGTGCGGCGTGGGAGTGCTTCCAGTCAATAATGTTAGCGCTTACTTCGTGCCTACGTAAGGCTGTATATAAGCGTGTTAGCGAAGCTTTAGCATCATCCAGATGTACATCAGAATAATTAAGTGGGCTGCGATAATGTGCGCGCAAGATGAAAAAACGCACCACTTCGGCATCATATTTTTCTAGTACGGTACGAATGGTAAAAAAGTTGCCGAGCGATTTCGACATCTTTTCTTCATCCACCCGCACGAATCCATTATGCATCCAGGTGTTGGCCATTTGGCAGTTATGCGTGGCTTCACTTTGCGCAATTTCGTTCTCATGATGTGGAAACTGCAAATCTTGGCCACCGCCGTGAATATCAAAATGTGCGCCTAAATGATGCGCGCTCATTACCGAGCATTCTATGTGCCAACCTGGCCTACCTTTGCCAGCATTAGGCCCACCAAACGGCGAATCCCAATTCGGCTCATTGGGCTTTACCGATTTCCACAGCACAAAATCCATCGCATCTTTTTTATTTGTATCAACATCCACGCGTTCGCCAGCACGTAAATCATCTAAACTTTTGCCCGATAATTTGCCATATCCAGCAAAGCTGCGCACGCTGTAAAACACGTCACCATTGGCCGCAATGTAAGCATGGCCTTTTTCAATTAAAGCGGAAATCATACTAATCATGCCATCAATATGCTGGGTGGCGCGCGGCTCAATATCAGGCCGAATAATGCCCAAACGCGCCGAATCTTCATCCATGGCATCAATAAAACGCTGCGTTAAATCACCAATAGATTCGGCGTTTTCATTGGCACGTTTGATAATTTTGTCATCAATATCAGTAATATTTCTGACGTAAGTGACACCATAACCACTGGCGCGAAACCAGCGCGAAACCATATCGAATACCACCATCACGCGGGCATGGCCAAGGTGACAAAAGTCATACACGGTCATGCCGCACACATACATGCGCACGTTATTGGGCTCAATTGGGGTAAATGTTTGCTTATCGCGGCTTAAAGAGTTGTAAATTTTTAACATTTGCGCATTATAACTGGCTTAAATTGAACAAAATAGTAGATAAACGCGAATTTAACGCTTTAATGCCAAAAGGACTATTGGATGTTAGCTATGCAATTGATAGAATAGCGTTTTTACAACTGCCTTGAGCATACTATAATGAAAATTCGCCATGCTTTTCTACTAAAATTTATTACGCCACTGGCCTTAGTGCTGTCACTTGCATCAGCCTCATATGCAAACGAGCTGAAAGATATTTCTAAAATGGCCGAAACTGGCCAACAGGCTGCCGCGCTGGAGCGCATTAACACCTATTTAGTAGCTAACCCAAAAGATGCGCAAGCGATGTTTATGAAAGGCATTATTTTGGCCGAAAGCGGCAAGCGCGAAGAGGCAATTAAAGCCTTCACAGATTTAACCGAAAAATACCCTAATTTACCAGAGCCATACAACAATTTAGCTGTGTTGCACGCCGATGCTGGCCAATATGACAAGGCCAAAAAAGCACTTGAAACCGCGATTAAAACGCACCCCAGTTATGCAACAGCGCACGAAAATTTAGGCGATATTTATGCGCGTATGGCGTCTGAGGCTTATGACAAAGCCTTGCAGCTAGATGGCGGTAATACTCGCGCGCAAAGTAAACTGTCACTGATTAAAGATTTATTTGGCACAGGCAACAAAACTACCATTGCCGCTAAAGGTGATGCAAAAGCTGCAAAAACTGAAACCAAACCGATTCGCCCAGCCGATAAAAAAGCTGAGCCTGCTAAAACAGCAGAACCTGTGGCAAACGACGAACAAAGCATTAGTGACACGGTGAACAGTTGGGCAAAAGCTTGGTCAGACAAAAACTTAGATGGCTACTTTGCCAGCTATGCAGATAGCTTTAAACCAGCTAAGGGTGAAAGCCGCAAAACTTGGGAGCAAACGCGCCGCGACCGTATTAGCAAACCTGCCAGTATTAATGTAGAAATTACCAATCCTAAAGTTACCTTAGAAAGCGCAGATGCCGCCAAAATGAGTTTTAAACAAATATATACGGCTGCAGGTAAACCAATTCGCACTAACAAGACGTTATTACTTAAAAAAGTCGATGGCGCTTGGTTGATTGACCAAGAAATTGCGTCTAACTAAGTGCTTATATTTTTAAGTGCATGCATTTTAGGATTAAATTAAAGTTGAAATGCCATTGATTCAAACAAGCCCTGTATTAAAAGCGCTTGCAATTGCTGCCTGTGTTTTACTGCCTTGGAACGCTACCGCGATTAACCACGGCAGCATGACAGACCAATTGCTGGCTAAAAAATTGGGCAATAATGTGGTCGAAAGCTTGCTGGTTAAAAGCTTGCTAGAAATTACCGAAGGCAAAAATAAACAAGCTTTTAACACGGTAAATGAGCTGATTCGCACTGCGCCAAATTTTAAACTAGCTTATTTAATCCGTGGCGATTTGCTCACCGCACAAGGCCGCGGTTTGGCCGCGTTTGGTGACTCTAGCGCAAATGCTGATGCTGCCACCAGCAAAGACGAGCTAAACGGCCTGCGCGATGAGGCACGCACGCGCATTGAGTACTATTTATCTACTAAAAAAGTAGCGCAACAACCTAATTTACTGGTGCAATTTGGCGCTGGTCAATCGCATTTAATTGTGGTGGATACTGCAAAATCACGCTTATTTGTGTACAAAAAAGTCGATGACGGTTTGCAATATGTGGCGGATTACTACGTGACAATAGGCAAAAATGGCGCCAACAAACAAGCAGAAGGTGATAAACGCACGCCGCTGGGATTATATTTTGCCAGCGCCAAACTCAACCGTCAGTTGGATGATTTTTATGGCGACGGGGCCTACCCACTGAATTACCCAAATGAGCTAGACCAGCACCAGAATAAAAACGGCTCTGGTATTTGGCTGCATGGTACGCCCACAGACACTTACAGCCGCCCGCCACGCGCCAGCGATGGCTGTGTGGTATTGAGCAACCCTGATTTAATTGCGCTGGCGCCAATTTTAAAAGCTGGCAGAGTACCTGTGGTGATTGCCGATAATTTGGAGTGGCTAGAAAAAGACGCTGCGCAAAATAAGCTTGAGGCACAAACTGCCGACAAACAAGCGTTAGAAAACGCACTAGAAGATTGGCGTAAAGATTGGGTATCACAAAATACCGATGCTTATTTAAGCCACTATTCTAAAAAGTTTTTCTACAGCGATGGTGGCTTGCAAAAATGGAGCGATTACAAACGTGGCATTCAGGCAGCCAAACCAAAAGTGGCGATTCAAATTAACGATGTCAGCATGTTTGGCTACCCAGGCGAGCACAAAGCGCATGGCTTGAGTGAGCCGATGGTGGTGGTGAATTTTGAGCAAGATTTTAGAAGTCCCAGTTTGCAAAACAAAATGCGCAAACGCCAATATTGGATCAACGAAAATAATAGCTGGAAAATTATCTACGAAGGCGCTGGCTAAGCAGTATTGCCTGTATCAACAACATACTATATCAACAACATTCTGGAATTTAACACAATGCAACGCTTTAAAAGCTTTTTAGTCATTTTATTGACTGCCCTAGCAACCAATATCCATGCGGCCTCCAGCGCGCCCACAAATACGTCGCCAACGGTTGTATTTGAAACATCGCAAGGCAACTTTACGGTAGAACTTTACCCTGAAAAAGCGCCCAAAACGGTAGCCAATTTTTTGCAATATGTAAAAGATGGCTTTTATGAAAACACCATTTTTCACCGCGTGATTAACCGTTTTATGATTCAAGGTGGTGGCTTTGAGCGTGACATGACAGAAAAAAATACGCGTGCGCCAATTGTGAATGAAGCTGGCAACGGCTTACTAAACGAAGTGGGTACCATTGCCATGGCCCGCACCATGGATCCAGACTCAGCCACCGCACAATTTTTTGTGAATTTAAACGATAACCAATTTTTAAACTACACTCGGCCAGACCCGGAGTCAATAGGCTATTGTGTGTTTGGTAAAGTTACCAGTGGCTTAGACGTAATACAAAAAATTGGTGTGGTGCAGACCACTTTCATTGGCAGAAATGCTGATGTACCGGTTAAGGCCATCACCATTAAAAGCGTAAAACTGCTAGAAGCCGCTAAATAGAACACTTTTAAGCTTCAATTTTCATTCAATATTTAATTTTTAAGGATTTACTTTGGTTAAACTTAGCACCAATTTTGGCGATATTACGCTTGAACTAGACGCAGAAAAAGCACCAATAACTGTCGCCAATTTTTTGCAATATGTAGAAAGTGGTTTTTATGATGGCGTGATTTTTCACCGCGTGATTAATGGCTTTATGATTCAAGGTGGCGGTTTTGATGCCGACATGAATCAGAAAAAAACCAAAGGCGAAATTAAAAATGAAGCCGATAACGGCTTAAGTAACGATAAATATACCGTTGCCATGGCACGCACCTCAATTCCAGATTCTGCCAGCAGCCAGTTTTTTATTAACGGTACGGATAACGACTTTTTAAACCACACTGGCAAAACGGCCAGCGGCTGGGGTTATTGCGTATTCGGCAAAGTGGTTGCAGGCATGGACGTAGTGGATAAAATGAGCAAAGTCAAAACCACCAGCAAAGCTGGCCACCGTGATGTGCCTGCTGACGCGGTAATCATCGAAAAAGCTAGCCAGGTTTAACTTTTATATTGTTTAGCCTTTAAAATGTGGGCATGAATCACAGCTTATTTATCTCAGATTTGCACTTATGTGATTCTCGCCCGCACATCACTGCGGCGTTTATTGAGTTTTTAGAAAGCACCGCTAGCCAAGCCCAAGCGCTATATATTTTAGGCGATTTGTTCGAGTATTGGGCAGGCGATGATGCTATCGAATTACCTGCCCTGCAGCCTAGCATCCATGCGCTTCGCAGCCTTGCCAAAACGACTCCAGTGTATTTTATGGCAGGCAATCGCGATTTTTTAATCGGGTCTAGTTTTGTTACGGCAACTGGTATCACCATTCTGCCCGACCCAAGTTTGTTAAATTTGTATGGCAAGCGCGTGTTGCTTAGCCACGGTGATGCATTGTGTACCGATGACACTGCTTACCAAACTTTTAGGCAAGAAGTGCGTAGTGCTAACTG
The DNA here is from genome assembly GCA_031422335.1 of Methylophilaceae bacterium. Classification (GTDB taxonomy): domain Bacteria; phylum Pseudomonadota; class Gammaproteobacteria; order Burkholderiales; family Methylophilaceae; genus Methylotenera_A. The sequence goes on from JANOQW010000022.1 coordinate 32,732, forward strand.
GCAACAGCAATTTTTAAGTCAGCCTTTAGAAAACCGTATCGCCTATATTGAGCAACTGCGCGTACAAAGCGAGCAAGCAAAATCCAGCAAATCGATGCAGATTATGGATGTGAATAATGCAGCGGCTGAAGGTTTACTGAAGCAATATGATTACCCACCGCTATTTATTCATGGCCATACGCATCGCCCAAAGACGCATGAATACTTGCTTGCAGGGCATGCCTGCAAACGGGTGGTGCTGGGCGATTGGTACGAGCAAGGCAGTTATTTAAAATTAAGCGAAAACGGTTGTGAAGCCATTAAGCTGTAAAAACCAAATGGCTAAAAAATTACTCATTTGCACCAACTACCGCGCCAACCCCAACAATCCCTCTTGCGGCGCACGCCACAGCCAATTGGTGCTAGATGCTTTAAAAATGGAATTTGCTGAAAAAAAAATGGTGATTGAAATAGAAGAATCGCCCTGCATGGGCTATTGCAACGTGGGGCCAAACGCACGTTTGACGCCGAATGGGGCATTTTTTCATGGCTTATCAGCCACAAAGTTGGCAAAACTAATTAAAGCAGCCAAAAAATTTAGTGCAGACTAGACTTAATCAGGCTAAGTTTAGTTAACCAAATAGCCAGGAATATTCGCCTCAACCACTTCATCCATTTGCTCAGACTCTAAAAACTTCTCGGCATAACGTAAATAGATTTTTTCGCGGATAAATAAATCAAAAATGTCCGGGTCAATGTGGTTATCTAGTCGCATTTTTCCTAAAATCGTTAAGGTTTCAGACAGTGTTTTGGCTTTTTTGTAAGGTCTATCTTTTGAAGTCAGCGCCTCAAATATGTCGGCGATGCCCATCATGCGCGCGGGTATCGACATCTGTTCCCGCGTTAGCCCTTTTGGGTAACCTTTGCCATCCATGCGCTCGTGATGGCCGCCTGCATATTCAGGCACGCGGCGCAGCTCTTTCGGGTAAGGCAGCGCCTCCAGCATATTAATCGTCACTACAATGTGGTTATTAATCACGGTGCGCTCTTCTGGCGTTAAGGTGCCGCGCTCAATCGTCAGGTTATACACTTCGTTCTCGGTTAAAAATTTAACCGATTGGCCAGAATCGTTTTTGTACTCATATTTGGCAATGTCTTTCACGCGCTGTATATCTTCTGGCTTCATAAACTCGGTGCCAAAATTGACCTTGCGAATAAAGTTTTTATCGTCATCCAACTGTTTTTTAATCACATTAACATCATGCGTAATCTGCTTAATATTGGCAGGCTTGCCGCTCAGAAGCGCCTTGTGCAAATAAGTATTTTCGCGCTGAGTTTTAATCAACTCAAAGCGGTGATCTACCAGATGAATACGATCAAATATCGTTTCCAATTTAGTCGCTTTATCCATCACCGATTCTGGCGTCGTCACTTTGCCACAATCGTGCAGCCAAGCCGCGATATTCAGCTCGTAAATTTCTTTTTCGCTCATGGTAAAATCTTTAAGCGCACCTTCATTTGTTGCAATCGCCGCCTTAGCTAACATCATCGTCAGCTCTGGTACGCGTTGGCAATGGCCGCCCGTGTAGGGTGATTTCTCATCAATCGCATCGGCGATGAGCTTAATAAAAGATTCGAATAAATGCTTTAAGCCTGCAATTAAATTATGATTAGTTAGCGCCACTGCTGCTTGTGAGGCCAGTGATTCGACTAGCCTTTGGTGTGAGTCAGAAAAAGCGATAATTTGCTTGGTATTAGGGTCAATCGCGTTAATCAGTTGCAAAATGCCAATAATCTCATTTTCGTGGCTTTTCATTGGCACCGTTAAAAATGATTTTGAGCGATAGCCGGTTTTTTCATCAAACTTACGCGTACCAGAAAAATCAAACCCTTCGGTTAAATAGGCATCAGCAATATTCACCGTTTTAGCGTTGACCACGCTGTAAGCCGCTACCATATTGGTGTTTGGAGTACCGTTTTCTAGGTAAATGGGCAGCGGTGGAAAAGTAATTTCTTTGCCAGTGGTGCCCCCCATGGCAATACCTAAGCTTTGCGTGCGCATAATCTCAAACTTTAGCTTGTTGTCTTCCGTCACCAAATACAAGGTACCGCCATCAGCATTGGTCAGCTCTTTTGCACCCAGCAGGATAACTTCCAACAATCGCTTATTATCATGCTCAGCAGATAGCGCAACGCCGATGCTATTAAGACGATCAAGCTGATTTAATAAGGCTAAAGCGGCCATGCAATTAACAACACATTACGCTAGAAAAAATTCCATCTTAACGCCCGCAATATCAATCACATCGTGGTCATTGAGCGCATGTGCTTGCAGGCCAATTTTTTGGCCATTGATAAATGGCACATTTTCACCTTCGACATGCGTAATAAAATAGCCATTAGGCCGCTTAGTAATCACCGCCACTTGGGCACCTGGTTTGCCCAGAGTAGTTAAAGCTTTATTTAACATCAGCTCACGGCCAGAATTAGCGCCATTAAGCATCTGCAAACGCGCAATGACGGGAGTATTTTCTGCAGAGGCGGCTTTTGCAGTAACTGACTCACCTTTATCTGCTGGGTCTGCTTTTTCTAATAGTTCAACTTTATCTATAGGCGCATTAGCAACTTGTGGCTTGATTGATTCTACAATTGGTTCTGACGTCTTTTCATCAGTTTTTTCAGTAGCCTCACCCGCTACCAGGCTAAGCTTGGCAGGTCGCATCACCACCGTGCTTTCAAAGCCAGCATGATTGGCAGGTAATTTAGCTTGGGCTGCATTAATATAGAGTAGTTGATATTTGCCAAATTCAATCACATCGTTGTGATGCAGCACATGCTTTTTGATGAGCTTAGTGTTCACCAATGTGCCGTTGGTGCTGTTCATGTCTTCTAAAAAGGAATCATTACCAATGGTAGTAATTGCCGCATGCTCACCGCTCACCGCTAGATTATCGATATGAATATCATTGGCGGGACGACGGCCAATGGTCATGCGTTCTTTGTTTAACTCAAACTCACCTAGCGAGTTGCCTTCTAACGAAAATTGTAACTTTGCCATAATTTACCTTAACCCATCATTGAACATTAAAAGTACTTTCTGATAATTATTGTTTACTTTTAATCAGTTTTTTTACCCAACTGTTTTCAGTTTTAAATGGTTTTTCTATTGTTGCTATCACCACTGAAATATTATCTAAACCGCCATATTCATTGGCTTTTTCTACCAACTTTTCAGCTGCGGCTTCTATATCGTCTGCTTGCTCTCGCAAAATTTGTACAATTTCTGCATCACTCAACAAATCAGATAAACCATCTGAGCACAGCAAGTATTTATCACCAAGCTCTACTGCGAGTTCTTGCAATTCTAGCTCAACCATTGGGTCTATGCCCAATGCGCGTGTGACTAAATTTTTATTTCTAGCAATTTTTGCCTGTGCTGTTGTAATTAAACCCGCATTAATCTGTTCCTGCACCAGCGAGTGGTCTTCTGTAATCTGTTCAAACGCTTCCGCACGCAATCTATACATGCGCGAATCACCAATGTGCCCAACGACTAGTTTATTATCTGTAAACACGCCCACAACCAAAGTGGTGCCCATGCCTGAACACTCCGGCTGCAGCTGCGCAATTTGGTAAATAGCAGCATTGGTTTTTTCTACTGCGTTAATTAGCATATTCGATGCTGGCAGCAAATCAGGCTCGGTTTTAAACAGCCGCGAGGTGCTTTGCATGGCTTCAGTCATTTCTGATGCAATCATCAATACGGCAATCTGGCTGGCCACTTCGCCCGCCTTATAGCCTCCCATACCATCGGCTAGCAACACTAAGCCTATCGACAGGTCGCTGGCAACGGCATCTTCATTATGCTCACGCAGCATACCCACATGGCTCATACGCACAACTTTAATGGCTTTACTTACATTCATTGTCGCCATCCCACATTTTTAATAATGGCGCTTTAAACTAAAACTCTTGCGCCAAACTTCAACCACTAAACTCTTCTAGTAAACTCTTGTGGCCGCGCGCCAGCCGCCACTTTATCTAATACGCCATTAATGTACTTATGGCCATCGACACCGCCGTAAAGTTTTGCCAACTCCACACCTTCGTTAATCGCTACCCGATAAGGAATACTCATATCAAACATCAGCTCGAACGATGAAATACGCAAAATTGCGTGCTCGACCGGGCTTAGCTCTTCGATTTTTCTATCAATAAAAATTGAAATTTGACTGTCTAGTTCGCTGATTTTCCCTGTAACGCCTTCAAGCAAAGCTTTAAAATAAGCTTCGTCAGCTTTAATATATTCGGGATCTTCTTTTGCGTCAGCAACAATCTGCTTCAACTCTGAAGCATTAATCATGCCACGATAAACGGCCTTCAACACGAGCTCACGCGATTTACGCCTATTTTGACTGAGCTTAGGTTTTTTAACGATTTTAACTTCGGTTTTTGCATCAGCCACGTTGTTGGCTCCTGTCGTAATCATAACGCGCGTACCAAGTTGGCCATTTCAATCGCCACTTGCGCTGCTTCGGCACCTTTAACCAACACGCGCGCTAGCGCTTGCTCGTCATCTTCAGTGGTAAGCACCGCATTGGCTACTGGCACACCTGTATTCAACTGAACCTCTGAAATGCCGCGTGCAGACTCGTTTGCCACCACTTCAAAGTGATAGGTTTCACCGCGAATAATCGCACCTAGCGCAATCAGTGCGTCATACTTTTCGCTCAATGCCATGTGTTGCAAAATAAGTGGCGTTTCCAATGCGCCAGGCACGGTGGCAATGCGAATATCGGCTGCTTTTACGCCCAGCCTCATCAGCTCTGCATAACATGCTGACAGCAAACCATCGCAAATATCAGCATTAAAGCGCGACTGCACAATACCGATTTTTTTGCCTACCCCATTTAAATTAATGTCTATTTTGTTCACTGTTTCACTCAATGCTTTCTCGATAAGTGCTAAAAAATGCTATTTTACCTGATTAACACTGACACTAATTGTCAATATGAATAGGCTGTTAACTAAATAAGGCCCAAGCCTTTTGCACCGTGCTCCACACACCATAACTAATGGGGATAAGTACTGCTAGCCAAGCCAATTTAACCAACAAACCATGCTGTTGTTCGCCGCTTGCCACAACACTCGCTTGCACTTGATTTTGCAAAGATTTTTCATGACCAATTTTTTGCACCTCCGCCAACTCTGCATCGCTCATAAAATATTTATCTGCCACCGGCTTTACCAACATATTAGCAATAAAACCCACCACCATTAAGCCTGCCAGCACCACAAATATCGGTGCATATACTTGGTCAAACGGAATACCTTTTTCTAAGCGCGTATCGTGCATATAGTTCACCACCACAGGCCCTAAAATGCCAGCGGTGGACCATGCTGTGAGCAAGCGACCATGAATAGCGCCGACAAATTGGGTGCCAAACATATCGGCCAAATAGGCAGGAATGGTGGCAAAACCGCCGCCATACATAGAGGCAATCACACAAAAGCTTGCCACAAATAATGCTAAAGATTTTAAGCCTGCCATATAAGTCGCTGTGCAATACATGATAGCGCCTAACACAAAGAAAATAAAATAGGTGCGTTTGCGCCCTAGCTTATCCGATGAGCTTGCCCAGCCAATACGGCCAAAAATATTGAATAGTGAAATCAGGCCCACAAATCCAGCGCCCACTGCGGCGGCGGCGGCAGTCATGGCTTCATCTTTTTTAATATCGGCAAAACCTAGACTCTGCCCATCTGCTCCAGCTTGCCCAATTAGCGCGCCGCCAAAGGTTTCTTGCAGCATCGGCGCTGCCGCGCCAATGATGCCAATACCGGCAGAAACATTCATGCACAACACAATCCATAAAAGCCAAAATTGCGGCGTTTTATGGGCGTTTTTTAAATGCACATGGCGCGTAGCAATCATGCTATTTTGGGCTGCTGCAGGCGGTGTCCAATTGGCAGGTTTCCAGCCTACTGGTGGAACTCTATAGCCTAAAGCACCGCACAACATAAACACGGCATAAATCACCGCTAATACCACAAAGGCTTGCCAAACACCGACGTTGCCAGGCGTTGCAAAAGTGCCCATCAACTTGGTTGCTAGCGGCGAACCTATCATGGCGCCGCCACCAAAGCCCATAATCGCCATGCCTGTGGCCATGCCGCGCCTATCGGGAAACCACTTAATCAATGTAGAAACGGGTGAAATATAACCTAAACCTAGCCCGATGCCGCCAAGCACCCCACTGCCCAACCACATCAGCCACAGTTGATGCGCATACACACCATAAGCGGAAATAAGTAGCCCACCGCACCAACACAACATAGACACCAAGCCAGCTTTACGCGGGCCTTCGCGCTCTAACCAACCGCCCCACAAAGCTGCTGAGCAGCCGAGCAATACAAAAAATAGCGTGTACATCCAACCCAAATCAAACTGTGTCCAATTGCAATCAGTGGCAGTCAGTGCGCGCGCAGTACCCGCTAATTTATCGCCAAATGTCGTCGCGCCTGCTGCACAAGCAGCTAGTGGTTTACCATCCTCGCCCATCAGCGCGTTGCCCAGTGGTTTCCAAAACACGCTAAAACCATACGCCATACCAATCGACAAGTGAATCGCCAACGCGGCGGGCGGCACCAACCAGCGATTAAAATTGGGCTTTGCGGTAATGTATTCTTTTGATAAAAAACTGGCCATGCTTACTCCAATAAGTGATTAATTTTTATAGAATGTATGCTTTATAGCATAGTGTTATAAAAAGTGAAAAATGGCAATTGTAAGCCTACAAAAATGCATCACAAAATCTTAAGGTCGCCTTAACTTTTAATCCTTGCGTACAAGTTGGCAATTGCGTTATTGTCATAAAAAAGTAGGTAATTTGTCATCAATATGTCATATTAAAGCCACAAAATTCGCATATGTTAAAACTTATAAATTTAGATTAAATGAACGAGTACAACTATGCCAGCTAACATTTTAGTGATTGAAGACGAGCCAGCTATTCAGGAATTGCTGGCCTTAAATATTACCCAAGCAGGCCACAACGCGCTGCGTGCACTCAGTGTAGAGCATGCGCAGGAGCTACTACGAAATACCTTACCAGACCTGATTTTGCTAGATTGGATGTTACCTGGCATGAGTGGCATTGAATATGCACGCCGTTTAAAATCGGACGCGCTGACCAAGGCTATTCCTATTATTATGCTGACCGCGCGTGGTGACGAATACGACAAAGTACGCGGCCTAGAGGTAGGTGCTGATGATTATGTGACCAAGCCATTTAGCCCGCGCGAGTTAAATGCCAGAATCAAAGCAGTGCTGCGCCGACGCGCACCACAAATGACCGATGATCCTATTGAGATTATGGGATTGTTGCTAGACCCAAGCACCCACCGAGTTGCAGGAAACGGCGCTAATATTGACTTGGGGCCAACAGAATTTAGATTGTTGCACTTTTTTATGAGCAACGCCGAGCGCGTACACACGCGTAGCCAGTTGCTGGATAAAGTATGGGGCGACCGCGTGTTTGTAGAAGACCGCACGGTAGATGTGCATATTCGCCGCTTGCGCAATGCGCTGGCGGTGTCTCACCACCAAGATTTAATTCAAACCGTACGCGGTTCTGGTTATCGCTTGTCTGCCATTAAAGAAAGCTAATCCCTTAACTCTCAAACCCGCAAGGGGCTTCCCCACAGAATATACGCGCTACCACCGCAAAGGCTGTCCCCGCAGAATAACCAGCTAAAGCTGGTTATTCCTGCATGAAAGCGCATTATTCTGAGTGAAACCTCGTTATAATAAGGCCAAGTTTAATTCAAAGCCCAACTTGTGCCTGACATTCGCTTAAAAGCCTTTTTTTTTGTTATTGCGCTCAGCGCCATTTGTTTATTTTTGTGGCTCATTTTCAGTGCAACTATTGCATTAAGCGCTTTTTCTATCGGTTTATTGTTTTACCTCGGCGGCCACGTCAACTGGCTGCATCAGCTGCATGTGTGGTTTAAAAAACCTGAACTCAAACATATCCCAGAGGGCTCAGGCGTTTGGGAAGATGTATTTAGCAGCTTATTGCAATACGAACGTAATAATATTACCAACCAAACGCAGCTTAGCTCGGCCTTAGAGCGCTTTAACCTGACAGCAAACGCCATCCCAGATGGTTTGGTGATTTTGGGTGCCAGCAACGAGATTGAATGGTGCACGCCGCGCGCCGAAAGCCAACTTGGCTTAAATTTTAGCACTGATAAAAATCTACCCATTGTTAATTTAGTGCGCGACAGCCATTTTATTGCTTATCTTTACAATGCCGATTTTAGCGAACCGTTTAAGCTTAAATCTTGGCAAAATCCAGAAATAGCGTTTGAAATTCAACTGATTGCGTTTGGCGCCAGTCAAAAATTACTGATTTGTCGCGACACCACGCAATTAGAAAAAGTGGAAATTATGCGCCGTGATTTTATTGCCAATGTATCGCACGAGTTGCGCACGCCTTTAACCGTCGTTGGCGGTTTTTTAGAAACGCTGGGCGACATGCAAGGCGCTGTGCCCGATGCCATTAAAAGTTATTTTGGCATGATGCAAGAGCAAACCAACCGCATGCGCCGCATTATTGAAGATTTGCTGACGCTGTCAAAAATTGAAAGCAATATCGAAGAGCCTGACAATACTGAAATTGACATGCCAAGTTTGCTCAAACAAATTCAAAAAGATGCACTGGGTTTAAGCCAAGGTTTGTACAAAACCAAGCATGCGATTGAGTTAGAGCTTGACCAAACGCTAAATATTACTGGTGCGCAAAGCGAGCTACAAAGTGCGCTTAGCAATCTAGTCAGCAATGCGGTGCGCTACACAGCGCCAAAAAATATAAAAAATGGTGGGGAAATTTTTATTCGCTGGAAAATGCAAGGCGAACATGCGGTATTTACCGTGCGCGACACGGGCATTGGCATCGAAGCGCAGCATATTGAGCGGCTGACCGAACGCTTTTATCGGGTGGATCGTGGCCGCAGCCGCGAGACGGGCGGCACTGGCTTAGGGCTTTCTATTGTTAAGCACATTCTAATTCGTCACCAAGCCAAGCTAGAAATTAGCAGCGAAATTGGCGTCGGCAGTACCTTTAGTGTCATTTTTCCTAAAGCTAGAATCATTCAAACACCGCAGTTAAAACAAGCATGAGCTTCATTCAAGGCTTTAAAAGTATTGCTCTGAGAGCCGCATGGATACTAGCTTGTGGCTTAGTACTTGCATGCTCGACCAATGCGCCGATTGATGGAAAACCGATTCCAGAGCGTGGCGACAGAAGCTCGGCGAATCAACTTGTGAAGAACGATATGGATCGCATGGCCGATGTGGAGCTGCAAGAAAATACGCAAAGTTTAAAAAACTTAATGTTAAAGCTGTATAAACGCAACCCCAATCAGTTGGCCAAAAGCACGACTGACCCAGCTGAAAAAATGCTGGATTGGGTATTTGAAGGCGAGCTACAACACCATTGGAAGTTTAAAGAAATTGAGAATAAACAAGGCACTGACGCCATTTTTTTGGCGTTTGACGCGCAATATCAAGGCGACCGCGTGCTGCCGTTTATTGTCGGCATACACACCATGCTACTAAAAGCGCATGGCAATAAAACCGAATTTTATTTAACCGATAAAATTGAGCCACAGCATATTTATAACGTGGCACGCAATATTGAAATCGCAGCCTGGAAGCTCTCAACCGCGCGCGATGCCAGTGGTAATTTATATTTATTAAGTAACGAGCTTAACGACAAAGACCGTAACTTAAGTTTTGAGCGGGAGTTTGGCAAAATGATCGGTCGCACCGATTTATATGCAATTGCCTTGGCTGAAAAATCTCAACGGCTGATTTCACGTATTGCGCAAAGCATTGCGACCATGGCGTTTTTACCGTTCTAGTGCATTTTTGCCGTTTTGACTCAGTTTTATTAATTCAATTTTAGTTAATAAAAAAGGGCACGAAGCCCTTTTTTAATTTGAAGCTTAGCTAATATCTTTCAACTAAATGATTAATTCGCCGCCGCTGGAGCTGGTGCAGATGCAGGTGCTGGCTCTGCCACATAAATCTCGACACGACGATTTTTTGCTTTGTTTGCACTGGTATCATTGGCCATCAACGGCTCGCGTGAACCTCGACCATCAATCACCACGCGATTTGAAGATACGCTTCTTGAAGCCAAGTAATCTCGCACACTGGCAGCACGGTTTACCGATAAAGGATTATTTACCGCATCAGAACCTGAGCTATCAGTGTGACCAATCACAGTAACATTGCTAGCAGGGTTGTTCACTAAGCCTGTGGCAAACGTGTCTAACACGCTTCTAAAGTTTGGCTGAATATCTGCACGACCCACAGCAAAAGAAATATCACTTGGAATGTCCAATTTCAAACGGTTATCCGCAGTTTGTGTCACCGCTACGCCAGTACCCGCAGTCGCCTCTTCCATTTGGCGTTTTTGCTCTTCTTGACGCTTAGTCCAAACATTACCAGCAACTGCACCAACACCAGCGCCCACAACCGCACCAATCGCTGCACCCTTGCCTTTTCCCGCCACAGCGCCCACCACCGCGCCAGCGCCAGCGCCAATAGCTGCACCTTTAGCCGTGCCTTTTTGCGTCTCTGTCATATTGGCGCAACCGCCCAATACAAACGTAAGCAGCACAGAACTAACGATTAATTTATTACGCATATTATTTACCTTTTAAAATAGAACTATTTATTTTTATTGACCAGAACTTTAATTATTTAGATTACTTAGTAGCGGCGTCTTCAATTTTTTCGCCACCTTTCTGAATATCTTGTCCAGCGCCGGCCATTGTGTTGCAGGCACTTAATGTCACTGCAAACGCCAAGATTAAAAATGTAGTCATTAATTTCATTTTGTTTTCCTTTTAAATTAAGATTGATAAAACTAGTTGGAGTAACGCTTTTTATGTACTTTAAAAAAGTATACAGACGCACTAATTCCATCAATATCGGCAAACGCTGAAATTGCAGTCAGATAATTCTGACAAATTGGCTCTGTTTTTAGTCGCTAGTTTAAGCTTTGATTTTGTTTGGTTTTGATAGACTTACTGTTTGGTAAATACAATTACATGTTGCCACGGTAAGCTGGTCACCGTGTTATGCCACCTAAATGGTAGCACCGTAAGTTCTTTAATCACCTGCGCCTGCGTCATTTTGTGCACTTGTTTAATTGGCACTTTGTCATCCTCGGCCCGATACTCCACCAATACCAATTTTGCGCCAGGTTTTAGCGCCGCCCACATGCTTTGCGCGACTTCATAGGGAAATTCCAGCTCGTGATACACATCCACCAAAATCGCCATGTCTAAGCTATTGGCGGCTAGTTTAATATCGCTGGCGGTGGATAACACTGGCTTAATATTGGTATATTTTTTAGATAAACCTTTTAACTTGCCTATCATTTCAGATTGTACATCTACCGCATAGATAGTACCTTGCAGGCCAACGCTATCAGACATTCTGCGCGATAAATAACCAGTGCCTGCGCCTATATCGGCCACCACCATGCCTTTTTTAAGGTTAAGCGCACGCAATAAAATATCGGTGCGCTCTTCTTTTTCTCGTGTTTCGCGCTCTAACCAAGCCGCACCTTGGTAACCCATCACCTGCGCAATCTCGCGTCCCATATACACTTTACCAATACCATCTTGGGTGGCAGGGTATTGCTGGTAAATGGGGTTGGCTGGGGGCTTTTCTAACAGCTTGGCCTCAGCAAAAGCGACATTTGAGCCAAGTACCAATAAACAAAAACAAATATTAATGTGATGTGAGTTAAAAATCATTCATTTAAGAGCTTAAGCAGCGCAAAAAATTCACTGCTTTAAAAATATTTTATAGTTTTAGCGTTGCCAATTGCGCTTTTAAACCACGCGCTGCCAACGCATAACCGCCATCGCTGCCATCAACAAAGTGCATGTGGTTACCGGTGAACGAGCGCACAATGCAAGTCACCAGTGCCTCTTGTGATTTATGCAGGCCAAATACCAAGTGCCCAAGTTGATGCTCGGCTGCTAAAAACTGTTCTAACTGGCTGGCTTGCGCTTCCGTTCCATCAATCACCATACGTAACATGCCATCAAATTTTCTAAAATCTGAGTTATCGACTAATTCAGTTCTATATTTGCTCCATTGCGTGGTTTCGGTATCCATATTGCGTGCAAATAAAATTTTTCCCGCAGTGTTTTGGAACAGCATTTTGGCCAGATATTTCAAGCGTTTACTAACCGAAAACTGGCTGCTGCGCACGCGCCATTCGTGCGCCAATAGTTTGGGGTTAAAAGTTAATTTAAGTGCTTGCGCCTGCAAAGGATGGTATTGCAGAACATCACCATAAATAGTTTGAATTTGTTGCAGCACGCGCTGGTAAGTATCGAGATTGGTGTCTGCACGTTGCGACATTGCGCCTACCAATAACGCGAGCTTGTGGTCATTAAAGCTAGGCACGCCTTGCCAGCGACACTCAAAACCTTCAAAACTGGCTTCGGCCAAACCTGCATTTTCAAGTACACGCACAACACCTAAAGCGTTTGGCGTTTTTACACGGCGCTCGGCTTCGTCCCAACCGCGACCAGAGAATACTGCTTGTGTCACATGTGGTGACAAACTAAATTTACCCACTTTTACCCAAAAGCCAGCATCTGTTAAATCTGCAACCTTAACCAAACCCACCCGTAAGCCTAAACCAAAACTTGTTCGTGCTAGTTGCTGCGCACCACGCAAAGCAATCTCTACCCGCTCACGCAAACTGTCAGGAACCGCAAAAGTAGCACCATCGCCACCAAACACAAACGGCATTTCAATGCCCAAATCCACATTCACCACCGCCGCAATGCAGGCCACGCCAACAGTATTCACCTTTTTGTAAGCGCCCTGCTCAATCGCTTTGGTCGAGCCTTCCACGTCCGCAATCACCACCCACCAATCAGGTGGCAAATCTGCATGGTTTTTGCTAACGGTAGAATCTGCGAAAGTGTTAATCAGGGGCAGGTCGCGATAGAAATTAAGGTTGTGATTTGTTATTTGTGTTGATGACATAGCTTATTCTAACGCGAATACGCCAAAAAAAACATGCCCTAAGGGCCGCATGGATATTGGCTTGTAGGGCATGCTAAAATAAATAATAGTGGCATTCGTATGGTTTTGACTTTAAATCCCCTTGCCGCGCCTTCGGCTTGAGCGGCAGATGGAAAAGAGGCGAGGACTGTCACAACCGACTTAGTGCTTTAGCACTTAGCGAGGTTGGGGAAGACCCTTGCGGTCTTGAAGACGTAGTCTGGATCTCACAGTAGCCTAGGTGCGGAACTAACTTTGAAGAGGGAAAAGCATCAGCCGCAATGAAAAAATTTATTAATTCTTCTAGAAACTCTCATTGATCAATCACCTTGGCCAAACACAAGTACTAGCTTGATTTTTCTGAAACCGCACCAAATTAGCGCAAAAAAACATAGTAAAAATACTATTGACGCATACAAAATAAAGGCTTAAATTTGAACCTTGATCGCAAAATGTTGTGGTTTCATGTGGAGCGAGCAAAGAAAAAAGTCAAAAGGTTAGAGCCTTTTGACTTTTAGGGCGACACAGAAACAGATTTCTTGCATCATTACTACACGAGTTATGATAATTACGACTTGAATGAAAAGCAAGAACTCCTTAGATATTTGTGTCGGTATTATTAACCACGCAAAGAAAGGAGCCACTCATGGCAACAGAAAAGCGTACGCAGTACCGTGATTCTAATAACGGTCAATGGTTGAGTAAACCACAAACCGAACGTAAGAATCCAGCTACTTGGGGAAAAGAACGGATTAACCATCCTTTAAAACCTAAGGGCAAGTAGTTAGATAAAAATGAAGGGCAGAAATGCCCTTCATTTTTATAACAACACCTTCTCTATCCCGCCATTATTCACCCTCGCCACATATTCCTGCATCCAGTTCTCGCCCATTATGTGCTTGGCCATTTCCACCACAATATAATCCGCTTCAATACCCGTATCGTCGCCATAGCGCGCTAAGCCTTGTAAGCAGCTTGGGCAGCTGGTAAGAATTTTGACTTTCTCTTCTGGTTTACCAACCGTTAAGCCCATTTTCTGCATGCCTTTTTCCAGCTCTTCTTGTTTGCGGAATTTAACTTGAGTGGCAATATCGGGGCGGGCAGCCGCAAACGTACCGCTCTCGCCACAGCAACGATCATTTAACGCAACTTCTGTTCCCATCAGTTTGTTGGTCACTTCTAAAGGTTTGTAGGTTTTCATCGGGCTGTGGCACGGGTCATGATACATATAGCGTGTACCAGTAACACCTGAAAGTTTTTGATTTTTTTCCATCAGATATTCGTGAATATCCAACAAGCGACAGCCTGGGAAAATCTTCTCAAACTCGTATTTTTGCAGTTGATCCATACAGGTGCCGCAAGAAACAATCACCGTTTTTATGTCTAAATAATTTAGTGTGTTGGCTACGCGATGAAACAACACACGGTTTTCAGTGGTGATTTCTAAGCCTTTATCGTGATTACCACTAGACGTTTGCGGATAGCCGCAACACAAATAGCCAGGCGGCAACACGGTGATGGCACCCACTTCATACAACATAGCTTGTGTGGCTAAACCGACATTGGAAAATAAACGCTCTGAGCCACAACCCGGGAAGTAAAATACCGCCTCTGAATCTTCCGTCACCTTTTGCGGGTTACGAATCACAGGAATCATGCTGTCATCCTCTATGCCCAACATGGCGCGTGAAGTTTTAGACTGCAGTTTTTTTGGCATTGGGCGATTAATAAAATGAATCACCTGCGCTTTAATTTCGGCCTTACCCACTGTAGCAGGTGGCCGTTTTTTGTCGCGTAATAGGCCTAATTTTTTCGCCAAGGTGTGGGCAAAATTTTGCGCTCTGTAACCAAAACCTATCATGCCTGCGCGCAGCAGTTTAATGGTGGCTGGGTCTTTAGCATTTAAAAACAACATGCCAGCAGCCGTGCCAGGGTTAAATTTCTTTTTACCTTGTTCACGCAAAAAATTGCGCATTTTAATGGAGACATCGCCAAAATCAATATCCACAGGGCAAGGGTTTAGGCACTTGTGGCATACCGTGCAATGGTCGGCTACATCATTAAACTCATCAAAATGTTTTAGCGAGATGCCGCGCCGCGTTTGCTCTTCGTACAAAAATGCTTCAATTAGCAACGACGTGCCTAAAATTTTATTGCGCGGGCTATATAACAAATTAGCGCGCGGCACATGCGTCGTGCACACCGGTTTACACTTACCGCAACGTAAACAATCGCTTATATCATCGGCAATTTCGCCAATAGCTGATTGCTCCATGATGATACTTTCTTGCTCCAACAAGCCAAAACTGGGCGTGTAGGCGTTTTGTAAGCCAGAGCCATTGAGCAATTTGCCTTTGTTAAAATGACCGTTTGGATCCACTTTATTTTTATATGCGGTAAATTTATCAATCGTCGCTTGGTCTAGGTATTCCATTTTGGTAATACCAATTCCATGCTCGCCAGAAATCACGCCGTCTAAACTTATTGCAAGCGCCATCACGCGGTCAACTGCCGTATGCGCATCTTGCATCATGGTGTAATCGTCTGAATTAACAGGAATATTAGTGTGCACGTTGCCATCGCCCGCGTGCATGTGCAAGGCAATAAAGACGCGGCTTTTCAGCACGGTTTTATGAATCTCATCACATTTTGCCAGTATTTTTTGGTATTCGCGACCCGCAAAAATCTCTGCAATTGGGCGTTTTAATTCGCGCTTCCAAGAAATGCGTAAATCGTAACTTTGCACAGCGCGGAATACATTTTCGTACTGTTGATGTTCTTTTCCTAAATCACCAAGCGCAGCAACTGGCGCATCTAGATTATTTAAAATTAAGCTCCAGCGCGTACGCATATCTGCAATTAAATCCAGCGCAATGCCTTGTTTTAATAGCACTGACTCTGGGTCAGCGTTGCCTTCTTCATCTGCTTGCAGTGGTAAATCACCTGCAATAAATGTTTGCAATGCGTTTAATAATTTAAGCTTATTTTGAATGGATAACTCAATATTAATATGCTCAATACCGTCAGAATACTCGCCCAGTTTTGGTAGCGGAATCACCACATCTTCGTTAATTTTAAAGGCATTGGTATGTCGCGCAATAGCGGCTGTACGTGCACGATCTAACCAAAACTTTTTACGCGCTTCAGCAGAAACCGCAATAAAGCCTTCGCCATCGCGCGCATTACACATGCGCACCATGGCCGAAGCCACTTGGCCTACGGCGTTTTCGTCGTCACTGGCAATATCCGCAATTAACACCATTTTGGGGCGTTGTTGGCGCGCAGCTTTAGTCGCATAACCAACGGCCTTGATGTAGCGCTCATCCATGTGCTCTAAGCCTGCCATGATGACGGCTGGCTCTTGTTTAGCGGTTAAATCGAGATAATCTTTAATCTCGACAATGGCGGGTACAGCGTGGGACACATTGCCAAAAAATTCTAAGGCGATAGTACGCACGTGTTTAGGCATGCGGTGCAAAATAAAGGTGGCGCTAGTGATTAAACCATCGCAGCCCTCTTTTTGAATGCCTGGAAGCCCTGAGAGAAACTTATCGGTAACATCTTTACCCAAGCCTACTTTTCGGAAGCTAGGCCCCGCAATTTCAATAATTTCAGGCTCGCCCAACTGCGTTTTCATGTCGATATCAAAGCGTGTCAATTTAAAGCGCGCCATTTTAATATCGTGAATTTTGCCTAAGTTGTGGTCTAGCCGTTCTACTTCTAACCATTTTGCATCGGGCGTTACCATGCGGTAACTAGCCAAATTATCTAGCGCTGTGCCCCACAATACCGCTTTTTTACCACCCGCGTTTACCGCCACATTGCCACCAATACAGCTTGCATCTGCAGATGTTGGGTCGCAGGCAAACTCTAGCCCCGCCTCAGTTGCGGCTTCCATGGCACGGCGCGTGACCACACCAGCACCGCATTCAATGGTGGCCACTTGTCTGGCTACGCCTGGCAATGTGCGCATTTGCACACCCGTGTGCTGGTCTAGCTTCTCGGTGTTAATCACCACAGAAAGTGGCGTAAGTGGAATCGCACCGCCAGTATAACCAGTGCCACCACCACGTGGAATGACGGTCAAGCCCAGTTCGATACTGGCACGCACCAGTGCCGCAATTTCTAATTCAGTATCGGGGTTTAACACCACAAATGGATATTCAACGCGCCAATCGGTGGCATCGGTGACATGCGAAACGCGCGCTAAACCATCAAATTGAATATTATCTTTGCGGGTAATTTTGTTGTATTTGGCTAAAGCTTTTTTGCGCAAATCATAGGTTTGCCTAAAGTCATCAGCAAATTTTTCGACCGCCTTTTTTGCCGCAGCCACTAACTTTAGTACTGCATCATTACCTGTAGTGCCAGCTCCAGTGCCAGCAACATTGCGCTCATCAATGGCATCGATGCGATGATGCAGCGCATCAATCAAGGCTTTGCGACGTTTTGGATTATCTAGCAAATCATCTTGCAAATACGGGTTGCGTGAAACCACCCAAATATCGCCCAGCACCTCAAACAACATGCGTGCGCTGCGGCCTGTTTTGCGCTCTGCGCGCAAGCCATTTAAAATAGCCCAACTTGGCTCGCCCAAAAACCGAATCACAATTTCGCGGTCTGAGAAAGAAGTATAGTTGTAAGGAATTTCACGCAGGCGCGTAGCTGGCGTAGGGGCTGATTGTAGAATGTTGAGTGGTACGGGTGCGTTCATATTATTGTGATTGTTCAGTGTAATTAAACTCTGCAGTTGTTAAAGATGAATTATATCATGCTGAAAGCTAACGATTAACAGCGCGGAGCAAGGTTTTGTATATTGAATTGCATGGTTATATCTGCTAGATTATATTCACCGAATCTGACAATTGGCGTTAAAATGTGTTCATGCAATCATTAAAAAAAATTGGGCTGGCTGTTGGCATTTTCGCGCTACTAATGTTTTTGGCTTTTCAGTTCAACAAGCGCATGTTCGCGCCAGAGGTCACGTTTGTGACGCTCACTGGCAAAAATATCAATATGGCCGATCTAAAAGGCAAAGTGGTGCTGGTGAATTTTTGGGCCACTACTTGCACGACTTGCGTAAAAGAAATGCCAGGCTTGGTGGATGCTTATAACGCCTACAAACACAAAGATTTTGAAATGATTGCAGTCGCCATGGATTACGATCCACCTGCACAAGTACTCAATTTTGCCACGCATAAAAAGTTACCATTTAATGTAATGCATGATGGTTTTGGTGATGTTGCAAAAGCGTTTCGGCACAAAGGCATCACACCCACCACCTATATTTATGATAAATCTGGCTTTCGTATTTTGTACAAAGTAG
Organism: Methylophilaceae bacterium; assembly: GCA_031422335.1. Taxonomy (GTDB): domain Bacteria; phylum Pseudomonadota; class Gammaproteobacteria; order Burkholderiales; family Methylophilaceae; genus Methylotenera_A. Next base: position 51,145 of record JANOQW010000022.1, read on the forward strand.
GCGAATTAAATTTCGAAGATTTAAACAAGCTTTTAGCTAAAGAACTTAGCTGATGTTGTGGGTTAAAGCGCTACATATCATTTTCGTCACCAGCTGGTTTGCTGGGCTATTTTATTTGCCGCGGCTGTTTGTAAATCATGCCATGGAAACCAATGAGGCTGCTTTGACTAGGCTAGAATTAATGGAACAGAAACTGTACCGATTTATGTTACCTCTGGCAGTACTAGCATTGGTATTTGGGCTATGGTTATGGCTTGGCTACGGCATTTCAGGGGCATGGCTACAGGCCAAGCTGGGCTTGGTTTCTGGCTTGGTGGCATATCATCTATATTGCGGCAAACTGATGCGTGATTTTAAAGCTGGCAATAATGCGCGCAGCCATATCTGGTATCGCTGGTTTAACGAGATTCCTGTGTTAATATTGGTTATAGTGACTATTTTGGTAGTTGTAAAACCTTTTTAAAATGGAATTTTTAAATTCGCCTTGGTTAATTAAAATGCTTGAAAAATCAAGCACAACACCGCGTGGGCGCTTGTTAAGCTTATTTGATATTTTAGAAGATTGGCTAGACTCACCAAACGTCGCGCCTAATATGCATGAAAAGCAGCAAAATGGTTTACTAATACAAGCGCCACAAAAAAATTTACATGATTATCTTGCACTAGAAGCCGCCAAAGCTGGTGCTGCCGTACCAGAAATGTTGGCCAGCCAACTGGTTTTTATGGCGCTTGCCGCCACCCAAGAAAAGCTGCAGACCCATAATGCGCAAAGCTTAAGTCACGCAAAGGTTGCCGCCAGCGCGCTTATTTCTGCACAAACTAAAAAAGAGTTCCACATTGCCAAACCAACAGCCTATGCCATGGCCGCCAGTTTTGCGGCGGTATGCGCCATTGCAGGTGGTTTGTTGATGTTGAATTTACAACAACCAAACCAAAATATTGCCGCACAAATGCCGATTCAAGCAGTTATTCCGCAAATGGTGGCGGCAGAAACCATGGCTGACCCGCAACAAACCATTGCACTGATGGCGCAGATAGAACAAATGCGTCACGGTAATTGCCAGCTGATAGAGGCTATTCAACTGCCCGATAGCCAAAAAGGCATTTATATCAACATGGTGGTGAATGGCCAAGTTTCGACCGACCCAAAAGAACAGGCAATTGCCTTTGATTTGTTAAGCAGAACACGTTGTAATTACACCCCCATGTTGATGGCTAATTCTAAATAAGTCTATTGACCAAAAAAAGCCAGCATATGCTGGCTTTTTTACATATCAAATACTACTCTGTAATCTTTTTCAAATTATCTAAACCACCTTTAAACACCGCATGGATAGTGCCTGTAGCAGCTGCATCATCTTGACCTTTGGCGGGGCTTGTAGACAGATCTTTACGCGCAAAATTCGCATTCCACACCACTTCAGTTACGTTCGCGCTAACAGGTTTTAGCATAATTTTTGCAGCATAATTGCTCACCGGCAAAACGCTTTCGTTGATAATATAACTGTATGACATACCTGCAGCATCATAATCAGTTAAAGTTTCATTTACTGTGCCGCCGTCGCCCAAAGTTAGCAAACGCACCGCACCTTTGGTATTGTTGGTGCCACTGATAATTTCTGTTTTAGCCACTGCTGGATGAAATGCACCCAAATCGCCATAATTACCTACTTTTTCCCATACTTTTGCAGCTGGTGCGTTAATAGTGACTCTTTCTTCTACAGCTAAATTAGCTACGTTACTTTTTGTGCTGGTTGAAGCACATGCACTTAATAATAGCGCCCCACCTAAAACTGTTAAATTTAATAGCTTATTCATTATTGTCTCCATAATTAATTGCGGCATTAACTATACCGTTATGTATAATTTATACTTGTATATGGTAAAAGTAAATAAGTATTTATGTTTAATATTAAGTAGTTATAAAAATTGTTAATAACTTAAATAATTATAAGATTACCTGTAAGTATATTTACACAAAATTAATTAATCTCATGCTATACTTTGTGTCATGAGTATTTTAAGAGAAAAAATTTTACTAGTTGCTACTGACCTTTTTCATACAAAAGGCATCAACTCTACGGGTGTAGATAATATCGTGGCAGTCGCTGGCACCACAAAAATGACGTTATATAAGTACTTTCGTAGCAAAGAAATTTTGATTTTAGAGGTGCTAGAAAAAAACCACAGTGATTTTCAAACTTGGTTAGATGGCAAACTAAGCAGCAGCAAAAAGCCTGCAGAAAAAATTCAGCAACTATTTGATTATATTGAAGAGTGGGTAAATTCTCCAGCATTTATAGGTGTCGGCTTTATCAAAGCTTCGGCTGAGTTTCCTAATGAGAAGGACCCCATTCATCAGTTGTCTAGCCAACAATCGCGCGAGTTTAGGCAATTTATCAGCAAGCTAGCGGCTGAAGCCAACATTAAAGATGCCGATGGTTTGGCGCTACAACTTTCATTACTCTTTGAAGGTTCTGTACAAGCAGAGCAGATGAAACGCGGCTCTGGCGCTGTAAAATACGCTAAAAAAGCTGCCAAAATTCTCATCAATGGCGCAGCTAGAACCTAGGCCGTTTAAGCGTTTTACTTAAAACATTTTTTTATTTCTAATTACTTTTTTAAATAAACCGGTTTAACTCATCTTATTTGGCAGGCCTGTAAGTCAATATCCATGCAGCTTGCAGGGCATCTATTTTCTCTCGTACTTTTTATCCTATTATTTAACATGATTACGCTTGCTAACTACGCCCTAGCTACAAGATAATAGCGTTTTAAAAAAATAGACCAAAATTATGCACACGCTCATCTGCGGCTCGCTAGCTTACGACACTATTATGGTGTTTCAAGATAAATTTAAAAACCATATTTTGCCTGATAAAATTCATGCGCTTAGCGTGGCGTTTTATGTGCCAGAGATGCGCCGCGAATTTGGTGGTACTGCTGGCAACATTGCTTATAATTTGCAGCTATTAGAAGGTAAACCGATTATTATGGCCACTGTCGGCGAAGATTTTTCGCCCTATGCTAAGCGATTGATAGATAACAAATTAAATAGCACCCACATCAAAACTATTGCCAATAGTTTTACTGCCCAAGCGTTTATCACCACCGATATTGACGATAATCAAATTACCGCGTTTCACCCGGGTGCGATGGTGGAATCGCACCAAAATAGCGTCAAAAATGTGGCCGATGTGAGTCTGGCGATTATTGCGCCTGATGGTCGTGATGGTATGTTTCAGCATGCTAAAGAGTGCTTTGACGCGAGCATTCCATTTTTGTTTGATCCAGGCCAAGGTTTGCCAATGTTTAATGGCGAGGAGTTGTTACATTTTATTGAAATGGCCAGCTATTTAGCGGTAAACGACTATGAATCGCAGGTGATTCAGGATAAAACGGGCTTAAGTTTGGAGCAACTTGCGGCCAAAGTAAAAGCGCTCATTGTCACTTTAGGCGGTCAAGGCTCGCATATTTATGCCGATGGTCAACGCTTCGATATTCCATGCGTTAAAGCCGATAAGATTGTGGACCCAACAGGTTGTGGCGATGCCTACCGCGCGGGTTTGTTGTACGGCATGGCGCAAGGTTGGGATTGGCCAACCTGTGGTAGATTAGCTTCGACCATGGGTTCAATTAAAATTGCCAGCCGTGGTGGCCAAAACCACCAGCCTAGCCGTGCCGAGATTGAAGCGATTTATACACAAGCACTAGTAGATGAGGTTGGCTTAAACGAGCTGGTTACGAAAGAACAAACCAAGCAGTAAATTTTTATTAAGGAGTTGGCAATGAAGTTTTCAAAATTAATTTTAGTGGCATTTGTTGCAGTATTTTTAACCGCTTGCGCCAGCTCAAATTCTGGCAGTGTCTATAAACGTGATGATGCGCGCAAAGTGCAAACCGTAAAAACAGGTGTGGTAGAAAGCGTGCGCACGGTTAAATTAGAAGGCACCAAAACGCCGATTGGTGCTGTGGCAGGTGGCGCCATTGGTGGTATTGCTGGTGGCAGTATTGGCAGCGGCCGTGGCAGTGCAATAGGCGCAGTGCTGGGCGCTGTTGTAGGCGGCCTTGCTGGCGCAGCCACTGAAGAAGTGGTGACTCGCAAAGATGCGCTGGAAATTACCGTAAAATTAGATGGCGGTGCGTTAATCGCCATCGTGCAAGAAGCGGATGAATCCTTTAAGCCTGGTGATAAAGTGCGTATTGTAGAAAATTCAGACACGTCACGCGTGACGCACTAAGTACTTTAGGCAATATTTGTCATCGTTTAGTCATCTAAACTTCATTAATTTTTCACCTTAGCCACCTAACATCTTTCCAAATTACAGGAGAGATGTTTATGCTTAAAAAGCAGTTATCAGTACAGGCTAATTTCAGCCAAAGCAATATCAATCAAGCTGGAATCAATCAAATAAGCGCGCAAGCGCTATCACAGAGCCGCCTGTATGTAAGCCTAGCTCGCAACGCCAGCGAGGTTGCAGAGGCACAAAGATTACGTTACAAAGTATTTTCTGAGGAAATGGGCGCAAATATTGCCAGCGGCAATAGCAAAAAAACTAGTGGCTTAGACGTAGATGGCTTTGATGATTTTTGTGATCACTTATTGGTGCGCGAAAGCACCACCCATCAAGTCATCGGCACTTATCGTATTTTAAACCCGCACAAAGCTAATGAGGCAGGCGGCTATTACTCTGCAGGCGAATTTGATTTAAGCCGTTTAGCGCATTTGTCTAGTAGTATGGTCGAGGTTGGCCGCGCCTGCGTGCATCAAAATTATCGCCATGGCGGCACTATTAGTATGCTGTGGGCAGGTCTTGCCAAATACATGCAAGCGCACAATTATGAATACATGATAGGTTGCGGCAGCGTGCCGATTCATGATGGCGGCCACATGGCAGCCAGCTTGTATCACAGCCTGAAAGAAGATTATTTATCGCCAGCCGAATACCGCGTGTTTCCGCATAACCCATTGCCGATTGAGGCGCTGAACAAAGATTTGCCAGTGATTTGCCCGCCGCTAATTAAAGGTTATTTGCGGCTTGGTGCCTATATTTGTGGCGCACCCGCGTGGGATGCCGCTTTCAACACAGCCGATATGCTGGTAATGTTACCCTTATCTAAAATTAATAGCAGATATGCGGCGCATTTCTTAAAATAATTTGCAACAAAGCCATTTTTTAACTCGTTATTATCGAATATCGCGTATTTTAATTCACACTATTGTGGGGTTAACACTGGCGGCATTGGTGTTGCCGCTCATCAGCAAAAGCAGCAATCTTAAGCTAATTAAATGGTGGTGCGGCGGTTTGTTGCGGGCATTTAATATTAAAGTCAGCATGCATGGCGAAGTGCCTACAGCAGACACCAATAGCGTCATGTTTGTCGCCAATCATATTTCTTGGTCAGATATTCACGCGCTCAATAGTATTATTCCACTACGTTTTATTGCAAAGTCGGACATTAAAAGCTGGCCAGTATTTGGCTATTTAGTGCGCAAAAGCAACACTATTTTTGTAGAGCGCGGCAAACGGCAAGAGGCTGGGCGCATTGTAGAGCTGACCAAGGATAGTTTGTTGGCTGGCGACAATGTGTGCTTTTTCCCTGAAGGTACGACAACAGACGGTACTGGTGCAGGCGGGCACGGTATTCAGGGGAATGATGTTAATCGAATGTCTCTGCAAGGCGCACCAGTATTGCCTTTCAAGAGCAGTGTTTTGCAAGCAGCGATTGATGCCAATGCCACGATTTGGCCGGTGGCGATACGTTATTCGCATGCTGATGGCGGTACTAATACGCAAATGGCCTATGCGGGTGAGACGACGTTAGTAGAATCGATGCAGAATGTTTTACGGCAAAAAAATCCCGCAGTTGCACTGCATTTTTTAACCCCTATTCAAACAAAAGGCCAACACAGGCGCGATATCACTAAAGCGGCTTATGATGCGATTGTTACTAAACTTAATGCGCTACATCGCGTGGGTCGTGATTTACTTGTGTAATCGCCCGCGTTTCCAAATCCATCGCCGTCAATTGCCCGCCCCACAAACAGCCGGTATCTAGCGCGTGAACATTATTGCGCTGACGTAAACCGAGTGCCGACCAATGGCCACAAATGATATTTGCGTTGGTTGATTTTCTATTCGGCACGTCAAACCACGGTAAGTAAGCCACTGGAATATCTGGCAGCTCACCCTTAAATGCAAACTCCATTTCGCCCTCGGCAGTGCAAATACGCATGCGCGTAAACGCATTGGTGATAATACGTAACCTATCCATACCTACCAAATCTGGCTGCCATTGACTTGGCTGGCTGCCATACATATTGGCCAAAAAGTATTGATAATCGCCAGATTGCAGCACTGTTTCTACTTCGCGCGCGTAGCTTAAAGATTCAGAAATGGTCCATTGCGGCAGTAAGCCAGCGTGCAGCATGACATGGTTTTTTTCAACAATCATCAATGGTTGATGCCGCAACCACTTAAATAGAGCATGGCTGTCAGGCGCATCCACACTGGCTTGCAGCGTATCGCCTTTATGCGCGGCTTTAAGGCCATGCACCACCGCAAGTGCATGTAAATCGTGGTTACCCAGTACAATTTTAAGCGAATCCTGATACTGATAACACCAGCGCAATACTTCGAGTGAGCCGCTACCACGATTAATTAAATCGCCCACCAGCCACAAAGTATCGTTCTTGGCGTTAAATTGTAGGCGCGCTAATAATGCCATCAACGCATGATAACAGCCTTGAATATCGCCAATTGCATAAGTTGCCATTACTGTTAGTTTACCTTATCGTCGCGTGTATGCCCAAAATAGCGGCCACAAAAAAGCCGCTTAGATAAGCGGCTTTTCAAATCACCATGAATACTTATTTTTCAGTTTTAACAAATTTAAAATCTGCACCTGCGCCATTGGCCATGTCAGCCACGGCACTGGCTACTTCATCGTCAGTTAAAGCTGAATTACCACCACGTGCTGGCATGCTGCGGATGCCTTCAATCGCGTGTTTAGTAAGCGTTGCATACCCTAACGCAATACGCGGTGCCCATTGCTCTTTATTGCCTATCATCGGTGCATTTAACATGCCAGAAACATGGCAAGCTGCACAGGCAGCTTGTACAATCTCTGCGCCGGTTCTTTCCACATTTGCCACTGCCACAGGCGCTACCTCTACTACCGCCTCTGGTTTAATATTTGCAGCTACGGTAGCTACTGGTGCAGCCACTTCATCTACTGGCTTGCCAACAATAAGCGCAACCACTATTGCTGCGACTAATAATAAGCCAAAAATAATAACCATAGGTTGCAAGGTGCTGGGTGCTTGGTGTTGGTCGTGGTTGCTCATGGTGCTTTCCTTAAATAAAATCTAAAATAATAGTTAAAAATTAGGGCTTAGTCTTAAGTTGTTGTTATTTTTTACTTACATTAGTGTATCAAAACATGTATATCAAAGCGACTTTGTTATAATGCGGCAATTATTAATTTATTTGCGCCCGTAGCTCAGCTGGATAGAGTGTTGGTTTCCGAAGCCAAAGGTCGTGGGTTCGACTCCCGCCGGGCGCACCAAAAAATTATAGTCGATACAGCCAGTAATGATCCACCAGCAAGGCAGCAAAAAGTAAGGTTAAGTACAGAATAGAAAACTTAAACATGCTTTTTGCCAGCGCATCAGAATATTTGCAATACAAGCTATAAGCGTACCACATAAAAATTGCGTTTAATATGGCGCTAGAAGCCAAGTAAATAAATCCGCTCATGCGGATGGCAAATGGCATTAAAGTGACTGCCACCAAAATAATGGTGTACAACAAAATTTGTAAGCGCGTATATTCCTCGCCATGCGTCACTGGCAACATGGGCAAGCCAGATTTTGCATATTCGTCACGGCGATAAAGTGCCAGCGCCCAAAAATGCGGCGGTGTCCAAGCAAATATAATCAGCACTAAAATCCACGCTTCGGCAGAAACTACGCCAGTGACTGCGGCCCAGCCAAGTGCAGGTGGCATGGCGCCAGATAAGCCGCCAATCACAATATTAAGCGGCGTGGCTGGTTTTAAAAAAATGGTATAAATAATGGCGTAGCCAACAAAAGTTGCCAGCGTGAGCCACATGGTGAGTGGATTCACAAATATATATAAAATAGCCAAGCCTATGCTGGCCATTAAGCTGGCGAATATAAAAGTCTGTTTAGATGTCACTTGGCCCGTAGGCAGCGGTCTGCCGCGTGTGCGTGCCATTTTGGCGTCAATCGCTTGCTCTACCAAACAATTAAAGGCCGCCGCCGCACCAGAGGCCATGCCTATACCAACGGTGGCAGCAAGTAATATTTGCAGCGGCACCATGCCAGGCGTGGCTAAAAACATGCCAATCATCGCGGTGAACACAATGAGCATAGTGACGCGGGGCTTGCATAAAGCGAGAAAGTTACTAAAACTTGATCTTGCTGGTTGCATGTTCATTTCAGTCGCTGCGCTCATTGAATCTCTCTAGTTTTATCTCTTTATTAATTGCAATTAGGCTTTTAAAGCAGTTATTTTTGAATTTAATACCACGACTGAAATCAGCAATAAAGCCGCGCCTATATTATGCCCTACTGCTAGCGCTAGGGGAAGATGTAACACTAAATTGGCGATGCCTAAAATAATTTGAACCGCCAATAAACCCAGCATAATCAACGCGATTTTTTTGAGTAGTGGCTGTTTGAGTAAGCTTGAACCCAGCCAACCAAGATATATAAATGTGACTAATGCGCCGATACGATGTGTCCACTGAATGGCTGTGTAAGCTGCCAATGGCAAGGGTTTTCCATCGTTACCCACACCTAGCTCACGAAACCAATTAAAGGCATTACTAAAGTCCATCTCAGGAATCCACATGCCATGACAGGTAGGAAAATCGGTGCAGGCCAAGGCCGCGTAGTTAGTGCTTGTCCAGCCACCTAAAAATATTTGCATAAATAATACAACTATTGCGCCACGAATGCCGAAACGTACTGCCGGTGATAGTTGAATATGGCTAGCGATGGCACCCCAGTGACGATGGCATAACCAAGTAAGAATTGCCAGCGTACTCATGCCGCCAATTAAATGCGCACTGACAATAATCGGTCGTAATAATAGGGTCACTGTCCACATCCCTAATGCTGCCTGAAAAACAATCAGTGCCAATAAAAAACTCGGTAACCATTTAGCAACTTTAATTTCATCACGCTTACGCCAAGCTTGTACGAAAATTGCCAGCACCAGCAACCCCAGAGCACCTGCAAGATAGCGGTGAATCATCTCCTTCCAAGCTTTGCCATGCTCAATGGGAGATTCTGGATACGTAACTTGTGCGTGCGCAATGGCACTTTCGCTTTGCGGCACGGTGAGAGTACCATAGCAACCTGGCCAATCAGGGCAGCCCAAACCTGCATCAGCCAGTCTGACATAAGCACCAAATCCTACTACGCAAACTGCCAACAGGGTAGCCCACAATACTAATATATTAAACGTACGCATTTCTTTACTTTCGTTTATCTTAAGTTTAACTAGATTCTTACCAGACCCTTAACTAGGCTATTAACCAGCCCAGGAATTTTTAAGCAAACGCGTTAAATCGCTGCGTAAACCTTTGGGGTCAAATTTATCTGGGTAACTCATCATCAAATTTCCTAATGGGTCCACCAAGAACACATTGCCTTTTCTAGCATCAAATTCAGCAGAAAATTTAACCATTTCAGCATCGACACCCACCAAAATAACCAAATCAGGGTATTTTTTTTGAATGTCACTATAGGCCTGCAAGCCAATATCGGCGGGCACTAGCAGCACACGCTGTACACGGTCAATATCTTTGTTAATTGAGGTATGCACTTGCTTTAGCATGTGCACGCGCGCAGCGCAGACTTCAGCACAGCCTGTGGCATCAACAGTTACCAGATTCCAAATTTTGTTCCATTGTTCAGGCTTAAACGCTTTGCCTTGTAAATCTTTTAGCATGGGAATCTGCAAGCTTTTTGGTGGTTGTACTAAATTGCCATAACTTTTACCAGTGGGTTTTAAATCAATAAAATGTAGCAAAACTGCCATGGTAAAAGGTAAAACAAATACCAATATAAGCAGGTAAAATGTTTTCATACTTCTTGGTTTTGATTGGTCTTGAATCGGCTCAGACATGCAATTAACGCTCAACTTTCTTAATATTTAATACGATATAAATCACTAGCAGCGTCAGCGCAAAACCAAACCATTGGTAGGCATAACCCAAATGCATGGTGACCCGCTCGCCAGGTGGCGCCCAATTTCTAACAAAGCCACCAGCGTTACTTTTTGCATCTAGCCGCACCACAAAAGGTTGCACCACAAATGGCACCGATTTCGCATAACGTGCCATGTCTAAATTTTGCCAAACTGGCTGCCAAACACCATCAACGGCTGGTGGCGTATCCATAGTGAAGAATTTACTGGCTGGCAGCCCAATATCACCTTCTATTTGTTGCTTACCTTGCGGCGTTTCTATGGTGGGTGGCTCAGGCACTTCTCCCACATTGGCGGCGGTTCTAGGCACCCAACCACGGTTTACCAGCACGTAAGTATTGCTGCCTTCAACTTGCATCGGCGTTAACACATGAAAACCAGCTACGGTATTTTGTACTTGGTTATCGAGCAATAATTGATAGCGCGTATCGAATTGTCCAGCAAATTTAACCCGCTTATAACGCCAAGTTTCCAGCGTTTCATTTTTTAGGTCCGCTATTTTAGTAGGAAGCGCCACTGCTGGGTCGCTCAAACGCGCAGTCAGTTGCGTTTGCAAGTTACGTCTTGTATCCGCTTTGTTGTATTGCCACAACCCCAATTTGATACAGACTCCCAACATAAGCGCGGTGGCTAATGTCATCCAAATACTTGGGCGGAACGTATATTTCAAACTTCAAATCCTCTATTGCAACTTAAGCGAATTGCTGCGGGTCTACTAAATTGCTACATTGCGCATTTAATTGCATAATTTGTTTGATTACTGCTTTAATTGCGCATCCTATAACTACAAAAAGAGCACACTATGTTACTCAAAATTCTTATCATCATCATGCTACTGTTTGTTTTTGGCAGCCTGTTCATTTCTTTTTACCATTTAATGCGTGGTGAGCAAAACGAGAAAGTAGTTAAGGCGCTGACATGGCGTATTGGCATTTCAATCACTTTATTTTTGTTGCTAATGATAGGTTTTTATACTGGATTTATTGGCAATCCCAATCCACATCCATCATAAACTACCAAGCGTTTAATTTAAGGCTGAGGCGGCTTTTTCAGCAAGTGCTGCTTGCGAAAGGCCTGCGTTACCATTGTAAAATGAGTAGTTCAATGTCACGGTGTGCACATCAGCCGGAATATCAGGCTTTACATAAAACATAATCGGCATTTCCTTATTCTCTCCTGCTTTCAAGGTTTGTTCTTTGAAACAAAAACATTCAATCTTTTTAAAATATAAACTAGCCAATTCTGGTGTAATGCTTGGTACAGCCACGCCCAGTTGACTAATTTCTGCATTATTTTTTGCGGTGTAACTGGTCATGGTAATTTCACCAGGGTGCACTTTCATGCTGGTTTGTTTTGGGTGAAAACTCCAGCCCAGACCTGGCATGGTATTGCCAGTAAATATAACAGTTACCCAACGCGTTTTATCAATTTTTTGTGAAGTGTCAAACTTAGTCGCTGAGCTGTCTGCTCTGCCATTTAGACCAAACTCTCTACACATCACATCATAAAGCGGAGCTACTGCAAAACTAAACGCTAAACCGGCAAACACGATAATGCTCAACTTCCAGGCAAGCCGCTTATTAATCGACGACAACAAGCTTTTCTTATCACTAGCACTCATTCAAATACACCCTAATATTTATTTTGTGTAAATCACAAAAACATACAAAGCAACGGCTAATATGCCAATCGTCCAGCCAACTAATAAATTTTTTTTCTTTAATTTATCTTTATTTTGATTCATTTTAAATCCTATTTACGATTATCTTAACGTGCCAGTTCTTTGTTTTAATTGCTTCGCCAATAACTCACGCTGCTTTCTTGTTAGGTAGCGTCCCACTTCAATTTCTTTACCATGCGATTGCAGATACAAATGCAGTTCGCCGTTAGCTAGCTCATGTTGCGTAACCTTCACCCAATATGGGTTAATTTCTTGCTGGCTGACACTTTCACCAACGCAACGCTCAATCAGCAAGCTATCACCTTCTATGCTAATGCTTTCATAATCAGTTTCATGCTTGTTGACATAATAAAAGGCATACGCAAGTGCAACTACCTCTAAGCCTACAAATGGTAACACCAACCAAGCGCCTAGAAAACAAAATGCAACGCCTATAACACAAGGAATCAATGTCAGCAAAATGATGACTCTCTGCTTACTCACAGCGCTCAATGCACTGTTAGGTTTAAAGGTAACTTTAAAGCTGTTACTAGCGTCTATCTCAGATACTACCATCATGCCTCCACAGGAAATATGATTGTTTTAGCTCGAAATAATTCACTGCAAAAAAACAAAAACAAACGCCACAAGGCTACCCTTGCGGCGTTTAATCAAACTAATTAAAAATTAAAGCCAGTATACGAATATGAATAAGAATAACCACACTACGTCCACAAAGTGCCAATACCAAGCCACCGCTTCAAAGCCAAAATGGTCATGTGAATTAAAGTGGCCTTTCATGACGCGAAACAAAATAATACTCAACATAATGGCACCCATAGTGACATGCAAGCCGTGGAAGCCTGTGAGCATGTAGAAGGTAGCGCCATAAATACCAGTTTTAATGGTAAAGCCAGCTTCTGCGTATTCATGCATCTGTAGATACAAGAATATTGCACCCAATAAGACTGTTAATGCTAAACCAATTTTAAGTTGTGTACGTTTATCCTTCATTAAGCCCCAGTGCGCCCAAGTTAGGGTTACACCAGAGGTTAACAATATCAAGGTATTGATTGCTGGTAAGCCCAAAGGACCCATAGCAGTGAAAGCTTCTGTGAGGCCAGGACCAGACGTTGGCCAGCCAGCTACAAAGTCAGGCCATAGCAATTTAGCATCAGCCAACCAAGGCACAGAAACATTACGCGCATAGAACAAAGCACCAAAGAAGCCAAAGAAGAACATGACTTCTGAGAAAATGAACCAACCCATGCCCCAACGGAAAGAAAGGTCCACTTGTTTGTTATAAAACTTGCTTACACTTTCGCCAATCACTTCTTTAAACCAACCAAACAATAGATAAGTTAGTGATACGGCACCCGCGATCATCAGCGGCGTGCCCATGGATATTTTATTCAACACCATAGTGAAACCACCAGCCAATAGAAACAATGAAATTGAAGCTATCAACGGCCAAAAAGACGGGCCAGGCAAGTAATAATTTTTTGTACTTTGACTCATGTTCATCCCTTAATAATTTTTATCTATACACTAATTATCTTAATATTACTTTACTTGTGGCGGTGTTTCAAATGTGTGGAATGGTGCTGGTGATGCAACAGTCCACTCAAGGCCATGTGCGCCTTCCCATACTTGGTTGGTCGCTTTTTCGCCACCACGAATACATTTAATCACCACATATAAGAATAACAACTGACTTATGCCTAGTGCAAATGCGCCGACTGAAGAAATCATATTGAATTCAGCGAACTGTTGTGAATAATCTGGAATACGACGTGGCATACCAGCTAAACCCGTAAAGTGCATTGGGAAGAAGGTGACGTTAAAGGCAATGGTAGTTGTCCAGAAGTGCCATTTACCTAATGTTTCGTCATACATATGACCTGTCCATTTTGGTAACCAGTAATACACGCCACCCATAATTGACATAGCTGCGCCAGAGAACAATACATAGTGGAAGTGCGCAACCACGTAGTAAGTATCTTGCAATTGAATATCTACTGGCAGAATCGCACAAACTAAGCCAGTTAAACCGCCTATAGTGAATAAGAACACCACTGCAATTGAGAACAGCATTGGTGTTTCAAAAGTCATTGAACCTTTCCACATAGTAGCCAGCCAGTTAAATACTTTTACGCCAGTTGGTACAGAAATTAACATGGTGCTGTACATAAAGAATAATTGACCTGCCACTGGCATGCCAGTTGTAAACATGTGATGCGCCCACACTACGAATGACAACACTGCAATGGCTGCCGTTGCATACACCATTGAAGCGTAACCAAATAAAGGTTTACGTGCAAAGGTTGGAATGATGGTAGAAAGAATGCCGAAAGCTGGCAAAATCATAATATATACTTCGGGGTGACCAAAGAACCAAAACACGTGTTGGAACAGTACTGGATCGCCGCCGCCTGCCGCATTAAAGAAAGTAGTGCCAAAGTGACGATCTGTAATTAACATCGTTAAAGCGCCAGCTAAAACAGGCATAGCGGCAATTAATAAGTAAGCAGTAATTAACCATGTCCAAACAAACATTGGCATTTTCATTAATGTCATGCCAGGTGCGCGCATGTTAAAGATTGTGGTAATGATATTGATAGAACCTACAATTGAAGACACACCTAAAATGTGCAATGCAAAAATACTCATGTCCATCGACATGCCAGCCTGTACAGATAGTGGTGGGTACATGGTCCAACCACCAGCAACAGCGCCGCCGGGAACAAATATTGAAGCTACTAACAAGATAGCCGCAGGAATCAACAGCCAGAAACTCATATTATTGAGTCTTGGAAACGCCATATCGGGCGCACCAATCATTAATGGTACTTGCCAGTTAGCAAAACCAACGAAGGCAGGCATAATCGCACCAAAAATCATAATCAAACCATGCAATGTTGTCAGCTGATTAAATGTTTCTGGTTGCACAAACTGCAAACCTGGCTGAAATAATTCAGCACGAATACCCATCGCCATGGCACCTGCAAACAAAAACATGGTAAAACTGAACCATAGATACATGGTACCAATATCTTTATGGTTGGTCGATTTGACCCAACGCATTATGCCCGTTGGGTGACCGTGGCTATCGTGCCCGTGGTCGTCGTGATGTGCTGCAGTGCTTGTACTCATTTGCTTCTCCTAAAACCTAAAGTCAATTTTTAAATTTAATAGTCTATGTATTATTTATTAACGAGCTGCTTTGATTTGTGCTGGCTGTACAATTGGGTTAACAGTGACAGCATTGCCTAGTGCTAGGCGTGTATAGGTAATCACAGATGCCATTTCAACATCATTCAACAAATCTCTCCAAGCTGGCATGAGGCCTTTACCATTCAGCAACCGGTGTACTTCGCCGTCTTTTATGAATTTACCATCTGCATCAAATAAGGTACCCAATACAATTTTACTACCTGTAAGGGCTGGGAAAGCTGGCGGCAAGCCTGCACCACTTGCTTGGTGACATACTGCACAGTTTTTCTCATACACAGCTTTACCTTTTGCCATCAAGTCGTCTTTAGTCCATTCTTTGTCGGCACCAGCAGCACCAGCAGCGGCTTCTTCTGCTTTTGCCACTAACCAACTGTTGTATTTTTCTTCACTCACCACCTCAACCACAATCGGCATAAAACCGTGTGCTTTACCACACAATTCAGCGCACTGACCGCGATAAGTACCTTCTTTTTCTGCTTTAAACCAAACCTCTTTAATAAAACCTGGAATTGCATCTTGCTTAACACCAAACTCTGGCACCCACCATGCGTGAATCACATCAGACGCAGTTAGGATTACACGCACTTTTTTGCCTACCGGCACTACCATCGGATTATCAACTTCTAACAGGTAGTTTTCACTCTTCTCAGCTTTATTATCAATCTGATCTTGTGTAGTTGCTAAATTGCTAATGAATTTAACATTTTTATCTAAATAATCGTATTCCCATTTCCACTGATAGCCAGTCACTTTTACTGACATATCTGCAGCACTAGTATCTTTCATGGCAAAAATGGTTTTTGTCGCGGGCACTGCCATCACAATTAGGATGAGTGCAGGAATAATCGTCCAAATAATTTCAAGCGTGTGATGCTCGTGAAATTGAGCTGCTTTATGACCAACTGACTTACGGTGTTTGTATAGTGAATAAAACATGACCGCGAATACAACCACAAAAATCGCCAAACATACCCAAACAATTAACATGTGCAGATCGTATATTTGCGTTGCGATTTCGGTAACTGGCGCCTTCAAGTTTAAATCATAAGCCGCGTGTGAAGTGCCTGCAGCTAAAATGAGGCCAGCGCCTAAAATCGACCGTAGAATGGGAGTGACTTTCTTATTCATAACTAAATCTACCTTAAATGTGAATAATTAATAATCTAAATAATATTGATACAGACGCATCAAAAGTTAATTAGTTTTAATATTTGTAAAATCTTTGTAACAATTATTGCCTGGATATGCATTTTGAACACATGCTAGTCTTGTACACACTAAAAACAACTAAAAAATAGCATAAAAAGCCATTTGCCTCAAGCAAAAAATTACAATTTTGAAACATTTTTGTGCAACTTGAGTTACATCTGCTTTATTTTGGTGCCGGGAGGGGGAATCGAACCCCCACGTTGTCGCCAACGCGGGAT
>JANOQW010000023.1:0-29283 GCA_031422335.1 Methylophilaceae bacterium
CTCCGACTCCGACTCCGACTCCGACTCCGACTCCGACTCCGACTCCGACTCCGACTCCGACTCCGACTCCGACTCCGACTCCGACTCCGACTCCGACTCCGACTCCGACTCCGACTCCCAGTGGTAGCGGCTCCAATATTATACAAGTTGGTCTGCAGCCTGCAGTAGATATTAATAAGGCGATTACATCAGCGGTTGGTTACCCGGATCTCCGAGTTAAACCTACCACACAAGTAGGGGCTACTAACAAAGATGGTGCTTTCAGAATTGTATGTACGCCCAGCCATATGAGCAACGACGATCCGATTGTGTACCCTAACCAAAAAGGCGCAGCACACCATCACACATTTTTTGGTAATACATCGGTGGATTACAAAAGTAATTTAATGGCATTTTCTACCACAGGTAATAGTACTTGCAAAGGTGGTATTATGAATCGAAGTGCCTACTGGGTGCCTTCCATGATAGATACAGCAACTAACACGCCTAAAACACCAGAAGTCGCTATTTTTTACTATAAAAATGGACGTGTGCCTGCAGCTTTAGTTCAAGTTCCACCCAAAGGCTTACGGATGATTGCAGGGAACTCAAAAGCGACTTCGGCAGAAACTTCTAGAGCAACTTACACTTGCTTGGCGCCGTCTGGATCTAATCGCGCATTCTACGGCTGGCATAAAACTATTCAAAATTGTCCTGCAGGAGATACTTTGCAAATGGCAGTTGGATTTCCACAATGTTGGGATGGTAAAAATTTAGATTCACCAGATCATCAGAGTCACATGGCATTTACTAGCAAAGCGCTTACCACCGCTAACAAATGTCCAACGACGCACCCTGTACCTTTACCAGAGGTAACGGTGAACTTTAATTATAAAATTACGACAGCCAACCTTGCTAAAAACTGGCGCCTTGCTAGTGACAATTACGACAGAAGTTTACCAGGTGGCTACTCATCTCACGCAGACTGGGTAAACGGTTGGGATGAAAAATTTATTACTGCTGTTGTTAAAAACTGTCTCAATAAAAATATAGATTGTTATGCGCATCTGTTAGGTGACGGCAGGATGTTTAACTAAAAGATTTATTAGCATAAACAAATAAAAAAGCCAGATTAATTATCTGGCTTTTTTATTTGTAACCAGCTGCCAGCTATTATTATAAGCTCATCCCAGTCGCTACTCCACAAATCGCCATCAAGGCTTGTGGCATCAATCCCAACGCTAATAACGCAATTGCATTTACACTTAACACAAACTTCATATCTATTGGCGCACTAATTATCATACTGTCTAGAGGTGCATCAAAATACATCAACTTAACAATGCGCAAATAGTAAAATGCGCCAATGGCCGCCATCAGCACGGCAAACACTACTGCCCACAAAAAGCCTGCCTGCAATGCGGCTTGCAGCACCGTAAATTTAGCGTAGAAGCCCAGTGTGGGCGGCACACCGGCCATACTAAACATGGTGATTAACATGAGAAAAGCAGCCCATGGGTTACGTTGGTTCAGGCCTTTTAAGTCATCTAAATTATCCGCTTCAAATCCTTGTCTTGACAACATTAAAATCATGCCGAAGCCCGCCAAAGTCATCAACACATAGGCGCTAATATAAAACATGCTAGAGGTGTAGCCATTTAAACTGCCGCTCATCAGCCCAAACAACAAAAAGCCCACATGCGAGATGGTGGAATATGCCAACATGCGCTTTAAGTTAGTTTGCGCAATGGCAGTGATATTGCCAATGGCGATGGATAACACCGCCATAATCAGCAACATATCCTGCCAATCTGCGGTGAGTGGATGCAAACCTTGCGCCAGCAAGCGAATAGTAATGGCAAATGCGGCAAATTTTGGTACCGAACCTATTAGCAAAGTGATGGCAGTTGGTGCGCCTTGATAGACATCGGGCACCCACATTTGAAACGGCACTGCACCAAACTTAAACGCCAAACCCGCCACAATAAACACTAAGCCTAAAATCAATACTGGGTTTTTGGTGTTACTTTCCTGTAAGGCGCTGCTAATTTCTGCAATATTTAAACTACCTGTCATGCCATAAATCATGCTCATGCCATACAACAGCATGCCCGACGCAAGCGCACCTAACACAAAATATTTCATGGCAGCTTCGGATGATTGCGCATTATCGCGATCAAGCGCAACTAACGAATATAGGCATAAGGAAAGCAGCTCTAAACCCATATAAATCGTCAGCATGCTTTGGCCAGACACCATCACCATCATGCCCAGCACTGCAAACAACACTAGCGCATAATATTCGCCGCGAAACATGCCACGCAGCTGCATATATTGCCGCGTATAGACAAACATCACAGCGGTGCCAAGTAATATCATCAGTTTAAGCACATCTGCCAGCGGATCATCTACAAACATGCCGGTGAAGGCATAGCCGACGGTGGGTGTATGCGTGCTAACAGTGAAGTATGCTGCAACCAATAAAGTGGCCTGCGCCAGCGCATAAACGACGATTCTATTGCTGGGCTTTAAAAATAAATCAGCCAGCAAAATAAACATAGCCATGCCCAGCAAGGTCAGCTCTGGCAAAACGGTCATTAAATCTGAGTAAATATTGTCCATCTTATAGCCCTGCACCCAATACTGGTAATTTGCTCACCGCCATGTGGCTCAGCCACTGCGCTGCGCTGACATGGGTAAAGTTGGTAATAATTTTTGGATAAACGCCTAAGCCAATCACCATCACAGCCAGAATGGCCAAAATCAAAAATTCGCGGCGATTTAAGTCTTTCAGCTCTGTTACGTTTATGTTGGCAACGTCACCATAAAACACGCGCTTTATCATCCACAGCGTATAAGCCGCGCCAAATATCAGCGTGGTTGCAGCCAAAAATGCCACCCAAAAGTTGAATTTAACCGCGGCCAAGATCACCATAAACTCGCCCACAAAGCCCGATGTGCCTGGTAGCCCACTATTGGCCATAGCAAACAGCACTGCAAATGCAGTAAACATTGGCATGGTGTTGACCACGCCGCCGTAATCGGCAATGTTACGGCTGTGCATGCGATCGTACAGCACGCCCACGCACAAGAACATGGCAGCAGAAATAAAGCCATGTGAAATCATTTGTACAATGGCACCTTCTAGCCCCAGCTGACTGAAGATAAAAAAGCCTAAAGTAACAAAACCCATGTGCGAGATTGAAGAATAAGCAATGAGCTTTTTCATGTCTTTTTGTACCAGTGCCACCAAAGCAATATAGACGATGGCAATTAAGGATAAAGTAATCATAAAGCCCGATAAATAATGTGCGGCATCGGGTGCAATCGGCATGGCGAAGCGCAAAAAGCTATAACCGCCCAGCTTGAGCATAATCGCCGCCAGCACCACAGAACCGCCTGTCGGTGCTTCCACGTGCGCATCGGGCAACCAAGTGTGCACTGGCCACATCGGGATTTTAACGGCGAATGCCATAAAGAACGCTAAGAAAATAAGTATTTGGGTATTTAGCGGCAGCGGCAATTTATAGTAATCCAAAATCGCAAAACTACCTGTTTGGTGATATAAATAGATAAATGCGACCAGCATCAACAAAGAACCGAGCAGCGTGTACAAGAAAAACTTAATCGTCGCATAGACACGATTTTCACCGCCCCAAATGCCGATGACCAAAAACATGGGAATGAGCATGGCCTCCCAAAACACGTAGTAGAGCAAGCCATCGAGCGCACTAAATACGCCTATCATTAAGCCGCTCATTATCAAAAATGCCGCTATATATTGTGCGATATTTTTGGTAATCACTTCCCAAGCGGCTATCACCACTATCACCGTGGTAAAGCTGGTCAGTAATATCAACGGTGCAGCAATGCCATCTACACCAAGGTGGTAATTGACATTAAAAGCTGGAATCCAAGCTGCCATTTCTTGAAACTGAAAAGCGCCTTGAGAAAAATCGTAATTAAAATACAGTGGTAGTGTGGCAATAAAAGCTAATGCACTACCCGCCAAACCCAACCAGCGCGTAAAGCTAGGCTTGTTGTCGCTGCCTAGCAATAACACCACAATACCCGCCAATATTGGCAACCAAATAGAAACACTTAGAACATGGCTTGAAAAATAGTTAGCTAACATTTAATTGATTTTGACAAAGAAGGTGAGAAACAAAAATACGCCAATAATCATGGCGAACGCGTAGTGATAAATAAGGCCAGATTGTAAATGCCGCACTTTTTGTGAAACACGACCAATCAATCTAGCCAAGCCATTCACCAAAGCACCATCAATCATTTGCACATCGCCAATCTTCCAAAGCTTATCGCCAATCAATCGCGCGCCGCCTGCAAATACACGCTCATTAAAGCTATCAAAGCCATATTTATTGGCTAAAATATTGTAAATACCACTAAACTTTTGCTGAATACCGGCAGGAATATCTGGCCGTTTGGTATAAAAAACCCATGCTAGGCCTACACCTAAAGCCGCCAATAAAAACGGTAGCGTTAAAAAGCCATGTAGCGCCATGCCAGCAGGGCTATGTAATTTCTCGGCATAATGCTGTGCTAAGTGCGCCATGGCTGGGTGGCTCGCACTATCAACCACAATGGCGCCACTAAAAAAGTGACCATACAACATTGATTCAATGCACAAATAGCCAATGAATACAGAAGGAATCGCCAATAAAATAAGTGGCAGTTTTACGACCCAACCTGGCTCGTGCGGATTATCGGCTGGGCTTAAACCATGAGCGGCTAAGCCATGATGTTCATCACCATGTGATTCACGCGCAATGTGTAACTTTTCGCGCCATTTTTCTTTGCCATGAAACACCAAAAAGTACATTCTAAACGAGTAAAATGCAGTCACAAACACGCCCGCTAGCACCGCAAAATAAGCAAAGTTGCTGCCAGTAATATGGGAAAATTTTACCGCCTCTATAATACTGTCTTTTGAATAAAAACCCGCGAAGAACGGCGTGCCTATTAGCGCCAGCGAGCCAACTAATGAGGTTATCCAAGTCACGGGCATATACTTTTTCAAGTTGCCCATATTGCGAATATCTTGATCGTGGTGCATACCCATAATGACTGCACCAGCGCCCAAGAATAATAAGGCTTTAAAAAACGCATGCGTCATCAAATGGAATATTGCGACCGAATAGGCTGAGGCGCCTAGTGCCACTGTCATATAGCCAAGTTGCGACAAAGTTGAGTAAGCCACCACACGCTTAATATCGTTTTGAATAATACCCAGAAAACCCATAAACAGTGCGGTAATGGCGCCAATAATCATCACAAAAGATAGCGCAGTGGTAGAAAGCTCGAACAATGGCGACATACGCGCCACCATAAAAATACCTGCGGTGACCATGGTAGCGGCGTGAATGAGGGCAGAAATTGGCGTTGGACCTTCCATAGAATCTGGCAACCACACGTGTAACGGCACTTGCGCTGATTTACCCATGGCACCAATAAATAACAAAATACAGGTCACTGTCATCAGCGACCAAGTGTTATTTGGCATTATACTCACTTGCATGGTAGCCAATTTAGGCGCAGCTTGAAACACGCTGGCATAATCTAAACTACCCGTGTAAAACAGCACCATGCCGATGCCAAGTAAAAAACCGAAATCGCCAACACGGTTGACTAAGAAGGCTTTTAAGTTTGCGTATATCGCAGTCGGTCGCGTGTACCAAAAACCAATCAGCAAATAAGAAACGACGCCAACTGCCTCCCAGCCAAAAAATAGCTGCATAAAATTGTTCGACATCACCAACATCAACATGGCAAAAGTAAACAGTGAGATATAGCTGAAAAAGCGCGCGTAGCCTGGGTCTTCGTGCATATAACCAATAGTATAAATATGTACCATTAGTGACACAAAGGTGACCACCACCATCATCATGGCGGTGAGGTTATCGATTAAGAAACCGACGCTAAAATTAATATCCCCTGATTGCAGCCAAGTATATAAATTGTAATTGGCATAGTAGCCATTCATCGTGGCATTGAGCACCATAGCGGACATGATAAACGCTGCGCCAACCGCAAAAATGGTGATAATATGCGCAGCCGCGCGTGGTAATTGCTTGCCGAATAAGCCAACAACGATTGCCGCGATCAGCGGCAGCAATACTATCCATAAATTAATTTGCGGCATTGTCATTTTAATTATTATTTAACCTTTAAGGCTATCAGCCTTTTAAACTGTCCAAGTCGTCCACATTGATGGTGCGTAAATTACGAAATAGCACCACCAATATCGCCAAGCCAATAGCAGACTCGGCTGCTGCCACGGTGAGGATGAAGAACACGAACACTTGACCCGCAATGTCGTTTAAGTAATGCGAAAAAGCAATAAAATTCAAATTCACCGCCAATAACATCAACTCGATGCACATTAGCAAAATAATCACATTTTTGCGATTTAAAAAGATACCGATGACGCTGATGACAAACAGCAGTGCACCTAAAACGAGATAATGTGACAATCCTACCATTACTTTTTACCCTCATTATCAGATGGCTCTGCAGACCGCGTGGATATTGGCTCTGCAGCCATCTTAATAATACGTAAACGATCGGCTTTTTTCACTAACACTTGATCTGCCGCGTTCATCGACTTGCTTTCTTTGCGGTCGCGTAGCGTTAACACAATGGCTGCAATAATCGCCACCAGCAGCACGACTGAGGCTAGCTCAAACGGCAGCAAATAATCGCTATATAGCACACGCCCAAGCTCGGCGGTGTTGCTGTAATCAGCGGGTTTACTGGTAACTTTTGCTTGTATATAAAACTTGCCTCCAAGCACCATCACCATTTCCACCGCCATCAGCAGGCCAATAATGCCCGCCATCGGCAGGTAATCCCAAAAGCCTTCGCGCAACTTATCCAAGTTAATGTCTAACATCATCACCACAAACAAAAACAGTACCATCACCGCACCCACATACACCAATACTAAGGTAATCGCCAAAAACTCTGCCTGTAACAACAGCCAAATACCCGCTGCGGTAAAAAATGCCAATACCAAATGCAGCGCCGCTACTACGGGGTTGCGTGTAGTAATCACGCGGATTGCCGCAAATAGCAAAATAGCGGCAAATGTGTAAAAAACGATGTCGGTAAACGCTATCATTATCGGTAAGCCTTGTCTTGTTCGCGGTCAGCCGCAATTTGTTTCTCGTGCTTATCGCCCACCGCCAACAACATGTCTTTGGTATAAAGCAAATCACCGCGTTGCTCGCCGTGATAGTCAAACACACGCGTCTCCACGATAGAATCTACTGGGCATGATTCTTCACATAAGCCGCAAAATATGCATTTGGTTAAATCAATGTCATACCGCGTGGTACGGCGCGTATTATCTTCGCGTTGTTCCGATTCAATGGTAATCGCCATTGCTGGGCAAACGGCTTCACATAACTTGCAGGCAATGCAGCGTTCTTCACCATTGGGGTAGCGGCGCAGTGCATGCAAGCCGCGAAAACGTGGCGATTGCGGCGTACGCTCTTCAGGATATTGAATGGTAATTTTGCGCGCAAAGAAGTAACGGCCAGTCAGCGCCATGCCTTTTAGCAGCTCCCACAACATCAGACTTGATAGTGTATTTTTAATGGCTTTTATCATAACTTAATGGAACAAATATCCCCATTGGGTTTGCATCATCGCACCAACAAATATAATCCACACTAGCGTAATTGGGATAAAGATTTTCCAGCCCAAGCGCATAATTTGGTCATACCTGTATCTTGGAAAGGTCGCGCGAAACCACAAAAAGAAGAATACCAAAAAGCACATTTTGCCTAAAAACCAAAAAATACTGTCGGGTAAAAATGGCACAGGCGATAGCCAACCACCCAAGAACATGGTGGCTGCTAATGCGCAAACTAACCAGATATTCGCGTACTCGGCCAAGAAAAATATCGCAAACGCCATGCCAGAATATTCCACATGAAAGCCTGCGACAATTTCCGATTCGCCTTCGGCCACATCGAATGGCGCACGATTAGTCTCGGCCACAGCACTAATAAAATACACAATAAACAGCGGAAACAATGGAATGAAATACCAATGCCAAAAACCGCCGCTCTGACCCATAACAATTTTGCCAAGATTTAATGAATTCGCGCACATCAGCACGCCAACTAGCGCAAAACCCATGGCAATTTCGTAAGATACAATCTGCGCAGCCGAGCGCAAACTGCCTAAGAACGCATACTTAGAATTACTCGCCCAGCCCGCAATAATGACGCCATACACCGCCACCGAAGTCATCGCTAAAATATACAAAAGCCCCGCATCGATATCCGCTAGCACCTTTGTACCATCAAACGGAATCACCGCCCACGCCGCAAATGCCGGCGCAATGGCCAATATGGGGCCAATTAAAAATAGCGCCTTGCTTGACGCGCTAGGAATAATAATTTCTTTAAATAATAACTTTAAACCATCGGCAATGGGTTGCAATAAACCAAAATAACCAACGCGGTTTGGCCCAATACGCACCTGCATAAAGCCAATCACCTTGCGCTCTGCCAATGTTAAATAGGCAATGGCAATCATCAGTGGCAACACAATCGCAATAATTTTAATTAACGTCCAGCTCGTCAGCTCCACTGCTGGCCACCAACCACCAAAAAGGTCTGCAAGCCATTGCATTATGCGGTTTCTGCCTCAAGTTGTTTATTCTCTAGTACATGCTTTTCAATGCTAATGTCGCCCATTAAATCGCCCAAACCAGTTGAGTTTTCGTGCGATGCAGTGACGCGCACGCAGCCCATCGCCACGTGATTATCCAAACGCACTTGTAACACGGCACTACCTTTGTCTTGTCGCGCCAATACCGTATCGCCATCCACCAAGCCCAACGCAGCCATTTGTGCAGCGCTCATGCGTGCCATCGGCTGCGTGTTGTACTTGGTTTTTTGCAGTGGTGCAGAACGGCGCACAATCGGGTCAGATTCATATTGCGGCACTTCACCTATACGTTGCAGGCCGTCGCTTTTAATGTTGACTTGAATTTCTACCAACTCTTTTAAGTTGTTATTCAAGCTGCGCCACACCATGGTGGAGGGTTTTTCCCCTTTGAAAAGCGCAGTTTTTACTTGCTCGCTGTCGTCGTAATCAAAGCCATGCAAGCCTAGCGTATTGCCTAACACACGCAATACTTTCCAAGCTGGGCGGCACTCACCAAGCGGTTTGCAAACGGCTGCAAAGCTTTGCACGCGCCCTTCCATGCTCATAAAAGTACCGGAGGTTTCGGTAAATGGTGCAATTGGTAACAATACATCAGCATTTTCTAGCGCTTCAGATTTATACATGGTCAACGCAACTACGCACTCGGCTTGCGCCATGGCAGCTTTAGCCAGCGCAGCATGTTGGCAATCCAATTCTGGCTCAATATTTAACAGCAAATATGCCCGACGCGGCTGCTCTAGCATCTCACGCGCGTGCAAACCACCCGCATTCGGCATTACGCCGATTAGATGCATACCAGTGCTATTGGCAGCTGCAGGCAATATGCCACCTTTTGCGCCACAAATGCCACCAATCGCTTCCATCATGCTATACATCTCGGTAAATCGTGGGTCACTCAGCGCCATATTGCCTAAGAAAATACCCACTTTTGGTGCAATTAAATCTACTTCACCAGTCAACCCTGCCAAACCAGCCAAACTCTCAGCCATGGCTTGCGTGTTATCACGCACTTTAATATTGCTTAACAATAAATCTAAAGATGGTGGCAAACATAGCGACAAGCGCTGCAATTTAGACATGGCTTTTAAAATCTGCCCTAACACATTCACCATATCATTCGGGCGCACAATCACTTTATGCGCAATATCCATCAACGGGTCGTTATCTAATGGGCTGATAATCGACAACTCCGCGCCGTTATTCACCGCTTTGCGGAAACGCTGCGCCAATAATGGATGCTCATTACGCAAGTTAGAGCCAATAATCAAAATTCGATCTAGCTCTTCAATTTCTTGAATATTGCAGCCCATCCATGGCGTACCAACACGCTTGCCATCCAGCCT
Organism: Methylophilaceae bacterium; assembly: GCA_031422335.1. Lineage (GTDB taxonomy): Bacteria > Pseudomonadota > Gammaproteobacteria > Burkholderiales > Methylophilaceae > Methylotenera_A. The sequence goes on from JANOQW010000023.1 coordinate 10,026, forward strand.
AAAATCTGTCTGGCGCAAGCGATAATCTACATTATCGCAACCTAGGCCATGCGCCAACTCTTTGATTAAAAAGCCTTCCTCCATGGTGCTGTTGGGTGAAACTAATACACCCAGAGCATCGCCACCATATTGCTTGGTGATATCTTTCAGTTGCCCAGCAGCGAACTCCAGCGCGGTTTTCCAGTCCGTTTCAACCCACGCACCATTATGCTTAATCATGGGTACTTTTAAACGGTCTGGGCTGTTTAGGCCTTCGTATGAATAACGATCACGATCTGACAACCAGCATTCGTTAATACTTTCTTTCTCGCGCGGCAGCACGCGCATCACTTTATTGTCTTTTACATGCACTTCAATGTGCGAGCCTAGGCCATCATGTGGTGCAATACTGGGGCGACGCGTCAGCTCCCAACTACGCGCAGAATAACGGAAAGGTTTAGAGGTGAGCGCACCGACTGGGCACAAATCAATAATATTACCGCTTAATTCTGAATTCACACTTTTATCTACATAAGCAGTAATCTCCACATGCTCGCCGCGACCGACTAAGCCTAGCTCCTGCATGCCACCGACTTCTTTAAGGAACCTCACACAGCGCGTACATTGAATGCAACGCGTCATATCTGTGCTGACTAAGGGCCCAATACTCTTGTTAAACACCACCCGTTTTTCTTCGGTGTAGCGCGATCCACTGGTGCCATAAGCCACTGCAATATCTTGCAAATCACACTCGCCACCTTGGTCGCAAATCGGGCAATCCAGCGGGTGATTAATTAGCAAAAACTCCATCACACTTTTTTGCGCTTCTACTGCCTCTTTGCTACGGGTAAAAATTTTCATGCCATCGGCCACTGGCGTGGCGCAAGCAGGCAATGGCTTAGCAAATTTTTCCACTTGCACTAGACACATGCGGCAATTTGCAGCAACGGATAGTTTTTTATGGTAACAAAAGCGTGGAATCGCAATGCCTGCTGCATCAGCAACGTCAATGATGGTGCTGCCGTGTTCGACTTCTAGCGCTTTGCCGTCTATTTCAATTTTTACCATGACTATCTTCCGTCCACCATACTTTTACCATGTGTAATGTAGTATTCAAATTCTGGCCTAAAATGCTTAATAAAGCTCAAGACTGGCGTGGCCGCTGCATCACCCAGCGCACAAATAGTACGGCCAGAAATATTGTTACTCACGCTCGTCAGCAATTCTAAATCTTCCATTTTGCCGTTGCCAGCGACAATGCGAGAAATCACCCGATACACCCAGCCTGTACCTTCGCGACAAGGGGTGCATTGGCCGCAGCTTTCCTCATAGAAAAAATAACTTAAGCGTTTTAGCGTTTTGACCATGCAAGTCGTTTCATCCATCACAATCATGCTACCCGCGCCCAAGCTAGAGCCCGCCTTGCTTAGCCCATCATAATCCATGGTGGCATTTTGTATCATTGCAGCCGTCATGACTGCGGTCGATGGTCCGCCAGGAATCACCGCTTTCAACTTGCGACCTTTCCAAACGCCGCCTGCCATATTGAGTAAATCGGCAAATGGCGTACCCATTTTTACCTCAAAATTGCCTGGTTTTTCTACGTGGCCAGACACCGAAAATAACTTAGTGCCGCCCGAGTTTGGTACGCCCAACTCGGCAAATGCTTGGCCACCATATTGCATAATCCATGGAATCGAAGCAAAACTTTCAGTGTTATTGACATTGGTCGGCTTGCCAAACACGCCATAACTGGCAGGGAAAGGCGGCTTAAAGCGTGGCTGGCCTTTTTTGCCTTCTATCGACTCTATCAGCGCAGTTTCTTCACCACAAATATAAGCGCCATAGCCATGCACGGCGTGTAAATCGAAACAGAAATTCGTACCAAACAAATGCTCGCCCAAATAACCAGCGGCTTTGGCCTCGTGCAGCGCATTTTCAAAAATGTCGTAATCTTGCCAAATCTCGCCATGAATATAGTTGTAACCAACGCGTGCGCCCAAGGTGTAAGCGGCTATCGCCATGCCCTCAATGAGCTGATGCGGGTTGTATCGTAAAATATCGCGGTCTTTAAAGGTGCCCGGCTCGCCTTCATCCGAGTTACAAACCAAATATTTGGTGCCGTCAAAATAACGCGGCATAAAGCTCCACTTGAGCCCTGTTGGAAAGCCTGCACCGCCGCGGCCACGCAAGTTAGAGAGCTTAACTTGATTGATAATATCCACTGCTTTGGTTTTTTCGGTGACAATTCTTTTAAGCTGGGCATAGCCGCCCAGGTTTTCATAGGCAGCTAATGAAGCTGGATTCTTTTCTGTGATTGTGCGTAAAGTAAGTAAAGTTTGGCCTGTTAAATCTGAATGTACTACCAAATCAGGGTGCGACAAGGCATACCCTGCAGCCCGCATGGATGTTGGGGGTAGAGCCTGTTTCTTTGGAGCCTGCTGTTTAATGTGTTTTTTGGCTGTTTTAGTAGGTGTTTTTGTGGTTAATGCCATTATTTTAAGCTTTCCAAAATAACATCTACTTTTTCGGGTGTTAAAAACTCGTGCATCACATGGTTATTCACCGTCATCAGCGGTGCGCCGCCACAGGCACCCATGCACTCACCCTCTTTAAGACAAAATTTTCCGTCCGCAGTTACTTCGCCAAACCCCACGCCTAGCTTGGTTTGTAGATGATTAACGATTACGTCAGAATCCCGCAACATGCACGAGATATTTGTACAAATGGTAATTTTGTATTGGCCAACATTTTCCAAATCGTACATATTATAAAAAGTCGCCACTTCCATTGCTGCAATTTCTGGCATGCACAAATAGGCCGCAACTTCGCTAATGCACTCTTGAGATAACCAACCACGCTCGGTTTGCACAATCCGTAGTGCAGCCATCACCGCTGCCTGCCGCTGATCAGCTGGGTATTTAGTGATTTCGTAATCAATTTTTTTGATGGCTTCTTGGCTCAGCATACTAGCGATCGATTTCCCCAAAAACAATATCCTGAGTTCCAATGATTGCTACCAAATCTGCAATCATATGGCCGCGCGTCATTTCATCTAAAGCAGAAATATGCGCAAAACCCGGTGCACGAATTTTTAAGCGATATGGCTTATTGGCGCCATCTGACACCATATAAATGCCAAACTCACCTTTTGGGTGCTCGACCGCCGCATAAGCCTCGCCCACTGGCACATGAAAGCCCTCGGTGAACAATTTAAAATGGTGAATCATGTCTTCCATATTGGTTTTCATGCCCTCACGGTCGGGCGGCGCTACTTTATTATCTGTAGTAATCACTGGGCCAGGATTGGCGCGCAGCCAAGTAATGCATTGCTTGATGATTTTATTCGACTGCCTAAATTCTTCCATCCTTACTAAGTAACGGTCGTAGCAATCGCCATTTGTTCCAACTGGAATATCAAAATCCATACTGGAATACACTTCATACGGTTGTTTTTTGCGTAAATCCCATTCCACACCGCTGCCACGTAACATGGGGCCGGTGAAACCCAGCGCCAATGCGCGCTCAGGGCTTACCACACCAATCCCCACTGTGCGCTGCTTCCAGATGCGGTTGTCGGTGAGCAAGGTCTCATACTCATCGACATAAGTGGGGAAGCGATTGGTGAAATCTTCGATAAAATCCAACAGCGAGCCTTGACGATTTTCATTGAGCTTGCTGATTTCTTTGGCGCTGCGAAACTTGGTGGTTTCGTGTTGTGGCATGCGATTCGGCAAATCGCGATAGACACCACCTGGGCGATAATACGCAGCATGCATGCGTGCACCCGAGGCCGCTTCATACACATCAAATAAATCTTCACGTTCACGGAAGGCATACAAAAATACCGTCATGGCACCCACATCTAGCGCATGTGCGCCCAGCCACAGCAAGTGATTCAAAATTCGGGTGATTTCGTCGAACATGACGCGAATATATTGCGCACGAATCGGCACTTCAAGATTCAACATTTTCTCGATGCACATGACATAAGCATGCTCATTGGCCATCATCGAGACATAATCTAGGCGATCCATGTAAGGAATGCTCTGCAGATAAGTGCGATTTTCGGCCAGCTTTTCGGTACCGCGGTGCAGCAATCCAATGTGCGGATCGGCGCGCTGAATCACCTCACCATCCAGCTCTAACACCAAGCGCAGCACACCATGCGCTGCAGGGTGTTGCGGGCCAAAATTCATCGTGTAATTGTGAATCTCCGCCATTACCGATGCGTCCCTTCATCACGGATGACACGTGGTACGTTGTTTCTTTGTTCAATCGATACTGGTTGATAAATCACGCGCTGCTGCTCGGGATCGTAACGCATTTCTACGTTGCCTATCATCGGGAAGTCTTTGCGGAAAGGATGGCCGACAAAACCATAATCGGTAAGAATACGGCGTAAATCTGGGTGATTTTCAAACATAATGCCAAGCAAATCAAAGGCTTCGCGCTCATACCAATTAGCCACCGGCCAAACATCGACTAGCGTAGGCAACACGGGAAAGTCATCATCTTGTGCAAACACACGCAAACGTAAACGCTGATTCAAAGAAACAGATAGCAAATGCAGCACTACCGCGTATCTTGCGCCTTCGTACTGGCCATCTTTGTAATCGCTATAATCGACACCACATAAATCGAGCAATTGCTCAAATTTTAGCTCGGCGTGATCGCGTAGTTTGGCACAAACAGCTAAATAATCATCTGCTTTGCATTCTATCGTCAACTCGCCAAAAGCCAACTCTAGCTTGGTGATGTGGGCGCCAAGGGCAAGCTTTAGCTGGGCTGAAAGTAGCTCTAATTTGGTGGGCATGATTATCTGGCTATCGTGTTGGTACGACGAATTTTTTTCTGCAATTGAATAATGCCAAACAACAATGCCTCAGCTGTGGGCGGACAGCCTGGCACATACACATCGACTGGCACAATGCGATCGCAGCCGCGCACGACTGCATAAGAATAATGATAATAACCACCACCATTGGCACACGAGCCCATCGAAATCACCCAACGCGGTTCGGCCATTTGGTCATAGACTTTACGCAGCGCAGGCGCCATTTTATTCACCAGCGTACCAGCCACTATCATCACATCTGATTGACGCGGACTGCCACGAAACACAATACCAAAACGGTCAAGATCATAGCGCGAAGCACCAGCGTGCATCATCTCTACCGCGCAGCAAGCCAAGCCGAAGGTCATGGGCCACATTGAGCCAGTGCGCGTGTAGTTAATCACCGTATCCAGCGACGTGGTGATGAAGCCTTTATCTAAAACGCCCTCGATGCTCATGCTAATCCCATTCTAAAGCGCCTTTTTTCCACTCATAGATGAAACCAACCACAAGCACAAACAAAAACAACAGCATCGACAAAAATCCTGCCATGCCGATTTCTTGTATGACCACTGCCCACGGGAATAAAAACGCGATTTCTAAATCGAACAGGATGAACAGAATAGCCACCAAATAATAACGCACATCAAACTTCATACGCGCGTCTTCAAACGCTTCGAAACCGCACTCGTAAGGCGAATTTTTTTGCGCATCGGGCTTGTGGGGAGATAAGATTTTACCGAGGATAAGTGGCCCTAAGCCAATTGCTAGGCCTACTAAAATGAACAACAATATTGGAAAATAATTTTCCAGCACGAGGGCTTTTCCTAACTTTGGATTTTAATTTAGCGCTTTTAGCTTGTGGCTTTAAGCGACAAAATCAAAAATATTTATTAAATTATTATTAAAGCGTATTTTGTAAATACTATTTTGGTGCCGACGGAGAGACTCGAACTCTCACGACTTTCGTCACTACCCCCTCAAGATAGCGTGTCTACCAATTCCACCACGACGGCAATTGCAACAAACTAGTTGGGGATATCTTTCGCGGCACTGCCAGCGGGTGTTGTTTGCTCTGACGTTGCATCGACTGCTTTAGTTTCAGTAGGTGCAATTTCAGTTGTAATGGCTTGCGTTTTAACCACACTACCGCTGCCCGCGCGATGGCTGGCCATATAAGCTAGCGTTAAGCTGGTGGCAAAAAATACCACAACGCATGCCGCAGTGGCTTTACTCATAAAGTTAGATGAGCCGCTGACGCCAAATAAGCTGCCAGATGCGCCGCTGCCAAAGGCTGCGCCCATATCGGCACCTTTGCCGTGTTGTAAAAGCACCAAGCCAATCACGCCTGCGGCGGCTAGTACATGAATGACTGTAATTAAATTTTCCATGATTTTAAACCCTGATTTTAAACCTAAGTCTTTACTTAATTTTTAACCCCAAATATGCGGCAGACTCTTCGGCCGCTAAGCAAATATTTTCAAACTCTTGCGCGTTAAGCGAGCACTTGCCAATCAGCCCACCGTCGATATTTTCAACAAGGCATAATTGTAGCGCATTTTGCGGGTTTACGCTGCCTCCGTAGAGGATTTTTAGCTGGTTCGCCGCGTCTAGATCTAGTGCAGCAATCTTATTGTGAATAAATTGGTGCATGCTTTTGGCCTGCTCTGGCGTGGCCGCCAAGCCAGTACCAATCGCCCAAATCGGCTCGTAAGAAATCACCGTATTGGAAAAAGCGGCTGCGCCATAGCCACTAATAATCGCGTCTAACTGCTTGCCTACCACCATCTCCATCACACCTGCTTCGCGCTCTATCAGCGTTTCGCCCACGCACAAAATCGGCGTAATGTGATATTTTTTGGCTACCATAAATTTTTGCGCAATATTTTCATCCGATTCGCAATAGGCTGTTGCACGTTCTGAGTGGCCAATAATCACGTAGCTAGCACCAAAGTCCGTCAGCATTTCTGCGCTCACCTCGCCCGTGTAGGCACCAATCTCATTTTTAGCTAGGTTTTGCGCACCCCAAGCAATACTCGTGTGTTGCAGCACGCTTTGTAATTGGGCTAAATAGGGATATGGCGCGCAAATAACGACTTGCGTATGATTTAAATTAGAAATTTTAGCGACAAAATCAGCCAGCAAAGCTGCATTCTGCTTCAGGTTACCATGCATTTTCCAATTGGCTACGACTAACTTACTTGCAGATTTTTTTACTGATTTTTTGGTCATGGCTTTCTTTGGTTTAAAGACTTATGCGCCTTATGAATTGGCGCGAATTCTACGCCCGCCTGCAGCCTTGGTCAACGTGTTTGGTCAATGTACTTAAAGCATGCGAAAGCGCTCTTACGCAAACAAATCCGTCGCTGGTTTTCCCAGCATTGCCACACGCTGCACTGCCGCTGCAAACTCGGCATTGTGCTGTAAATGTGGCAGCGTTTCTGGCTGGCGCGCGCCGTGCATATGTGCCAAGCGCACAATGCTTAAGGCTGACATTTTCCACTCAAGTTTTTCCAGCAATTCATCAGCCAAATCGGGTCGATTACACAATAGCACCATGTCGCAACCTGCATTAAGCGCGGCTAAGCTTCGCGTTGTCACGTCGCCACCCACGGTGGCGCCTTCCATGCTTAAATCATCGCTAAAAATGACGCCGTTAAAACCTAGCCGCTCACGCAATACTTTTTGCAGCCATTTGGCTGAAAAGCCTGCAGGCTTATCGTCCACTTTCGGGTAAATTACGTGCGCAGGCATAATGGCAGCCAAGCCCTCATCAATCATTTGCCTAAAAGGCTGCATGTCATTTTGCGCAATTTGGTCAAACTCACGCTCATCAATCGGAATGCTCACATGCGAATCCGCCACCACAAAACCATGCCCAGGGAAATGCTTACCCACAGCTTGCATACCGCCTTTTTTAAGCCCCTGCATCAACGAAAAAGCCAGCTCGTTAATAGCCGTTGCATTACCGTGAAAAGCCCGATCACCAATCACCAAGCTATCGCCATAATCCATATCTAATACTGGCGTAAAGCTAAAATCTACGCCATGCGCACGCAATTCAGCCGCTAAAATCCAGCCTGCTTGTATAGCCAATTCTTTACCTTTTTTGCGGTCTGTATCCCAAATTTTGCCAAATTCACGCATTGGCGGGATTTTGGTAAAACCCTCTCTAAATCTTTGCACACGGCCACCTTCATGATCTACCGCAATTAAAAGTGGTGGACTGCGAAGCCCATGGATACTGGCTGTCAGGGCTGTTAACTGTGAGCAATTTTCGAAGTTACGCGCAAATAAAATCACGCCACCGACTAACGGGTGTTGCAATCTTTTAATATCGTCAGCAGTCAGCACTTTGCCAACAACATCCAACATGACAGGGCCTAAACTCATATACTGCCTTTAAAAATTAAACTTTTATTTTAGTCTATATAGCGAGGTAATTTCTTTACTTCTTGCCGCATATAGCGGGTCAGATTGATCGGCAGATTTTGCATGTTTGGGTTTAATGTCTTGCTTTTCTATCACGCTTAAACCTGCATCTGCAATCCATGCTTGCAACTGTTCTGGTTGACGCAAACCCAAGTGCTCAGCCAAGTCAGACATCACCAGCCATGCTTCACCGTCGTCATTTAAATGCGCTTTAACGCCACTTATAAAACCTCTCAACATTGCACTATTTGGGTCGTAAATCGCATGCTCAATGGGTGCATTAGCCTTGGCGGGCAGCCACGGCGGGTTGCACACAATCAGGTCAGCTTTTTTGTGGCCAGCGGGGAACAAATTGGCTTGCTCGACTTCGATGTATTGTTTTAAATCTAGCTTGGCAATATTGTCGCTGGCGCAATTTAGCGCGCGAATACTATTATCAGTGGCGATGACTTTTTTAATGCCGCGCGTGACTAAAATAGCCGCGATGACACCCGTGCCAGTACCAATATCAAACGCCGTTTTAAAGTTGTTAAGCGGCGCTTGATTAATTAACTCTAAATACTCGCCACGTATTGGGCTATATACGCCATAAGCCGCATGGATATTGGCTTGCAGAGCATCAATAAAAACACCTTTTTTATGCCATTCATGCGCGCCATTCATGCCCAATAGCTCGCGCAGAGATAGCAACAATTTCTCGGGGATTTTGTCGATTTTTGGGTTGATAATCAACGCGTCTGCCACTGCTTCTTTCACATCGGGCGCACGCTTTAAATCGCAGGCACCATACTTAAGCTCGATTAAAATTTTATTGGTAATACTGGCACGCTGGATTTGCCGCGCACGGTGCTGATGAAAAGCTTCTAACATTGTGGCTGCTGGCTTTATCGGCTTTACATCAAACTTGCGCGTAATAGCTTGCAATAATTGTTTAGCATTTTGAAAATCGCCACGATACAACAGTGATGCGCCCTCGCACACTTGCTTATACGCCACTTTGGCATTGGTGGTGTCATCGGCAATCAGTATATTTTTGGGCGGTGGGTTGCCAGCCTCAGATTGCCAAATGGCTGTCTGAGGTTTGTTTTTTTCTTGCCAATTTATTTGTATTTCTTTTGCTATCGTTTCGGTCAATGTGTATCTCTATGTGGTTTAAATAAAAATGGAGTTTAGATAAGACAGGTTAAATTTTAAAGGGTGAAAAATCGGTATTGTTATCGTAATAATCTTCGTTTTCGGCACGTTTTAAAAACGCAACGGTTTTATATACCACTGGCGTAAAGGCAATTTCTACTGCAATTTTCGCGATGATCTGTGCGCCAATAATCAGCGGGATTTTATCATTGGGGATAATGCCAGTGTTCCAAAACGCCAACGGAACGAACATAATGGTGTCCACTGTTTCGCCAAAAATGGTGCTGGTAATAGTACGCTGCCATAAGTGCTTGCCAGCCGCAATAATTTTCATTTTTGCCATCACAAAGCTATTCACAAACTCTCCCACCGCAAACGCTACCAAGCCAGCCGCAGCGATGCGCCAGGTACTGCCAAAGGCCACTTCGTATTCGGCTTGATTATGCCAATACGGCGCGGGTGGCAGCGCCACAATCATCCACGCCATCAGCGAAGCAAAGGCCAAACCTGCAAAACCTGCCCAAATCACACGGCGGCTGGCAGCATAGCCATAAACCTCAGTCAGAATATCGCCAAAAATAAACGAGATGGGAAAGAACAACACGCCTGCGCCAAAGGTCAGCGTGCCCAGCAACGGCGCATCAATTTGCGTGACTTTTGCCGGGCCAATCAGGTTAGAGCATACCAACACCGTCACAAACGCGGCCATGATGAAATCGTAATATTTATATTGTTTGCGCATGACGCCTATTCTACGCGAACATCTAATTTATCCCGCAAATAATCACCGCCCAAGTTGATAGCCAAAATCAAGCTCATTAAACTTAAGCCCACCACCAACACATAATGTGGCGCTACCAGCATATAGCGCACACCATCGCGCAACATGGCTCCCCAGCTAGCGTTGGGCGCTTGTATCCCCAGCCCCAGAAAAGATAAACTAGCTTCGGCAATCATTACGCTCGCCAAGCTGTAAGTGGCTTCTACCATTAAAATAGAGCCCAATAACGGCAAAATATGCTTAATTAAAATACGTGGCACGCTGGCGCCAAGCGATTCTGCCGCCAACACATGCTGGCGATTGCGCAAGCTTAATGTTTGTCCACGGGTTAGTCTTGCATAACTGACCCAACCGGTAATGCACAAGGCCAAAATTAAATTGTCAATGCCTGCGCCCAACACGGCGGCAAACGCAATAGCTAATAAGATACCCGGAAATGCCAAAAAAATATCGGTAATTTTCATTAAAATTGCATCTATTTTTCCGCCATAAAAACCAGCCAGTAAGCCAATCAATACGCCAACCAGCATAGTAATAACAGTAACAATAATCGCCACAAAAAACGATACTTGCACACCCTCTAAAATTCTGGCCAAAATATCGCGGCCTAAGTCATCTGCACCCAACCAATTTTGAGCGTCTGGGGTGGCTAAAATTGCATTTAAATCAATGGCATTGGCTTGTAAGCCTAGCATTTGCCCGATGAGGACAGCCAGTAGCCAAAATACCAAAATAGACAGTGCGAATATTTTCATATGATTGATCTTACTTAGCTGCGCGCACCCTTGGGTCGGCGAAACGGTACAGCACATCGGTCAGCAAATTCACCAGCACATAACTCAGCGCAATCACCAACACGCAAGCTTGCGTGACCGGGTAATCACGTTTTTCGATGCTTTCTACCAGCAATCTACCAATGCCATCCCAGCTAAATATCGTTTCGGTAATGACTGTGCCCGCCAGCAAACTACCCATTTGCAAGCCAACAATGGTTATAATCGGTAACAAGGCAGCGCGTAGCGCGTGGCGAATAATCACTGTGCGCTCGCTTAAGCCTTTGGCGCGCGCGGTGCGAATGTAATCGTCGTTGAGTACTTCTAACAGACTGGTGCGCGTCATGCGTGTAAGGATGGCGCTTAAGCCAAACCCCAGCGTCACCGCTGGCAGAATAATTGAGGCGTTAGAATCCATGCCGCTGACTGGCAACCAACCCAGCCACACTGCAAATACCAACATCAAAATTGGTCCCAGCCAAAACGCAGGCATAGCGGATAAGCGCACCGATATTAGCGTTACAATGATATCTTGCCAGTGCCCAGCTTTAAGTGCCGCGTAAACGCCAAGTGGAATACCAATTGCCAAGCCGATGAGCAGTGATAAAAGTGCTAATTTAAGCGTCGCAGGATAACGCATTTTAATCAGCTCTATAATTGGCTGTTTGGTGTGAATAGAATGGCCTAAATCCAGATGCGCAAGCTTATTTAGATAAGCAGAAAACTGACTAGGTAGCGATTGATTTAAACCTAAATCCGCGCGCAACGCATCTCTATCAGCCACGCTGGCCGATTCGCCCAGCATCACCTCCACTGGGTCGCCCGGCACTAAATGCACCAGTAAAAACGTGAGGATCAACACGCCAAAAATGACGCTTAAAGTGCTAAAAACTTGCTTAATCATTGAATAAAAACGCGCGTGCCGACAGTCACCAAGTCGAACAGCGCAATCACATCGGCATTCCGCATCCTCACACAGCCGTGCGAGCCGATTTTGCTCATATCTGTGCTATCTGGCGTGCCATGAATGTAAATATAACGCTGCATGGTATCTACATTGCCCAAGCGATTTTTACCGATTTCTTTGCCGCTTAACCATAAAATTCGCGTCAGTATCCAATCGCGGTTCGGAAATTGTGCCATCAGTTCTGGTGTGCAAATTTCACCGGTTGGCCTGCGCCCCACAAATACAGTATTAGGCGCTGCACCTGTGCCAATTTTGGCACGAATAATATGCGTACCCAATGGCGTGCAACTGCTGTCCTTTTCGCAACCTGTTCCGTTCGCCGCAGTGGAAACAAGGTAGCGCGCCACTACACCACCATCGTCGTCATATAGCGTTAAGGTTTGGTTTGAGATGAGTATTTCAATGTGCATGTGCTTATTGTAACCTTACTATGGTAGCCAAATCATCCCAATTGCCATCAGGTTTTGGGCGGTAATTGTTAATGTTTTTTTGCATGGCAACAAACTGGCCTTCATACCACAGCGGAACATAGGGCAGTTGTGCATGTATGTGTTGCGTGGCGGCTGGCCAATTTTCCTCTGCAAGCAACTTGTCTAATTCAGCATCTGCGTATCTGCCACGGTTGAAACCATTCGGCGGAAAATACACGCTGCCAAACGCTTTGGCATAAATTTCTGGCGTTTTGATGCCCACCCAAGTCAGGCCATAAAGTTGAAAATTACCTGCTTTTACATCGGCAAAAAAAGTGCCCCAATCTAAGCTTTTAATTTGTAAATCAATCCCGGCTTCCTGCATTTGCGCTTGCATAATGGTGGCTAGGCGCACGCGAAAGGCATCGGTGCTGGTTTTATATTCCAACTTTAGCGGCAATTTTACGCCCGCTTCAATCAGTAGTTTTTTGGCTAACGCTGGGTTGTAATCATAAGTTGGCAGCGAATTGTTGGCGTTTGTGTAATGTTCGGGCGGCAAAATAGCACCCGCAATTCGGCTATTACTCACCATTACTTTGTCGATAATCGCTTGCCTATCAATCGCGTGCGCAATGGCTTGCCGTACTTTTAGATTTTTTAGTAGTTTATCCTGCATATTTAAACCGAGGTAAGAGTAGTTCGCTCCTAAGCCAGTATTCACGCGGATGCTGGGCATACCCTGCAGATGTTTCACCAACTCGGGTGGCAAATCGCCCTGAATTAAATCCATTTCGCCCTTCTTTAATTTGAGCACACGTACGGTGGGGTCTTTCACTTCTTGCAGGGTAATTTGCAAGTTATCGGCAACACGTGTTAGCTTTAAATCATGTTGCCAGCTTACAAATTTTAACGGGCCTGAACCCACTGGATTGCGCGAAAAATCGTGGTGCTTATCGATTAAACTTTTTGGCAAAATACCAATAATCAGTTTGCTAATAAAATGTGTATCACCTTGTTTTAACGTAAAAATAACTGTTTTTTCATCAAGTACTTTTATTGATTCTATGTTGCCAAACTCGGCCGCATGTGGCGAATCTTTTAGTTTTAACAAAGAATCATAGGTGGCTTTTATATCTTGCGCTGTAAGCGCATCGCCATTGTGAAAATTAACGCTTTTTTGCAAAATAAATCGGTAATTTTTTTTATTTATAGCATCGCCACGAGCCAATAGCCATGCGGGTTGCGAGGCAGTATCAAAATCAACAAGTGGCTGATAAATTAAACGATTGACGCGCTCTGATGCGGCATCGGTGGCGTAACGTGGATCTAAATTAAGTGGCGTTTGGGCAATGGCGAAACGAATTTCTTGTGTAGGTGCGGCACTTTTTGGGCAGCCAGCCAGCAACAACAAACAGCAAACCACCATCAATAAATTTCTTAGCATAAGCTCAATTATATGCTGAATATTATGTGCAATTGCGTGCATGTTTGCAACATCAGGTTGATAAGTTTATGATGCAGTTTCAATTTAAAGTGGAGCAGAAAATGACAGGTATTATTCAACTCATTGGTCGCATCATGCTGGCGCTTATTTTTATTTTGGCGGGTGTGGGTAAAATTAGCGACCCCGCTGGTAGCATTGGCTACATGCAATCGGTAAACTTGCCAAGCTTGTTACTGTGGCCAGCCATCGGGTTAGAGCTGCTGGGCGGTATTGCGTTAGCCATTGGCTACAAAACGCGCTTAGTCGCGTTTGCGCTGGCAGGCTTTTGTTTACTCACTGCGGCGCTATTTCACAACAATTTTGCTGACCAAATGCAGATGATTTTGTTCTTGAAAAACATCGCCATTGCGGGCGGCTTACTATTATTGGCGGTGGGTGGGCATACTGCGTTCAGCGTAGATAATCGTAGAAATCAACATGATTTTTTTGGCACGCGCCAAGAAAAAAGATAAGTTAAGCACGGCTTAGTTTTTGATAAAGCAAGCAATCGATTCCACGTGCGCGGTGTGTGGGAACATATTAATGACACCTGCCGCGCTTAACCTGTAGCCCTTTTCGTTCACTAACACACCCGCATCGCGTGCTAGCGTGGCGGGGTTGCACGATACGTAAACAATCATTTCTGGGTTGTCATTATCTGTACGAGCGTTTTTAGTCGGACTAGAAGCCTTATGGGTATTGGCTTGCAGAGCATCGGTTTTAATGACTTGTTTATCTGCAAGTGCTTTTATCAATTCAAACGCACCATCACGCGGCGGATCTATCAACCATTTATCAAATACGCCTAGCTCGGCCAAGCTTTCTTCTGTCATTTTAAATAAATCGGCCACGCCAAAATTCACGTTACTTATTTTATTTAATTGCGCGCTTTCATTTGCTCTATCCACCAAGTTGCTCAAGCCTTCTAAACCCAATACCTGCGCGCCACTACGCGCGATTGGCAGCGTAAAATTGCCGATACCACAGAAAAAATCGGCAATGTTTTCACCCGCTTTTGGCTGTAATAATTGCATGGCGCGACTGACCATTTGTTGATTGATTTGCGGGTTAACTTGGGTGAATTCGTTGGGTTTAAACGGATAAGTTAAATCAAACTCAGGCAGGCTGTAGGCCAATGCTGGCAAGGCTTCCAGGCCACCTGTTACATAAAATGGTTTTATCGTATCGGGGCCTTTGGTCTGTGTCCACACTTGTATTTGATGCAAGTCGGCAAAGTCTTTAAATAGCACTTCATCACCGGCGGTGAGTGCATCCATGATGCGGAAAATCAGCACAATAACGCGCCCTTCGCCAACCGCCAGCTCAATTTGTGGCAACTTGTCACGAATAGAAAGCTGCAAAATCATATCTTGCAGCGGCGCAATGAGTGCCGACACCTCTGGCACCAGCACTTCGCAGCTATTCATATCGGCCACATAACGCGTGCCTTTTTCGTTAAAGCCCACCAGCACACGTTCTTTTTTTTGCACATATTTCACGCTCAAGCGCGCCTTGTGCCGGTAACCCCAAGTCGGGCCATACAAAGGCGGCAGCATGTTTTCCGCCTTCACTTTGCCGATATGCCATAAATCGGCCTCTAACATTTTTTGCTTAGCAGTCACCTGCGCAGTCGCATCCATGTGCTGCAATTTGCAGCCGCCACACAAGCCATAATGCGGACATTTGGGGGTGACGCGCTCTGCAGCTGCCTCTAGTACCTCAATAGTTTTAGCCACTTCGTAACTGGGTTTAATGCGTTGCGATTGATACATCACAACCTCATTCGGCAGCGCGCCGTCAATAAAAATGGTTTTCCCATCCACATGCGCAACGCCGCGCCCTTCTTGGTCTAGCGACTCAATGGTGGCTTGTAAAATTGGGTTGTCGGCAGGGTTTTGATAGGTTTTATTGCGGTTTCTTCTCATGCGCGCATTTTAACGCATAAGCTAAAAATACAGTAATTGCAAAAAGTCTGATAAACTACTTTCATAAAGTTGTTTAAGTGTCTATTTTTTATAGATTAAGGGGATAAAAATGCTAAGAAAAATTCAATCAGTATGCATGGCAATGGCATTATTTTTGTGCAGCCAGCTAGCAACTGCAGATCCATTACTCATCCGCAACTCTGCGCATGGCTACAAATACGTGACGGCAGGTATTGGCGAAGAAGAAGCCGCGCAGATGAAGCGAATCGCCAAAAACTACACGCTGAATTTATTATTTTCTGAAGGTGTAGTTGGCCGCTGGGCGATGGATGTCAACGTGAATATTTATGACGAAGCGAGCAATTTGATGTTCCGCATCGTAGGTGCAAAACCTGTGCTGTATGTGAATTTACCGACTGGCACTTACACCATTTTAGCCAGCAATAACGGCAACAAATTGCGCCACAAAGTAACGCTAGAAGCCAATGCAAACAAAAAAGTAGTGCTCAATTGGAAAGATTTTGTCGATGAAGATGTGCCGCTAGACGGCGAAGGCAATTAAGCCCATGCAGCTAAAAACTCTGCCCAATGCGCAGCTGGGTACATACTTAAAGTTTCGCGCACCAGCTTAATTTCAGCTTCATAAGCGGCTGGCGTCAAATGGCCGCGCATCAACTGAAAGCGTAGATACACCAAGTGTGTATTGGCGACATCAGTCTCACAATAATTGCGGATTTCTTCAATTTTTCCTGCTTTAAATGCATCCCAAACCTTGCTGCCATCCATGCCTAGCTTGCCTGGAAAACCGCATAATTTGGCCAAGTCATCTAACGGTGCGTTGGCACGGGCGTTGTACAGTGCCAGCAAATCCATTAAATCTAAATGCCGTGTGTGGTAACGGCTAATGTAATTGTTCCACTTAAAATCTTTATCATCCTCGCCTAAATCCCAATATCTAGGCGCCTGCACGCCATTGACCATGGCGCGGTAATGCAACACAGGCAAATCAAAACCACTACCATTCCAGCTAATAATTTGCGGTGTATATTTCTCTATACCATCAAAAAAGCGTTGAATAATCTCAGCTTCAGGTGAATCTGCATCGCCTAATGTCCATACTTTAAAGTTGCTGCCTTCACGTAGCGCACAAGAGATTGCACAGACTTTATGTTGATGTAACGGCAAAAAATCACTGCCATTGTGCTGGCGACGTTGGTGCAATGCGATGTTGGCGACATCTTCATCAGATGCGTTATCAAGTGCGCCAGCAGGCGCATCTAGCAAGGCGCGCAGGCCAGTGGTATCAGGGATAGTTTCTATGTCAAATACGAGAGTTGGTGTCATAAATTAGCAGGAATTACACTTTTTATATATTGAATATCTCTTTCACTGAAGCAACCAAACTCTCTTTTCATTGTTTCTGGATTCAGATTTTTCGAAAAGTAACCATTTTCAACATAATCCTTAGCATAAATTGTTAACTTATCTCGACATTCTGCAGCAGTTTTACAATTCAGATTAAACATCGACATTAGGTCATCAGTAAAAGCCACAGACATTCCACCACCTTTTGGTCGCGAGTAACTACCTTTAATTGCAACTACAAATGGGTCATTGAGGGCTCTCATTGACATTACAGGCTCTTGAATGTCACCACACCAGCGGATTTCCACCATATAACCATCTGCGGGATTTTCAATCATCTCATCAAAAAGTACGATAACATCATTTAAAGAGGCTTTTTCTTGTCCGTTTACGTATGCAAGAGCACCAACTAAAAATGGCAATGTGACGCCGTATTCACCCATTTTTTTAGTTCGCCATTGTTTGATGATTACAAACCAGTTTGGTGTATTCATAATTTAGCTCAGAAAAAAAGCTGTTTGTTCAACAGCTACTTCTTCACCCAAGCACCGCCGCTTTGATAAAACCAGCCCGCTTGCGCTTTATCTATCCAGCGGCCTGCAAAGGTATTTTGAATGTCATTTTGCCATTCTGGGTGGCCGTTACCTGCGGCAATTTCTTTGTATAATTTAGCGCGGTCACTATTTTCATCTGCTACCAAGCTGTTAATGCCACTACGGTCTTTTAATGGCACTGCAGTCGCATCTTTTACCGCTATAAAACCATCTTTAGTTAAGCCCACCGCGCCGCTGTTATAGTGTGGCAACAGCTGCGAGTGGCGGCCTGTCATGCTGGCTTTAATGGCAACAATAGTCGGTGTGTTTACGTCTAAGTTAGGTTCTGCAGCACCAACAAAGTTAGTGGTCAACATAGTCATTACCAACATAAAACCAAATAATAGTTTTTTCATTTTAATTCTCTTTCAGTTATTTTGGGCTTATTTGGCAGGCGTTTCGGCTGGTTTAGCTTCTGGTGCGCTTTCTGGCATGCTTTTTGGTGTCGGTTCGCCAGGTTTTGTCTCAGCATCTTTTAGCTGCCACACTTCTTCAATAATTTTATCGGCCGCTTTTTCTGCTGCTGCCGCCGGGAAGTAAATATTGATGGTGACGCATGCAGACAAGCCCAACGCAGCAAGCAACAACAACATGATATTTTTTTGCATCCTGATTTTATTCATATGGCATCCTTTTTTCTTTTAAAACTTACTTAACAATCATCTTACTATTGCTATCAGTAATGCGTTTCATGCGCGCAATTAAATCCGAGAGGCTCACATATTCGGTAAAGCCATTCACATTTACCGTAGGCGCACCTTTACCTTTAACGATGATATACCCAGTTGGGGTTGACTCCACACCACCCATTTTGCATATATCTTGCCGCAATTGACAGCTTAAGCCAATTTTTTCGTAATTAAATTCTTTAAAAAATCGTAAAAATGTACGCTGCAAGGCCGCTGCCGTGCCCTCGCCGCCCAATGCGGTGATATTTTCTACTGCGCGTTGCGATACTTTTTTAAGGTGTTTGCCATCGGCCGTTTGAATAATCGCATCCATGCGCACAGGTTTCCAGTTTTCTAGCTGCAAATCCTTCACATCGCCTTCTAGCTTGCCCTCTATCGCGCCAAAGTTAAAAGTGCGGGTTAAATCGCCTAAATCAATATCGCGCATTTGCAAGTTGGCATATAGCTTGGGCGCTCGGCCTAGCGGGTCGTCTATGCGCAGGCCATCCATCGCCACGTTGCCATTAAACATATTAAATTGCATTTTTCCATCCATATAGAGCTGCTTTCCAGTGTAGGTAATTAACGGAATTTGGCCATCTATTTTACCTTGCATCTCAGGCCAGCCTAAGGTTTTGCTAAATTTGTTCATGCTAATAGGGTCTAGCTGCATTTTTACATGCCAAACCCATTGCTGGCTCAAGTAAGCCGCAGAAACATCTTCAAACTTAAGCGCGCCATCTAACACGGGCAACACTAAGCTAGGCGCAGTTAGCGAATAGCGATTAAGCTCTGCCTGCAAATGTGTTTTACCCAGTGGAATTTTAAGCACATGGCCGCCTGAATAGGCCAGTGTGACGGTTTTAGGCACATCATAATCCCACGGAATATGTGCATTTATATCCCTTAAG
>JANOQW010000024.1:0-3834 GCA_031422335.1 Methylophilaceae bacterium
TCCTTACCGAGATATTTTTGCAGCGTTTTGGCTTTGGAAGGCGATTCTACAATGAGTAAACTAGACATTTATACCTTATATTATTAGGGTGATATATTAACGCGATTATTTTTAATTGCTTAGATAATAGCAAGCCAATCAGCAACTAGACAATAACATTACAAATAAAAAACCGTAAAACGGAATTTAAAATACGCGTTAAGCTAGTTGTCAATAAACTCAATTACGAACAAATTCAATCTTGGTACCATCGTTACTGGCTAAATTGAGCGCGTTGTTGGCTGTATCTTTTTCTGCAATATCGCCAAACAGCGGATCTTCATCGTCAGACTTGGCTTGTGTTAAGCCTTTAAAATCGTACAAATCAAAATCTGCCAAGTGCGAGGGCTCTACATTGCCAATAGCACGATAGATATTATTGATGCGGCCTGGTTGCTCTAGCTCCCACTGTTGTAGCATCGCTTTCACGTTTTGGCGTTGCATATTTGGCTGGCTACCACATAAATCACACGGAATAATCGGGAAAGCCATTTGCCGCGCATAGCTGGCGATGTCTTTTTCTGCGCAGTACGCCAGTGGGCGAATCACAATATTTTGCTTATCATTTGTCGCCAGCTTTGGTGGCATGGCTTTAAGCTTTGCGCCAAAAAACATATTCAAAAACAGCGTTTCTACAATGTCATCTCTGTGGTGCCCAAGAGCTATTTTATTGGCGCCCAGTGCTTTTGCGGTAGTGTAAATAATGCCACGCCGTAAGCGACTACATAAACTACAAGTCGTTGCGCCTTCTGGTATTTTCTCTTTCACCACAGAATAAGTGTCAGCTTCGACAATGCGGTAATCCACGCCTAAACTTTTAAAATATTCGGGCAAAATATGCTCGGGGAAATTGGGCTGCTTTTGGTCTAAATTCATCGCAATAAGTTTGAATGTAATCGGCGCGCGCTCTTTTAATGCTAGCAACATCATCAGCATGGTGTAACTATCTTTGCCGCCGCTCATGCAGACTAAAACCGTGTCGCCATCCTCAATCATATTGTAATCGCCAATGGCCTTGCCTGTGGCGCTTATCAGGCTGTTTCTTAACTTGATAAAATTATTTGAGTAGGTTTCAGGCAAGTGCTTTATCATAAATTTAAACTCCGCCCGCCATCTACCGCCAACACATGGCCAGTGACAAACGGTGCATCATAAATTAAAAATTTTACGGCTTTGGCCACATCATTGCCTTCGCCTATACGTTTTAGTAAGGTTTGATTGATAACACGCTGGCGATATTCTTCGTTAAATTGCGGGTTATCTTCTGGCCAAAGCACTGGCCCTGGCGCGACCGCGTTTACCCGCACTTCAGGCGCCAACTCGTGTGCGAGCGATTTTGTGAGAGTCACTAAACCCGCTTTTGCCACGCTATACACAATATAACCTTTTTTCGGGCGCTCAATGTGCATATCGGTAATATTGATAATACAGCCATTACTTTTGCGTAGTGCTTGGGCTGCTGCTTGTGCCAAAAACATCGGCGCCTTAAGATTGCTTCCTATTAGGTCTAGCCAGCTCGCTTCGTCAATTTTACCTAGCTCAGTTGCGTAATAGCTGCTGGCATTATTAATCAACACATCTAGCTTGCCAAAGTGGTTTAGCGTTTCGCTCACGAGTATTGGCAGAATATCCAAATTAAGCAAATCGCCTTGGATAATTGCAGCGCTGTTAGGGCGATGCAAATTCAGCTCTGCCTGAAGCGTATATGCTTCAAACTCGGAGTTGCGGTAATGAATCATCAGTAGCGCGCCTGCTTTGTGCAACTCGCGGCAAATCGCCGCGCCAACGCGTTTTGCGCCGCCAGTAATTAGCACCACCTGATTATTTAATAAATTATTTTTTTGTTCAGAATTCAATTTTTACTCACTTTGGTTTCAAAATATTATAATGGCATATGCATTCATTACCTATTGCAAGCCCACAATCACAAGCACTTAGCCAACAATTGGCTCATTTAATTCAACTAAAAATTAAAGATAATCATGGTTGGATAGATTTTGCGACTTTTATGCAGATGGCTTTGTATACGCCAAATTTAGGCTATTACGCAGGTGGCGGGCGCAAGTTTGGGTTGGGCGGAGATTTTGTCACTGCACCAGAAATTTCACCTTTATTTGCAAAAACTATCTCCCTGCAGGCCGCGCAAATATTGGCTTGCAGTGACGCTAATATCTTAGAACTGGGAGCAGGTACAGGTAAGTTAGCGGCAGATTTACTGCTGGGGTTGCAAGTTTTGGATGTGCTACCAAGCCAATATTTTATTCTAGAAGTAAGTACCCACTTGCGCCAAGTACAGCGCGAAACCTGCCAAGCTAAGTTGCCACAACATTTATATGATAAGTTGGTTTGGCTAGACGAGCTACCCAAACAATTTAATGGTTTGGTGTTGGGCAACGAAGTGCTGGACGCCATACCAGCGCATATATTGCACAAATCTGGCGATGGTTGGTGCGAGCGTGGTGTAAGTTTTGAGGCTGATTTTATTTGGCAAGATGCCGCTTTAACGCAGCTTAATTTAGCAGAACAGCTGCCAGCAGATTTGCCGATTGGCTATATCACAGAAGTAAATCCAGCCGCATCTGCGTTGGTGTGCAGTCTTGGAGAGATGTTAGAAACTGGTGCCATTTTGCTGATTGACTATGGGTTTGGCGCGGCCGAATATTATCACCCGCAGCGCAGCCAAGGCACGCTCATGTGCCACTATCAACAATTAGCGCACGATAATCCGCTGATTAATGTTGGGCTGCAAGATATCACCACGCATGTCGATTTTACTTCAGTTGCGAGCATATTAAACATGCCCTGCAAGCCAATATCCATGCGGCTTACTGGCTATGTCAATCAAGCACAATTTTTGATTAATTGCGGCATTTTAGATATTTTGGCGCAACACTCGCCCAATGACTCTGCGTATATGAAGCTTGCCGCCGCTGCGCAAAAGTATCTTTCACCCGCCGAAATGGGTGAGTTGTTTAAGGTGATTTGCTTTACTAAAAACATTGATGCGCCATTGATAGGTTTTGCGCAGGGTGATAAAGCGCATACCTTATGATGAAGGTATAATGCGCGCCATGACAGAAGCTGAAAATAAAGAAGATTTGCAAAATGAACATATGCACCGGCGCATTCGCAGCTTTGTGTTACGGCAAGGCCGCGTCACCAAAGGCCAAGAACGCGCGTTAGAAACGCAATGGCCTAAGTATGGCGTGGAATATGGCTTGCAGAGCATCGATTTAAACACGCTTTTTGGCAGAGAAAACTCTAAAAAAATCCTAGAAATTGGCTTTGGTATGGGTGAAACCACCGCCAAAATCGCGCAAACTTTACCCGATTATGATTTCTTAGCCGCCGAGGTACATACGCCTGGCGTTGGCGCGCTGCTTAAGCTGATTGAAGAGGGGAACCTTACTAACATCCGCATTATTCAGCATGATGTGGTGGAGGTTTTGCACAATATGATTGCGGATAATAGCTTGGACGGCGTGCATATTTTCTTCCCCGATCCTTGGCATAAAAAGCGCCATCATAAACGTAGATTGATTCAAACTGAGTTTGTAAAATTGCTATGCGCTAAGCTTAAAACAGGCGGTTATTTGCATGTGGCGACTGATTGGCAAGAATACGCAGAATGGGTGCTAGAAGTGTTAAAAGCAGAGCCGCAATTGCAAAACAGCGCAAACGATTATGCTGAAAAACCGAGCTATCGACCACTTACCAAGTTTGAAAATCGTGGCATTAAACTAGGTCACGGCGTTTGGGATATGGTTTTTAGGCGTACCTAAGCCCGTCATTTTT
>JANOQW010000025.1:0-138440 GCA_031422335.1 Methylophilaceae bacterium
GAATAATCGCATCCATGCGCACGGGTTTCCAGTTTTCTAGCTGCAAATCTTTGACATCGCCTTCTAGTTTTCCCTCAATCGCACCAAAGTTAAAGGTGCGGGTTAAATCG
The DNA here is from genome assembly GCA_031422335.1 of Methylophilaceae bacterium. Taxonomy (GTDB): domain Bacteria; phylum Pseudomonadota; class Gammaproteobacteria; order Burkholderiales; family Methylophilaceae; genus Methylotenera_A. The sequence goes on from JANOQW010000025.1 coordinate 111, forward strand.
CCCAAATCAATATTGCGCATTTGCAGGTTGGCGTAGAGTTTGGGTGTTGTGCCCAAAGGGTCATCAATGCGTAAGCCTTCCATCGCTACGCTGCCGTTAAACATATTAAATTGCATTTTGCCATCCATGTTGAGCTGCTTGCCCGCGTAGGTAATCAGCGGCACTTGGCCATCAATCTTGCCCTGCATCTCTGGCCAGCCTAGGGTTTTGCTAAACGTGTTCATGCTAATGGGGTCTAGCTGCATTTTAACGTGCCAAATCCATTGCTGGCTTAGGTAGGCAGCAGATAAATCTTCAATCTTTATTGCGCCATCTAGCACCGGTAGTACCAAGCTGGGTGCGGTAAGCGAGTACCGATTCAGCTCTGCCTGCAAATTGGTTTTGCCTAGCGGAATTTTTAGTACATGGCCGCCTGAATAAGCCAACGTAATGGTTTTAGCCACATCGTAATCCCAAGGAATATGCGCATTGATATCTTTTAAGCCAAATTTTCCGTTTAGGTCTTCAATATTGGCGTCTTTTAAATTGAGCTCAAAGTTGATAGGTTGCAAGCCTTTTACCTCAAATTGCCAATCGGCACGGCCGCTTACTTTTAAATTACCAAAGGCAGATTTCTCGACCAGCGGTTTTAAAACCAAAGCATACAAACCTGCAAAATCGACATCTTTGGCGCTTACTTTTACATCTTTCACCTCTTGCGTTTTGGTATTTAGCTCGGCGGTAGCTGTCATATTGCCGATATCATTAATTTTTAAATTGGCTTGCTGAATGTTGAGCATCGGTTCAGAGTAAGTACCGCTAATATTGAACTCGTTGCCCGCTTTGCCAAAATAAAATGGCTGCCAAAATAGCTCGCCTTCGGTCCAGCTAAACAGGCCTTTCCAGTGCCACGTTTCTTTCTTGGCACTGTCTTTTTGAAGCTGTGCTGAGACTTTAATTTTACCTGTGAGTTTATCGCCCGCATGTAAGCCAGAGGCGTCACTAAAATTGGCATCAGTCAGGTTAATTTCAGTATCCACACCACGTGCTTGCGGCGTGATGATAATGTTAAACGGCACGCGTGTGCGCTCGGCTGTGAATAAGCCACCTGGGCATTCCCATACTTCTACCGTGGCTTTTTTAGGGATTAAACAATTAATTTGTAATGACGACCAGGCTTTATCAGCGGTTTGTTTAATATCTGAATAAAAAGTGATGGTTGGTTGTGCTGTTTTTTTGGCGTAATCTAAATAAATGGTCGAGTTTTGCGCTTCCACTTTATCCATCAAAATATGCTTGGCTTTTACCAACATCGTTGTGTTAGCTTTTAAATCGACCGTAATATGGGCGCTATCTAGCCGCGCTTTGCCGTATTCCAGCGTTTCAGCTTGCACAATGGCGATATCCGAACCTGTTAAATCTAGTGCAATATTGGCTTTATTTAACACTGCATTTTCGTGGCTGATTTTATCGGCAGTAATGGTGATGCCAGTGAGCGCGTGTGCGCTCGATGAAAGTGTCAAAAGACTAACAAAAATCGTGCGCAGCAACATGCTTACGAAGGAAAAACTCCAGTGGAAAGATAACGGTCACCCCTGTCACATACGATAGAAACGATGACCGCATTTTCTAACTCTTTCGACAATTGCAAAGCTGTATAAAGCCCGCCACCACTCGAGATGCCCGCAAAAATACCTTCTTCAGTGGCCAGCTTTCGCGTCAAATTTTCAGCATTTTTTTGGCTCACATAACGCAGTTCATCCACGCGATTAGCATCAAAAATAGTCGGCATATATTCCACTGGCCATTTGCGAATACCCGGAATTTGCGCACCATCTTCGGGCTGGACACCGATAATCTTAATATTGGGATTTTTCTCTTTTAAGAATCTGGAAACGCCCATAATGGTGCCTGTGGTGCCCATGCTGGCGACAAAGTGCGTGATTTTTCCATTGGTATCGCGCCAAATTTCTGGCCCTGTCGTTTCGTAATGCGCCAGCGGATTATCCTGATTGCCAAATTGGTCTAACACAATGCCTTCACCCTCGGCTTGCATTTTCATCGCCACGTCTCTGGCTAATTCCATGCTGCCATCTTTAGGTGTCAACACTAGCTCTGCGCCGTAGGCTTTCATACTTTGGCGGCGTTCTATCGATTGATTTTCTGGCATCACCAGCACCATTTTGTAGCCACGCATCGCCGCTACCATCGCCAACGCAATGCCAGTATTGCCAGAAGTCGCTTCAATCAGCGTGTCACCAGGCTTGATGTCGCCACGCGCTTCTGCCCTAGTAATCATTGAATAAGCGGGTCTATCTTTTACCGAACCCGCAGGGTTGTTACCTTCAAGCTTAAGCAAAATCGTGTTGCTGGGGTTTGGGTTTAAGCGCTGCAATTTAACCAGCGGCGTGTTACCTACAAAATCGTCTAAAGTTTTTATTTTCATTTGTTAATTTGACCTAATAAATCGTAGCCCCTTATTATTTATTATCATTTTGTTCCTGTTTGCATTGGATGGCCGATACGAAGGCTCCAAATATTCCAAAATATATATGCAGAAAATAGTCCATAAATCCCACAAAAGAAAGTCCAAAGCAAAGCCATATTTAGAAATACTCCTCCAACGAGACCTATGAAAAGCCCTGCAAAAAGTGTTGTTCCCAACGTTATTTTCCAAAAATAGCGCATCAAAAATATAGCAGGCATACCGATTAAAATCGCTAACATTTCTGCAAAATAATAAAAACCCATCACTGGAATAATTGCATCATGCATCGTTACTTCTGAGTCAGTTATGACCGCATAAATACCAATAAGAATGGCTGGCACAAGTGGCGCTAGAACAAACCCTAAAATTGCTGCAGCAAGCGGATGAACAACGGGCCTTTTCATTAAAGCTCTCGACGGCTTATAAAACCCAACCAAACTGCATAAACTGTAAAGCCAACAAAGCTTATCAACGCCAATTGCGGTAAAGTTAAGCCTAAAAATGTCCAATCAATCGCTGCACAATCGCCAGTGCCTTTAAATATCAGCTTAAACATTTTTTCTAGCGGAAAATTATCAAACATATAATCAAAACCGACGCCGCAATCGGCAATCATGCTTTCTTTGTTGGCCTGTAGATACCAGTGGCGCATCGCCCAACCTGCACCACCCAACGCGGTAAGCACTTGTAAACCTGTGAATATTTTCTGCAACAAGCTAGCAGGTTTTATAAACGCTGCAATTAAAAATAACACGCCCAAGCCCATAAAAAACATGCGCTGGGTAATGCACAGCGGGCAAGGCTCTAGTTTATAAACGGTTTGAATCACCAAAGCCAATATGACGATGCCAAAACACGCGGCAAAGCCCATTAAATAGCCATTCTTACCTGTGAATAATTTTTGCATACAAGTTCTCGTTTCTAATTTTTTAGATTGTAATGGATAATAAGCGCTATGGCAGAATCTGACAGCTTTTCACCACAAAAAATTCTCAGTGTTTCGGAACTCAATCGTTTAGCGCGCGAGGTATTAGAGCAATCTTTTCCGCTATTTTGGGTTTCTGGCGAGGTTTCCAACTTTACTCGTGCCGCCAGCGGGCATTGGTATTTTTCGCTTAAAGACAGCACCGCACAAGTGAAGTGTGTGATGTTTAAAGGCCGCAATAGTTATGTCGATTTTATGCCACGCGAGGGAGACAAAATCGAAGCGCGCTGCACGGTAACGCTTTACGAAGCGCGTGGCGATTTTCAATTAACTGTAGAGTTTGTGCAAAAAGCGGGCTTGGGTGCTTTATTTGAGGCGTTTGAAAAGCTCAAAATTAAGCTAGCGCACGAAGGCTTATTTGATGCGGCTTTTAAAAAAGCCATTCCCGCACACCCTAAAACTATTGGCATAGTCACCTCAAAAGATGCCGCAGCTTTGCGCGACGTTTTAACGACGTTAAAACGTCGTAACCCTGCCATCAATATTATTATTTATCCGACGCCAGTGCAAGGTAAAGGCGCTGCCACGCAGATTGCAAAAGCCATTCATACCGCCAATAAACGTGCCGAAGTAGATACGCTGATTATTTGTCGCGGTGGCGGCAGCATGGAAGATTTATGGCAATTTAACGAAGAAATTGTGGCGCGCGCAATTGACGAATGCACAATCCCCACCATCTCTGGCGTTGGTCACGAAACTGATTTTACCATTTGCGATTTTGTCGCCGATGTGCGCGCTGCCACGCCCACCGCAGCGGCTGAGCTAGCCAGCCAAGACAGGCAAATTGTAAAAGCACAATTAGCGAGCGTTTGGAGCAGGCTGGTAAGGCGCATGGATATTGGCTTGCAGGGCAGCGCGCAAAGACTCGATTATTTAAGTAAGCGTTTAATCTCACCTTTGCAGCAAATTGAAAACAAAGCGAATCAATTGCGTCAACTGCAACACCGCATGCATATTGGCTTGCAGCGGCATCTACAAACCAACAATATGCGCTTACTGAATTTGCAAAATAGCTTGGCTCAACTTAACCCGCACAATGTATTGGCGCGTGGTTATGCGCTGGTGCAAACGAGTGATGGCTTATTACTAAGCAATGCTGAAAAGCTAAAAGTTGATCAAAACGTGCGCATTACCTTTGCGCAAGGCAGCGCCGAAGCAGCCATTACGCACATCAAAAAATCAAATGAATAAAGCTTGTAATGATTGCCAGCCAACACTGACTAATCTACATGCAAAATAAGTGGTATCACTCTATTCAAGTACAAATTGGGTTAGCTATCGCCCTTATTTTTGTGTTGCTCATCGGTACGCTGGGCTATACACTCAATGCGCTGCGCGCGCGCCAGCACGATTACATTATTTTAAATTTAACCGGCCAATTGCGCGTGCTTAGCCAAAGCATGGTGAATCAAGCCAAGCAATACAGCACGCAAGCGCCCGATAATTACGAAAAGTACAACCGTGATTTGCAGATTTATTGGCAAAGTTTGCAGCAACAAACGATGCAATACAACCAGATTATTTTATCGCTGGCCACACGCCAATTAAGCAGTGATTTATTGGGTAAAACGCATACAGTTAACCACGAGGGCAAAATTTATTGTACCTTCAATGCGCAATCACGCAACCAATTGGCGCGTTCTAGCAGTGATTGGCAGCGCTTTGATATTGGTTTAAAGCGCAAAATTGGTAACAATTTAAACGAGCCACGTCTGACTTGGGCGGCGGAGTATATTTTGGCGCGCGGCGATAATTTAGTGGTGTCGTCCGAAAAACTTAGCGTGGCTTTTCAAAGCATGATGGAGCAAAAGCTTAGCCAAATTAGATTGTTTTTACAGATATCGGCTGTACTAGGCGCAGCATTGTTACTAGGCATGCTGTGGCTGCTAAAACGCGGCATTATGCAGCCCATACAATCCACGCTGAAAGGTTTTGAGCAAGTGGCGCAAGGCGATTTTACGCACCCAATACCCATCAGTGGCAACAACGAAATTGCGCACATGGGTAACGCGTTCAATCAGCTGACCAATCGGCTAAATGCCATGTTTAAGCTTACCAACCGCATCAATCAAGGCACCCAGCTCGATGAAGTATTGGCATTTGTGCATACCGAGTTTCAGCAATTTGTACCGCTAGATTGGGTGGGCGTGCTATACGCCACACCAGATAATCAACGCTTGAGTTTAGAGCGCTACTTTTGCCCTAAAAATCAAGCTTTTACTGACAATACATTTGCCATGCCAGCATCGCTGCAAGGCAATATCCATGTGCCTTACAGCGTACACTTTAACGATAATAACCTACCCACTACTGATTATTTAGAGCATGCACTTGCGCACAACGGTTTGCAATCAGCCGTGTATTTGCCGCTGCAAACTGAAACTAATAGTAACGTCAATACAGCCAATGCTTACATGGTGTTTGCCAGCGCCAGCAAGGCTTACCAGCCAGAACATATTGAGTTTTTAAGCAATATTGCGGCGGTGATTTCGCATGTATTTGAAAAAACTGTGGTAATGGAAAACCTAGTGATTGCGGCCATTAAAGGCTTGGCTAAATTGGCCGAGAGCCGCGACCCAGAAACAGGCGATCACTTAACTAGAATGGCGCTTTACTCGGCAATTATCGCCGAGCAGCTTGGTCAAAACTCAGCTTATAGCGCCATGATTACGCCCGCCTATGTGCGTGATGTGTTTAACTTTGCCCCCATGCACGATATTGGCAAGGTGGGCATTGCTGACAGCATTTTGCTAAAGCCTGGTAAATTAGATGCCGCCGAACGCGCAGAAATGGAGCGCCACCCAACAATTGGTGCTGAAGTGTTACAGCTGGCTGAGGCGCAAGTGCAAGCGCATGGCCGCAGCATGTTTAAAATAGGCATTGAAATTGCTGCTGCTCACCACGAAAAATTTGATGGTAGCGGCTATCCGTTAGGCTTATCAGGTCAAGCCATTCCACTCTCGGCACGTATTGTGGCAGCAGCCGATGTGTTTGACGCGCTAACCTCAAAACGTCCTTATAAAGAAGCGTGGCCAGTTGAACAAGCGTTAGATTATATATGTAGCAATGCAGGCAAGCATTTTGACCCAGAAGTGATTAGCGCGCTAGAACGCGCAATGCCACGTGTTTTAGAAATTTACAATCGCTTAAAACACGTTTAAATCTAGTTGGTTGCAGAAGAACCCTAAACCGAAAATATTTTAGTTGTTGCCTGCACAATTGCCATCACTGCGGGGTGCGTTAAACGGCGCTCGGTGGTTATGGCGTAAAGCTGCTCTGTCACCTTATCAATTTGACCCACTTGCTGCACTTGATACTGGCTGCATACATAACTGGCAATGGCGGCAGAGGCAGCAAAAAAACCTGCGCCTGCTTGGCCGAAGGATTTTAGTAAGGCGCCATCGTCAAACTCACCCACCACGCGTGGGTAGATTTTTTTGCTTTCAAACCAATCAATGAGTTTTTTCTGAAAAGTAAAATCTTCACCTGGCAATAAAAAAGGTGCGCCATTTAAATTAAATGGAAATTGCAAGTTTTCACGCTGGGCATAGGTTTCTGCCAAACTTTTACTGGCAAAAATTGCCAACTTACTCTCGCCCAATAAATGATTATGCGCACGCACATGCACGCTGGTGGGCATCGGCCTATCCGCAATCACCAAATCTAAATGGTTGACTGACATTTCTGACAGCAAACCTGCCAATTTACCTTCGCGACAAATCAAGCGGATTGGCTCATCCAAATGCAACACAGGCTCGATAATTTTATAAGCGATGGATTTAGCCACCGAATCTGATATGCCAATGCGAAATGGCGTACTTTTTTTAACTTGTTGATGATGCGTTACTTCTAGCAGCTCACTACCCAAGGCAAATATTTCATCGGCATAGCTAAAAATGCGCCGCCCCATATCAGTTAACACCAAACCGCGCCCAGATTTTTTAAGCAATTGCACGCCTAAATTATTTTCTAACTCGCCCAGTTGCCCACTAATTGATTGTGGCGAGCAATATAACTGCTCGCTGGCACGCGCAATGCTGCCAGTTTTTGCCACCATCCAAAAATAACGCAGATGCTTATAGTTTAAGTTATCCATCATTAGCTCCTTAAAAAATACATCCATATTTTAGATGTATTATTCATTATAAAACTGTTTGTTGGAAGTATTATTTAGGCGTAAAGTAATTTCATTGCAGTAACACAAGGAGCAAAAAATGATTTTTAGACCGCACGAATGTTAAGTATTTAGATATGAAACTAAGTCTATTTTTTGATAAAACAAGGAGTTTGATATGAAATTACCACGTTTAATTGCAACACATTTTGGCTTAGCCGCTGTTTTATTGATTAGCCCAATGGCAGCAATTGCCAAAGTTAACTTAGCTGACGCCAAAAACGAACTCATCGATAAGCAACAAAAGATGACCCAAGAAGAAATGGATGCAGCTAAAAAAGCAGCGCCTGTTAATGATCTGCGACCTGCTGCAACCACGACTCAAAGCAAACATTCGACTGAATCGCCTAAAGGCGACATGATTAAAAAGAACGAAAAAGCGGTAGATAAAGCCACCGATGCTGCTGAGGCTGCTAAGCCAGCGGTAGAAAATAGACCAGCAGTAACTACTGATTAGAAATAGAGGTTGGTCAAAACTAGCTGGGCTTTTTTAAGCCCAGTTTTATGTGTTAAAGCAATATCTATCAATGACAAATATAAACTAAATGACAGGGGGTGGAACGCATGCAACTCAACATACAAACCACAGGATTTTCTCTTACCGATAGCTTGAAAAGCTACACCACTCAGCACATGCAGTTTGCGCTTAACCGTAATGACACTTTAATTATGCAAGCGCATGTTTGGTTGGCAGATATTAATGGCCCGCGTGGCGGTATCGATAAACGCTGCCAAATTGAGCTAAAACTAGCAGGTCAAAACAACATTGTCATAGAAGATGTAGAAACTGATTTATATGTAGCGATTGACCGCGCTTGCGGCCGCTGTATGCGCACTTTGGCAAGACGTATAGAAAGAGCGCGACAATTTTCTAACCAAGTTTTACCAACAACTAAAGATTAAATATGAAAAAGATGAAACAGGTTGAGCTGATGCTAGAGCATTTTATGTTTGCTAGCCGCTGGCTGTTGGTACCATTTTATATTGGCTTAGTGGCAGCGGTGGCCTTGTTGTTAGTCAAATTTTCAAGTGCATTTATTACACTATTGCCCATTGTATTTGGCGGCGATGGCAGCGCTGCTTTACTGGGAATTTTGACACTGGTTGACATTACACTAGTGGCTAATTTACTACTGATTATTATTTTTGCAGGCTACGAAAATTTCGTCTCTAAAATTGATACTGGCGATAACGAAGACCGCCCAGATTGGATGGGCCATGTAGGATTCTCTGATTTAAAACTGAAGCTCATCGGCTCTATTGTGGCTATTTCTGGTATCGAGCTACTTAAATATTTTATTAATGTAAAAGAAGTGTTATCAGAGCCTAACGGCAATGAGCAATTGGCGTGGCTGGTTGGCATTCACTTAACATTGGTATTTTCTGGTGTGATGTTTGCGCTAATGGATAGAATTTCTGTTGGCAGTAGCTCGAGCAAAAAATAAGTATGCGAATGTCTAATCAATCATAAACTTATCAGGATGAAATTTGCAAACTAGCTCTCCACCCAGCGCTCAACCTAGCACTCCACAAGGTCGCCGTTCTATTAGCCAAAAGCTGGTACCTTGGTTAGCCTTAGGCGGCTTGTTAGTCATGGCATTTATTGTGGTTGCACCATTTTTAGTGCCTATCATTTGGGCGGGCATCCTCAGTTATGCCTCTTGGCCTGCTCTAAACAAAATAAGGCTTTGCGGCAAAGGGCGCGATACCTTAGCAGCTTGTATTGCTACATTATTGGCAGGCATCACTTTGTTTTTGCCTTTGCTTTGGCTGATATGGCTGGCGCAGCAAGAAATCACGCATATTTACCCTGCTATTCAGGCATTTTTAGCAGCGCCTTTGCAAATTCCTGCAACGATTAAAAATTTGCCTTGGCTTGGCGATTGGCTGCAACAACAACTGGCTGCGTTTACTGGCTCGCAAGATATTGCATCTGCTATTAAACCATGGCTGGCAGCACACACTAACGATTTGACTACATTAGCTGGCGGGCTTGGTAAAAATTTAGTCAAAATGTTATTTGTGGTGATTATTTTATTTTTCTTTTACCGCGATGGCGCGCGTATTGTGCACGAAATTCGCCATGTGCTAGCCAAGTATATCGGCCCACAAGCACATGGTTACTTGCATGCAGCAGGCACCACCACGCGCGCGGTGGTGTATGGCGTGCTACTAACTGCATTAATACAGGGCGCGGTGGCAGGCCTTGGCTATTGGGTTGCAGGACTATCATCGCCGGTTATTTTTGGCTTAGTGACTGCCATGCTTGCGCTCATTCCATTTTGCACGCCACTGGCGTGGGGCAGTGCGGGTTTATGGTTATTTATGCAAGGCAACACCGCTGAAGCGATTGGTATTTGGATATGGGGTGCCGCCGTGGTGAGTCAGCTAGATAACGTATTGCGCCCAATATTTATTAGCAGCGTCAGCCCAATACCGTTTTTACTAGTATTGTTTGGCGTACTGGGTGGGCTATTAGCCTTTGGCTTAGTGGGGCTATTTGTTGGGCCAATTGTGTTAACTGTGGCGTGGGCGGTATGGCGCGAGTGGGCAGCACATTTAGAAGCGTATGAATTAAGTGAACCTAAATTAGAAGGTAGTAAGTTAACTGAAAATACGCAAGAAAATAGTCAACATAATACAAATCAATCTTTAAATATAATGGAAAAACAAGATGAATGAGTTACAAAGCATGGGCGGGTTGCAATCAATTGCCACTTGGTGGATGTGGTCTGGTTTTGCCGTATTTGTGGTGGCCATGTTAGCCATTGATATGTTGATGTTGGGAAAAAATGGTGCACAAAAAGTTAGCACAAAAGAAGCATTAACGTGGTCTATAGTGTGGTTTGCCATGGCTTTATTGTTTGGTGCTGGGCTATGGGGCTGGCTAGATCACACTGCAGGCCGTGTCATTGCCGACACAAAAACCATGGAATATTTAACTGGTTACTTGCTAGAAAAAACGCTGGCGATGGATAATATTTTTGTATTTGTAATGATTTTTACTTACTTTGCAGTTCCACTAGAGTTTCAAAAGCGGGTATTGCTTTACGGTGTGCTGGGCGCAATTTTACTGCGCGCGTTAATGATTCTGCTTGGTGCTTGGCTTATCGCGCAGTTTCATTGGGTGCTGTATGTATTTGGCGCGTTTTTGCTGATTACTGGCATCAAAATGCTCATATTTGCAGGGCAAGAACCCAATTTGGCCGATAACCCATTGTTAAAATGGCTTAAAAAACACATGCGCGTGACGGATGAATATCACAGTGACAAATTTTGGATTTATAAAAATGGCGTGCGCTGGTTTACGCCAATGTTTTTAGTGCTGGTGCTCATCGAGTTTTCAGACGTCATTTTTGCCATGGATAGCATTCCCGCTATTTTTGCCATTACCAGCGACCCGTTTATTGTGTTCACTTCTAACATTTTTGCTATTTTAGGCTTGCGTGCTTTGTACTTTTTACTGGCCGATATGACGCAACGCTTTCATTTACTTAAATATGGCTTGGCCGTGGTGTTGATATTTGTCGGCATAAAAATGCTGATTGTGGATTGGTTTAAAATTCCAGTGGCGGTATCATTAGCGGTGGTAATTACGCTGCTTGGCACCAGTATATTTTTAAGTTTAATGGCGACGCGCCATAAAAAAGTCACATAAAAATAATCATCAAAATAATGCATTAATACGCCTTAATTATTATGATGCTCCGCGAGCCAATACCATTGGGGCTTGTAGGGCATCGTTTTATTCACGCGAGTGATTACAAATGTAAAAATATAAAATTTACCTAAAATATTATGGCTAAGTTTTTTAAGTTGGCTGATAATACCGAAACACTTTTATTGCCTAACTCATGCAAAACAATAATCCTCACAAAGCCAGCCTAGCCACCATGTCTTTAGCCGCACTGGGCGTGGTGTTTGGCGATATTGGCACCAGCCCTCTATACACCATGAAGCTGGTATTTACCGAGGGCCATCACCCGCTAGCGCTTAACGCAGCCAATGTTTACGGTATTTTGTCGCTCATCACTTGGGCGCTTATTCTCATCGTTTCCATCAAATATGTCGCGTTTATTATGCGTGCCGATAACCGCGGCGAAGGCGGTATTATGGCGTTGCTAGCGCTGGCTAGCCGTAATCAATCGGGTAATAAAACTAAGCAACGCAATATTATGCTGCTGGGTATTTTAGGCGCCTGTATGTTTTATGCCGATGGCATGATTACGCCCGCTATTTCGGTGTTGTCTGCAGTAGAAGGGCTAGAAGTGGCTGCGCCGCAGCTACACAAAGCCATTGTGCCAATTACCTTAGTGGTTTTATTTGGCCTATTTTGGGCGCAAAGCAAAGGTACAGCAGTAGTGGGCAAGTATTTTGGGCCAGTCATGTTGTTATGGTTTGGCACGTTGGGCTTGTTAGGTGCTATTAATATCTCGCATGACACCACCATTCTCAACGCGATGAATCCTTATTACGCCTATCAATTCTTTGCTAGCCAGCCGTGGATAGCTTTTGTGGCACTGGGCGCTGTGGTGTTGGCGGTGACAGGCGCCGAGGCTTTATACGCAGACATGGGGCACTTTGGGCGCTTTCCCATTCGCTTGGCTTGGTTTGTATTTGTGTTGCCAGCCTTGGTACTTAACTATTTTGGCCAAGGTGCGTTGTTGTTGCACAATGCCGATGCCATTAAAAATCCATTCTATTTATTAGCGCCAGAATGGGCGCTATTTCCGCTGATTTTATTGGCGACCGCCTCTACTGTGATTGCCAGCCAAGCCGTTATTACTGGCGCATTTTCAGTATCGCGCCAAGCCTTGCAATTAGGCTATTTGCCACGCATGCACATACAGCATACGTCAGAAAGTGAACAAGGCCAAGTCTATATGCCGCGCGTAAATTGGGGCATTATGCTGGCCACCATGGCGTTGGTCATAGGGTTTGGCAGCTCTAGCAAATTAGCAGCAGCCTATGGCATTGCAGTCACTGGCGATATGGTGATTACCACCCTATTAGCCGCCGTGGTATTTAGAGAGATTTGGCGCTGGAGCAAACTAAAAACTTATGCCTTAATTACCTTATTTTTAGTGATTGATGTGGCGTTTTTTAGTGCCAATTTACTTAAAGTACCTGATGGTGGCTGGGTGCCCTTGCTAATTGGCGCCATTATTTTTGTACTCATGTTAACTTGGAAAAATGGACGGCATATTCTATACAAACGTATGAAATCTGAAGCGATGGAGCTCACTCCATTTATTGAAGCTATTGGTTCGCACCCGCCGCCGCGCGTGCCAGGTATTGCCGTGTTTATGACGCCCAACCCTGATGGTGTTCCGCATGCCATGTTGCACAATTTAAAACACAATAAAGTGTTGCATGAAAAAGTAGTGATTTTAACGGTGAAATTTTTAGATGTGCCGCACACCAATTTAGAAGAACGCGTCACAGTAGAGGCCATGCAGCACGAGTTTTACCGCGTGACCATTAAATATGGCTTTAAAGACGAGCCTGATTTGCCGCGCGATATGGCCTTGTGTACGTCGCGTGGCCTAGAGCTTAACCCAATGGATACTTCGTTCTTTATCGGCAAAGAAATTTTAATCGCCAGCGAGAAATCAGGCATGGCTATATGGCGTAAAAAAATCTTTATTGGCCTGTTCCGCAGCGCCGAAACCATTACCAACCAATTTAAACTGCCGCCAAATCGCGTTGTCGAGCTTGGCTCGCAAGTTAAGATATAAGTAGAACTTGGTTCTCAGGTAAAAATATAAGTCATCATTAATTAAGCATGTTTATTTAGATGCCCTGCAAGCCAATACCAGCGCGGCTTCCAGGGCAATGTTTCTTACTTGCGCTATAATTAATATTAAAATCAACCAAATTAAGCTTAATACGTTATCAATAAATACGTTTTTCAATAAAATAATTACGGGGTTTGTGATGAAAAATTCGATGAGAAAATTAACCGTTGCGCTAGTAACTGCATCTAGCCTAGTTGTTACTGGCTGCGCCACCACCACTAAAGATAGCGTGGCGGGCGTCAATCGCTCGCAATTTATGCTATTGCCAGCCTCGTCTGTCGATAAAATGTCGTCGCAAGCTTATGCACAAACACTGGGTGAAGCCAAAAAGAAAAATACGCTCAATGCTGACCCCGCCATGGTGACACGTGTGCGCGGCATCTCGAATAAACTCATCGCGCAAGTTGGCGTGTTTCGCCCCGACGCCGCTAAATGGGCCTGGGAAGTTAACGTAGAAAAAAATGACCAGTTAAACGCCTATTGCATGCCAGGCGGAAAAATCATGGTGTTATCAGGCTTGGTAGAAAAAATTAACGCAACAGATGACGAATTAGCTGCAGTGATTGGCCACGAAATTGCCCATGCCTTGCGTGAACATGGTCGTGAGCGTATGAGCCAAGCGTATGTGCAACAATTTGGCTTACAAGCTTTGGCGGCGTTTGCTACAGGCGCCGCAGGCAGCGTTGCTGTGCAAGCCGCAGGTGCTGGTTCGCAGCTATTTTTTGCATTACCCAATGGCCGTGAGCAAGAACGTGAAGCGGATAAAATGGGTTTAGAGTTAGCTGCACGGGCGGGATTTAATCCAGATGCTGCCGTGACTTTATGGCAAAAAATGGGTGCGCAATCTAAAAACGCACCGCCAGAGTTTTTTAGTACGCACCCGGCAAATGAAAACCGTATTGCTGATTTGAAAGCGTTGGCGCCCAAAGTTCGTCCGCTATACGAAGCAGCAAAAGCAAAACAATAAATCAATTTTAATAATTTAAAAGCGTGTGTAGAAATACACGCGCTTTTTTGTTTTTGGCTGATGTTTACTTATAGGTTAAAATGATGTTTTTCGTCAATTAACTAATCTGAGAAACTCATGGATCCACGCCTAAGCATTATCGAAGCCGCGTTTGAAGACCGCGCCAACATCAACCCAGCCAACGCATCTGCCGAACTAAAAACCACCGTTAATTCGATTATTGCCGATTTAGACGCTGGCACATTGCGCGTGGCTAGCCGTATTGGCGACACGCAAAATTGGGAAACGCATCAATGGTTGAAAAAAGCCGTGTTGCTGTCATTTCGCCTAGAAGAAAATGTTTTGATGGATGACGGCGTGACCAAATATTTTGATAAAGTGCCACCAAAATTTGCCCACTATTCTGAAGCCGATTTTAAAGCGGGCGGCTTTCGCGTCGTGCCAAACGCTATTGTGCGTCGCGGCTCATTTATTGGCAAAAATGCCGTACTAATGCCTAGCTACGTCAATATTGGCGCGCATGTGGGCGAAGGCAGCATGGTCGATACGTGGGCCACAGTCGGCTCTTGCGCGCAAATCGGTAAAAACGTACATTTATCTGGCGGCGTGGGCATTGGTGGTGTATTAGAGCCAGTACAAGCGGGGCCAACCATTATTGGCGATAACTGTTTTGTTGGCGCGCGCTCTGAAGTGGTAGAAGGCGTGGTGGTGGAAGACAATTGCGTCATCTCGATGGGCGTGTATATTGGCCAAAGCACCAAAATTTACGATCGCGAAACTGGCGAAGTATTTTACGGCCGCGTGCCAGCTGGCTCTGTGGTGGTGGCGGGTAATTTACCTTCAAAAGACGGTACGTATAGCCTATATTGCGCTGTCATCGTTAAAAAAGTAGATGAGAAAACACGTGGCAAAGTGGGTATTAACGAGCTATTACGCGGCATTTAAGCTTTAATTTTTATGGCTGGCGAATTAAAACTGTACGGCATACCTAACTGCAACACGGTGAAAAAAGCGCGTGATTGGTTGGCTGCGAATCACGTCGCCTATGATTTTCACGATTTTAAAAAACAAGGTGCGTCGGCCGAGTTGTTAAGAAATTGGCTTTCACAACAATCGCATGAAAAACTCATCAACCGCGCTGGGCTCACTTGGCGCGGCTTAGATGATGCCACAAAAAGCAGTATTGTTGACGATGCAAGCGCGATGCAACTAATGCAAGCCAAAACCTCACTAATAAAGCGCCCGCTGTTAGAAAAAGACAGTAAAATTCTGTGCTTAGGTTTCGACGAAACCATTTATAACAAAGAACTCGTAAATGTCTAAAACACCTGATTCTAAAACATTGGCTCTTGCCATTGATTTACTCAAACGCCAGTCCAACACGCCTGATGACGCAGGCTGCCAAGAAGTGATGATTGCACGGCTTGAAAAATTAGGCTTTGCAATCGAACGTATGCGCTTCGGTAACGTGGATAACTTTTTCGCGCGCCTTGGTACAGAATCGCCACTACTGGTGTTTGCAGGCCATACCGATGTGGTGCCTACAGGACCGCTTGATAAATGGCACACGCCACCGTTTGAACCCACCATTAAAGATGGCATGTTGTACGCACGCGGCGCAGCTGACATGAAAACCTCGCTGGCCGCATTCATTACTAGTATTGAAGAATTTATCGCTGAAAATCCCAACCACAAAGGTTCCATCGGCCTGCTAATTACCTCAGATGAAGAAGGTGTGGCAGTAGATGGCACGGTTAAAGTGGTCGAAGTGTTAAAAAATCGCAATGAACTCATCGATTATTGCATCGTTGGTGAACCCACCAGCAATAAAGTGGTAGGCGACATGATTAAAAATGGCCGTCGTGGCTCTCTCTCTGGCAAGCTGACTGTGCTTGGCTTGCAGGGGCATATTGCTTACCCGCATTTGGTGAAAAATCCTATTCATCTCGTCGCCCCCGCCATTAAAGACATGGTAGAAACGGTGTGGGATACAGGCAACGAATACTTTCCACCCACCAGCTGGCAAATCAGTAATATGAATGGTGGTACAGGCGCTACCAACGTCGTGCCAGGCGAAGTGGAAATTTTATTTAATTTTAGATTCTGCCCAGAGCTTAACGGCGCAGGCAGCACAGACGCCAACTTACGCCAACGCGTACATGCCATTTTAGATTCGCACGAGTTAGACTACAGCTTGGAATGGGAATACTCACAGCCTTACATCACACCACGTGGCAACTTGGTTGAAGCGATTTCTCGTGCCATTGAAAAGTGTTACGGTGTTTCGCCTGAGCTTTCCACCACTGGTGGCACGTCAGATGGCCGTTTTATTGCTGATATTTGCCAGCAAGTCATCGAGTTTGGGCCGCTGAATAAAACTATTCACAAACTGAATGAATGCGTTGGCGTGGCCGATATTGAGCCGCTAAAAGACACTTATAAGTACACCATGAAGAAACTACTTTCATGATGCATCATCCTAGGTTAAGCGAAGAACTTCATACCATCCGCGATTGGCTGCGTTTCACCGTCAGCCAGTTTGAAGAATCCGATATCTTTTTTGGCCACGGCACAGACAATAGTTACGATGAAGCGGTCTGGTTGGTGATGAGTGCTTTGCATTTACCGCACGACACCTTGCATAACTTTATGGATGCAGTCATCACTGAACAAGAACGCAAACACTTGGCGCATTTAATCGAGCAGCGTGTGACTAATCGCACACCAACCGCTTATTTGGTGCGCGAGGCATGGCTGCGTGGCTTTAAATTTTATGTGGATGAGCGCGTGATCGTGCCGCGCAGTTTTATTGCCGAGCTGTTAGATTTTAACGAAGAAGGCGAGCATGGCTTGCAACCATGGATCGAGCATCCCGAGCTCATTAATTCTGCCGCTGATATTTGCACAGGCAGCGGCTGTTTAGGTATTCTGCTAGCCAATGCTTTCCCAGATGCCACCATTGATGTGGTGGATATTTCAACCGATGCCATTGCAGTGTGCAACATCAATATTGCCAACTATGACTTGCAAGACCAAATCACTGCTATTCAATCTGATATGTTTACTGCGTTAAGTGGCAAAAAATATGATTTGATTATCAGCAATCCGCCGTATGTGGACGCACCGAGCATGGCGAAACTTCCCACCGAATATCGTAACGAGCCGCAAATTGCACTGGGTAGCGGTGATGCAGGCTTAGACCATACGCATACCATATTGCGTGAAGCGGCTAAACACTTAAACGATGAAGGTATTTTGGTGGTGGAAATTGGTCATAATCGTGATGCACTGGAAGCAGCTTATCCAGAAGTGGCATTTACTTGGCTAGAAGTTGCCGCAGGTAATCAGTACGTATTTTTACTGACAAAAGAGCAATTAACGCAATTGGCTAAATTAAGCTAAATTAAATTCTGACTTAAATCTAATGTGAGTTAGCCTCTACCGCGATTTCTATCGCTTTTGTGTGGCATGCTGGCTTTTTGTTTATTCTCTGCAGGCAAATCACTGCTTTGTCTAATACGTCTTTTACCTGGTTTAGGTGTAGGCTTCTTAGCGATGCCCTGCGAGCCAGTATCCATGCGGCCTGCAGGCCTGTTGTTTTCACCCGTTATACGCGTTTTACGCATTGCAGGGTCACGATCTAACGCACTCACCCGTTGCTTGCGCACTTTGGGTACAAATACGCTGGTGGCTTTATCTTTTTCGCGCTGGCTCAGTTGCTTCATTGGCGTTTTTGGCACTTCTAAACCAGCCCATTCCAGCAAATCCACTACTTGTTTTTGTTCTAACTTCAACATGGTGCCGCGTTTCACGCGTGGCGGCAAATTGACAGGGCCAAAACGCACGCGCATCAGGCGGCTCACTGGTAACTGAAATGCCTCAAACAAGCGCCGCACTTCGCGATTTCTGCCTTCACGAATAATCACTTGATACCAATGATTAGCACCCTCGCCACCTTGTGGAGAAATGCTGTCAAAACTCGCTGGGCCGTCCTCTAGCTCGATGCCTTGCGTCAGCGTCAACATTTGACCTTCGGTCAGTTCGCCAAAAATACGCACGGCGTATTCACGCTCAACTTCGTATCTTGGGTGCATAAACCGGTTGGCCAGCTCGCCAGAATTGGTGAAAATCAACAGTCCGCTGGTATTCATATCGAGTCGGCCAATGGCAATCCACTTGCCTTGCTTAATACGCGGTAGCTTATCAAATACGCTAGCGCGGCCTTCTGGGTCGTCTTGGCTGACAATTTCACCCTCAGGCTTGTGGTAAATCAGCACTTGCGGCAGCTCAGCTTCAAACGGCAATTTAATATGGCGGTTATCTAAACGCACCATGTCGTATTGCGTGACGCCTTGGCCTTGTTTGGCGGGTTCACCATTCACCGTGACGCGACCGCTCACCACTAGCTCTTCCATATCTCGGCGTGAGCCCAAACCCGCCAAAGCCATTAACTTATGCAAACGCTGTGTGGGCTCAGGCGGTGCGTTCTCGTCCACTGCTAATTTTTTAAAATCAGTCTTTGGCCTGCGTGGGGTGGCTTGGGGGTCGCGCTGCTGTTTGAATGGACGTGCCATATGAGTAAACTATTGATTGCAAAAGCGCATTTTACAGCAGTTAGCGCTAAAGCTAGAATAAAATATATTAACTATCGAGTGGAATTTCCGTTTGGGCGAAATCTTCAAATGGTGGCAGTTCAGAAATTGAACGTAAATTCAGGTCATCTAAAAAGTGTTTCGTGGTCGCGTAAAGCGATGGTCGCCCTGGCACTTCACGTTGTCCAACCACATCAATCCAATCGCGTTCTTGCAATTGGCGCATCACATTCGGGTTTACTGCAACGCCGCGTATTTGCTCAATATCGCCGCGCGTCACTGGTTGGCGGTAAGCAATAATCGCTAATGTTTCCATCACGGCGCGGCTATATTTTGGCTGCCGTTCTGGGCTAAGGCGCACAATAAATTCGCTAAATTGTGGTTTGGCCTGAAAGCGGTAACCAGTAGCAACTTGCACCAGCTCTAGCGTTTTTTCGTTCCAATCCATTTTGAGTTCATCCAACAACATACGCAACGTGGTCCGCTCCATGCGGCCTGCAAACAGCTTCAACATATCGTCTATGCTCAATGGCTGGCCAGCCGTCAACAGCGCGGCTTCTAGCACTTGTTTCATTTGGTCTATATTTTCAGGCTCTTGCATGCTTTACTCCGCCGTATTCGCTTGCAAATAAATGGGTGAAAACGCTTGCTGCTGCGTCATGCGAATTAAGCCTTCTTTGGCCAGCTCTAAAATGGCCAAGAAATTCACCACAAGTTTAGCCAAACCATCCTGCACCATATCAAATAATTGTGAAAACTCCACCATGCCGTCCGCCTTCAAGCGGCGCAGAATCTGGCTCATATGCTCACGCACCGATAATTCTGATTTGCCAATTTTGTGGTGGCTATTTAATTTGGCGCGTTTTAGTACATTGCGCCACGCTTCCACCAGTTCATCCAAACTCACTTCGGGTGGTTTAATCTCGCTAATATGTTGATAATAAGCCGCGGCAACTTGTATTTCCACGCCCACTTGCGGCATGGCATCTAAGCGCTGCGCTGCTAATTTAATCGCCTCATATTCCATCAAGCGGCGTACTAACTCGGCACGCGGGTCGTCTTCACTTTCAATCTCGGCAGGTTTTGGCAGCAACATACGTGATTTAATCTCAATCAGCATCGCCGACATCAACAAATAATCCGCCGCAAGTTCCAGCTTAATCACCTTCGACTTATCTCTGGTTTCTTGGTCTACATACGCCATATATTGCGCTGTCAATTGCGCCATTGGGATGTCGAGAATATCTAAATTATGCTTGCGAATCAGGTACAACAGCAAATCCAGCGGGCCTTCAAATGCTTCTAAATATACTTCCAGCGCATCGGGCGGAATGTATAAATCGCGCGGCAACTCGCTCAGCGTTTCGCCTTTGATTTTTATTTCAGGGATTTTAAATTCTGAGTTAAGCTGCGTTAGCATTTTTATAAGCTTTTTAGTGAACGATTGACTTAGAAAACACGTTAATCACTATGACCCCAGCAATAATTAAACTAATACCAATAATAGCTGCAATATCTAAAGCCTGACGATAAATGACCCAGCCAATAATAGACACCAGCACAATACCCATGCCCGCCCAAATGGCATACATAATGCCCACTGGCAGCACGCGCATGCTAATTGCCATAAAATAAAACCCTGTGCCATAGCCAAGCACCACAACCACTGACGGCCAAAAACGTGTAAATTCATTTGTGGATTTCATCGTGCTGGTTGCAATCACTTCTGCGACGATTGCGATACTAAGTGCTAACCAATGATTCATTGTTTCCTTAATTAAACTTTCCTGCTAAAAATGCATGCCCTGCAACCCGCATGGATATTGGCTTGCAGAGCATCTATTTTTGTTATTTTTATATGTAATTACATCTTAAATTGCTTAGACTTCTCCAGCTTTTACCCATCGATAAACTCGAATAATTATAAAAACTAAAATCCATCCGAGAAGAATTGGAGCAAAGGCGATAAAACTTATATTGACCCAATTCGGCTTCATCCAAAATTCTCTATTCTTTTTGCTCTCGGCCAAACAGTCTTTAGATACTGATGGTTCCGATTCGATACAGTATTCATAATCTAATTGTACTGCTTTCTGACCTGTATCCACTTGAGACATTCGCTCATTATATGCAGCACATAACGCCCATAACACTGAAAGCACAACTCCAGCGCGCTGCCATCTATTTAACTTCATGAGTTTCTCCTAGCTATAATTCAACCCCATCACATCGCGCACATCGCGCATCGTTTCTCTAGCCAATTTGCGGGCTTTTTCACAACCTTCAGCGACGATATTTTTCACTAAAGTTGGGTCTTCGGCATATTGCGCGGCACGCTCTTGAATCGGCTTAAGCTCTTTTAGCACCGCATCAATCACTGGCTGTTTACATTCTATGCAGCCAATCGTTGCGCTTTTACAACCAATTTGCACCCAGTCTTTGACGTTGTCATCAGAATACACTTCGTGCAATTGCCACACGGGGCATTTGGCTGGGTCACCTGGGTCGGTGCGGCGAATGCGCGCAGGGTCCGTCGGCATGGTTTTGATTTTTTTTGCTACCGTATCGGTATCTTCGCGCAACGAAATGGTGTTGTTATACGATTTCGACATTTTTTGGCCGTCTAAGCCCATCATTTTGCTGGCGGGCATCAGCTTGTATTCAGGCTCGACCAAAATCATTTTGCCGCCGCCTTCTAAATAGCCCAGCAAGCGTTCTTTATCGCCCAAACTTAAGTTTTGCGCTTCTTCTATCATCGTGCGTGCGCTGTCTAGCGCTTCTTCATCGCCATCTTGCTGATAAGCGTTGCGCATTTCTTCGTAAACGGCGGCGCGTTTGCTGCCTAGTTTTTTAATGGCGGCAATGGCTTTTTCTTCAAAGCCCACCTCTTTGCCATAAATGTGGTTAAACCTGCGCGCAATTTCACGGGTGAATTCAATGTGCGGAATTTGGTCTTCGCCCACTGGCACTTGTGTGGCTTTATAAATCAGAATATCCGCAGATTGCAACAATGGGTAGCCCAAAAAGCCGTAAGTGGATAAATCTTTACTGGCGAGTTTTTCTTGCTGGTCTTTATAGGTTGGCACACGCTCTAACCAGCTGAGTGGCGTAATCATGCTTAGCAGCGTAAATAGTTCGGCATGTTCTGGCACGCGAGATTGTATAAAAATGGTCGCATTGGCAGGGTCCACGCCTGCTGCCAGCCAATCAATGACCATTTCCCATACTGATTCTTCGATGATTTCTGGCGTGTCGTAGTGCGTGGTGAGCGCATGCCAATCAGCCACAAAAAATAAGCATTCATGCTCATGTTGCAGCTTAATCCAATTTTTAAGCACGCCGTTGTAATGCCCAAGATGCAAGTTGCCAGTGGGGCGCATGCCCGATAAAACACGTTCGATTGCCATTTATTAAAACCCTATTTGAATTATGTTTATTATAGCAAGTGGTATTGAGTTGTTTATACTAGATTAATTTAAATCAGACTAAAAATGATGTTGTAAGCAAACCCAATAAACGGGTCTAAAATTTTACTCAACACGCCTGTAAATAGCAGTGCAATTAAAATTAAAAAGCCGAAACGCTCTATTTGCGCAAACGGCTGCGCAAAGCGATTTGGCAGCAAACTCACTGCAATGCGCCCACCATCTAGCGGTGGCAAAGGCAATAAATTAAGTACCATTAAAACAATATTAATAGACACGCCAGCTTTGCCCATCATTTCCATCGGCAGCGCATAAGCACCAGCAGCAGATGAGAATTTAATCACAAATGCCCAAAAAATCGCCATGACAAAATTTGAGGCAGGCCCTGCCGCAGCCACCCACAGCATATCTTTTTTAGGGTTGCGCAAATTGCCAAAATTAACCGGAACTGGCTTGGCCCAGCCAAATAAAATGCCGCCTAGCATCACGGTGAGCGCGGGTAATAAAATGGTACCAAATGGGTCGATATGCTTGAGTGGGTTGAGCGAAATTCGACCCATTTTTTCGGCAGTTAAATCGCCAAAATATTTAGCGGCGTAGCCATGTGCCGCCTCGTGCACAGTAATGGCGAATAGAATTGGCAACGCATAAATAGCAATTTTTTGTATGATGTTGAGTTCCATTTTTTTACCTTTTTTTACTGCTCACAATCCAAATGGCGCGGCATCGCCAACGCCCTGTCGAATCAAGCTTGGTGCGGCTTCGGTTAAATCTATCACTGTCGTCAGTCCCGCCATACTAATGGCAGAGTCAATCACCAACTCAACTTGGTTTTGCAATTTATCGCGTATTTCTTCTGCATCGTTTAACGGTACATCTTCGTTTGGTAACAGTAAAGTCATACTTAGCAGTGGCTCAGCAAGCGCTTCTAGCAAGGCTTGCAACATGGCATGTTGCGGCACACGTATGCCAACCGCACTGCGTTTTGGGTGCTGCAAACGGCGCGGCACTTCTTTAGTAGCGCGTAACACAAACGTATAAGCGCCTGGCGTATTGGCTTTTAGCAGCCTAAATTGGCTATTATCCACTTGCGCATAAGTGCTTAACTCGCTTAAATCGCTGCACACCAAGGTAAATAAATGACTGTCGTCCAGCCCGCGAATCTGCCTAATTTTATCTTGCGCATCTTTAAAGCCCATCATGCAACCCAGTGCGTAACTGCTATCAGTCGGGTAAGCAATCACGCCGCCTGCGCGCAAAATCTCTACCGTGTGCTTAATTAGCCGCGCCTGCGGGTTTTCGGCATTGATGACAAAATACTGCGCCATCTATTGAATCAGTTGCGTCTCTGGCCAATCGTCCCATACCGGCACGCAATTATCGGGCAGGTCAGGAATGCAGCCCATCTCCATGTAAGAGATTCCGCTACCGTGATAATCTGAACCAAGCGACGATTTTAGGCTGAATTTATGCGCGATTTTGGCAAATTGTTGATATTGCGGCGGCGTGTGGCTGCCAGTCACTACCTCAATCGCCGTGCCACCTAGCGTTCTAAATTCGTGCATTAGCAATAGCATATTAATGGTACCTAAATCGTAACGACCTGGGTGGGCGATGACCGCTTGGCCGCCTGCGTCATTGATTAAATTGATGGCAGTTTTTAAGTCCATCCATTCATGCTCTTTAAAACCTGGCTTGCCTTTTACCAAATATTTTTTAAACACACTTTTAGTATCTTTGGCATGGCCATTTGCCACCAAAAAGCGGGCAAAATGCGTGCGCGTAATAATGCTTTGCTTGGCAATGGCTTTTGCACCTTCATACGCGCCGTGTATACCCACGCGCGCCAAATCTGCACCCATTTCTTGTGCGCGCTCATCGCGACCAATACGCACGCCAGCCAGCGCAGTTTTTAGTGCCGAATTTTCAATATCAACTTTTAAACCCACAATATGCAGGGTGCGGCGTTTCCAGGTGACTGAGATTTCTACGCCATTCACAAACTGAATACCATGCTCAGCAGCGGCTATTCGCGCGGCTTCCAGCCCACCTAAGTCATCATGATCTGTCAGTGCTAGCACTTTAACGCCGCGTTTAGCCGCATGCGCCACCAACTCGGCGGGGGCAAGCATGCCATCAGAAACGGTGGAGTGACAATGAAGATCGAACAATGCGGCCATGCGTTTAAATTAACCTTAATATTTACGTCAAATTGCTTTTGCAATACTTTTGCAAATTAAACCAAATCATAGCAAAATACAGCCTTTACTGATACCCGCAAAGCCACACATGAAATTTTTATTCGATTTACTGCCCGTTATTTTATTTTTTGTTGGCTTTAAGCTGTATGGCATATTTGCCGCCACCGCCATTGCCATAGCTACCACGTTGGCAATGATTGTTTACGCCAAATTGCGCCACGGCAAAATAGAAAAAATGCTGCTGATAAACGGCGCTATCATTAGCGTACTGGGCGGCATTACGCTGTTGCTGCAAGATAAAACCTACATTATGTGGAAACCCACCGTGTTGTATTGGTTGCTGGCCGCAGTTTTATTAACGTCTCAATTATTTTTTAATAAAAACTTTATTCAGCAAATGATGGGCAAAATGATGGCTGCGCCTGCCAATATTTGGCGCAAGCTTAATTTAGTGTGGGTAATATTTTTGGTAGGTTTGGGCTTTCTCAATTTATATGTGGCGTTTAATTACAGCGAAGATGCTTGGGTAAACTTTAAGTTATTCGGCGTTACTGGCATGATGTTTATATTTGTGATTTTGCAAACATTGATATTGCGAAAATATTTAATTGAGCCAACTGAGCCAGAAAGTAAAGAATAATGTATTACGCAATTATGGCAGAAGATGCTGAAAACAGCCTTGTAAAACGTATGGAATATAGGCCAGCACATTTGGCAAGATTGACCGAGCTGCAAAATCAAGGCCGTTTACTTTTGGCTGGGCCTTTCCCCGCTATTGATAGCGTTGACCCAGGCCCAGCGGGCTTTAGTGGCAGCTTAATTGTGGCCGAGTTTGAAAGTTTAGCTGCGGCAACAGCGTGGGCTGAGACCGACCCGTTTGTCAGCGCAGGCGTTTATGCGAGCGTTGTAGTCAAACCTTTTAGAAAAACGCTACCTTAAATTATCAATGAATTTAGCAGAAACCATTCAACAGCGGCTTAATATTTTACAGCCTAGCAGCTTAGAACTTAAAGACGATAGCGCGCAGCATGCGGGCCATGCAGGCAACACAGGCGGCGGGCATTTCACACTAAAAATAGTAAGCTCGCAATTTTCGCAAAAATCGCAGATAATACGTCATCGTTTAATTTATCAAGCACTCGCAGATTTAATACCGCAGCAAATTCATGCACTTAGCATACTTGCAATTTCTCCAGACGACCCCAAATAACTTTTTGTATTTGAAACATTTTTGGCACTCTCAATTTTTAAAAAAGGATTTAAAATGAAAATCTCGCAACTTATCGCCACTATTTTCGCAGCTTCTACACTTACATTTGCTGCAAGCAGCTTTGCAGCAGACCCAGCGACTGTAAACGGCAAGCCGATTAAGCAAGCTTGGGTTAACTACATTATGAAAGATGCACAAGCACGCGGCCAAAAAGGTGATGGCTTAAAAAATGCCATTATTAACGAACTGGTTGGCTCTGAGCTGGCTTACCAAGAAGCAGTAAAGCAAGGCGTTGATAAAGACCCAGATTTAATGATTGCCTCAGAAATTGGTCAGCGTAAATTGGTGGTAAACGCGTTTTTAGCAGATTTTATGAAGAAAAATCCAGTCACCGATGCTGATAAAAAAGCGGCTTATGAGCAATACAAAAAAGAATTAGGCGACAAAGAATATAGCGCACGTCATATTTTGGTCAAAACTGAAGCGGAAGCCAATGACGTTGCTGCTGCAGTTAAAAAAGGCGATTTTGCAAAAATAGCCAAAGAGAAGTCACTTGATCCTGGCAGCAAAGAAAAAGGCGGTGATTTAGGTTGGTTCTCACCCGCTGGCATGGTAAAACCATTTAGCGATGCAGTGACTGGTATGAAAAAAGGCGAAGTAAGTGCGCCTATTCAAACCCAATTCGGCTGGCATGTGATTAAATTAAATGACAGTCGTGCCACGCAAGTACCAAGTTACGACAAAGTAAAAGATGGCTTAGAGCGCACTTTGCAACAACGTAAACTAGAAAAATTGATGTTAGGCTTGAAAGAAAAAGCCAAAATTGATGTACCAGGTGCGACTAAATAACTTTTTAGCTGTTAAAAAAAACCTGCTCACGCAGGTTTTTTTGTGTCTAAATATTAGTGAATAAAATATATCTTCAATTGCGAACTATTATCATTAAGATTATACTAATGTTTAATTATATAAATTTTTAAGGTCTATTTTATGTTCGAAACCATGATGATTGCATTTAGAGAAGGCTTAGAAGCTTTTTTGATTATTGCCATTACCCTCACTTATTTGCTTAAAACGGGTGGCGAAAAACTGATTCCATCAGTGCGCCAAGGCTGTTATGTAGCAGTGGCTGCGTGCGTTATTTTGGGTGTGGTGCTAGCCAAAATTGGCGGCTTAACCCCATTTTGGGAGGGCACATTGGCGCTTACTGCTGCCATTTTAGTCATTACCTGCACCATTCACATGCTTAAAATGGGCAAACACATGAAACGCGAAATTACTGGCGCCATTGATAAAGCCGTCGCCAACCCTACTAGCGGCGCCAAATTTGGCATATTTGCGTTTGTGTTGCTAATGATAGGCCGTGAAGGTTTAGAAGCCGCCACCATGATCGCCTCGCTGGCACAAACCACTGATGGCGTACCGCTAGCCATGGGCGGCGTGTTGGGCGTATCACTGGCAGGCATGGTGGCCTGGGCTTGGAGTAAATATGGCCACCGCGTTAATCTTGGTTTGTTCTTTCAAGTAACGGCCATTTTTATGGTGTTGTTCTCTATTCAATTGCTTATTTACGCGTTTCATGAATACACAGAATCGGCCGAAATTGCCAGCTTAGGCATTATCGATAACGCCTACTGGCATGCTGCCACTGAAGATTGGGGACCTGAAGGACGTATTGGTTCGTGGATTTCTTACAGCTTATTGTTAGTGCCTCTGGCATTTTTAGGCTACAGCTTTTTAGCGGGGAAAAATGCGCCTAAGCTAGCAACCAGCAAATAGTCTCAGATTCAATTAAAAAGCCACTCAACTAAGAATTGAGTGGCTTTTTTGTACATAGCTTTTCAGTGCAACCCTGCCAAACATGTGGCACTTTCTGTTAAAATATCGACTGATTATTTTCAAACATTAAGCCCAGCCTTTCATGTCTAATTCTTCTGCCAAACCTTCTGCTAGCGCACACTTTTTAAGTCTTCGTGGCAGCCCTGCTTTATCGGCTTTTCGCTTAGATAAATTACATGCTGCTTTAAAAAATTCTGCGCCAAGCATCACCAATATCAGCAGCCAGTTTGTACATTTTGTGTTTAGCAGCAGCGCCTTAAATGCAGCACAAACAAACATCTCAGAGCAAATATTAAGCTATGGCGGACATGCTAATGATGCCCTGGGATCCAATATCCATGCGGCTTCTGGCGACATAAAAAATAACTCTAAGCAAAAAGAATTATTTTTAGTCATTCCGCGCATTGGAACGATTTCACCGTGGGCATCGCGCGCCACCGATATTGCCAATAACTGCGGCTTAAATAATGTGTTGCGTATAGAGCGCGGCATTGCGTTTTATGTGGAAACCAATGGTGTTCTTAACAGCAAAGAAAACGCTGTGCTAAAAGCGCACATTCACGATCGCATGACAGAAACGGTGTTGAGTAGTTTAGCGGATGCCGAAAAACTCTACCACCACGCACAGCCAAAACCATTTAGTAGCGTGGATATTTTGCAAGGCGGTAAAGCCGCGTTAGAAGCGGCTAACAGCGACATGGGCTTGGCGCTTTCGCCCGACGAAGTAGATTACCTGGTGGAAAACTTCACCAAAATCGGCCGCAACCCGACCGATGTCGAGCTAATGATGTTTGCACAAGCCAACTCGGAACACTGTCGTCATAAAATTTTTAACGCCGATTGGGTGATTGACGGCGAGACACAGGATATTTCGCTATTCGGCATGATACGCAACACGCATAAGCTCAACCCTGGTCACACGGTGGTGGCATATTCTGACAATTCTTCCATCGTGACTGGCCAAAAAACCCAGCGTTTTTACCCCAACTCAAGCGGCGAATACTGCTTTAAGCAAGAAGACATGCACTACTTGATGAAAGTAGAAACGCACAATCACCCCACCGCTATCTCGCCCTTCGCAGGCGCGGCGACAGGTGCGGGTGGCGAGATTCGAGATGAAGGTGCAACGGGCATTGGCAGCAAACCTAAGGCTGGTTTGACAGGATTTTCAGTATCAAATTTGAATATTCCTAACTTTAGCCAGCCGTGGGAGATAAACTCTGGTGAAGCGGCTTATGGCAAACCTAGCCGTATCGCGACGCCACTGCAAATTATGACCGACGGCCCATTAGGCGGCGCGGCTTATAACAACGAATTTGGTCGCCCCAACATTGCAGGTTATTTCCGCACGTTTGAGCTTGAATCTGCTGACTCTAATGGTAATCCAGAAATTCGCGGCTATCACAAACCCATTATGCTGGCAGGTGGGGTGGGCAATATCTCGGCTAGCCATTCTTTTAAAAATACAATTCCAGCTGGTGCAGCCCTTATTCAATTGGGTGGCCCTGCCATGCTAATAGGTTTGGGCGGCAGCGCTGCAAGCAGCATGGATACTGGTAGTAATACTGAAAACTTAGATTTTGACTCAGTGCAACGTGGCAACCCAGAACTGCAACGGCGCGCGCAAGAAGTGATTGACCGTTGCTGGCAGCTTGGTGAAAAAAATCCCATTGTCAGCATTCACGATGTGGGCGCTGGCGGCATTTCCAATGCCTTCCCAGAATTAGTCAACGATGCAAAAGTAGGTGCAATTTTTCAATTGCGCGATGTGCATAACGAAGAGCCTGGCATGAGCCCGCGCGAATTGTGGAGCAACGAAGCGCAAGAGCGTTACGTGATGGCAGTAATGCCAGAGAATTTAGAAGCATTTAAAACCATATGCGAGCGTGAGCGAGCACCGTTTGCTATTGTCGGCTATGCCACGGCAGAGCGCCATCTAGCCGTGGTAGATAGCCATTTTGGCAACAAACCTGTCGATATGGATTTAAGCGTTTTGCTCGGTAAACCGCCAAAAATGACACGCGATGTAAAAAGCGCGCCAAAAAAATTAACCGCGTTTGACACCAGTAAAATTGATATTAAAGATGCCGTAGCGCGTGTATTAAGGCTGCCAGGCGTGGCCGATAAAACCTTCCTCATCACCATTGGTGACCGCAGCGTGACCGGTTTAATCGCACGCGACCAAATGGTGGGGCCGTGGCAAGTGCCAGTGAGCGACGTTGCAGTGACATTGGCAGGTTACGAGACTTATGTGGGTGAAGCGTTTGCCATTGGCGAACGCGCACCTTTGGCCTTGATTAATGCGCCTGCCTCTGGCCGCATGGCAATTGGCGAAGCGATTACCAATATTGCGGCCGCACAGATTGATGACATTTCTAACTTAAAACTATCCGCCAATTGGATGGCGCCTGCTGGCCATGCTGGCGAAGATGCTGCGCTATTTGCCACGGTAAAAGCGGTTGGCATGGAGTTATGCCCCGCATTAGGAGTTTCGATCCCTGTTGGTAAAGATTCGATGAGCATGAAAACAGTTTGGAATGACAACGGGCAAGATAAAGCGGTAACATCACCCATTTCATTGGTAGTGACCGCATTTGCTAACACGCCAGATGCGCGCAAAACACTCACGCCGCAATTGCTTACCAATGTTGAATCTAGCTTGATTTTGATTGATTTAGGCAATCGCAAAAACCGCATGGGTGGTTCTTCACTCGCGCAGGTGTACGGCCAAATTGGCGATGAAGCGCCAGATGTCGATTCGCCAGAACAGCTTAAACATTTCTTTGCTGAAATTCAGCGTTTAAATGTTGATAACAAAATTTTAGCGTATCACGATCGCAGCGATGGCGGCTTGTTTACTACACTTTGCGAAATGGCATTTTCTGGTAGAGCAGGCCTGCAGACTAATATCCATGCGCCTTCTGGCGATGCTCTAGAAATACTTTTTAACGAAGAATTGGGCGCAGTGATTCAAGTGCGCGCAACCGAAGCAGATAATATCTTAGCGCAGCTGAATAAAAATTTAAGTGCGCAGATTATTGGCAATGTCATTAAAAATAATCAAATTGAAATTGCCATCAATAACAAAAATGTATTCACCGATTCGCGTGTTAATTTGCATCGTATGTGGTCTGAAACCACCTACCACATGCAAAGCCTACGCGATAACCCAATCTGCGCGCAGCAAGAGTACGACCGTATCTTAAATACTGCCGACACTGGTTTGCACGTTCACACGACGTACGATATCAATGAAGATATTTCTGCGCCTTATTTAAACTTGAGTCGCCCCAAAATGGCCATTTTGCGCGAGCAAGGTGTGAATGGCCAAGTGGAAATGGCGGCTGCATTTGATCGCGCCGGCTTTGCCACGCATGATGTGCACATGAGCGACGTGATTAGCGGACGCATTTCTCTAAAAGATTTTGCGGGCTTAGTGGCGTGCGGCGGCTTTAGTTATGGCGATGTGCTGGGGGCAGGTGAAGGCTGGGCCAAATCGATTTTGTTCAACAGTCGTGCCAATGATGAGTTTAGCGCGTTTTTTAACCGCACAGATTCGTTTGCGCTTGGCGTGTGCAACGGTTGCCAAATGATGAGTAATTTGCATTCAATTATTCCTGGAAGCGCGCATTGGCCGCACTTTGTTAAAAACAAGTCGGAGCAATTTGAAGCCCGTGTTGCCATGGTAGAAATATTAGAATCGCCCTCACTGTTCTTTAATGGCATGACTGGAAGCCGCATGCCTATTGCCGTTGCGCACGGTGAAGGTTTTGCGGAATTTTCTGACAAAAATGTAGTCAATAACGTGTTAGATAAAAAACTGGTGACGATGCGCTTTGTGGATGCAATGTCAACGCCAACTGAAGTGTACCCGTTTAATCCTAACGGTTCACCGCAAGGAATTACTGGCTTAACTAGCACAGATGGGCGTTTTAGTATTATGATGCCACATCCTGAGCGGGTATACCGTTCGGTACAGCACTCGTGGTATCCTGACGATAGACAGGAAGACGCTCCTTGGATGCGGATGTTTCGTAATGCAAGAAAATTTATTGCTTAATTTGATATGTTGTCAAAATAAGCATTTTATATAAGGGAAAAGTAGCATGAACATGTTAAAAATATTATTTACAGTATTGGCTTTAAGTTTTTCACTCAACAGCTTGGCAATTACAGACGATGAACAAGTAGAGTTTAGCGACGGCCTCACTGAGGGGAAAATGAAAGTGGTCGAAAAATTTGTCAATGCCGATAAAAACATTGTCAACGAAAAGTTTTTCGGCTGGGCACCACTACAAATGGCATCAAACAGAGGCCAAATGGAAGTTGTGAAATATTTACTTAGCAAAGGCGCAGACATTAACTATATACACCCAGTGGCGTATCACACCGCGTTTCACTTGGCCGCTTTAAATGGTCACTTAGAGTTGGCTAAATTTTTGGCTAGCAAAGGTGCCGATGTCAATACTAAGTTAAAAGCAGATGTTTCGTTGATTCGTTACTTCCGTGATGCAGGCCAGCCCACTATGGTAAAAGCCATGACAGACCTTGGCGTTAAAGATGATGGCTGTTTAGAAGGCAAATGCTTCGAATAAATTGTTATGAATGTGCTGTGTGACAAATATCTTGTGTAACGCAAGTCACACGGCAATTTACAAAAGTCTTTAGAATGATGTTTTAAGCTAAAATAAAACATCATGAAACAGTTAATCTTTTTTGGCACACTTTTGATCACCTCGCTAGCGCAAGCTGCCGAGGTGATTTCTTCTATAGAATCTCACAGCAACACGCCACACATTCGTACGCTAGCCGCCTCTTGTGCGGCTTGTCATGGTACTAACGGCAATAGCATCAACAATTCCAGCTCGCTAGCTGGCATCAATGGCGAATATTTTGTTAAACAAATGCTGGCATTTAAAGACGGTAGCCGCCCTACCACCGTCATGCATCGGCATGCCAAAGGCATCAATATCGATGAAATTAATTTGCTGGCTGATTATTTTTCGCAGCAAAAACCTATGGCTGCCCAAGCGCCAAAATCACAAATATTAAGTCCCCGCCATGAATAATTTTAATCGTAGAGACTTTATTAAAACTGGCCTTGGCTTGGGCGCGGCTGGCTTAGCGCCTAGCTTACTTTCGGGGTGTGCAAACTTAACTAAACAAGGTGCAAAAAACATTGGCCGTGTAGTGGTGATTGGTGGCGGTTATGCTGGCCTCACCGCTGCTAAGTATGTTCGCATGTGGAGCGCAGGCAATATTGAAGTAGTGGTGATTGAAAAATCCAGCCAATTTGTGTCTTGCCCGCTCAGCAACTTAGTATTGGGTGGCAGCAAAAGCATTCACGATTTAACTTTTGGCTACGATTTAGCGCAAAAAAATTATGGCGTGACTTGGGTAACTGACGAAGTCACCGCGATTGACGCAGCCAATAAAAAAGTAACAATGAAACGTGGCGAAGTGCGTTACGACCGCCTGATAATCGCGCCAGGGGTAGATATGATGTATGACACGCTGCCCAACCTAGAGGCCGCGCAGAATGAGATTCCACATGCATGGAAAGCAGGCTGGCAAACCGTGAATTTACGCAAGCAGTTAGAAGCCATGCCAGATGGCGGCGTGTTTGTAATGAACGTGCCGCGCGCGCCCTACCGCTGCCCACCTGGGCCATACGAGCGGGTGTGCCAAGTGGCGAGCTACTTGAAAAAGCACAAACCAAAAAGCAAAATTATTGTGCTGGATGCCAACGCAGAAATCATCTCTAAAAAAGGCTTATTCACCAAAGTGTGGGCCGAGATGTACCCAAACATGGTGGATTACCGCCCCAATAACAATATCGAATCAGTCGATGTTGCCACTAAAACCGTAAAAACTGATTTTGAAACAGTGATAGCGGATGTGTTGAATTTTATTCCACCGCAACGCGCTGGCAAACCCGCCCTTTTGGCAGGGGTAAATAACGCCGATAAACGCTGGTGCGAGGTGAGTTTTATCACTTACGAATCGACTGCCGTGCCTAATATTCATGTGATTGGCGATGCCATTGACAGCAACTTGCCAAAATCAGCGCACATGGCCAGCAACCAAGCGCGTGTTTGTGCCAGCGCCATTGTGGAGCTGATGTCTAAGCGCGCACCAGACCCAGCACCATTATTTGCAAATACTTGCTATAGTTTTGTTAACGATAATGAAGCGATGCATGTGGCAACGGTGTATAGATATGACGCTAATAAAAAAATCATGCTGGCGGCTGAAGGTGGCGGCGTTTCTACCAAACCTAGCGCACAAGAAGGTCAATATGCCAACGCGTGGGCAGCTAATATTTGGTCGGATGTGTTGACATAAAAGTGTTAACTTAAACGTACTGACTTTAAAAAATAAGCACTTTTCGTAACAAGTTTTGTCTTAGAATATTAAGACTTAAATTGGCAAAAAACATGCTAGAAGCCCTACTCTCAAAACTTAGCACTATTTTAACCATTGGCCTGTGCAGCATTCCTGGCGTAGGTTGCGCTAATGCCGCTGGCATAGCCGCACCACCCAACAAGCTAGATATTACGTTGCCCGCTGGCTTTGAGGCGGCCATTTTCGCCAAACTTAATGGTGCAGGCGCCGAATATTTCAAAGGCCCGCGCATGCTAGCGTTTGATAAAGCAGGCAATTTATTCGTTGCTTTAGGCAAAAGTAACCAAGTAGTGATGCTGCCAGACACCAATAGGGACGGGCTTGTTGAGGCACCCGTTTTAATCTCGGATGACTTAAATGCACCCAATGGCTTGGCTTTTGTGGACGATGATTTATTGGTGGCCAACCAAGATGGTGTGGTAAAACTCACAAAAAAAAACAATCAATGGTCTGTGAATCCTTTTATATCTGGGCTTCCCAGCGGTGGTCATACGCTAAAAACCATCAAAATTGGGCCAGATAATCACTTATATTTGAATGTAGGCTCTAGCTGCAATGTGTGCACAGAAAATGAACCACTGCGCGCGACGATTTTGCGCTACACGCTTGAAGGCAAACCTGCTGGTGCGCTAGAAACGCTGGGACGCCATGCGCCAAACCCCACTTGGGCGCGCGGTTTGCGTAACAGCCAAGGCTTTGCTTGGCAGCCCAAAACTGGCACCATGTTTGCCACCAACAATGGTAGCGACATGCGCAGCGATAAGAAAAATGGCAAAGTGAATGATGAAGTGCCACCAGAACATTTTAACAAAATTGAGTCTAATCAACATTATGGCTGGCCGCATTGCTGGGGCAATAAGTTTGAGGATCCAAACTTTGTTGGCACAGATAATTTCTGCCAAAGCACCTCAGCGCCTGCCATCACTTTTGATTCACACTCCACCCCAATAGGCGTGACATTCTTAGATAAAAGCAACTTCCCAGCCGAATATAAAAACGATGCCATTGTGGCGCTACATGGATCGTGGAATCGCAAAACTTTAAGCGGTTACAAGCTGGTGCGGGTAAAATTTAATGCTGATAAACCTGCACAAGTGGTTGATTTTGCCACTGGCTGGCTCAATAATAGTAGTAGCGATGCTTGGGGTCGGCCCGTAGATGTCATCACTGGCCCAGATGGCGCCTTGTATGTATCGGATGATCGTGCTGGCTATATTTACCGCATCAGCTACAAAGCAAAATAATAAATCATAATAACAAAAGCAATAAGCACGTGCTTATTGCAATTATAAAAAGAAAGCTGCACATGCATAAACTAATATTTGCCATCCTTTTTAGCCTATTGTTTTGCATGACTGCACATGCCGAAATTGCCCCAAACAAGCTGCTTGGCAATATTGCCATGCATATAGGTAAAACCCATTACGAGCACCCCGTGCGCCTGCTGCACCCCTATTTAGATGTGTGGCACATGAAGGGCCCGCTAGCCGAAAAAGCTGCGCTTAAGGCGCTAAAGAAACGCTTTGCCAATGTGGGCGATTGCAGCGCAGCAGCTAACATAGTGTTGCTATTAGAGCCCCATATGTTTTATAACGCGCAATTACGCGTGTTTCATGGTGAAATTATTGCGCGCGCTTATGTAAAAGGTAGCGAAGAACCAACTTATGAAAACTCACTGACCGTGATTAAAAAACAAGCACGGCAAAATGGCGATCTGGGCGTAAAACCCGATTTTTATATGGAACGCGCATACGCAAAAGCCATGGATAAAGTCATTAAAAAACTAGAAACTGACAAAGCATTTTTGGCCACGCTGGATAAAGCCAATATGGATAACCCGAAATCTATATGTGACGCACTGGACATACTTCCTGCAGCTAAATTTTATTATTAATGAGAAAAGTATCAGCCATGCATAAAATTTCTATGTTGTTTATCATTGCCCTACTTACGACAGCTTGCACCAACAAAGGCGGTGATGCACAATCCGCCCTCTCAAGCACGGCTAGGCAAAAGGTAATAGGATTAAAAACGCCGGAATCTGTGGTGCAAGCCAAAAATGGGCGCATTTTTGTGTCTGAAATTGGTGAGTTTGGCAAAGATGGCGATGGCCAAATTAGCGAAATTGACAGTGCAGGTAAAACCACAGTTTTTGCCAGCGGCCTAGATGACCCAAAAGGTTTGGCAGTGATTGGCGAATATTTGTACGTTGCTGATAAAACCAAAGTGCTAAAAATTGATTTAAAAGAAGCTAAAACTAGCGTGTTTGTTGCAGCCGAGGCATTTCATTCACTGCCACAGTTTTTGAACGATTTAGAAGCTGATCTGCAAGGCAATTTATATGCCAGTGATAGCGGCGACATTATGGGCACAGGCAAAGGTGGCGCGATCTACAAAATTGACGCGACTGGCAAAGTGCAGCTACTCATTGATGGCAAACAAGATGCACGCGTGATGGCGCCAAATGGCTTGCTGGCAGATGACACGGGTGATGTGCTGATTTTTGTCGATTTCACCTCTGGTGTTTTATATACCTTTAACCAAAAAACGCAGGTGCTGACCGATATTGCAGAAGGTTTTGGCGGGGCTGATGGGCTTGTGCACCACAGCAATGGCACCATGTATGTGAGTGATTGGAAGACGGGCAAAGTGTTTAGCCTAAGCACTAATGGCGATGTAAACGTATTAAAACAAGGTTATCAATCGGCCGCCGATATTGCAATGAGCAAAGATGAAGCCTACTTAATGGTGCCAGACATGAAAGCTGGCCAATTAGATTTTATTGTACTTAAATAATTAAGAATGCATAAGTGAGAATACATATGAACAAATCAGTGAAAAAACTACTAATTTTATTGGCTTTGCTGCCAACAACTGCTTTAGCAAAAGAACCAGTAAAAGTCACTGGCTTAAAAACGCCAGAGTCTGTGGTGCAAGCCAAAGATGGCAATATTTACATCTCTGAAATTAATGAATTTGGTAAAGATGGCGATGGTCAGATTAGCAAACTGGATGAAAAAGGCAACGTGACGGTGTTTGCCACTGGTATGGATGACCCAAAAGGTATTGTAGCGATGGGCGATAAATTGTATGTGGCCGATAAAAACCGCGTGCTAGAAGTGAACAAAGACGGTACTTGGCAGGTATATGGCGCGCAAATGGCTTTCCCGGGTACGCCAGTTTTTCTCAACGATGTTGAAGCAGATAAATTAGGAAATTTATATGTGAGCGATAGTGGCGATTTAAAATCGGGCGGACAAATTTACAAAATTGCCAAAGGTGGCGAAAAAGTTTCTATTATTGTCGATAGCAAAAATCCCGATATTTTGGCGCCCAATGGTTTGCTGTTTGAAGGTCGTAACAATTTATTATCGGTCGATTTTGAAAGTGGTATTTTATATCGTGTGAATATTGCCACTGGCAAAACCACTAAACTAGCGACAGGCTTTGGCGGCGGCGATGGCATGGTGAAGACCAAAGCGGGTAAAATTTATATCAGCGATTGGAAAAGCGGCAAAGTGTATCGTGTGGGTGCGGGTAAAGCGCACGAAGTTAAGGCAGGCTATAAAGCAGCGGCCGATATTGCACTAACCAATGACGAAAAATATATCATGGTGCCGGATATGAAAGCAGGCGAGCTCGACTTTATTCCGTTAATTACGCCTGCCGATGCCATTAAACAAGCAGCGCCCGAGCAAAAATAAAACGATTTTAAATAAATCCCATGCAGGAACTTAGACAACACGCCCTGCATTGGCTTTGCGAAACCAACGCAAAAGTTAAATCTGACGGCGTTATAGCGCTAAAAACGCTAAATTTAAGCATCGCCACCACCCAATATCCATGCGCCTCCCAGAGCATTCTTAACACGATTCCTGGCAGGCCCATTAAACCAGAATTAGTACCGCCACTTGCGCTGCCCAAGCGCAGTATGCGCACAGCAGAAGGCCGCGCTGCGCTGATTCACGCGCTGGCACACATTGAATTTAACGCCATTAATTTGGCGCTAGATGCGATTTGGCGTTTTGATAATATGCCAAAAAATTACTACACCGATTGGCTAAAAGTGGCAGCAGAAGAGGCGTATCATTTTAGCCTTTTAAATGCGCATTTAAAAACCTTGGGCTACCAATATGGTAGTTTTGCTGGGCATAATAGCTTGTGGGAGATGGTGGATAGAACCAAAGATTGTGTGCTAGCGCGCATGGCGCTGGTGCCGCGCACCATGGAAGCGCGTGGCTTGGATGCTAGTCCCGCACTGCGTAATAAATTCACACAAATTGGCGATGGTGCAATGGCAGATATTTTAAGCATTATTTTGCGCGATGAAATTGGCCATGTGGCGATTGGCAATATTTGGTATAACTGGCTGTGCGCAGAAAGAAATTGTGAGCCGATTGCCACGTTTGCAAAACTATGCGTTGACTACAGCGCACCCAAATTAAAACCGCCATTTAACCTAGAAGCCAGAAGGCAGGCGGGTTTTACTGAGATGGAATTGGCACTGCTTTAAGCTGTAAACAAGTTAAGCTTTAAATAAGTTTTCTATGCCATCTAAGCCACTAAAATTTAACGCATACGTCGCTTGTTGCTGCACGATAGGTTTGGCATGGTAAGCCACGCCAACTTCAGCCACTTGCATCATTTTTAGGTCATTGGCGCCATCACCAATGGCAATCGTCTGATTAATTTTTAAGCCTAATTGGTCACGCAAATTCGCCAACTCTTGCGCTTTGCGGTCAGCATCTACAATATCGCCCAAGACTTGGCCTGTTAGTTTGCCATCGACAATTTCCAGCGTATTCGCCACCGCATAATCTAAGCCCAGCAAGTCTTTTACATGGTTGGCAAATAGCGTAAAACCACCAGAAACCACCATGGTTTTAATGTTATTGGCTTTACATGCGGCTATCCATTCCACCGCGCCAGGGTTTGGCCGCAGGCGCTCGTCTATCACACGCCGCAGTGCAATTTTATCCAGCCCTTTTAACAGTGCCACGCGTTTTTTTAAGCTAGTAGCAAAGTCTATTTCGCCGCGCATGGCAGATTCGGTAATCGCTGAAACTTCTGGCTTGATATTCATCATATCAGCAATTTCGTCTATGCATTCAATATTAATCAGCGTCGAATCCATGTCCATCACGCACAGGCCAAATTGATTAAGTCGTTGCGCATCTGGCACCAGCGCGCAATCAATTTTTTGCTCCGCACAAAAAGTTTTTACCTCGGTCACATCGCTTAAATTAGTAGGCAAATAATAGGCGTGCTCGGCAATTTGCATAAATTGCGCGCTACCGCCAACGATGCGATGAATATGGGTGAGGTGCGCCATGCCAATGGCACGGCCTTGAATAACTAAACGCATAAAAATTTGCTTAAATAGACTAAAACTTAATTATAGCATTGGCATCTGATGCATAATCATTCAGACTTTTTGATACAAAGCGTAACAAATACCAACTTTGTTATTTTATGTTTGAATGTTATGATTTTTGTATTACGTATAGAAAGCACACCATGAAGTCTGCAGCAAAACCTACTAAAAAAACTGTTACCAAAACCGCAGCCCAACCATCCGATATAGCACTAGAAAAATCATCCAAAAATTCTGTTACTTCTGGCTTAAATTGGCTCAATTTACCCAATTTACCGTTGCCGCTAAAAGCCTTATTTGCAGGCTATTTATTGGTGGTGGGCGTGGGCCTGCTGATGGCAGGTTTGCAAATTATGATGACGCACGGCATGGCCGATGGCAAAGTGGGCTTATCTAAAAACGATATTGTGTATAGCTATTATGGCGACCGCGAGCACAGCAAGCTAGAAAGCATGCTCAATGGCAGCATGAAGGCGATGGCACCTGATGAAACGCGCGCGGATATTATTAAATGGGTGCGCAAAGGTGCGCCAAAAGCCGATTGGGATGCACATTTTAAAGACGTATTTGCCAAAAATTGCGTGTCTTGCCACAGCGTAGTACCCAATATTCCTAACTTTACTAATTTTGAAGAAGTGCAAGTAGTTGCAGCCACCAGCCAAGGTGAAAGCATACAAAACCTCACCCGCGTGTCGCACATTCACTTGTTTGGCATTAGCTTTATCTTCTTTTTTATTGGCTTTATTTTTAGTTTTGCGGTGGGTGTGCCAAAAAAATGGAAAATATTGGCCATTGCCTTTCCGTTCGGCTTTTTGATTCTAGATATTTTATCGTGGTGGCTGACTAAGCTGGCACCTGGCTTCGCATATTTCACCATTATTGGCGGTGTGGGTTACAGCTTGGCATCTACTTTTATGTGGGTAACCAGCATGTACCAAATGTTTTGGTTGTCGCGCAATGGCAAAGTATATGGCAATGCGTGGGAGCAAGATTTAAACAACTAAACTTGTCGCGTGAAAAAATTAATGCCCTGTAACCGCAAGGGCCATCACCGCAGAATATACCAGCTAAAGCTGGTTATTCATGCGCGAAAGCCGCATGAATATTGGCTTGCAGAGCATCATTTCAATGTGTGTGAATTTTTAGTTTTAATGTATATCTAAATTTAAGATATGCAAGCGGCGGTCACAACCACTTCTACTTTGTAACCTGCATTCGCCAACTTGGCTTGCACCGTCGCGCGCGGTGGCGCGTTGCCTTTAATATCCGCCACCCAGTCATCCCACGCCACATTCATACCTGCATAATCAGCT
Source organism: Methylophilaceae bacterium (assembly GCA_031422335.1). Lineage (GTDB taxonomy): Bacteria > Pseudomonadota > Gammaproteobacteria > Burkholderiales > Methylophilaceae > Methylotenera_A. The sequence goes on from JANOQW010000025.1 coordinate 40,861, forward strand.
AAATCGGCCAAATAAATTTGCACCATTAATATGCGCGATTTATTAGAATTAGCTTGTGCGAGCAGCGCATCAATCAAGCCCAATACTTCGCGCATTTGGCCGTGAATATCTAGTGACAAATCAGCCGCAACTTGGCCAGCTAAATAGACCACACCATTAAAAACCGCCATATCCGAATAGCGATTTTCGACATTAAAGCGTTTTATACTCAATTTTTACTCAGGCTTTCAAACTCGCTACATCATCCAACACCACTGCAAATAAATCTCGAATGGCTGCCAGCGCGCTGTCATGCATGGTTTGTGCATCTACTGTTTTGCCGTTGGCACCGACTAAACTTCTAGTCGCGCAAGCGCTGGCGATGACAGTGGGTTTAAAACCCAAGTTAAACGCACCGCGCGCGGTGGAGTTGATGCACATGTGCGTCATAAAGCCGGCAATCACCACGTTTTCGATACCCAACGCTTTTAATTGCGCCTCTAGCGGCGTGGCGATAAACGAATTTGGGTAATTTTTAGTGATGACGTTTTCACCATTTTTTGGCGCAACTTCGGCAGATATTTGACCAATCTCCGCGGTCACATCATACGGCGTGCCCACGCCAGCATCGTGCTGAATATGAATAATGGGCACTTTTAAATCGCGCGCCATTTGCAACAGCTTTTGCGCCTCTTTCACCGCGGGTTCCACATTGACTAGTTTCATTAAACCTTGTCTATAAGTATTTTGGCAATCCACCATAATCAGCGCAGAATCTTTTAAGCCAGCATGGCTGTAGCCCATGCCAGTAATTTCACGTAATGTTTGCGAGGCTGTTGTCATTTTGTGTCCTTTATTATTGGTTTTGCTAGAAATATTGTTTTACTGGCTGCGCGATTTTTACTAGCTTCGCGACCTGTTTTGCGCGAAAATACTAGTCATAAATTAAATCTAATTCTAAACCCCACTTTAAAATGAATTTACACGAATATCAAGCCAAAAATTTATTAAAACAATATGGCCTACCAACGCCTATTGGCGGGGTTGCTGGCGATGCTGCTGCGGCAGTGGCTGCGGCAAAAAACATCACTTCAGTACAATACGTGGTGAAAGCACAAATTCACGCGGGCGGCCGTGGCAAAGCGGGTGGCGTAAAACTACTAAACTCGCTGGCCGAGGTTGAGGCTTACGCAAAAAAACTACTAGGTAACACTTTGGTTACTTATCAAAACGCACCCGATGGCCAATTAGTAAGCCAAGTGTTGGTAGAAGAAACGCTACCGATTGCGCGCGAGCTGTATTTATCCATGCTAGTGGATAGGACACATGAGCGCGTTGTTGTCGTCGCATCGTCTGCAGGCGGCATGGATATTGAAGAGATTGCTGCGACACAGCCTGAAAAAATATTGCAAGAAGTGTGCGATCCGCTAAACGGTCTGGTAGATTTTCAAGCGCGTAATTTAGCCTTTGCGCTAAGTTTAACTGGCGATCAAATTGGCGCATTCACCAAATTACTAAAAGGTTTGTACAAATTGTTTAAAGAAAATGATTTAGCATTGCTGGAAATCAACCCGCTAATTGTAACAACTGATGGTAAATTAGTCGCCTTAGATTGCAAAATGAGCGTGGATGACAATGCGCTTTATAGGCAAAAAACTTTAAGCGAGCTGCGCGATTTAAGCCAAGAAGATGCCAAAGAAACAGCCGCGCATGCGGCGGGCATCAACTATATTGCGCTCAACGGCAATATTGGCTGCATGGTCAATGGCGCTGGCTTGGCAATGGCAACCATGGATTTGATTAAACTGCATGGTGGCGCGCCTGCCAACTTTTTAGACGTGGGCGGTGGTGCCACCGCAGAAACCGTCACCAAAGCTTTTAAAATTATTTTGGCCGATGCTAATGTTAAGGCGATATTAGTGAATATTTTTGGTGGCATTATGCGCTGCGATATTATCGCCGAGGGCATTATTACCGCGGTAAAAGACGTCGGTATGCTCATCCCAGTCATCGTGCGTTTAGAAGGTACCAATGTGGATTTAGGCAAACAAATGTTACGCGAAAGTGGCTTGAATATTATCTCGGCAGAAAACTTAACCGATGCAGCCAAGCAGGCAGTGCTTTCGGTTAAAAGTCAGGCAACGCAATAATGGCCATTTTAGTCGATAAAAACACGCGTGTCATTTGCCAAGGGTTTACTGGCAAGCAAGGCACCTTTCATAGCGAGCAAGCACTGGCTTACGGCACTAAAATGGTCGGCGGCGTCACGCCTGGTAAAGGCGCTCAACAGCATTTAAACCTGCCAGTATTTAATACGGTTAGAGATGCCGTACGCGATAGCAAAGCCAACGCCAGCGTTATTTATGTACCACCACAATTTGCGGCTGATTCTATTTTAGAAGCAGCCGATGCGGGCATTGCGCTGATTGTATGCATTACCGAGGGCATTCCGGTGTTGGATATGCTCAACGTAAAAGCCGCAATTAAAGCCAATGGTGTGAAGCTGATTGGTCCAAACTGCCCTGGCATTATCACGCCAGATGAATGCAAAATTGGCATTATGCCGGGCAGCATTCATTTACGCGGCAAGGTCGGCGTGGTGTCGCGCTCTGGCACGCTCACTTACGAAGCTGTGCATCAAACGACTGCGCTGGGTTTGGGTCAAACCACTTGTGTGGGCATTGGTGGCGACCCAATTAAAGGCCTTAACTTTATTGATTGCCTAGCCATGTTTGAAGATGACCCTGAAACTGAAGCTATTATTATGGTGGGCGAAATTGGCGGCAGTGACGAAGAAGCGGCAGCCGATTATATTAAACACCATATCACTAAGCCAGTGGCAGCCTATATTGCAGGCCTAACCGCGCCAGCAGGCAAGCGCATGGGGCATGCGGGGGCGATTATTTCAGGTGGCAGTGGCCGTGCCGAAGATAAAATTAAGGCACTTGAACTAGCAGGTTGCGTGGTGGCCAACTCACCTGCAGGTTTGGGCGAAGCCGTGTTGCAAGCGATTAAAAACAAAGGCCTATAAAATTAAACCTATGTCATTGAAAAAAATATTTGTAAGCTTCTGTTTGTTGTTATGTAGCGCCATAAGTATGGCAGCAGAAGATGTGGCGTACTTGCTCACCGCAGCATCTAAAGGTGATTTGCCGACGGTAAAAGCCATGTTAACCAGCGGTGTGAATGCCGACACCAAAGACGAAAACGGCATCACCGCACTCATGTACGCCGCGCGTAAAAATCGTGCAGAAGTAGCCAGATTGCTCATCAGCAAAGGCGCACAAGTCAACGCCAAAGACAACGGCGGCTGGACACCCATTATGTTTGCCACCAAGAAAAATCACATTGAAACGGTGAAAGTGTTGCTGGATAAAGGCGCTGACCCAAAACAGCGTGACGAAAGTGGCTGGAGCGCGTTTGGCATGGCTTCAACCTCTGGTTACAGCGCAATTGTTGAGCTGATGATTAAAAGTGGCGTGGACGCCAACGCCAAAAGTGACGATGGCAAAACGCCGCTGATGTACGCCGCAAAAAGTGGCGATGTGCCCACCATAACCGCACTGATGGCGCAAGGCGCGCAAGCCAATGCACACGACCGACTGGGCGCCACTGCGCTGATGTATGCCGCGCGTGAAGGCCATACGCCTGCGGTTGCGTATATGTTAAGTCGTGGCTCTAAAGTGGATGAGCAAGATCAATCGCGCTGGACTGCGCTAACCTGGGCGGTAAAAAAAGCGCAGGTGGAAGTCGCAAAAACGCTGCTAGCCAACAAAGCTGATGTTGACCACGAAGACAGCGAAGGTACGCCACTATTACAATTGGCGGTGGATACTGGCTCAAAAGATATGGTGAAACTATTGCTAGAATATAAAGCGGATGTAAAAGCACGCGATAAATACGGCCTGACTGCTTATGTGTACGCGCTTAAAAAAGGCGAGCCCGAGCTGGTAAAATTGATTAAGGATGCTGGTGGCAAATATTAAATTCTGCCAAAAATTTTACATTAAATGAAAATTGCCATTGCACAAATTAACGCGGTTGTGGGTGACATTGCGGGCAACGCCGCTAAAATTTTAGAGTTTGCCAAGCGCGCGCAACAACAAGGCGCCAGCTTAATGTTGACGCCAGAATTAGCGCTGTGTGGTTACCCGCCTGAGGATTTATTATTTCGCGATGATTTTAGGCAGGCCTGCCAGCAAGCACTGGTGCGGCTTGCAGCGCAGGTAAAAAATATCACGATATTAGTTGGCCACCCACATGTTGAAAACGGTCATTTATATAACGCGGCATCGTTACTAGAAAATGGCAAAATCGTTGCCACATATTTTAAACAATGCCTGCCCAATTACAGCGTGTTTGATGAAGCGCGTTATTTTGAGGCGGGAACTGAACCCTTAATTTTTAACCAACAAGGCGCAAAATTTGGTGTGATGATTTGCGCCGATGGCTGGGAGCCAGTGCCAGCAATGAAAGCCCAGCAAGCAGGTGCCGAGTTTTTGCTCGCGTTAAATGCCTCTCCCTACCATATGGATAAGCTGGAAACACGCTACCAAGTATTGAAACAGCGTGTGACTGAAACTGGTTTAGCCATTATTTACTGCAATTTGGTCGGCGGCCAAGATGAGCTGGTATTTGATGGTGGCTCTTTTGTGCTGGATAAACACGGCAAAGTCACGCAGCAATTACCTTCGTTTGAAGAGGCATTAAGCATCGTAGAAATTAATGCAACTGAATTTAAGCAGTCCGGCAAAGGCCGGAAAGCCAATACCCATGCGCTTTCTGGCGCATCTATTTCGGCTAAATTAAGCCCAAAATTAAGTCTAGAAGCAGCGGTTTATAACGCGCTTAAGTTGGGCTTGACAGATTACGTGAATAAAAACGGCTTCCCCAGCGTGGTATTAGGCTTATCTGGCGGGATCGATTCTGCACTCACGTTGGCCATCGCGGTTGATGCCCTTGGCGCTTCAAGAGTTAAAGCCGTGTTGATGTCATCTGAATTTACTGCCAGCATCAGCGTGGATGATGCGATTGAAATGGCCAATTTGGTTGGCGTAAATTACAGCCAAATCCCCATTAAAGCTTTGTTCGATCTGTTCCGCGAAACATTGGCGCCTGAGTTTGGCGATTTACCTTTTGACACAGCAGAAGAAAACTTGCAAGCGCGTATTCGCGGCATGTTGTTAATGGCGCTTAGCAACAAATTTGGCAGCATTGTACTGACAACGGGCAATAAATCGGAGATGGCGGTGGGTTACAGCACGCTATATGGCGATATGGCGGGCGGCTTTTCTTTGCTAAAAGATGTGCCAAAAACGCTGGTGTATAAACTTGCAGAATATCGAAACTCACTCTCAAAAGTCATCCCCGAGCGCATCATTACGCGCGCGCCTTCGGCTGAGCTGCGTGCCAACCAAACCGACCAAGACAGCTTGCCTGCCTATGAAATTTTAGATGCGATTATGCAAGCTTATGTAGAAGAAGATTTAAGCCGCCAAGCTATTATTGCAAAAGGTTTCAACGAAAAAGATGTAAACCGCGTGACAAATTTAATCGACCACAACGAATATAAACGCCGCCAAGCGCCAGTTGGAGTTAGAATAACGCAAAGAGGCTTTGGCAAAGACAGACGTTACCCAATCACCTGTAAATTAAAGTTTTAACCTTTAGGGAGCTAGCATGAAAAAAATTGAAGCAGTGATTAAACCTTTTAAATTAGACGAAGTGCGCGAAGCGCTTTCTGAAATCGGCGTTAACGGCCTTACCGTCACTGAGGTAAAAGGCTTTGGTCGCCAAAAAGGCCATACCGAGCTTTATCGTGGCGCCGAATACGTGGTGGATTTTTTGCCAAAAATTAAATTGGAATTAGTGGTGGGCGACGACATGGTAGAAGCCAGCATGGAAGCCATTATTAAAGCTGCACATACTGGCAAAATTGGCGATGGCAAGATTTTTGTGAGTGCGATTGAGCAAGTAGTGCGTATTAGAACGGGTGAAACGGGCGAAGCAGCGGTTTAATTGTTGTCTGACCCCATTTATTTATTCGCTAGCCCTCTAGATTGGAGAGTGATATGCAACGGAAAGTCCTCGCATTAACAGCTCTACTTTTGGCTGGCGTAGTAAATGCAGAAGTAAGAACCATTGAAGTCTCCAAAGATCGAGTAGTTTCAATAGACGCGCCCTCAGAATGGGAGCAATCCATCGTCCCTGCAGAACCCGGATTGCCAATAAATAAAGTCGTCCTGAAGAAGGACATAAATTCGCAAGTGCAAATTGTGTTCATCCCCATTACGCCACAAACCCCAATAAGCAAGTACAAGACTCCAGACGACTACGTTGAGTTCGTGCATAAGATGTCGTGCATGCAGTACGTAGAGCATTCAGTTGAAGGCCGCTATTCCGAGAAGAAAGAGCAAGTTGGGGAATTGACCGGATATGAAACTATCTTCAACGACCCTAGCTACGGCAGTGCGCCACCACCACCACACGAATACAAAACGGTATCGAGGCTTACATATATGGTTGGCCCGGCTGCATCTGGCGTAATTGCTTCTGTTGTTTTGCTCTCTCAAGGCACAGAGGGCGCCGACTACAAGAAGATGAGAGAAATCGTCAATTCCATTAAACTGTCGGGACCTAACTAATCGCTGCTGCCCACGTAGGGCGGATTAGTTTACGTAATCCGCCGCATGGTTTTGACTTTAAATCCCCTTGCTGCGCCTTTGGCTTGAGCTGCAGATGGCAGACGGCAGACGGCGAGGACTGTCTGAGCCTGAATGAAGTTAGAAGGCGAGTTCCGCAGCCGCCCATATGCGGCGCTAAGACCGAAGGATGACGTGGCAGCGGGGTGTAATTTTCTTTGATTACTTTCTTTTGCACAAACAAAAGAAAGTGATTAGGCGTCGGGCTACCCCCGACAAGATTTGAACGTCACTGGATTCCGTGTCAAGCACGGAATGACGGCTAAGCCAGTACTTGGTTTGTCCTTGGAATATATGCGCTAAAGCGCATTATTCACACGCCAAAACACCTGCCCTACAGGCCAATATCCATGCGGCTGCTAGAGCATTTATTTTATATTATTTGTCTTTAAAAATACTTCTAACGTAGTCCAAATCTTCTTGCGTATCAACACCACTGGCAGGCGCATTTTGCGTGATGGTCACGCCAATTTTATAGCCGTGATGCAACACGCGCAATTGCTCTAAACTTTCAATTTTCTCTAGCCCTGTCACTGCAAGTTTTGCATATTGCTTAAGAAAGCCGACACGATAAGCGTAAACACCAATGTGGCGATAGGCTTGGATGTTCTGCTTATAGGTATCGTCACGCGGATAAGGAATCGGTGCGCGGCTAAAATACAGCGCATTGCCGTTAGCATCCAACGCTACTTTCACAATATTCGGGTTTAATAGCGAAGCTTCATCAAGAATGGCATGGCAAGCGGTTGCCATCACCGCGTCTTTACTCTTAGCCAAATGCGCGGCGACTTCTTTGATTAATTTTGGGTCGATGAGTGGTTCATCGCCTTGCACGTTCACCACAATCTCATCGTCTGCCCACGCCAGCTGTTGCGCCACTTCGACGATTCTATCAGTGCCAGAAGCATGGTCGATACGCGTCATCATGGCTTTAATATTATGCTCGGCTGCCACTTGCATGATTTTTTCAAAATCAGTGGCAATCACAATTTCACTAGCGCCGCTTTTTATGGCCTGTTCTGCAACCCTTACTACCATTGGCTTTCCCGCAATATCTAATAGCGGTTTGCCTTGTAGGCGCGTGCTGGCGTAGCGCGCGGGGATGACAACTTTAAAAGTCAATTAATCGCCTTTTTCATCTCGCGCATACTCTTTCTCTGATAATTTACGCGCTTCGTCTTCCAACATCACAGGGATACCATCGCGAACTGGGTAAGCCAAGCGCGCCGATTTTGATATCAGCTCATTGGCTTTTTTATCGTAAATCAACGGCCCTTTGGTGACTGGGCAAACTAAAATTTGTAGTAGTTTAGAATCCATGATTATTCCTTTGCTATCACTAATTTAGCCAATATAAGTTGCAGAAAACCCGCATCGATATTGGCCTGTACTGGCAGCACCCAATGGTGCGGCTGAGCAAACTGCTTACATTTTACCGCATCTTTTTCGGTCATTATCAGCGCATCGCATTCAATATTCGCCAGCTCTTGCGCACTAAACGCATGGTGGTCGTCAAAACTGACGCTGGCAAACGTCAGCCCCAGTTTGTTTAAATGTTCAAAAAAACGTTCAGGTTTGCCGATGCCCGCCATGGCCTTAATACTTTTGCGCTTAAAATCTGTCGCGCTGGCTTTGATGTTGTTATCCGCTAGATTATAAAACTGCTCGCCCACTAATTGCATTGTAAATTGCGGGACGTAGTTATAGCCACTGTTGCTTTGTTTACTTTGCAAAACGCCACCGTTGCATACAATCGCATCCACCGTATTTAGACGCTGCACAGGCTCGCGCAATACGCCCGCAGGCAGCAAGCGCATATGATCTTGTTCGGGCTGCGTCACCACAATTTCCACATCGCGCTGCAAAGCAGCATGTTGCAAGCCATCATCGCTAATGATGATGTCACAATCGGGGTGCATGCTTAATAATTGTGTCGCCACATGTACGCGATCTGCGCCAACAAAAACAGGGCAAGCGCAGCGGCTAGCAATTAATACAGGCTCATCACCCACTAAACTGGCACTGCTATTGGCGTTTACGCTGGTGGGTAATTTGCTACTACCACCATAGCCGCGGCTTATTACCGCTGGCTTGTAGCCATGGTTTCGCAACTGCTCAACCAGCCACATCACCACTGGTGTTTTGCCATTGCCGCCCACAGTAATATTGCCCACCACAATCACTGGCACTGGTATTTTATAAGACTTAAGTATGCCTATTTGATACAAATTATGGCGCAGCGCAGTAACGCCTGCGAACAGCCAGCTAAGTGGCACTAATATTAAATGAAACAGCGCATTTTTGCGCCGCCAGGCCGTTTGTATCAACTCAGTCAGCATACAAATTAGACCGCAAACTCTTTTTGATACAACTTGGTGTAGTGACCATTTTTTGCAATTAACTCTTGATGACTACCCGCCTCCACAATCTCGCCTTGCTCCATCACCAAAATTTTATCGGCATTTTCAACAGTGCTTAAACGATGCGCAATCACAATGCTAGTGCGGTTTAGCATCAGCGTATCCAGCGCGGCTTGCACATGCTGTTCCGATTCCGTATCTAGCGCACTGGTGGCTTCATCTAGCAGCAATATCGGCGCATTTTTTAAAATGGCGCGCGCAATGGCAATGCGCTGACGTTGGCCGCCAGAAAGTCGCACGCCTCTGTCACCAATTTCATTTTGCAGACCACTTGGCAATTGCTGAATAAATTCCCACGCATGCGCAGCCTTGGCGGCTTCTATCACTTCAGCTTCACTAGCGCTGCGCAGTGCGCCATAGGCAATATTATTAAAAATGCTATCGTTAAATAAAATAATATCTTGGCTAACCAGTGAGAACTGGCTGCGTAAGTTTTTCAGTTCTAGTGCGCGCACATCTACACCATCCAACAAAATAAGCCCTTGTTGTAACTCGTAAAAACGTGGCAATAAATTCACTAATGTCGTTTTTCCGCCGCCAGAGCGGCCAACTAAGGCTATTTTTTCGCCCGGCTGAATAATAAAACTCAAATTATCAATGGCTGGTTTTTTGGCGTTGTCGTAACGAACTGTCACATTTTTAAACTCAATTTCACCACGCGCACGCTTAATTTCTTTGTCGCCCTCGTTCAACTCTGGCGGTGTATCAATCACCTCAAACACACTCTGCGCTGCGGCTAGGCCCACTTGAAAATCCTCATTGGCAGCGGTAATATGTTTAATCGGTGCAATTAACATCAGCAGTGCGCCTATAAAAGCGGCAAATTCACCCACTGTAAAGCGCCCCAGCGCGTAATACACCACTAGCGCCAACGCAAACGCAGCCATGATTTCAACCACCAAACTATTTAAACCTGCAATGCGCGTAGTACGCATTTCTAGCTGGCGGTTTTTACTCACCACAGCAGAAAAACGTTCGTTCTCGTAATCTTGTGCGCCAAAAATTTTAACGATGCGCTGCCCAGAAACCGCTTCTTCTGCGACTTTGGTCATCTCACCCACGCCCAGTTGTACGCGTTGTGCGTTGGCGCGCAGTTTTGGCGTCATTTTGGCTAAATACAGCGCCATAAAAGGTGTGACTACTGCAAACACTAAAGTCAGCCGCCAATCTAAATACAACATATAGCCAATTAAGCCAATTACCGTCAACACATCGCGCAATACGTTCAGCGCGGCGCGCGAACAGGCAGTAGAAAGCCGCTCGGTGTCATAAGTCAGTTTAGAAACCATGACGCCAGTTTGGTTGCTGTCATAAAAGCCAGCGGATAGTTGCATCATTTTGGCAAAAGCCGCTTTACGCAAGTTCTCTACAATTTTGCGCGCAATTAGCTTCATGCTGTAGGTAGAAATGAAACCTGCCAAGCCACGCAACGTCATCAAAGCAAACAACATTATTGGCAACAAATTCAGCTTATCGGTAGATTGCTTAACAAAGCCTTCATCGGTGACTTGTTTGATGAGCGCCAAGAAACCTGTGTTACTAGCAGCTAAAATTGCAGTGGCGGCAATAGTGATGAAGAAGTAGAGTTTTTGCGCCCAAATATAACGAAACAACCGCACATACAAACCTTTGGCGTTTGCAATATGCGGCCTATCTTTTTTACGATCAGATTTGTGCGAGGTTTTCGACATGAATAATGCGTCGAATTAAAGGGCGTAAATAATAATTAAAGAATCTACTAATTACTTGGCGCAGTTTGCGTTGCAAACGTAATGTGCGTGTAATTGGCCTGACGCGAAGCTTCCATCACATTTATTACGCTTTGATGTGTCGCTTTCGCATCGGCATTAATCACAATAGTTGGCTCTTTGCCATCGCCTGCCGCCTTAGTAAGTGCACTGGCAATTTGCCCTACATCACCGCCCGCTACTTCACTACCATTCACCATGTAGCGGCCGCCTGCGTCAACTTCTACTGTAATAATCAATGGTTTATCGGCAGGGCTGCTAGCTTCAGCAGTGGGCAAATTAATTTGCAGCTCGCTAGTGCGTGCAAACGTGGCGCTAACGATTAAGAAGATAATAATCACCAACAGTACGTCAATCAACGGCACTAAATTGATTTCTAACTCTTCGTGCGATCTACCGCGTTGAAAATTCATTTTTTACTTTCTTTCACCATGTAAAATCTCAACCAATTTTATGGCTTGCTGCTCCATGTCAATCAGTAATCCATCCACCTTACTGCGGAAATAACGGTAAGCAATCATGGCGGGTACTGCCACTACAATACCTGCTGCAGTATTGTACAGCGCTACAGAAATACCACGCGCAAATTGCGCTACATCGTGGCCACTATTAGTGAACGAGCCAAACAACTCCACCATACCGATGACCGTGCCCAACAAGCCCAACAATGGCGATACGGTAGCGATAGTGCCTAAAGTTGGCAAATAGCGCTCCAACTTGTGCGCCACGGCGCGGCCAGACTCTTCAATCGCTTCTTTGGTAATCTCGCGTGAGCTTTTAGCATTGGCTAAGCCACTGGCAAATACCTGGCCAAGTGCCGAATGATTTTCTAGCTTGGTCAAGGTATCTTTAGTCACGCCACCCTGCCCCAACCATTTTTGCACCTCTGGCAGCAAGTTGCTTGGCGCAACCACCTCATTGCGCAAGGCCCAAAAACGCTCACCAATAATCGCCAACGCAATAATTGAGGCAATAATTAATGGCCAAATTGGCCAACCAGCAGCTAAAATAATTTCCCACACAGCAAAACTCCTTCTACTAAAACATTAACTAAAACATTAACTAAAACAATAAACGCCACTTTAGCTTGAAGCGCGCTTTAGGGCAAGTTACTTTGTCATAGATAAGTGTCATGCCAATAGTGTGGCTGGGTTTGTCGTAGGGCGTTGATGCTGATATTATTTTTATGGCTAAAATCTATAGTTAATGCACCTTGATAATCAGAACGATAAGTCATTGCACCACTTTCCTCGAATCTTTTTTCAATCATTGGTTTAGGATGTTTAAATCGATTCAAATAACCTACAGTAAAAATAGTATGTTGCGCGCCCACTGCTTGCACAAATTCGGGCGTGGAGGAAGTTTTGCTGCCATGATGCGGCGCAATTAAAACGTCACTTTTTAGCTGAGTTTCTGTACGAGCAGGACTTGTACTAGAAAAAATGGCATCGCCAGCAGCATCTCTGCTATTGGCTTGCAGGGCATCGTTATCGATAACATCATTAGCAATTTCATTTAAAAGCATATTTTCGGCTTCTTTTTCTATATCACCCGCCAGTAAAATACTGCCAAATTGGCTAGTGACTTTCAGCACGCAACTGCGATTATTATCCTTTAAATTGGCGTTTTGAACACTGGCTATAGTTGGGTAAAGCACTTCAAATTTCACTTTATCCCACAGCCAACTTTGGCCTACTTGGCATTGAATCGATTTTTTAGTGCCTGCTCGGGACAAAAGGTCTGCACTATCAAACGAGCTCATTAACCAAGCCGCAGGCAGCTGTGCCAGCACCGAAGCTGCGCCGCCGCTGTGGTCGGTGTCGTCATGACTGATAATGAATCCATCTATTTTTTTTACGCCCTGCCCTCGCAAATATGGCACAACAATTCTGCTGCCAGCATCTGATTGCGAGGTAAATTTTGGTCCTGCATCGTACAAAAGTGTATGGTTTTTTGTTTGAATCACTACCGCTAAACCTTGGCCAACGTCTAACACTGTCACTTGCATTTCGCCATCAAGCATTTTTTCTGGGCTGACAAAAAATAGCGGCAATAATAAAATAGCGCCCAACCAACGCTGTGGAAATCCACGCGGTAACAAGCACCAAACCACGCCCAGCATGGCCAATAGTAGGGCCCACATGGGCGGCGTGGCTTGTTGCCAGGTGGGCAAGTTGGCTAAATAATGTAAAGCACGCATGCAAAGCTCTAAAATAAAATGTGCGATATTGAGTAAAAAATCTAACGGCAGCAAGCTACCTAAAATAGAGATTGGAACGACCAATAAGCTAATAACAGGAATAGCAAACGCATTGGCAATAGGCGAAATAATAGAAGCTTGACCGAACATAAAAATGAGCAAAGGCAACAAACCCAAAGTAATGGCCAATTGTATGTGCACGGCTGTTTTAAACGCCGAAAGCGGTTTTAAGCGCCCAACCGTGACATAGGCGATGAGTGCCACTGCGCCAAAAGACAACCAAAAACCTGGCGCGATGACTGCCCACGGGTCGATGATGACAACCACCAACACCGCCATGGCCAGCGCGCGTGAGATGGCTAAATTTTTTCCCCACAATAAAGCCAACGCAAATGTCAGCAACATCAATAGTGTACGCTGTGTGGGTACCGACATGCCAGCTAGCAGCGCATACAACATAGCGATGACCAATCCTGCAATCGCTGCAGCTTTGCGCGTGGGCATACGCATCACCAAACTAGGGATTCGTCGCCAAAAAAATGCTGCGACTGCAAAGGCCAAACCTGCCAGCATGGTAATGTGCAAACCAGAAATAGACATGAGATGATTGACGCCCGTGCGCAAAAATACGTCCCAGTTTTCGGCAGAAATTTGGCTGTCATCGCCCACCACTAGCGCACGAATGACGCCTGCATAAGGTTTATTGGCTAAAGTTTGTGAGATGCGATTACCAATTTTTTCGCGCGAATTTTCGACCAAATAACTTGGCCGCAATACAAAGTTGCTTAGTTTTTTATAGCCACTTTTGCTGTGAATACTGCCAGTGGCGCGTATATTTTCGGCCAGCGCCCACGCTTCAAAATCAAAACCATGTGGGTTATAAGTGCTGTGCGGGCGCTTCAGGCGCACCGTAAATTGCCAGCGCTCGCCTGCATGGAAGGAGTTGGATAAGTTTGGGCCATTTTCTGGCCTTGGTGATTTGATATCTCTATAAAAGTTAAGTGATATATGTTGTGGAATTTTTGCACCAGCCGTCAGAATTTTTTCTACGTCAAACCTAAAGCGCTCGCCGCGCTCGGTGACTTCTGGCAGGCTTGCCACCACCCCAATCACGCTGATACTTTTTTGCTGCCACTCGGCTGGCAACTGGTCACTTAATCTAATCGCCGCAAAGTTGGCTGCCCACACAAACCCTAGTAAACCTGCAAACAGCAGGTGACATAGCGCTTTTAAGGCTATTTGATTTAAAACAAGTTGATGTTGATAACGATTAAAATAGATGGGAACAGCAAGGCTGGGAGCCAATAGCCATGCGGCTTGCAGGCCGATAAAATAAATAGGTAAAAGTGATTGTTGTTGCAACAACCAAGCGCCAACCACAAAGCCTAGCGCTGCCAGAATCATATGGCTAAACGCTAAATTGCGTCAGCTTGCCATCTTCTAGCCGATATTGCCGCTGCATTTTTGCGGCCAACGCTAAATCGTGCGTAACAACAACCAAGCTGGTATTTTGCGCGCGGTTAATTTCTAGCAATAAATCAAATACTTGATTGGCCGTCACGCGATCCAAATTACCAGTAGGTTCATCGGCCAAGATACAGGCGGGTTGCGTGACTAAAGCGCGCGCAAGTGCAGTGCGCTGCCGCTCGCCGCCAGAAAGCTCGCCCGGCATGTGTTCCAAGCGATGCCCCATGCCAACTTTATGCAACATGGCAATTGCGCTAACAGTGGCTTGCTCGCGCGGCATACGGCGAATTAGCAAAGGCATCGCCACATTTTCAATCGCCGTAAATTCTGGCAATAGATGATGAAACTGATAGACAAAACCCAGCGCTTGGTTTCTAAGCGCACCTTTTTGAGCCTCAGATAACATGCTTAAATCTTTACCCATCAAGGCCGCACTGCCGCTAGTTGGCGCATCTAAGCCGCCTAACAAATGCAGCAAGGTACTTTTGCCCGAGCCAGAAACGCCAACAATAGCAATTTGCTCGCCAGCTTTCACTTGCAAATTAATGCCGTTAAGCACCGCCACATCTAAGCCAGTATAGGTTTTGCTTAAAGCTTTACACTGAATAATATCATTCATAACGTAGCGCCTCGGCTGGGTTGAGTGTGGACGCTTTGTAGCTCGGGTAAAGCGTGGCTAATAAACTTAAAATAAACGACATAATCACAATGGTAATAACATCATTCCAATCTAATTTAGACGGCAAATCACTGATGTAATAGACATCTTTAGCCAAAAATTGTACTTTAAATAGGTTCTCGATAAACGGGATAATGGTGTCAATATTCAGTGCGATAATAATGCCAATGACCGCGCCAATTAAGGTGCCGATGATGCCAATGAGTGCGCCTTGCACAATAAAAATGCCCATAATACTGCGCGGGCTGGCGCCAAAGGTGCGCATAATGGCAATATCCGCGCGCTTATCTGTCACCGCCATGACCAATGTAGAAACAATGTTAAACGCGGCTACCGCAACAATTAAAGTCAGGATGATAAACATGACTTTTTTCTCTAACTGCACCGCTTTAAAAAAGTTGGCGTGTTGTTGTGTCCAATCCGTCACGTAATACGCGCCGCTAGGGTTTAGGTTAAGCGCTAATTTGTTCGACATTTCGGGCGCATCAAATAAATCATTCAACTTTAAACGCAAGCCAGAGACGTTTTCACCCATGCGATACAGCTTGGCGGCGTCATCCATGTGGATGAGTGCCAGGCCAGCGTCGTATTCATACATGCCAATTTGAAATAGCCCCACCACACGAAATTGCTTAATTCTAGGTACCACACCAGTGGGTGTAAATTGCCCTTGTGGCGCCATTAGCACCACTTTTTCGCCGACAGAAACCCCCAATAATTGTGCTAAATCTGCCCCCAGCACCACACCAAACTCACCCGCGCGCAAATCTGTTAAAAGGCCCACTTTCATGTTTTTGCCTAAGTCAGCGACGCTATCCTCGTAGCCTGGCAAAATGCCACGTACGATGGCGCCTTGCACTGCCTGGCCATAACTTAGCATGCCTTGCGCCATCACATAAGGCGCGCTGGCGATGACTTCTGGTTGATTTTTTTTGACTTGCGCAGCCAATCTTGGCCAATCACCCAGTTGATTATTAGCGCCAGTAATTTCTAGGTGCGAGGCCACGCCCAAAATGCGCGTGCGCAGCTCTGCCTGAAAGCCATTCATCACTGATAGCACAACGATAAGCGCCGCGACACCCAGCGCAATACCGATCATACTGGTGAGCGAGATGAACGAGATGAAATGATTTTTGCGTTTTGCGCGCGTGTAGCGCAAGCCAATGAATAGCTCGTATGGCAGTTTATTGAGTAAAGACATAAATAGAATCTTAGCAGTTTTAGGCGGCTAAGATTCTATGACTATTGAAATTTTACAAAAGTAACAATTTACAAAGTAAGATTTTATAGGTGTAGTAAGAATTAACTAGTTTAATGTCGGTATGGCCACACGCACCCATTCACGCTGTTTCATCATCGGCACACCCATTTCTAACACTTTCTCGTTACCTTCCAGTTTTAGCGTGACTTTGCTGCCGCGTTTATACTCGCTTCTAGGCAAAATCAAAGTCACTAAATTAGATTTAGCATCATCTTTTTTGCTTAACATTAGTGCATCAAAGGTATTGATTTCGTCCATGTGTGCCTCGCTGTCATCCACATAATAACCTGTCAACGCCTCAGAGAAATGATGCTCCTCTAAACGCCCAATTTTAACCGAAGCGCCGTGTGTGCCAATCACTTCTAAACCAGCGCGATAATGGCCATTGGCTTGTTTTCGGATACTTTTCACCTCTGCGATGACAAATACTTTTTTATTTTCTGAAGTGGTGTAAGCAATCAGTTTGCCAGCTTCTATCCAGTCGCTGTAGCTTTTACCTAAATCTACACCAAAACCAGTGGCGCTTTCATCCACCAACCACCAGTTCTCGCTACCGGCATCGCTGCGTTTGGCTTGATAGCTGTTAGAAGCTTGATCTCTATTGCGATAGCTGGCCAATTTAATTTCAAATTCGTAACTATCTTTTACCGGTGGTTTTTCAAACAATCCCGCATTAGCGGCGCCAAGCAAGCGGCAAATATTATTTAATCCATAAGTCACATGAATCAGTTTATTTTTTCGCTCTCTCGGTTGCTTTCTGCGCTGACGCTCATAGCCTTCCGTGCACCAATCCACGCGCAGCTTTTTAAACAATTCCACCAGCACAGCAGTAGGCGCCGTGCTTTCTAAACCAAATTCAGCTAACGCTTTATTCATATTCACCGCGCATAAATAGGCTTCTATCAAATCGATCATACGGGTAACGCGCCAAAAACGATAATCTGCAAATTTTTCTACTGCGCGAATACGTTCTGGCCCCTTATCGCTATCTGTATTAATAAAGAAGTGATGATTATCTTGCTGATACTTGGTCGCAATCACAGGATTCGTCGCCCACAGCTTCAAAATTTGTTCAGTCAATTGTATTTGCAGGCGGTTATAGTTACTTTTTTGCAGTGTGTCCATCATAAAACCCTGCTCTAACATAGCAGCTAAGCTGGTTTCTTTACGATGAAACTCATACACAAATAAATTGTTATTGAGCAATGACAAATTTTCAGCACATTTGATGACTTTACAGACATGATTCCATGTGCCTGTAGGGGTAGGTTGATCATCAAAATAGCGCCATTTAGCCATGGTAAAAGTCGCACTTAAATCACGCGCCAGAGTTAAATTTAATTTTTCAAGCTCGACCACCACCAATTTTTGCGATAGATAAAAATCTAAAAATTGCGTATATGCCACATAAAGTTGGCGCTGATATTGATACACCGCAGTATAAATATCATCACTTAATTTTTTATTTAACTTCAGTGATTTCATATACTTATGTGCTATTTTCCTAGCTGCTCTGTGCGTTTTTTGGTCTATTTCTAGCAAAATATCCAATTGGCATTTAAGCGTGTCGCCCGTATCAAATTTAATCTTGGCTAGGTGCGCCGTCGTCTCGCGCAAGGCATCTAGCTCGTCCAAGTTGGTCAGCGTGTCCATCCAACCAAGATTCTTTTGCACCTCTTGGTGGTGAATAACAGTTTGTATTTTTTGTATAACGCTTGCTAACATTTTTCAATCCTATTCATAAATAATAGTGAATAACATTGTTGCAATTGCAATCCGCGTGCCAACTTTTGGCTACCTATTTTTTATTCATTGATTGCTAGTTTTTCTGAACATTGAATGAATGCTGTTAAAATGTTTGCATGTTTACAGGAATCATTCAAGCAGTGGGCCATATTGATAGCATTACGCAAGTTGGTGATGACGTTAAATTATCGATTCAGGCCAAAAATTTAGGCTTAGTCGATGTGCAATTAGGCGACAGCATTGCAGTGAATGGCGTGTGCTTAACAGCAACACATTTAAGTAAAACACATTTTGAGGTGCATGTTTCTAAACAAACGCTAGATGTAAGCGTAGGCCTCAATAGCCAACAAGCAGTGAATTTAGAAAAAGCCCTACGCTTAAGCGATAGGCTGGGCGGCCACTTGGTCAGCGGACATGTAGATGGGGTTGGCGAAGTAACTCAATTTGAGCAAGTGGGCCAAGAAAGTAATGATATGTGTTGGCTGCTGGCGATACATGCACCACATGCTATTAGTAAATATATCGCCAAAAAAGGCTCAATCTGTGTCAGTGGTGTGAGTTTGACGGCGAATAGTATTGAGAATGATATTTTTACCGTGAATATTATTCCGCACACGCTAGAAAACACCACATTTCAACATTTAAAAGCAGGTAGCCAAGTGAATTTAGAGATTGACCAAATTGCGCGCTATGTAGAGCGCATGACAGAATGGGCGCAAGAGGAAAGTAATTAATGCCATACAAAACCATTAGCCCAATTACCGACATTATTGCCGACATGAAAGCCGGCAAAATGGTGATTTTGGTAGATGACGAAAACCGCGAAAATGAAGGCGACTTTGTCATTGCAGCCGAGTTTGCCAGCGCCGAGCACATTAACTTTATGGCCAAATATGGGCGTGGTTTGATTTGCTTAACCTTAACCGAGGCACGTTGCAAACAGCTTAGCTTGCCGCCGATGGTGGTTAAAAATGGTACCCGTTTGGGTACCAATTTTACCGTGTCTATTGAGGCTGCAAGCGGTGTGACTACTGGCATCTCGGCCAAAGATCGCGCAAAAACAATTCAAGCAGCGATTGAAAAAAACGCCAGCAATAAAAGCATTGTCAGCCCTGGTCACATTTTTCCATTGGCGGCACTGAATGGTGGCGTATTGGTGCGTGCTGGCCATACCGAGGCTGGTAGCGACTTGGCGGCACTGGCGGGTTGCGAGGCAGCTAGCGTGATTTGTGAGATTTTAAAAGACGATGGCGAAATGGCGCGACTGCCTGATTTGGTCGAAATTGCGCAGCAACACAACATTAAAATTGGCACTATTGCCGACCTTATTCATTATCGCTCTGAAACCGAAAAACTGATTGAACGTGCCGCAGAGCGCATGATTAGCACACCTTATGGTGAATTAAAACTGGTGGCTTACACCGATAAAATTGCCAAAGAAACACACTTGGCGTTGTTAAAAGGCACCCCCAGCGCAGATGAGGAAACCCTGGTGCGCGTGCACGAGCCGCTATCTGTGTTCGATTTGCTCGATAGTAGCAGCAGCACCCATAGCTGGAATCTAATCGATGCCCTGCAAGCCATATCCAGCGCGCCTTCTGGCGTGATTGTTTTATTACACCATGGCGAATCTGCAGATGATTTAGTAGCGCGCATTCTAGGTGCAGACGAGCCGATTCGCTATAACCAAGAGCTGCGCACGTATGGCATTGGCTCGCAAATTTTGCTCGATTGTGGTGTGCGAAAAATGCGCCTAATGGCTACGCCACGCAAGATGCCCAGTATGATGGGGTTTGGGCTTGAAGTGACTGGCTATTTAGAGGCACAAAAAACTGTGTTAAAATCTTAATTATTGAATAATATGAATCTTACAGGTCAGTTTCTCATCGCGATGCCCGCCATGTCAGACCCCTGTTTTTCTAAAACTGTCACCTATATTTGCACCCACAATGCAGACGGCGCCATGGGTATCACTATTAATCGCAACGCTGACATCAGTATTCGCGATTTACTCAAACAATTAAAGCTAGAAACTGCTTCAGCGCCGCTGCTGCGAAAACGCGTGCACTATGGCGGCCCAGTACAAATTGATCGTGGCTTTATTTTGCACGAGCCATATGCTGAGTACGACTCCACTGTGTTAGTCAATCAAGCCATCGCGATGACAACCTCTAAAGATATTTTGACTGCAAGTGCTGAAGAAAAAGGTCCGCAAAACTTGCTAATTGCCTTAGGTTACGCGGGCTGGACTGCTGGTCAACTAGAGCATGAAGTGCTGCAAAACGCATGGTTAAGCCTAGAAACCAGTGACACACAACAGATTCATAAGCTCATTTTTAGCATGGATAACCAAGACAAATTTGATTATGCCATGGGTTTAATGGGACTCAATTTGGCTAATTTATCGCACAGTGCGGGGCATGCTTAATATGGCTGAGAATATGGGCCTTAACCAAAGTCATTTGCCGATTTTACAACGCAAATATCCTGACATTCTTGGCACCGTGATGGCGTTTGATTTTGGTGAAAAACGCATAGGCGTAGCCACTGGCGAAACTATGCTCAAAACTGCACATGCACTGACTACCATTAATGCAGAACAAAATGAAGTGAAGTTTAAGCACATTGGCTTACTCATCGCCGAGTGGCGGCCAAGCTTGCTTGTGGTTGGCTTGCCCATGCACATGGATGGCCATTTGAATAATAATAAGCCTCACCTAATGACACAACTGGCTAAAAAGTTTGCACAGCGGCTTGAGGGCCGCTTTAATTTACCCGTGGTGATGCAGGATGAGCGCTTAAGCTCGGCCGAAGCTGCGCAAAGCTTAACTGAAGCGGGGGTTAAAGGCAGCAAGCAAAAAGTCATGATTGACGCCGTGGCCGCACAAACCATATTACAATCTTATTTTGATGTAATAAGTTAACAATAATGAACCTACCTAACCCCGAAATCTTACTCGCCGAAATTACCGCCAAAATTGCGGCGCAACTAAAAATTAATGGCGCCCCAAACAGCGCACTGGTGGGTATCCACAGTGGCGGCGTGTGGTTAATGCAGCGCATTCTAAAAACGCTCAATTCAGATATTCCTTTTGGTACGCTAGACGCTGCACTCTACCGCGATGACTATGCCGCACGTGGTTTAAAAACCGACCCAAAACCCTCAGATATTGCGTTTGACGTGACCGATAAACACATTATTTTAATTGACGATATTTTTTACACTGGCCGTACCACGCGTGCTGCCATGAATGAACTATTTGATTATGGCCGCCCTGCCAGCATCACATTAGCGGTGTTAATTAATCGTGGTGGCGCGCAGTTACCAATATTGCCTAATATCATCGGCGGAGAAATCTTGCTGCAAGCCAATCAAAATTTACAATTGACGCAAGATACTAAAAAAAACAGTGGCAAGTTACATTTAGCGTTGGAAAATAATCATGCTTAATCCGCAACTCGATGCTGATGGAAAGTTAAAGCACCTGCTAACCATTGAAGGTTTGCCAAAACGCATATTGAATCAAATTTTAGATACTGCAGAGACATTCGTCGGCGTTGCCGAACGCGACATCAAAAAAGTGCCGTTGTTGC
The DNA here is from genome assembly GCA_031422335.1 of Methylophilaceae bacterium. GTDB lineage: Bacteria > Pseudomonadota > Gammaproteobacteria > Burkholderiales > Methylophilaceae > Methylotenera_A. Next base: position 62,656 of record JANOQW010000025.1, read on the forward strand.
GCGGGAAAACTGTCTGCAATATCTTCTTTGAAAACAGTACCCGCACCCGCACCACCTTTGAAATTGCTGCCAAACGCTTGTCTGCGGATGTGATTAATCTCAACGTCGGCACCTCCAGCCAATCTAAAGGTGAAACCATTTTAGACACGGTGGACAACCTGATTGCCATGCATGCCGATATGTTTGTGGTGCGCCATGCGCAAAGCGGTGCGGCACATTTTATTGCGCGACATGTGCCCGACAATATTAGTGTGATTAACGCAGGCGATGGCCGTCACGCACACCCCACGCAAGGCTTGTTAGATGTTTTCACGGTGCGCCGATATAAGCCAGACATGCACAATTTGCGTGTGGCACTGGTAGGCGACGTATTGCATTCGCGCGTTGCGCGCAGCGAGATTCACGCGCTCACCACATTAGGCGTGCCTGAAGTACGGGTGATTGCGCCCAAAACTTTGCTACCTGCCGATGTGGAAAAACTTGGCGTACAAGTGTTTCACGACCTAAAAGCTGGTCTAAAAGATGTGGATGTGGTGATGATGTTGCGCCTGCAAAACGAGCGCATGACGGGTGCCATGCTGCCCAGCGCGCAAGAATATTTCAAAACTTTTGGCTTAACCCAAGATATGCTCAACTATGCGAAAAGTGATGCCATTGTGATGCACCCGGGCCCGATGAATCGCGGCGTGGAAATTGATTCTAGCGTGGCCGATGGCAAGCAGTCTGTCATTCTGCCGCAAGTGACTTACGGCATAGCAGTGCGCATGGCGGTAATGGCTATTTTAGGGAGTCGTTCTAGTGGGAGTAGCGCATGAAAATCCATATTAAAAATGGGCATGTGATTGACCCAAAAAATAATATCGATACAAAGGTTGATGTGTTTATTGCCGCGGGCAAAATTGCGGGCATAGGCAGCGCACCTGATGGATTTGTTGCAAGTCAAACCATCGACGCCACAGGTTTGGTGGTGACGCCTGGTTTTGTCGATTTATCGGCCAGATTACGCGAACCAGGATCAGACTATAAAGCCACGCTAAAAAGTGAACTGCAAGCAGCCATTGCAGGCGGTGTGACTAGCCTAGCCTGCCCGCCAGATACATCACCTGTGTTAGATGAGCCTGGGCTAGTAGAAATGCTAAAGCATCGTGCCAAGTTGCTTAATTTGGCGCATGTTTACCCGCTGGGCGCACTCACCAGAAATTTAGAAGGTAAGTTACTGACTGAAATGCACGCACTGTCTGAAGCTGGCTGCGTCGGCTTTAGCCAAGCCGATAAAGCCATGACAGATACCTTGGTGTTATGGCGCGCATTTGAATACGCAGCAACCTTTAAATACACCATTTTTTTACGCGCCGAGGATTATTACCTAGGCTTAAATGGAGTAGCACATGATGGCGAAATTGCCAGTCGATTAGGCTTAAAAGGCATTCCCGCAGCGGCTGAGAGTTTAGCTATTGCGACGATTTTACGTATTGCCCAGCAAACCAATACGCGCATTCATCTATGCAGAATCTCCACTGCCGAAGGGGTAGATTTGATACGCGCCGCCAAGAAAAATGGCGTGCAAGTAAGCGCTGATGTGAGTGCGCAACATTGTCATTTAACTGAGATGGACATTGGCTATTTTAACGCGCATGCTAACCTGAAGCCTCCACTACGCAGCACCCGCGACAAAAGTGCACTGTGCTTAGGCTTAAAAGACGGCATCATAGATGCCATTTGCAGCGACCATACGCCTGTGAATAATGATGCAAAATTACTACCGTTTGCCGAGGCCGAAGCTGGCGCGACTGGTTTGGAATTGCTGTTGCCATTAGCGCTGAAATGGGCAAAAGATAATAAGGCCAGTTTGGCCGATGCCATTGCAAAAATCACCTGCCAGCCGGCGCACATATTAAATATTGCGGCGGGCGATTTAAGTATTGGGTGCAATGCTGATATTGCCATTTTTAACCCCAATATTGAGTGGAAAGTAGATGCCAACAAACTAAAAAGCCAAGGCAAAAATACGCCATTTTTAGGCCAATCTGTGTTGGGACAAGTGCAATACACTCTGCTTAACGGCCAAATGAGCTATCAAAATAGTTAAAAACCATTTAATTCACGGTAATTTACATTTCAGCCGATATTTAGTGCGCTAACAACTTGACCTTTGCGCAAAAGGCGCAGATAGTTTGCTTTCTGAAGTTGCATCAACATCGTTACAATTCTTTGTAACCATATTTTTAACATCATTTTTTGAAATGCCATTTTATTGGGGAGTAATAATGAGTACTTTAATGAGTTGGTTGTCTTGTCACTGGTTTCCTTTGCTTTTAGGCGCACTGGCTGGTTGGTTACTCAATCGCTGGCTGTGTAAATGCAATAACAATAATACGGTGCAACAGGTTGCACATACACCAACACCCCCCGCAGCGCCTGTAAAAGCCGCTGAAGTACCTGTGGCTAAAGCTGCGTCTGCTGCACCAACAACCACTGTGATTGATTTAGCCGCGGCTAAAAAAGCTGGCTTTGTCATTAAAAATGCGAACGACCTCACCGTTGTAGAAGGCATTGGCCCAAAAATTAATGAGCTATTTAACAATGCTGGCATTAAAACTTTTGTACAATTAGCTGCCGCCACTATGCCGCAAATGCGCAAAATTTTAGATGACGGTGGCTCACGCTTCCGCATTGCCAACCCAAGTACTTGGGCACAACAAGCTGCTTTAGCTGCAGAAAACAAATGGGAAGCGCTTAAAAAATTGCAAAATGAGCTTTCTGCCGGACTTAAGAAATAAGTCTTAAAAAATAATTCATAAAAATAATTTAAAGGTGAACAACATGAGTAACCGTAATTCAAGTTATAACTTTTGGACCTGGCTTGTCGCAATTTTACTGGCGTTAATTCTGTTGTGGGCTTTTTTAACAGGTCGTGCCACTGGCGCCTGTTGCACTGCACCTCTGGCAGCGCCGATGGAAGAAGTGATGCCAGTCGCACCTGTGGCAACCGAAGCGTTTAGTTTTTCAGCCTCTTGCAACGACTTTACCAGCAATGGTGACGGCGCTGCCTATGCTTGGTTAAGCACGCCAGATACACTGAAAAGTGTGTTATGCGGCGGCCAAGACCTAGCGGCAAATGGCGATGGCAAAAACGTGGTGCTAACAGGCGTGGTCGATTCTGATGCAACTAAGCAAAAAATTGGCGCGGATGCACAAGCTTATTTTGCTGCTGACGTGACGATTGACAATCAAATTACTGTGAAAGCAGCAGAGCCAGTGGCGATGGAAGCGCCACCTGCAGCTAAGCTATATTTTGATACGGCTAAAACTGCGCTAAAAGAAGAAGCGGATACATCACTCGCCCCCATCATTGCGTGGTTAAATGCACATCCTGAATCTAAAGCAGTGATCTCAGGCTTCCATGATTCACGTGGCAATGTAGCCCAAAATGAAGAGTTGGCTTACAACCGTGCCAAAGCTGCACAAGCAGCGCTGATTACATCAGGCATTGACGTATTGCGCATTGAGTTTGTAAAACCTGAAAGCGTAGATGGTGGCGGTGATTTAGCTGAAGCGAGACGCGTAGAAGTCTCTATTAAATAAGCAGCAGTTGTAATTAAAAAAGCCGATAGCAATATCGGCTTTTTTATTGCTTACATCATTCCTAGGTGATCCAACCCAGCAGACAAATCTTTGTCTTTTGCATCTTTGCCTTCTAGCTTAATTTTCAGGCGAATATCATTCACAGAATCGGCGTTGCGCAGCGCCTCTTCGTAACTAATGGCGCCAGATTCATGCAAATCAAATAGTGCTTGGTCGAAAGTTTGCATGCCCAGCTCTCTTGACCGACCAATAATTTCTTTAATCTCGTGCACGTCACCTTTAAAAATTAAATCAGAAATCAGCGGCGAATTAATCATAATTTCAATGGCAGCGGCACGGCCAATACCATCGGCTTTGGGAATTAGCCGCTGTGAAATAAATGCGCGCGTGTTCAGCGATAAATCCATCAGCAATTGATGGCGACGCTCTTCTGGAAAAAAGTTAATAATACGATCCAACGCTTGGTTGGTACTGTTGGCGTGCAAAGTGGCCAAACATAAATGGCCCGTTTCAGCAAACGCCACCGCATAATCCATGGTTTCGCGGTCGCGAATTTCACCTATCAAAATCACATCGGGCGCTTGGCGCAGCGTGTTTTTTAGCGCTATGCCCCAGCCATCTGTATCTACGCCCACTTCACGCTGGGTAATAATACAATTTTTATGCTCATGCACAAATTCTACTGGATCTTCTATGGTAATAATGTGGCCATAGCTATTTTCATTACGGTAGCCCACCATGGCGGCGAGTGAGGTTGATTTACCAGAGCCTGTACCGCCAACAAAAATCACCAAACCACGTTTGGTCATGGCAATGTCTTTTAATACCTCGGGTAAGCCTAAATCTTCAAACTTGGGAATTTTAGTGGTAATGGTACGAAACACCATGCCTACCGAGCCGCGTTGTACAAAAGCATTGACACGAAAGCGCGCCACGCCAGGTAAACCGATGGCAAAATTACACTCATTGGTGGCATCAAATTCTGCGGTTTGTTTATCGTTCATCACCGAGCGCGCAATTTCGCGCGCTTGCTGTGCCGATAATACTTGTGAGCTGATTGGCGTCATTTTTCCATCAATTTTCATGGCGGGAGGAAAGCCCGCGGTAATGAACATATCCGAGGCTTTTTTACTCAGCATCAATCGCAGCAAATCAAATACAAATTTTTCGGCCTGACCTTTTTCCATCATTTAATCCTAAAAACAATGCCTGTTTATATTAAAAAGCATGCTCTGGCAGCCAATATCCATGCGGCCTGCAGGGCATCTATTTTTGCAGCACTTAACCAATAATCGAATCTTTATTGGCGGCTTTACCACGCGCTTCTTGCGCAGAAATCACGTTGCGGCGCACCAAGTCTTGCAAGTTTTGATCTAGCGTTTGCATGCCAACATTTTGGCCAGTTTGAATGGCCGAATACATTTGCGCCACTTTATTTTCGCGAATTAAGTTACGAATGGCAGGCGTACCGATCATAATTTCATGCGCCGCCACACGCCCTTGCTCGTCTTTGGTTTTACACAAAGTTTGTGAGATGACTGCGCGCAGTGATTCTGACAACATTGAGCGCACCATTTCTTTTTCTGCGGCAGGGAACACATCGACAATCCTATCCACCGTTTTAGCGGCAGAGCTAGTGTGCAAGGTGCCAAACACCAAGTGGCCTGTTTCTGCGGCAGATAAAGCTAGCCGAATGGTTTCCAAGTCACGCATCTCACCCACTAAAATAACATCCGGGTCTTCGCGCAAGGCCGAGCGCAAGGCATTTTGGAAAGACAACGTATGCGGTCCAACTTCGCGTTGGTTAATCAAACATTTTTTAGATTGATGTACAAATTCAATCGGGTCTTCCACCGTTAAAATATGCCCCATTTCGTTCTCGTTGACATAATCTACCATGGCGGCCAAAGTGGTCGATTTACCCGAACCGGTCGGCCCTGTCACCAGCACAATACCGCGCGGCGTTTCGGCAATTTCTTTAAAAATAGGCGGGCAATTTAATTGCTCCAGCGTTAAAATTTTAGAAGGAATAGTCCGAAATACTGCGCCAGAGCCACGATTATGATTAAACGCATTGACACGAAAGCGCGCTAAATTGGGGATCTCAAACGAGAAGTCGCATTCTAGTGTTTCCTCATACATTTTACGCTGGCCATCGTTCATAATGTCGTACACCATGTCATGCACTTGCGTGTGATCCATCGACGGCACATTAATTTTACGCACATCGCCATGCACACGAATCATCGGTGGCAGCCCCGCTGAGAGGTGCAAATCTGAGGCTTTATTCTTAACCGAAAACGCGAGTAAATCTGAAATATCCACGGGCAGCTCCTGCTATAATTAGTTATGCTAACAAACTACATAAAGTGTATTGCTTAGATAATTGAATTATGGCCACAATTGTTGATTCCATGCAAGCAATTCAAGCAACTATTGTTGCAGCAAAATTATCTGCTAAGCGCACTGATACTGTCCATTTGTTGGCGGTGAGCAAAGCACAAAGCGCAGATAAGCTGCGCGCTGCTTATTTGGCGGGGCAGCGAGCGTTTGGCGAAAATTATGTACAAGAAGCCATTCACAAACAAGCAGAGCTGCATGATTTAGCCATTGAATGGCATTTTATTGGACCAATACAAAGCAATAAAACGGCTTTAATTGCACAACATTTTGATTGGGTACATTCGGTAGATAGGTTAAAAATTGCGCAGCGTTTAAACGCTGCGCGGCCAGCCAATATGCCGCCGTTAAACGTGTGTATTCAAATCAATAGCAGCGATGAAGACTCTAAGAGTGGCGTAGATATTGGCTTGCAGAGCATGCTTGCGAAAGCAATTATTGAAATGCCACACTTAAAATTGCGTGGCGTGATGTCGATTCCCGCGCCCACACAAGACTTTTCAAAACAGCGCGCGCAATTTAAAATAGTGGCTGACGCGTATAAAAGTTTGCAACAAGAATTTGAGCTAGATACTTTGTCTATCGGCATGTCGGACGATTATGTTGCGGCTATACAAGAAAGTGCTACCATGGTTCGAATTGGCTCGGCACTATTTGGTTTGCGAACGCTAAAAATTGAAAATGAGAATGCATAAATGAAGCTGGAGTTAAATTGAAATTAGCATTTATTGGTGGTGGCAACATGGCACAAGCCATGATGATAGGCTTAAAAAGTCAAAAATTTACCATGCAAAACATCACCGTCATTGAGCTAAGCGCCAATAAACGCGCCGAACTTGGCCTAAATTTAGGCATAAATGCAACAGATGATTTATTTAGCATTCAAACTTGCGATGTGATTGTGTTGGCGGTTAAGCCGCAGCAATTGCCTAGTTTAGCCAAAACGCTAGCACCTTTACTTACCAATCAACTTATCATTTCTATTGCCGCAGGCATTCGGCTGGCTGATTTATCACGCTGGCTGGACAATTACCAAACCATCGTGCGCGCCATGCCTAATACGCCGGCACAAATTCAGGCTGGCATTACAGGCTTATATGCTATGCCCAGCGTAACGCCTGCGCAAATTGCACACGCTGACCAAGTGCTTGGCGCTGCGGGCAGCACAATTTGGTTAGATTCCGAAGAAAAACTGGATGCGGTCACCGCTATTTCTGGTAGCGGGCCAGCCTACGTATTTTATATGATAGAAGCATTACAAGCAGCTGCACTTGAATTGGGCTTAAGTGAGATACAAGCCAAACAGCTTAGTCTAGCAACCTTTAAAGGCGCCAGTTTATTGGCCGATGCTAGCGACACGCCGATTGCCACGCTACGCGAGCAAGTCACCTCCAAAGGTGGCACCACTGAGCAAGGTTTGCTCAGCTTACAAAACTCACAAGTAAAACAAGCGATTATTTTGGCTGCGCAAAAAGCATGCGAGCGCGCCAAATCTTTAGGTGATGAATTAGGAAAAACTGAATGATATCAACTGCACTACACTTTTTGCTGTCCACCATTTTTAATTTGCTCACTTTATTGTTTTTGTTGCGTTTTTTTCTACAACTTTTTAAAGCGCCTTTTAACAATCCACTGTCTTATATGGTGGCTTCACTCACCGATTTTGCAGTAAAACCTGCGCGTAAATTCATTCCCAGCTGGGGCAAGATTGATTTATCGACCTTATTTCTAGCGCTGCTTACGCAGCTTTTATTACAGTTTTGTTTGCTATGGTTGAAAGATTTACCTATTAGCTTGGTCGGCAATGCTATTTGGACTAGCCTAATAGGCATGAGTCTGCTGGGCGTTTTTCGCACTGCCTTAGATGTTTTTTTCTACGCCATTCTACTACAAGTGATTTTAAGTTGGGTCAATCCGCAGTCGCCCATTTCTGGTGTTTTAAATAGCTTAACCAAACCGATTTTAGCGCCCATACAACGGTTTTTGCCTACCGCTAGCGGCATGGATTTTTCGCCTGTCGTGGCGCTAATCTTGATACAGATGCTGAATGTCTCTGTGATAAAAACACTTGAACAACAACTGCTAAGCCTTTATTAAATTTAACATTTTCATTACAATAGCATTAATAATTAACACAATAATAACAGCAGCTATATGACCGATACCAGCATCACCGATACTTTAGAATCCAAAGTCAACGAATACCAAACTTGGCGTAGCAATTTAATGCAGGTCATCAGCGACTATCGTGATTGGTTAGCGGCTAGTACGCAATCGGATGCGCTACAAGAGCTGCGTTTATACGATGTGCTAGAAATGCTAAAACGCGACCAATTGGTGATGGCATTTTTAGCCGAATTTTCGCGCGGTAAAACTGAGACCATTAATGCACTTTTTTTCTCTGATTTTAATCAGCGCTTACTGCCCAGCGAACCTGGCCGCACCACCATGTGCCCAACTGAAATTTTTTGGGATGCGCGCGAAGAGCCGTGCATCAAGCTACTGCCAATTGGCACGCGCTTAAGCGATGACACGCTGACCTACCTTAAAACCACACCCAATACGTGGACAAAATTTAGGTTAGACATGGACAACCCTGAGCAGATGAAAGAAACGCTGCGTAAACTGATTGACCAAAAAGAAGTAACGCAAGGCGAGGCAGAAGAACTGGGCTTGTTTAATGCAGAAGATGTGAGCATGGTGAACGAGCTGGAAACCCAAGGTTTGCTAAAAATACCAGTGTGGCGTCATGCCATTATTAACTATCCACACCCACTACTTAAAAGCGGCTTGGTGGTGTTAGACACGCCAGGTTTAAATACGCTAGGTGCAGAGCCAGAGCTGACGCTAAATATTATCCCAAATGCGCACGCTATTTTGTTTTTAACTGCGGTTGACACGGGTATTACCCAATCGGATATGCAGATTTGGAACGACTTTATTAAAGGTCGTGCCAAGTACAAATTGGCGCTATTGAATAAAGTCGATATGCTGTGGGATGACCTAAAACCCCAGCAAGACGTGCAGAACGAAATTGACAAACAAGTGAACATGACGGCGCACCAGCTTGGCATTTCGCCTGACAGCGTATTTGCCATTTCGGCCCAAAAAGCCCTAGTCGCTAAAATTAAAAACAACAGCGCCCTATTAAAACGAAGTGGCATGCAGGCACTTGAAACCACTTTAGGCAACCAAATTGTACAAGCAAAGCATGAGATTTTGGGCAGAACAGTTGCCAGTGAATGTAGTGTAATGATTAAAAATTCACGCAAATTAGTGCAGCATCGCTTGCTAAGCTTACGCGAGCAAGTGTTAGAACTACGCGGTTTGCGTGGCCAAAAATCAGATGCTACCAAGAATAGCCTAGCCAAAGTAGTGGCTGATAGAAAGCGTTACGAAGCGTCGGTTCCTACCTTTAACCATGCCAACGATAAAATTACGCATATTGGTAAACGCTTACTGCGCCATTTAAGCGTGGGTTATTTGGATAGTGCATTATTAAGTAGCCGCCAAGAAATGGGCGATAGTTGGACGACTGTTGGCCTAAATCAAGGCATGCGCAACCTGATGAAGCAAGCCAATAATCTGGCCAATAACATCACCAAAGAAAGCAAAGACATTAAAAAACTGGCAGACAATATCTACCATGTTTTTCAAACCAAACATGGCTTTGATGTGTTTGAACCGCCGGTGTTGGATATTTCTAACTTTTTGCACAACATGCAGGCTTTAGAGAAAATCACCAATGATTTTTGTAGCGACCCAGTGAATTTGCTGACCGAAAAGCATTTTCTCATTCGCAAGTTCTTTTTAGGTTTAGGCACGCAAACGCAAAAAATATTTGAGCAGGCCGAAAATGAATGTCAGCGTTGGATGGAGGACGTGTTGGGTATATTAAAAACCCAAATGACTGAGCATAAAAATAGCCTAGACCAACGTACTAAAAATCTGACTGAAGCCAGAGAAAGTGCCGAAGCTTTAGATGCGCAACTGGCTGTGGTAGAGCGTGAATATGCGACCGTATCGAAACAAAGCCAAGTGCTAGATACTATGTTGCTGCAATTGATTAAAGCAGTAAAACCTGCGGTAAAGGCAAAAGTTGCAGAACAGGCCGAAGTGGCACTAGAAAAGGCGATTCAGTTGCCAGAAATGCCATTTTTAAACGTAACATAATCATTATTAAAAAGCGGCGCAAGCCGCTTTTTAATTAAACGTAATCAAATCCACACAATATCAAACGCTTCACGCGCATATTGGTTATCTGCCTGCAAGCTGACACGCTTGTTAATAAAATCTGATAAATTAGCCAAACTTTGTGCTTCTTCATCTAGCAACAAATCAATCACTGCCGTAGATGCAATCACCTTAAACTCTTTGGCATTAAACTGTTTCGATTCGCGCAGCAACTCGCGCATAATTTCATAGCAAATCGTCTGCGCAGTTTTATGCTCACCACGACCATCGCACACTTCACATTGCTCGCACAGCAAGTGCGCCAAGCTCTCTCTAGTTCTCTTGCGCGTCATCTCTACCAAGCCTAGCGAAGTAAAGCCGTTAATGCCGGTTCGAGCGCGGTCTAGCTCTACCGCTTTTTTAAGCTCTGCTAACACTGTTTCGCGCTGTTCGTCGGTATCCATGTCAATAAAATCGATGATGATGATGCCGCCTAAATTGCGTAGCCGCAGTTGCCGCGCAATGCACTGCGCCGCTTCTAAATTAGTTTTAAAAATGGTGTCAGATAGATTTTTACCACTGACGAAACTGCCCGTATTCACGTCTATTGTTGTTAACGCTTCTGTTTGATCAAAAATCAAATAGCCGCCTGAGGTTAGCTCTACCTTGCGTGATAATGCACGCTCAATTTCTTTTTCGATATTATAAAAATCAAAAATGGGCCGCTCGCCTTGATAATGGCAAAGCGGCTTAATTGCTTTTGCTACATATAGCTCTGCAAATTCTTTTAGCTGCTCGTAAGTCGCTTTAGAGTCAACGCGTATGCTTACTGTTTCATCATTCACCACGTCGCGTAACATACGGCGCGGCAGGCTTAAATCATAAAAAACTAGCGAGCGCTCACCTGCAGATTGGCTATCAGTTTGAATTTTTGCCCACACCTTTTGTAAATAATCAATGTCATTTAGCAGCTCTGCATCTGTTGCAGTTTCAGACATGGTACGGATAATAAAACCACCAGTTCTTTTTTCTGGCAACAAGCCAATTAAGCGATTGCGCAGCATCTCGCGCTCTTCTTCATCCTCAATCCGTTGCGATACGCCAATATGATCTTGATGCGGTAAAAATACTAAAAATCGCCCAGCAATGCTGATTTCGGTAGTCAAGCGCGCACCTTTGGTACTAATCGGCTCTTTAATCACCTGCACGATAATTGATTGGCTCTCAAACAACACCTCTTGAATCGGCCGTTCGGTTTGAGGCTCACCATTAATATGGCATTCTTTAATATCTGCTGCATGCAAAAATGCAGCGCGCTGCAAACCTATTTCTACAAACGCTGATTGCATGCCAGGCAACACACGGCACACTTTACCGCGATATATATTGCCCACGATACCAAGTGACGAGCTGCGCTCAATATGCAGCTCTTGCGCAACGCCCTGCTCTAGCACCGCCACCCGCGTTTCTTGTGGAGTGACGTTAATTAAAATTTCTTGTCCCACATCTACCCTTCTAATTTCTGCAAAAGCAGCACCGTTTCGTGTAAAGGCAAGCCCATCACGCCGGTGTAACTACCTGTAATTTTTTTAATCCAGCAAGCCGCTAAGCCTTGTATGGCATAGCTACCAGCCTTGTCTGTGTGTTCGCCGCTGGCAATATATGTGTCTATCATAGCATCGCTTAGCAGCATCATCTCTACCTGCGTGCTATTTAATGCGGTCTCCAACTTGCCGTTATATGCCAGCGCAATGGCGGTGTGCACTTGGTGCGTGCTACCTGATAATTTCTTCAGCATATTAAATGCATCATCATCATTTTGTGGCTTACCTAAGATCTCATTGCCTAGCGCCACCGTGGTATCTGCTGCCAAAATGGGTAGGTTTTGACTAGGTGATTTTGCCACAATTGCACGTGCCTTTTGTGCAGCCAAACGCAACACATAATCGCTAGGCGATTCATCTGGCAATGCCGTTTCATCAATATCGGCGGGCATGACCATGCAATCAATACCAATTTGGTTTAACAGCGCCACCCGGCGCGGACTAGCTGAGGCTAAAATAATTTTTAAATGCATGACTTAACTTTAATTTAAAAAGTTAAAATTAACAAATTTTAATTTTAAGCAAAATTCATTATGGCAGACATCCCATTTCTTTTTAAAACAGGCATCGCTTTATTTGCTATCGTTAATCCAATTGGCTGCTTACCTATTTTTATAAATGCCACGCACAACTGGCCCAAAATTGAGCGCAACAAGACAGCCCGAACTGCAGGTATTACCGTATTTTTAATATTGGCATTGGCAACTTTTGCCGGCGATTTAACACTCAAATTTTTTGGTATTGGTATACCTTCATTTCAGGTGGGTGGTGGCATTCTGGTACTTTTACATGCCATTAATATGATGTATGCCAAACCTAGCATTAATCAGAATGCAGATGAAGCAGAAGCGATGGCAGAACGTGAAGTAATTGCAGTTTTCCCAATTAGCATCCCTTTGCTTGCAGGCCCAGGTGCAATTAGTACAATTATAATAGCAGCCGAGGCAAGTGGAAGTTTCATAGGCCATTTAAGTATGCTATTACCTATTGCTATAGTATGCATACTTGTCTGGATTGTGCTTAGATTGGCTGGTAATATTGCATTAAATCTTGGCACAATAGGCATTAATATTATTACGCGTTTAATGGGATTAATATTGACTGCCATGGCGGTCGAATCTATCGCAAAAGGTTTATCTGGTTTATTCCCACATTTATTCTATTAACTAAGCTAACCAAAGCAGCAACTAAGCGTTAAAATATATCTTTATTGTTAAAGTAACGTAATTGAAAAAACCACAATTTAAACCCAACACCACCGTCGCCGCCATTATTGAGCAAAACGGAAAGTTTTTGCTGGTAGAAGAAAAAACCGATCGCGGTAATCGCTATAACCAACCTGCGGGTCATTTAGAGGATGATGAAAGCCTAATTCAAGCGGTGGTTCGCGAAACCATGGAGGAAGCTGCCTATGAATTTACGCCAGAATTTTTGCTTGGAGTTTATCAGTGGAAGCACCAACATAATCACACGACATACTTACGCTTCGCGTTTATTGGCAAGGCAGGCAAGCACTACCCAATGCAAGAATTAGACGATGGCATTGTGCAAGCAGTGTGGATGGATATAGATGAAATGCGCGACAAAGCGAATTTAATGCGTAGCCCGCAAGTACTTACCTGTGTTGAGGATTACCTCGCAGGCAAGCGCTATCCGCTGCAAGTGGTGACTCACTTATGAGTAAGAAGAAGGTGGTTGTAGGCCTCTCTGGCGGCGTCGATTCTAGCGTCACCGCCCTATTGTTAAAGCAGCAAGGTTACGACGTGGTCGGGCTTTTCATGAAAAATTGGGAAGACGATGACGACGATGAGTATTGCTCATCCAAGCAAGATTTAATTGATGCGGTTTCAATCGCTGATAAAATTGGCATTGATATTGAAGCCGTCAATTTTAGCAAAGAATATAAAGACCGCGTATTTGCCAATTTTTTAAGCGAATACAAAGCCGGCCGCACGCCCAACCCAGATATTTTATGCAATGCCGAGATTAAGTTTAAAGCTTTTCTCGACCACGCCATGAGCTTGGGTGCAGATTTAATTGCCACTGGCCATTACGCACAAGTGCGTGAAAATCCGCTAAAACCTGGGCTATTTCAACTGATAAAAGCCGATGATGGCAGCAAAGACCAAAGCTACTTTTTGTATCGGCTGAATCAAGCGCAACTTAGTAAAACCTTGTTTCCCTTAGGAAAATATCTAAAAACTGAAGTGCGCGAAATCGCCCGCCAAGCTGGCTTAATCAATGCAGAGAAAAAAGATTCCACGGGTATTTGTTTTATTGGCGAGCGGCCTTTTCAAGAATTTTTAGCACGTTATTTGCCCAAAAAACCGGGTAACATCAAAACGCCAGAAGGCAAACTGATTGGCCAGCACGATGGGCTAATGTATTACACATTAGGCCAAAGACAGGGCTTAAAAATTGGCGGTAGCCGCGATAGTAATGGCGAACCATGGTTTGTAGCTGCCAAAGATATGGTAGCAAATGAGCTGATTGTGGTACAAGGGCATGACCATGAATTATTACAAAGCGATGGCTTAATTGCCAGCCAACTAACATGGATAGACGATGAAGACCCAATGACCAACTGGGTGTATGCCGCCAAAACGCGATATCGCCAACCCGATGCGCCGTGCGAAATTGACGCGCTAGACAAAGTAAACGTAACAGTAAAGTTTGGCCAAAAACAATGGGCGGTGACTGCTGGGCAGAGCGCTGTGGTATATGAGAGTAACGTTTGCCTTGGCGGAGGCATTATCACCGCCGCAATCAGTTAAATAGTTTGGTGGCATTAATACAAACGCGATTTAACTCAATATTAGTTTAAAACAAATGCTCTGGGAGCCAATATCCATGCGCCTTCCAGAGCATCTATTTCCCCTCGCATTCGTATGGTTTGCTTTTGACTTTAAGTCCCCTTTCCGCGCCTTCGGCTTGAGCCGGCAGATGGAAAGCGGCGAGGACTGTTTGAGTGCTGAAAGCGCGAGTTCCGCAGCAGCCCATCTGCGGCGCTAAGACCGAAGGAAATTAGCGGCAGCGGGGTAGCCTTTTCTTTGGTTTCTTTCTTTTGGCTAAACAAAAGAAAGAAACTCGCCTAGAGGCGAAAAGAATATTGAATTAGATTATAGTGCCGCAAAGAATCTAGCCACCCTACTCGCCTAATTTTTTCTTTCGGAAAAATGGTACGTCCACCACAAAGATAAACCAAGCCAAACAAACAGAAAAGACACCAAAGCATAAATTAAAAATGGTTTTAGTGCAGGCAGTCGAATCATTATTGGGAAAATAACTAAAAATACCAAAAGTAATATCTCATGTATAAAATATAACTTTCTTGCAGGGTCAATTCTAGACTCATCTATCCATGGTGCCCGAATCTCTTTCAAGAAAAGAGGCTTAGAATGCATATATTTCAACGCATTATTAAATCTATAAACTGCTACTGCAATTACGAGGATTTGAATTAACCAAAGCGGCATAAATTTACTTAACTCAAAATTAACATCAAAGAAAATCACCCCACCACTGGCATCGTCAATTTAAAACTCGGCCGTTTCACCAACAAACTATAATGCCGCGCCAAATTCACATATTTATCTTGCCAATTCAAACTTTTAAAGCGCAAATCCACATAACCCAGCATGCAACCCAGCGCAATATCCGCCAAGCTAAAGGTCTCGTTTACACACCATTTTCTTTTGGTAATATCCAAGTTCAGCACCTCTAGCCCGCGCGCGACTTTCTCTAGCTGCTTATCGATATTGGCTTGCGATTGCTTTTCTTCTGGCTTGCGTTGCTCTAACATTGCGCTCACCGCTGCGTCGCAAATGCCGTCTGCAAGCGCCTCCCAGCGGCGCACCCAAATTTTGCTACTGTTATCTTGCGGAATTAAATGCGTGCCTGGCGCATGGTTATCTAAATATTCCACAATCACGCGCGAATCATACACGCTGTCTCCATCAGCTAAAATGAGTACAGGAATTTTGCCAAGTGGATTGTGATTTTTAACAATATTATCGGCATCGGCCAGCACCACTTCTTGCAGTTCCAGATCAATGTGTTTTTCCATGGCGACGATGCGCACTTTGCGTGCATAGGGGCTATTTAAAGTGTATAAAAGCTTCATGATTTTTCGCTCTTTTTAAATGATTAACTGCATTATAATGGAATTATGACATCATCAAACTCTAGTCAATTATATGCACCATTATTTGCCCAAAAATACCCGCGTGGCTCACAAGCTTTTAATAATTTAGTTGCGCAAAATGTGCAGCTAGCATTAGCTGAGGATATTGGCAGCGGCGATCTAACAGCATCGCTGATACCCGCCACTCAGCTTGCTAGTGCGACGATTATCTCGCGCGAAAACGCAATTATTTGTGGGCAAGATTGGCTAAATGCATGCTTTTTTCAGCTAGATAAAAACGTGCAGATTAAATGGCATGTGAATGAAGGCGACAAAGTAACGGCCAATCAATTGCTGTGCGAGATTTCTGGTAATGCGCGCGCATTATTATCTGCCGAGCGTTGTGCGCTTAACTTTTTGCAAACGCTGTCTGCGGTGGCCACGCATACACGTGAATATGCAGATGCGATTAGTGGTACAAGTGCACAAATTTTGGATACGCGCAAAACGCTGCCTGGCTTGCGTTTGGCACAAAAATATGCAGTAACGGTGGGTGGCGGATTTAACCAGCGCTTGGCTTTATATGACGGCATTTTAATTAAAGAGAATCATATTGCCGCCGCTGGAGGCATTAAGCCTGCTCTGCAAGCCGCTCTGCTATTGGATTCTGGGGCATCAATTCAAATAGAGGTAGAAAATTTAGATGAATTGCAGCAAGCTTTAAATGCTGGTGCAACCAGTATTTTGCTAGACAATTTTAGCTTAGCCTACATGCACGAAGCTGTAAAATTAAGCCATGGTCGCGCGCTACTAGAGGCTTCAGGCAACGTGAATTTAGATACAGTACGCGCTATTGCAGAAACTGGTGTTGACCGTATTTCGATTGGCGCACTCACCAAAAATATTCGCGCCATAGATTTATCAATGCGTATAAAATAGAGCAGTATAAACAGAAGCGAGTATAACTGATGAGCAAATTTGCCAGCACAATACAACCCAAAACCAAACTCAATTTAGGTGATGTATTGCGCATGTTGGTCAACGATGGTCGGCTAGAAAAATCACAAGCAGAAAAACTCTACAAAGACCGCAAGCAAGATGGCAGCAAACTGCACCCAATTGTGGTAATTGGCGAGCAAAAATGGAAAGATTTTAAGCCACCGCACAAGGTGATGAACGCCGATTATTTATCGCGCTGGATGGCGACACAAGTGGCGCTAGAGTTTTACCATATTGACCCACTGAAGTTGGACTTTACTACGGCTGCGCAAGTGGTGTCTAAAGCCTATGCTGAGCGGCTAAAAATTATGCCAATTTCCATTAAAAATGGTGTGGCAACGATTGCCACGGCGGAGCCTTTTCTAACTGACTGGATACCCGATTTAGAGCGTATTTTGGGCATGACTATTCAACTGGTGTTTTCTAACCCAGTTGAAATTAGCCGTTATTTGCCCGAGATTTACAGCCTCGCACATTCAATTAGCTCGGCCAATACGGCAAAAGCGGGCCAAATTGTCGGCGTGCAAAATTTTGAGCAATTGATTGAGCTGGGCAAAGATAAAAACCTAGATGCCAACGAGCAACACGTAGTAAATATTGTGGATTGGCTACTGAAATATGCATTTGAACAGCGTGCCAGTGATATTCACCTAGAACCGCGCCGTAACACTGGCACGATGAGATTCCGTATCGATGGCGTGCTGCATCAAGTTTACCAGCTACCCAGCAATATTATGAACGCCATCACCAGCCGCATTAAATTGTTGGGGCGCATGGATATGGTAGAAAAGCGTCGGCCACAAGACGGCCGCATTAAAACGCTAAGTAACGATGGCACTGAAATTGAGTTACGTTTATCGACCATGCCAACTGCCTTTGGCGAAAAGTTGGTGATGCGGATTTTTACGCCAGACGTGATTGTGCAAGATTTTATTCAGCTAGGTTTTAGCAAAAAACAAGCTGATTTATGGGCGCAATGGACAGCTGCCCCCAATGGCATTATTTTGGTGACTGGCCCAACTGGTTCAGGCAAAACGACGACGTTATATTCCACGCTAAAACAGCTGGCCACGCCAGAAGTTAATGTGAGTACGGTGGAAGACCCAATTGAAATGGTTGAACCCGCCTTTAACCAAATGCAGGTGACGACGAATATTGGCCTGACCTTCGCTGATGGTATTCGCACATTGATGCGGCAAGACCCAGACATTATTATGGTGGGCGAGATTCGCGATATTGAAACAGCCGATATGGCGATTCAAGCGGCCTTGACTGGCCATTTGGTACTTTCTACACTGCACACTAATGACTCGCCTTCTGCGGTCACCAGGCTACTAGACTTGGGCGTGCCAGCTTATTTAATCCACTCCTCAGTGTTAGGCATTATGGCGCAACGCTTGGTACGCACGCTGTGTGTGGTTTGCAAGGTGCCACATGAAATTACCGATGCAGAATGGGCATCGATTACGCATCCATTTAAAGCTAAAAAACCTGATACGGTGATGAAAGCGGTGGGTTGTGTAGAGTGCCGAAATACGGGCTACAAAGGCCGTAGCGGTATATATGAAATGCTGACCATCACGCCAAAATTGCGCAAATTGATTACGCCCAATGCCGATTTAGCCCAGCTAAAGTTGCTGGCTTATCAAGAAGGCATGCAACCACTAATGGTAAACGGTGCTGAAAAAGTCGCGGCTGGCACCACGACGATTGAAGAGTTGCTTAAAGTCGCACCGCCGCTAGATCAGTAATTAGGCTCAATAGTTAGTTTCAATAATAAAAGCTATTAAAAATCGTTAAAAACACATGCCCTGCAACCCGCATGGATATTGGCTTTAAGAGCACATTATTTAAGAAATATTGAATCAAATTTATATCGATTGCATCGTAAATAACAAGGCTAAACCCACTGAGCTAGTCATTAAGCCTGCCATCACCAAACGCGATCTACGCATTTTTGTCCACAACAGCACGCCGGTAATACTTAACATTATTAGCGCACCTGCCAAGCTATCAATCAGCAAAATCCAGCCAATACTCATGCCCACGCCTTTGTGTAAACGGCTTAGAAAAGCAAAACTATTCGCATCTTGCCTTTTCACAGTGACGAATTGATTGCCGACCAAATATTCCGCAGTCACTGAATATTGTGGCGTATGGAAATCCACTTTCCATAAAGCAGGCTGCTCTACTAACACACCGTTCCAAGTGACTTTTTTAGCTGGTTCTTCATCAGTTTTTAAAGGCGATTTTTTGATGCCTAGCTCAGCTTGTAGCCATGTGCTGAGCGCTTTGGCATTAGCTGGTCGTTGCGCTGGTAATTTAAGCTCGAAATCAGTTTTTTCATATTGCGCATAAGGCAGCTTTAATACATTGCGATGATTCAGCAATATACCCGATGCACCAAACAACAGCCCCAAAGCCGCACCCCACAGGCCAAGCCAGCCGTGGGTGTTGCGTAACCAGCGTAAAAATGTGCCACGGCTGATTCGTTGCGATTGGTTTAACTTTAATGGGCTTGATGCTGTGCTTGCTGTCATTTTTACTTTTTTATCTTTAAAGAACTACTTTTTAAGAAAAAACTACTTTTTAAGCACAGAATACGTACTGACATGGCGAATATTATCGTAAGCATCACCTTGATAAGTACCTTTGTTAGCTTCTAAATATATCGATTCCAGCACATACAAGCCTGCCCATGGCATGTTAAAAGTGGCTTCGCCATTTTCATCCGCATCCAACTCTTGCAGCCATTGATTAGGCGCCATGACTTTCAGTTTTGCTTTACTAAGTGGCTTACCATTTAAATGAACACGCACTTTATTATTGCCTAATGGCACAATATCTAAAGCATGGCTGGTAGCCGCCTCTGCATTGCCTGTGCCAATACGCGCGTAATACATAGGCTTAGCAATGCCGTAGTTGTATTTGGTCATATCTTTCACCTTCATGCCTAATTCATGTGCAATCACAGGCTGATTAATAGGCTGATTATTACTGCCTTCAACAGCAATAAAATCTGCCTCACGCTTGGTAGCAACCAAAGCTTTTTTATCTAGTGTCATGGCTTTTGGCGTCGCAATCGTATCTAGCCTACCACCTGTTTTTTCGCGCAAACCGCCTTCGTATTCGCCAAAGTAAAGTTTGGTTTGGCCATCGGCTTGCTCTAACCAAATAAAATGCGCTGACGCTGGTAATGAGATAAGCAATGCGGTGATTGCGCTTAATAGTTTGAGTTGTTTCATGGTTTTTTCCTTAAGTATTTAGTCAGTTATTTAAAATTCTAAAAACTAGCAATTCCGTCATTCCCGCGAAAGCGGGAATCCATTTTAATAAAACACTTAGATGGATCCCCGCTTTCGCGAGGATGACGAATTTCGGTAATTTTGTTAAAAATTGAGCCTTACTTCGTTTCGTGCAAAGCTCTCAAATATTTAAATTATTTAAAATCAAACTTTAATGTTGCAAAAATGCTGCGCGGGTCACCGGGCAAGGCACCTGCAAAAGTTGGGCTGGTGTAATAGGTTTTATCGGTTAAATTGTTCATCACAATCGCCGCTTCCCATTTAGGCTGTTTGTAGCCAACTACTGCATTAAATACCGTGTATGAAGGTATTTCGAATAAATTCAACTGATCTGCATATGATTCGCCTTTATGCACCGCACCAATACCAAAGCTTACGCCTTGTGCAAGGCCAGATTGAATTTGGTAATTACTCCACAAGCTAAATATCTTTTCACTCACCGCCGTGGGCACCTTGCCATATACGCTTCTATTTACAACGCCAAATACTGCGGCACTGGCTACATTACGTGACTTATTTTCTGCATCCATAAACACTGCATTACCAGTCAGCTTCCAGCCCTGCATAGGGAATAACTCCGTCTCAAACTCAATCCCTTTGGTTTCATCTTTACCATCAGGCGTAGATACGGCAGAGCCAAATAGCGTAATAAAGTAGTCTTCGCGCTTAGTTTTAAATAGCGCTACGTTTAAATGGGCTTTGTCTTCAAAAAATGAAGTTTTTGCGCCGACTTCAACTTGCTCTGAAGTTTCAGGTTTAAGTGCTAAGCGTGTAGCCTCGGTGGCTAGGTTAAAAAAACCGCCTTCGCTATAGCCTGTGTAAAATGCCAATTGACTATTAGGTTGATACACCGCCCCAATAGAGCCAGAAAAAACGTTGCTGGTTTCATCAACTTCACGGTACACATTGCTTTGTATGCCTTTATCTTCAAAGCTAACACGGTCGTTACGTAAACCAACCCGCACTTTAACTTGCTCAGTCAACTCAATTTGATCTTGTGCATAAAATGAAACCGTATCGCTTTTAATTTTGCGGTCAAAACTAGGCGTAGCCACCAAGCCTGCCAACGATGTTTCAGTTATTATGGGATTATTGACGTTTGCAATGGCGGGTAACGCGTAATCAATACGACGAGTATCTGCATCGGTTTTATTAAACTCTAAGCCACCAAGCAATGTGTGCTTAATTGCACCGGTATTCACCTTCCAGGTCACTTCATTTTGAAAGGTTGTGTATCGTGCCTCGTCAAACTGCTGACGCACATTTCGCGCAAAACTGTTAGTGGCAGAAATATTACCCACCGCATTTCTTAATAAGTACAAATCGCGCTGGTCGTTAGTTAGCGCAGTACGCAAACTTACATTATCTGTAATTTTCCAATTGTGATTCACATTAATACGCGTAATTTTTTGATCGGTGTCGTTAAACGGCGTGTAATAACGTGTATCGTCATCGACATTTGCAATTTTGCCTGTGTTATCAAACACAATGCCGTAGTTATCTGGCTTAATTTTGATGCTACGGCGATCAATATCAATCGTTACCGTTTTATCATCGTCATAATTCCAGCGAATACTAGGCGTAAATTCGGTAATATCGCGACTTAAACCACGATAACCATCTGTGTGCTCAGAATCCACGATCAAACGGCCTGCCACGCCATCGGCAATCTTACCTGTTAAAT
This sequence comes from Methylophilaceae bacterium, assembly GCA_031422335.1. Lineage (GTDB taxonomy): Bacteria > Pseudomonadota > Gammaproteobacteria > Burkholderiales > Methylophilaceae > Methylotenera_A. Next base: position 84,529 of record JANOQW010000025.1, read on the forward strand.
CGACAAAACCATTGAACGTGCCAAAACTGCCAAATGTTGTACCAACAGACAAAGCTGTTTTATCTTGCGGCTGCTTGCTGAGCACATTAATGGTGCCGCCTGGACCGACAGGACCAAACAAGGCAGAGCCTGGGCCTTTTAATACCTCAATGCGCTCGATATCGTACATAGTACGAAAGTAATTATTTTGCGCGGTACCATCTGGCATGGTGTCACGCAAAAAGCTTAAAGATAGGCCGCGTGAGTTAAAGCTATCGCCAAAGCCATAACCACCACCCAATTGCGGCTGCACGCCAGGCGAATTGGCAATCATCGCTTGATTCATGTCGCGTATGCCTTGCTCTTCTAGCATCTCTGATGTAACTACTGACACGCTGGCAGGAATATCGCGCAATGGCGTGTCCGTTTTACTGCCAGAATAAACTTCATCATTTGGCGTGGCTTGTTTAATGCGATTTTGTTGCACCGAAACTTCTGGCAAAGACTCAGCGTCTGTCTCTGCAACTTTCTGCTCTTCTGCTAGCGCACCACCCGCTTGCACAGCCAACAATACTGCCAAATAAATCGATTTTTTACGAAAACTGTTTTTATAAAAACCATGCACGGTAAAACTCCCCCAATAAATAAATGCTAAGTAACTATTGGCTACAGGAGTGATACTCGTTGGCTATTAAGTCGATGAAATAATTTGATCAATCAAAATTATGTTAATGATAACCATTATCATTAACATAATCAAGCCAAAACCCGTCATTCCCGCATACGATTTGTAGATATAAATATTCTAAAGATATGTGCTCTGCAACCCACATGGATATTGGCCTGCAGGCTTGCACTGGAATGCTTCAGTCCAGTGGCATGTTTTTAAAATTCAATAACGCGTGTTTACAGCATCACCTTCTTTTGCTAAATAATCTGCTACTGTTTTTTTAGCAAATTTGGCCATTTCTTCAGGGGTTTGTTGCGTGCCCATGTTTAACTCTTGCGCATAGTTAAATGGCACAACATACAAACCGTCTTTATCGGCAGGGGCGCGCAAACGAATAGACTTGTTAGGTTGACTTAAATTTGTCCATTGTTGGCGTATTTCGCGCCAAAAAGGTTCGGTATTTTTAAGGTAAGTGTCACCCAGCGCAAAGTCGTAACCTTTAATGCGCTCATAACGGTTAAAGCCCATTTCACGCGCAATCACAGGGTTTGTCGCATTGGGTTTTACCTGTTTGCTGTCTTTATCCAGCGCCACTTTATTATTTTGCTGCTCGTGCACCCAGCCTGTTGGCAAGATAATATGGCGGTTACTACCCAGTAACACTTGGTAATCGTCGCGCACCGTGTATTCGCGGCGGGGCAACGGGCGCCAAGCATCTTGATTGTTCCAACTTGAGAAGTTGCCAAAATGCTGCCAACTAGTCACGCCACCATAACGTGGTGAATCATCCACTTGATACACTGTTTGTGACCAAGCGTCTTTTTGTTGCGCGGCAGGAACGGCCTCGGCAAGCCATGTACCATGCCCTTTAAAAACCAATACCTGTTTGGGTTGAAATTGCCAATCTTGCCGCCAATGCTTGGTCACCATAGCCGGATTCAGCTTGCCATCAGCATTTACAGTTTGCATGACTAAAATATGTTGCAAGGAGATAAACTCACCTTTATCTTCAAGTACATACACTTTCTCGGTCGCCCAACTTTGGTAAGGCGCTATTGGTTTGTAATTCCCCGTAAACCCCGCCACTTCGATAAAATCAAAGCTCACTTTGTACTCGCCCACCATGGCTAAAATCGCGCGTCTATCACGCTCTAAATTGCTAATGCCAACTTCTTGTAGCTTTAACCATGCAGGGCTTGGCTGCGTATCCAGCGTCACTGGCACGCCCTTAGATGATCCGCCACGCGGCTTTAAATCTGTGCTATCGGTAAAATTCCACGCAAATGTGTATTGTCTTTCTGCAGTTGCGGCTTGATGACCGCTATTGCCTGTTATGTCATCTGGCTGCGCTACTACAATTGGGGCAGTCAAACTCAATGCCATGGCTGCATATATAAATAGGGGTCTTAACATGTTTAATCCTTAAAAAAATGACTACCTAAAATTGATAACTAAAACTGGCGGAAAGGTTTCTGCCAGGCTGGGAATAAAAATCAACGCCCACTGGGTTGATTGCATCGGCTTGACGAATATCACTCCACAAATAATATTTTTTATCCAACAAATTATTTAAAGCCACATTCAACTGTGCATCTTTAAATGGCTTCCACCACGCGGCAAGATTCACAACGCTGTAGCCTGCAGGCTTATAGTGGTCACCGTTAGTTTCATCGACACGACTCACTGCGCGCGTACTGCGTACACGCGCCTCTGCGCCCCACTCACCCATATCACGCTGCAGGCCAATACTGAGGCGAGCAGGTTCAATACTATTCAGCGGTTGATTGTCTGACTCATTTTGACCGTGCGTGTAAGCAATCGCACCATCTAAGCGCCAGCCGCTGGCAAAATCCCATTGCGAACGCGCTTCTGCGCCATAGATGCGCACGCGCGAAATATTGTCATTGATAAAGGTATTGGCAACACCACTGATACAACGTGCGTCTGCGGGACAAGTCAGTGCAATATTTTCGATGAAATCTTGATAGTGATTATCGTAAACAGACACTTGACCATGCACATCGGCCGCTTGCCAGCGTGTGCCAAGCTCTAAGCCAACACTGGTTTCTGGCTTAAGATTGGTGTTAGGGCTAATGGCATATTGCTGTACTGCATTGCGGAAAGAACCATTCACCTCATTATAATTAGGTGCTCTAAAACCAGTGGCTAATTGACTATAGAGTGACCACACGGGATCTAGCTTCCAGATAGCGCCAAACTTAGGCGAGAAACGGGACTCTTTTTTGTCTTCAACCGTGCGATTATTGGCTGTAAGCGTCCTTTGAAACAGGCTATCTACTTGTGGTTCCAGTTCACGTCTGTCATAACGAATGGCGGGAATAAGGCTTAACCGATTATCCATCTAGCCCGTAATCTCATCTTGAACATAAATCCCCAGAGTATCGGTAGTGCCTTTAGGGAAATCTCTCACGGGGTATGTATCTCCCGCTAAAGTATTGCTCACTGTGCCTGTGGTTAAGTTATAACGGGTTAAATTGCGAATTTCAGTCGTTTTTAATCTTGAAAAATCCAAGCCATAAGTAAACAAATGGTTTTGCTGGAATAAAGTAGTGGCCGAATTGAATAATATATTGGCACCATAGCTTTCCTGCGTCATATCAAAACTTTGGTCAATCAGACACTGATTGGCGCCTGCTGTCACTGCAGAGCAGGTTGCCGTTGTATTGCTACGGGCTTGCAAATTGTCGTTGCTGGTTTGCGCCACTTGTCTAAACAGTTTTAGATTGAGTGCATCATAAAAACTATTCTGCGGTGTATGTTGCCACTCTACGCTAGCGCGCCAGCGATCACTTTCATCCTCTCCTGTCATCGCAGTCACCCTGGGCAAATTACTGGTGAGCCGCTTCACATCGACCTCGGCTTCCTGGTTACGCCCTTCCAACGTCATTGTCACTTTGTGATCATCCGCAGGGCGAACAATTACTTTGGCAATGGCGCCATCGTCGGTGATGTCTTGCGGATTAGGCTTACTACGGAAGCGGCTAGTGCCGCCATCATTACCACGATTGTCTAGCTGATTTGCTTGCGTATGGGTATAACCCAACATTAACTCGACTTTATCACCTCGCCACGCACCTAATAAGCTATTCGTGACCCCGTCGTTTTCGCCCGTAAAGCCAAAACGATATACAGCACCATGATCGTTGCCAGCCTTGATAATATCTTGCGGATTCAGCGTAACATAGCCAACCACACCGCCAAGCGCATCAGACCCATAAAGCGTAGATGCCGAGCCGCGCAATATCTCAACTTGCTTCAAAAAATCTTGAGAAACTGTGAGTGGGCCGCTAAATGTAAAGTTGGTAGGGCCACCGCTATCATAGACATCGGGCAGACGTACGCCATCCACCATTTGAATAATGCGGTTATCTTCCAACCCGCGAATATTCAGTCGAGTTGCGCCAAATCGACGCAAATCTCGTGCGAACGTCACATCAGGCTGGTCTTTAAACAAATCCGCTTCATCCACCCCTATTTTGCGCTGAATGGTTTGTTGATCAATCACGGTAATGGTGGCGGGCACTTGGTCAACGGCTGTTTCTTTGCGCGTTGCCGTTACCGTTACCTCTGGCAATGCGTCAGCGGATTGTGCGACAGGTTGAGCCGCATTGGATGATTGAGATTTCTCTTGGGCGTGGGCTTGCATGGACTGGCTGGCCGCATTCAATGCGAACATCACAGCCACAGCAATACGTTTTCTAGATAAATACAACACCATGTGAACTCCTGTTTTAATTCGCTGGCTACAGAAGAAACACTCGTTGGCTGGCTACATGAATAAAATAACGACAAGCTAGAGAGCAGATACCCTCTAGCCAATGCAAAAAAGATAAATGAATTACACCAACTTAACAGCGCCTTTCATGCCAAATGCATGGCCAGGGAAAGAGCAGTAAAAAGTAAATTTATCTGTTGTGTTTAATTTAGCTACTGCAAATTTTGTGCTAGCCGCCTCACCACCACCAATAATTTTGGTGTAAGCCACAACACGTGCATCTTTGGCTTTTACATAGTCGCCCGCAATACCTGCTTTGTTACCATCTTCAATCACACCCGCTTGGTCAGCCTCTTTGCTAATCACCAGGTTATGGCCCATGATATTTTTAGGCATTTTGCCGATGTGCTTTAGATTAATGGTAAAGTCTTTACAGGTTTTTGGTACGCTAATTTCTGTCACAGAAAACTTCATCATATCGGCTGAGTCTAAATTAAGTGCACAGCCGCTAGCAGCTTGTGCGGGTGCTGTACTAACAAATATATAAGCCGATGCCAAAAGCAAGGCAGATGAAATTGAGATTAATGTTTTGTCGCTCATGTTGATTCCCTTTAAGGTTAAATATAATTATTGGCTGGCTAAATACACATGCATTAGCTGGCTTAGTTTGAAAATAATGCGCTCAGATAGAGAATTACAACTCTATCTCCATGTTAATCAGTTTTAATCACGTGCTATGCGTTGGAGTTTTTACGGCTTTTATTGGCAGTAACTTTTCTGCCACAATTTTTACCAGCCAAATCGAGCATACCATCACCACCACAAAAGCCAGCACTGCAAATGCTGACATCAGCGCGACCCAAGCTTGATCTATAAAAGTTCCCATATTTAGCTCCTTTTACTAGCCTCATTTACACATCATCAAAACACATGCTCTGTAAGCCTTATAGATATTGACTTACAGAGCATTAAAATTCTCTCGTGTGTTAAAAACCCTTAAAACAAATTAATTTGGCTCACTAACAAAACCTAATTTAGTCACGCCTGCGTTTTGCGCATCGGCCATCACATTTGCTAATATTTGATAACGCGTTTCTTTATCAGCACGAATATTTAGCTCTGGTTGTGGTTTTTGCTCAGCAATTTGCAACAGTTTTTGCTTTAACTCGCCTGGTGCCAGCGGCATATCATTCCAATAGGTTTTGCCTGCGCCGTCAATTGCTAAAGAAATCACTTCCGGCTTATCTGGCAGTGGCTGGCTGGTGGCTTGCGGCAAATCTATTTTTACCGCGTGTGTTAATAATGGCGCGGTGATAATAAAAATCACCAGCAGCACCAACATCACGTCCACCAGTGGTGTGGTGTTGATTTCACTCATCGGCTGCGTATTTAAAGATGCGTCGTTACTAAATGAATTGCCGCCTATCATGCCGGTACACCTACTGGTTTATTGGTTTGCATGGCATTCACATTACTTTTGGCTTGCTTGGTTTTTTGGTTTTTAACTAGCAACGGCGCGCCTGTGGTCAATAATGTGTGCAAATCTTGTGCAAAAGTATCTAGCATGCTGCTAATCACGCGGTTCTGTTTTACAAAAGCGTTGTAAGCCAACACTGCAGGAATAGCCACTGCTAAACCTATGGCCGTCATGATTAGCGCCTCACCCACTGGCCCCGCTACTTTATCTAACGTAGCTTGACCACTGGCTGCAATAGTGGCAAGCGCGTGATAAATACCCCACACTGTGCCGAACAATCCTACAAATGGTGAAACGCTACCCACTGAAGCCAATACTGATAACCCAGCATCTAATTGCGAGGTGGTTTGGCTTAAACTGCGGCGCATGCTACGCGCAACAAATTCATCGTAACTGCAAGATTCTGCTAAGTTTTTTGCGGCATGCGTTTGGTGATGATGTGCAGCATCGAATGCATTTGTTGCCAATTGATGCGCAGGCGACTCAATTTTGATGCTGTTGATGGCGGTTTGCAGATTTGCTGCTGCCCAAAATTCAGCCATATATTGCTTAATAGCCGTTTTAACTTTTAAAACTTGAATGGTTTTTACCAGCATAAAATACCAGCTGGCGACTGACATGACGAGCAAAATGACGGCCACAGCGATAGACACAAAGCCGCCCTGCATAATAAAAGCGAGGCTATTAAATTCGGTAGGTTGCATGGGGTTTCCTTAACACAATGATTAATAGTTTAGTTAAAATTTAGTTAGTTAAATTATGGGTTGCTTAAAATTAGCTATCGAGTGAAAATTTCATCGGCACCAGCACATAGGCACTCAATGGCTGATTGTTCCTTTTAGCTGGGATAAAGCGCCAGCGCTTGACCGCAGTCACGGCTGCATTATCCAATCTGTCCGAGCCACTACTTTTTTCAATCTGCACATCCTCTGCAGCACCGTCGGCAGATACCAACACCTTCATCAATACACGGCCTTCTTCTCCTTGGCGACGTGATAAGGCTGGATAATCGGGCGCAGGGTTGTTCAAATAAGAAACACCAAAACGCGGCTCTTCATATTTATCTTCAATAACCGGCGCTGCTTTTGGTGGCGCTTTAGCTGGCTCAGCAACCAATACTGGCGAGGCTTGTGGCGTAGGCATTTCTTCTTCTTTTGGCAGATCTGTTGTCGCTTCTACCATGCGTTCCACTGGTTTTTCTATTGGCAGGATTTTCTCCACCATTTTTTTAGGTTTTACAATGGGCTTGGGCTCTGGCTTTGGTGGTTCTACTATTGGTACGATTTCAGGCTCTGGTGACGGCGGCGCAATAATACTCACCAGCATGGGTGCGGCTTGCTTAGCTTCAATTTTTTCTAACGGCTTGTGCGTGCTGAGTAGGTATATTGCAAGCGCATGAAACCCTAACACCAACAAGATGGCAAGCCAGGACGAGGATTTTTTTTCTGTCTTTAACTGCGTAACTTGCAAAGGCAAGCCATTCAGCTCACGTTTTTTAGGCTGAACAACGGGTGTAATTAACTGTGCAGCTTCACGCAAGGCACTACTTCTGCGCGCAGATAGATCGATTACGGAAGAGCTTAGGCTAGTCATCAGCAGCATCTATCAATGAAAACTTAAATCAGCCGATTGCGATTGCGTCATGCTGGCTTTTTCTAAACGGTAATAACTTAAGCGAATATCTGCATCTTTAAGTAAGTTAGCCAACGCTTCCAAAGATTGGACATCAATGCGCAAACTAATCGCGCCAATTTCCATTTCTATCACATCACAGGCCTCACAAAAGGCAATACAGCCACCGGTATTTTTAGCCAATAAAATGCGAGAATGATGATTTTTAGGAGTCATGACGCGTTGCCTTATTTGGTTAAAATCAATTTGTTTTGTTTGGTTAAACGCAAAATGTAAGTCTCATTTAAGTGCTCAATCATCACTTCTTTCACGCCTGTGAATAATTGATTGGTATTTAAACACTTGATACGAGATAACTTAATATCGCAGTTGGGCGCTAGATCTGCCACTATCGCCACATCAAAGTTCATGTGTTCTTTGGCTGTTAAATGCGTAATTATTTTCATCGTAACTTTTTTAAAAAAACAGTTAACCTAAAAAAGTGGCCGACTGACATAGGCTAAAAATATGAAATTATTTAACCCACTGCGGCCAAAAGACCATTCGCATGATCAAGGAGATGCACGATTTAACGTACATTTGCAACATTTAAAGCCTGCTACATGTTTGGTGAAAGCCTGCTTTAAATTCTGTTGCCAACGTGCTAACTAAACACGATTGGCGTAATACTCAACTACCTGCTGTACATCGACTGGAAACGGTACGTCTTCAATGGCAGGCAGGTGCGCAATTTTTATGGCTTGCGCAGTTTCATCCCAGCTCATCCACTCAGGACGGGTAAGTGATGGCTTTTTAATAGTTTCTATCACCATGGGTATGTTTTTGCTGCTCAGTTTAATGCTCACCTCGTCACCCACATTCAGACGAATTGAAGGAATATTGGCCGCTTTGCCGTTTAGCATTAAATGACCATGCGATACTAATTGACGCGCTGCAATCACAGTAGGCGCATAGCCCGCCCTAAATACCACGTTATCAAAACGGCGTTCAAGCAGTTGTAATAAGCGCTCGCCTGTTGGCTCTTTACCTTTACGCGCATCTAAAATGAGTCGGCGCATTTGTGTTTCTGTAAGGCCATAATTAAAGCGAATTTTTTGCTTTTCTTGCAATTTAACGCCAAAATCAGAGCGGCGTTTGCGCGATGCTTTATTGCCATGCTGGCCTGGTGGAAACGGCCGCGCTTCGATGGTCTTACGTGATAGCCCAGGCAAATCAACGCCCAAGGCGCGCATTACTTTTAATCTTGGTCCTACAAATCTCGACATGTCTGAATCCTAATTTTCTGTAATTTAATATTTGTTATTTGTTGGCTGTTTATTGCATTGTCTTATTGCTTGGCATCAATTGCGTTTCTACATATAAATGCTCACTGATCACCTCATTCCACTGCATCAACATGCGGTTGGCAATTTCGGCAATTAACTTTGTCTCTGCATATTCTGGTGCAGTCAACTTGTGCGCTAGGCTAGCTGCTAATTTGGCCAAATCTAGCGTCGGGTTAATTGCATATTGCGTTGCTACGCAGCAAATTGCGCCCATTACCTCTTTTGCAGTGGGCAAATCTGGATCAAATAAAGCGCTGTGCGTTTTTAAATAAGCGGTTTGAGTTTGCATTTATTTCACCAATTTTTAATCTTAACGCAAATGATAATGATTCTTATTTAAGAAGTCAACACTTTCTTTTATAAAATAATTTTAGCGCTACCTTGTTAATTCTCAGCCTGTTACCTTGACCAAATGCCGCTAAACGGTTAATGTTTAGGGTTCAATATTATTTCTTATAAACTCAAGGTTTTATGGCAACACCCGCAAAAAACGCTAAACCTAACCCTGTTAGCGCGCAAACCCAATCTGAGGGCTTAAGCGATACTCACAAAAAAACCAGCAGCCACGAAATTAGTGGTGCCGAAATTGTGATTCGCTGCCTGAATGCCGAAAAAGTCAAATTTGTATTTGGCTATCCCGGCGGCGCGGTGCTGCACATTTACGATGAAATTTATAAGCAAAATGGCTTTAAACATATTTTAGTCCGCCACGAGCAAGCGGCTGTGCACGCAGCAGATGCGTTCTCACGTGCTACGGGTGAAGTCGGTGTTGCGCTGGTCACCTCTGGCCCAGGTGCGACCAATGCAGTGACAGGTATTGCCACCGCTTACATGGATTCTATTCCACTGGTAGTTATCAGTGGTCAAGTACCAGTACCAGCCATTGGCTTAGATGCTTTTCAAGAAGTGGATATGGTTGGCGTAACGCGACCTTGCGTAAAACATAACTTTTTAGTTAAAGATGTGCGTGACATTGCGGAAACCATCAAAAAAGCTTTTTATATTGCGGCCACTGGTCGTCCAGGACCAGTGGTTGTCGATATTCCTAAAGACATTACTGCGCACAAAACTAGCTTTCACTATCCAGAAACAGTAGAAATGCGCTCGTACAATCCAGTGCTTAAAGGCCACAGCGGACAAATTAAAAAAGCCATAAAATTATTACTAGAAGCCAAGCGCCCAATGATTTATACAGGTGGCGGTTTGGTGTTAGGCGATGGCGCACCAGAGCTGGTCAAACTGGCACGTACGCTGGGCTACCCTGTCACCAACACACTGATGGGCTTGGGCGGCTATCCAGCCAGCGACCCACAATTTGTCGGCATGCTAGGCATGCATGGCACCTATGAAGCCAATATGGCGATGCAGAACTGCGATGTTTTGCTGGCCGTAGGCGCACGTTTTGACGACCGCGTCATTGGTAACCCAAAACACTTTTTAAGCGAAAAACGCACCATTATCCATATCGATGTTGATCCATCGAGTATCTCAAAACGCGTTAAAGTGGATGTGCCAATTGTGGGCCATGTGCAAGCGGTGTTGTCAGAGATGAATGAAGTTTTATCTACAGAAAAGATAAAGAATGAAGTTTCTGCTTGGTGGGCGCAAATTGGCGAATGGCGTAAAGTGCATGGTGGCCGTTATGAGAATTCTGATTTAGTCATTAAACCGCAATACGTCATCGAAAAACTTTGTGAAGTGACCAAGGGCGACGCCTACGTGACATCTGACGTTGGCCAGCACCAAATGTGGGCGGCACAATATTATAAGTTTGATAAGCCACGCCGTTGGATAAATTCTGGCGGACTTGGCACCATGGGCGTTGGCTTGCCTTACGCGATGGGCTGCCAGTTTGCAGATAAAAACGCGCAAGTGGCCTGTGTAACGGGTGAAGGCAGTATTCAAATGAATATTCAGGAGCTTTCTACCTGCGCGCAATATGGCTTGCCGATTAAAGTGATTTTGCTAAATAACCGTTACCTTGGCATGGTGCGGCAATGGCAAGAGTTTTTTTACGAAGATAGATATTCAGAATCGTATATGGACAGCTTGCCAGACTTTGTTAAATTAGCGGAATCTTATGGCCATGTGGGTATGCAAATCACCAAACCTAGCGATGTTGAAGGCGCGTTAAAAGACGCTTTTGCCATGAAAAGTAAATTTGTGTTCATGGACTTTATTACCGAACAAAAAGAAAACGTGTTCCCTATGGTGGAAAACGGTCGCGGCATTTCTGAGATGATTCTTGGTGACACAAAAAAGTCTGACAATAATAAAGGGGTGAAGTAATGAAGCATATTATTTCTATCCTGATTGAAAACGAAGCAGGCGCGCTATCACGCGTGGCTGGCTTGTTCTCGGCACGTGGCTATAACATTGAATCGCTGACTGTGGCAGTGACAGAAGACAGCACTATGTCGCGCATGACCATTGTAACGTCTGGCTCAGATGAAGTGATTGAGCAGATTATTAAACAGCTGAATAAACTCATCGACGTGATTAAAGTGCTGGATTTAAACGATGGCAAATTTATTGAACGCGAACTGATGCTGGTGAAAGTAAAGGCTAGCCCGCAGTACCGCGAAGAGATGAAACGCATGTGCGATATATTCCGCGGCCGCATTATTGATGTAGCGGATGGCAGTTTTACTATAGAGCTTACCGGCTCGGGCAGCAAGTTAGATGCTTTTATCGAAAGCTTAGACAACACAGTGATTCTAGAAACCGTGCGCACAGGTGCATCGGGCATAGGTCGTGGCGATAGGGTTTTAAAAATATAGCTTTAAAATTTAAACTATTTAAGTAACTGAATTTAAGGAAAAAAAATGAAAGTGTATTACGACAAAGACGCAGACCTGAGTATTATTAAAGGCAAAAAAGTAACCATTGTGGGTTATGGCTCGCAAGGTCATGCGCACGCAGCTAACCTAAAAGATAGCGGCGTAACCGTCACCATTGGTTTGCGTAAAGAAGGCAGCTCTTGGGCCAAAGCGGTTGCCGCTGGCCATAATGTGCACGATATTGCAGACGCAGTAAAAGACGCCGATGTGGTGATGTTGTTGTTGCCCGATGAAACTATGGCAGGCATTTTTCACGCAGAAGTTGCACCAAATATTAAAAAAGGTGCAGCGTTAGCATTTGCGCATGGCTTTAACATTCACTATAACCAAATCGTGCCACGTGCCGATTTAGATGTGATTATGATTGCACCAAAAGGCCCAGGCCACACTGTGCGTAGCGAATATCTAAAAGGCGGCGGCGTACCAAGCTTAATCGCGGTATATCAAAACACCTCAGGCAAAGCCAAAGAGCTATCACTTTCATACGCAGCAGCTAACGGCGGTACAAAAGGCGGCGTGATCGAGACTGATTTCCGCGAAGAAACCGAAACTGATTTATTTGGCGAACAAGCCGTATTGTGTGGTGGCGCGGTTGAGTTGGTTAAAGCAGGCTTTGAAACACTCACCGAAGCTGGCTACGCGCCAGAAATGGCCTACTTTGAATGCTTGCACGAGCTAAAATTAATTGTCGATTTGATGTACGAAGGCGGCATTGCCAACATGAATTATTCAATCTCAAACAACGCAGAATATGGTGAGTATGTGACTGGGCCTAAAGTCATTAGTGACCAAGCGCGCGCGGCCATGAAAGAATGTTTAGCTAACATTCAAAACGGTAACTACGCCAAACAATTTATTTTAGAAGGTCGTACCAACTACCCAGAAATGGTAGCACGTCGTCGCCTAAATGCTGCGCACCCAATTGAGCAAGTGGGTAGCCAATTGCGCGCCATGATGCCTTGGATTGCCAAAAATAAACTGGTCGATCAAAGTAAAAACTAAGCAGTATAAAATAAACAAAAGGGCGAAACGCAACACGTTTTGCCCTTTTTTATTGAAAGATTAGCATGCCATTTTCTATCATCTTACAACACATTCTCCCCAAGCAAGCATTGACAAGGCTTGCAGGCATGCTCGCAAACCTCGAGGCTGGTGCGCTTACTACGGCAGTGATTGGCTGGTTTGTAAAACGCTACCAAGTGAATATGGCAGAGGCAGCTGACCCAGATATTTCCAGCTACAAAACTTTTAACCATTTTTTTACGCGCCCGTTAAAACAAGGTGCGCGGCCAATAGCTAAGGCGGATTTTATTTGCCCAGTGGATGGCGCAATTAGTCAGTTTGGAAATATCGAAAAAGACCAAATTTTTCAAGCCAAAGGTCATGCTTATTCAACGCTGTCTTTGCTAGCTGGGCAAAAAGAATTAGCACAAAAGTTTGAAAATGGCCAGTTTGCTTGCCTATACTTAAGCCCCAAAGATTATCACCGCATTCACATACCGTGCGATGGTGCACTTAAAAGTATGACTTATGTGCCAGGCGATTTATACTCGGTTAATCCACTCACCGCGCAAAATATCTCCAATTTATTTGCGCGTAACGAGCGTGTAGTCTGTGAGTTTGAATCGCAACAACATGGCACATTTGTGATGGTGCTAGTCGGCGCCACTATTGTTGGCAGCATGGCAACGGTTTGGCATGATGCGGCTGATGGGTCAAACAGTAAAATCATTAATCCACCACGCACTACAAATATCCGCAGTTGGAACTATGAAAATATTCAGTTAAAACAAGGTGATGAGATGGGCAGGTTTTTACTTGGCAGTACGGTGGTGATGCTGTTTGAAAAAGATATACTACAATTTAATGCTGCTTGGCAACCCGTCAAACCTATCAAGCTAGGCGAAATGATGAGCGTCAAATAGCCTTAGCTATTTGATATTACTCTCTGCTTTTTTGCCCACTTTATGATGCAAATGTGTTGATAGCTCGTTTAACGCCAGTTTATACACCTCGCGTTTAAACTCAATCACATCCTCAAGCGGCACCCAATAATCGCTCCAGCGCCATGCATCAAACTCGGGGTGTTCACTGGCGCGCAATTTTACATCGGTATCGCGGCCGACCATTCTTAACAAGTACCAAATCTGTTTTTGGCCTTTGTAGCTGCCGCGCCACTCGCGCTTAATCCAGCTGCTGGGCACCTCATAGCGCAACCAATCACGCGTGCGACCTAAAATCTGCACGTGCTTTGGCTCTAAGCCAACCTCTTCCATCAACTCGCGATACATAGCCTGCTCTGGGCTTTCGCCATGATCAATTCCGCCTTGCGGAAACTGCCAAGCATGTTCTTTTATGCGTTTTCCCCAAAAAACTTGGTTGTGCGAGTTGCAAAGAATAATACCCACATTGGGGCGATATCCATCACGATCTAACATTTTGCTGCACCTAAACTTATTTGTTGTATTTTTTCATATTTTTGCCACTATTGAAAGCGCGCATTTGTATCTACAATGTAATTATGAATATTCCCGTGAAATTAATAATTTTATTTATACTGCTTTTAAGCTCCTGCACGCCTGTACAAAAACAGGCCCGCTTGGCTTATATTACCAATCAAGGCGATAACACGGTTTCTGTGATTAATATTGCAGATAACAAAGTCATCAACACCATCAAAGTGGGTAAGGCGCCAGTGGGCGTTGCGGTGTCGCGCAAGTTACAGCGCGTATTTATTAGTAATGTGGAGAGCAATAACATTTCAGTCATTAACACGCAAAATAATACGGTTATCGGCAGTATCGCCCTGCAAGGCTCACCAGTAGGGCTTGCCATGGCACCCGATAATCGTACGCTGTATATGGCAGATTGGTTTTCTGACAAAATTTTGGCGATTAATACGGCTAATTATAATGAGCGCCGCGAAGTCATTGTTGCCACAGCGCCTGCAGGTTTGGTGGTAAGCGCCGATAGCAACACTTTGTATGTTGCAGCGCGCGATAGCAATGAAATTGCGGTGATTGATGCCAAAAGCTTTAGCATAAGCAAGCGCATTCAAGTCGGCAAGCACCCGTTTGGGCTTTCTTTAACTGGCAATACTTTATATGTGGTGAATGTGTACGACAACACGGTTTCTGCCATCAACACCGAAACTTTTGCGCAAAGCATCATAAAAGTTGGCGAACACCCATATTGCGCGGTGGCCAGCGCCGACAATAAAACGCTATATGTAACCAACACGCAAGATGACACGGTTTCAGTGATTGACATTGCAATGCAGAAAACCATCGCAATTATTGATGTTGGCATGACGCCAGAAGGCATTAGTATCGACCACGCTAGCAAGCGCGTGTTTATTGCCAACTGGGGCGATAATAATGTCAGCGTGATTGACGGCAACACCAATAAATTCATCGCCAATATTAAAACGGGCGATAAAAGTCGCGCATTCGGACAATTTATATTGTCCGAACAGTAAAGAGCACAATTTATATTGCAATAAAAATCCCGAATTTCGTCATTCCCGCCTTCGCGGGAATGACGAAACTTCTAAGTTTTAACGGTCTGGTATCGTACGTCAACGCAATTTCGCACGTCACGTTAACAGGGTAGGCTTAATTGCTAACCTGATTTATAATGGTGATAGCACTTTATACATAAGTAGTTTTTACGGAGAACATGGAATGAACAAGTTTTTAGCAATTTTAGCACTTGCTGTATTTTCAACTACCGCACCATTCACTGCATTTGCACACGGCCCTACGCCACAAAAGGTAGAAAAAAGCGTAGTGATTAAAGCGCCACCAGCCAAAGTGTGGGCCATGGTAAAAGATTTTGGCAATATGCACGCTTGGCACCCTGCTATTGCCAGCACTAAATTAGAGAAAAAAGGTGATGAAACGCATCGTACACTTACATTAAAAAGCGGTGGCGAAATTAACGAGAAATTACGCAGCGCCGACGACAAAGACATGAAAATGAAATATGAAATTACGGGTGGCGTAGCTCCAGTGGCCGATTACAACTCGGTGATGACAGTAACAGCTGGCCCAGGCGCTGGTGAAACTACAGTGACATGGGTAGGCCGTTTTTACCGTACTTATAAATTAAACCCACCCATCCCAGCAGGCCAAGATGATGCCACTGCGTTTGGTTTTATTACTGGCGTTTATGACAGCGGCTTGGCTAACCTTAAAAAGGTGCTAGAAAACTCAAAGTAATTAGCCAGGCAACTGGCGCAGTAAAAGCAGAAGCCAAACCAGCTGCTGTGCCAAGTAGCACAAGCCCTGCAACTGCAAACGCAACAGCGCCAAAAAAACCTTGGTGGAAGTTTTGGTAAAGTTTATATAATTGTTATTTAAAACAAAAGGGATTGCGAATTTGCAATCCCTTTTGTTTTATCAGTAGCTTCGATGAAATGCAATGGAATCGAGGGTGTTGTGAGCAAACCCTTGATTGCACCTATGGTTTCATCAAGGCTACAAGCTACGCTCGCAATGACAGATACGCAGTGATAAGTAAAAGTGACACAAATAGTAACTTGCCAAACCACCGTGACACTTTTTGTCAGTCTAATTGAGTAAAGCTTTACAATTTATTGAAAGAATTTACACACGTTTACAAAATTTGCCTGCTGAATCTCGACTTTAAAATATTTAACTGTTTAAAAACAATAAGTTAATTAATAAAATATAAAGTTGGCACAGCCGTTGCTAATACTTATCCAAGCACTGGTAACAATAACTACCGGTGTGTTACTTACGGTAGTTATATTTAAACTAAATTTTTTAAAGGATTTTAAAATGATGATTAAACAAGTTCAAAAGGGTTTTACCTTAATCGAGTTGATGATTGTGGTGGCAATTATTGGTATTTTGGCTGCTATTGCCATTCCAGCATATTCAAATTACACCATTAGATCTGCCGAGCGCGCTTGCTTGGGCGAAACAAAATCTTATGCAAACATCGTGATGGTTGAACTACAAGAACCAACGCCTGCCATTCCTGCGCCAACTTTAGGTGCTTGTTCTGCGATTACTGATGCCTCAGGTTTCACTGCTGCTGGCGTAATCACTGGCACACCAAACCTTCCAGGTGTAGCTACAGCTACTTGTGATGTAAACGCTACTTGCTCATTACCATAACCTGATTTCACCTCGGTAATATGTTTTTTAAGCGAGGTGATTTGTAAAATAAAAAAAGCTCTTTTAACGAAGAGCTTTTTTATTAAAAGCCCTGTATTTTAACCGCCATACTTAATTGCAACCTTAGAACGCTACAAGGAAATTAAATGAAAAATATTCAACGTGGTTTTACCTTAATTGAGTTAATGATTGTGGTGGCCATTATTGGTATTTTGGCGGCCATTGCAGTTCCCTCTTATCAAAGCTACACCATAAAATCTGCCAACCGTGCTTGCTTGGCTGAAACTAAAAATTATACAAACCATGTGCTAGCTAATATCGCAGAAGACCTAGCCCCTAGCCTACCAATTGCTAGTAGTTGCACAAACATTACGGATGCTACTGGTTGGACTACAGCAACGCTTACTGCTGGTGGTGCTGATATCACTGGCACATTTAGAGCGCCTGGCAATACCAATGCATTATGTCATGCCAGCACAGGCGGCAATTGCGATGCAATTCCTTAGCAAACTAACGTAGCCCCCATAGTATGAAATGAATTAAGGTTTAAATAACACCATAAAACCCTGCATTTTGCGGGGTTTTTTAAATAATCGGCTTTGATTCAATTGTATTAATTACAGGTTTACAGTAAAGCCGATCAACTTGACTTAATATAATCCTTACTATAAAGTAAGGATTATATTTTTATAAAAGGAATTTTATGTCAACCGCAACACTCACCACAAAAGGTCAAATTACTATTCCTGCTGTTGTAAGAGCATCGCTAGGCATAGAGACTGGCAGCAGAGTTGAGTTTGTAGAAACTGCAAATGGGCAATATTTAATGGTGGCGGCCACGCAACCTGTACAAGCACTAAAAGGGCTGTTACGTAAGCCAGATGCTGCCGTTACTATTGCAGATATGAACCAAATGATTGCTAAAAGTGCGGCTGGTAAATCATGATTGGGTTAGATACTAATGTTGTTGTGCGCTATATTGCACAAGATGATGTAGCGCAATCTGCAAAGGCGACCAAACTCATTGAATCGCTATCTGCTGAAGTGCCTGGCTTTATCACGCTGGTATCTGTTGTAGAGTTAGTTTGGGTAATGCAGGGTTGTTATAAAGCAACCAAAGAAGAATGTATTGCTATTTTGCAAACACTTTTACGCACCCGCGAAATATTAATTGAAAATGCAGAAGTGATATTGATGTCACTGAATCAATATTCAACTTCAAATGCTGATTTTGCAGATTGCTTAATTGAACGCTCTGCACATTATGCCAAATGTACCCGCACCATGACTTTTGATACTAATGCAGCTAAAACAGCTGCCATGCAATTGATTGAATAAGCGCTAACTAGTTTGCGCTGCGCGTGCCACCCGCCAGCACCACCGCATTAAACCCAAATTGGGCGAGTATAAACGCAGCTGCGCTGCTGCGGCGGCCAGTTTGGCAATACACAACATATTGTTTTGCAGTATCGAGTTGCGAGAGATAACTGCGTAGCTCGTGCAGCGGCGCGTTAATAGCGCCATCTAAATGGTGGTAGGCGTACTCCGATTCAAAGCGTACATCTAACCATTCTGCAGTACCGCTGGCCACTTTGGCTTGAGCATCGGTCATGCTGACAGTATTGATAAGCGGCGCTTTTAGCAGCTCGACAAAATCTTGTTTTTTAAGTCTGAGTAAAATACCACTAGTTTTCATGGTGACAGTGGCGTTACGTTTGGTGTCTGATGCCAAGGCTTCCTCACCAAAGCCTGCGCCTTTAAAAATCTCTGCTAACATCACAGAACCTTGACTGAGGTCTTTGACACGACTAACAACAGCACTGCCTTCTTGAATTAAATAGTAGTAATCACCCTCTTGCCCTTGCGTGATAATGGTTTGGCCTGCTTCCACCTCTAGCGGCTGCATACGCGCAAACATGGCCTCGATATTGGCGGGCGGCAATTTATTAAATACGCCGTTTTGCAGTTTAAATGCATTAAAACTGGCAGCATCTAACTTAAATTCTTTTTCAACCACTTTAGTTTGCGGTATTTGTGCAGGCGGATAGCCAGACAGCTGATCCCACGTCAGCATAATATCCAGTAAATCTAAATCGATGCGCACAATATCTAGCGGGGTAAGCGCAATGGTGTCTTTAATTTTTAAGCGTCCCGCATCTACTGGGTGTTTGGCGGCATCGGTGCCGGCACGCAAAATGACTTTATTGCCGTTTTCGTAACGTATGCCTAAATCGCCCGTCACCACATACAGCGCTTGCGTACCGTTGTGCATCATGCGTGTTGGGTCTAAATTTTTGCTCACAGGCTCTAAATAGCACACTGCTGCCAGCTCATCCAAGCGGCTGGGTGACAGCCTTGCCACTGGCTCAAACCGCACCAGTGTAGATTTGCTAATTGATATTGGGTCGTTTTTTTCTTCCACTTAAATAAACTCCATGCTTTACAGCGCCATCACTTGATGATTTTGCAGCGCCGTACAATGTTTTGTAATCGGGTCAGCCGCAATTTCGCGCATAATTGTAACATCCTCACCTGGCTTAAGATGCGTAATAAACACCCGTGGCTGGCTTTGCAATTGCGCTATTTCTGCCGCTAGGGTGTTGGGGCTTAAATGCTTAGAAAGCTTGGCCAAATGCGCCTCGGCATTGCTAAAAGCGGTTTCAATAATTAAATATTTTAAGTTATCAATCCTGTTTACTACTTGCCAAAAATCTGCCCCGCCCACCGTATCGCCAGTAAACACTAGGCTGTGTGCACCGCTGTTAATGTGGTAACCCACCGCAGGCACCACATGGTTTGCTGGCAGCGCGGTGATGGTTTTTTGGTTAATTATCACCTTTTCGCCCACGGCAATTTGCTTATAAATTAAAAATGGGTTCACTGCATCGGGAATCTGATTAAAATTAGGCCAAATAAGCCAATTAAAAATATGCAATTTTAAAATATCAATCACTTCGGCTGTGGCATGCACAATCACTGGCTTGGTGCGTAAGCCCATCACCGTATCTAACAACAGTGGAATAAAACCAATATGATCGATATGCGTGTGCGTGACAAAAATATGATCGATTTTTAGCAGCGCATCAAGCGATAAATCGCCCACACCTGTGCCTGCGTCTATCAACACATCGTCATCTACCAACAAGGCTGTAGTGCGCATATTGCCGCCAATGCCGCCGCTGCAGCCCAATACTTTTACTTGCATGTCACTTCTCTTATATTTTTCATTTATTACTTTCCACTCAATACTTTTCTGCTAACTTTTTTAGGGTTAAGCATATTTGTAGCTCAGCTTATTTAGTTTCATAATTAAACACCGCATCCCAATTTTTGGGTGGTGGCGTTTGTTTAAATTGTTTAATACGGCCTAAATACAAAGCATTTAAAGCATTTTTTTCTAACTTGTCTAAGGCCTTAAATTGCTTAGCTGCTGCATCCCAATCTTGGCTTCTGTAACTTTTAAGCGCCTGCTCGTACAAACCAAGCGCATGCAATGTCGCACTAGTCACTTGGCCAGTTTTACCTAGTGGCTCAAAAATCGCCACTGCTTCATCTTTGCCTTTTACCCGCACAATATCTAGCTCGCGGTAAATCATGTCTGGCACTTGTGCTTTCAAAAACTCACTCACAATAATATCAACGCCATAATGTTTGGTCAGCCCTTCTATACGTGAGCATAAATTAACGCTATCGCCCATCACCGTATAAGCCATGCGAAAGCTTGAACCCATGTTGCCCACCACCATATTGCCAGTGTTTAGGCCAAAGCCCATTTTAATTGCTGGCCAACCTTTGCTAACAAAGCTTTCACTTATCTTGGCCATAGCCGCTTGCATCTGTAGTGCTGCATTGAGCGCGTGCTGCGCATGTTGCTTATCTGGCAACGGCGCACCCCAAAATGCCATAATCGCATCACCCATATATTTATCGATGGTGCCCCTATGCTCATGTATGATTTTTGTCATAGGTGTCAAAAACTCATTCATCAGCAAGGTCAACTGCGCAGGGTCCAGCCCTTCAGCAATGTTGGTAAAACCACGCACATCCGAGAACAATACCGTCATCTCACGGCTTTCACTTTTGAGGTTAATTTCCTCTAGATTGCTGGCCATTTCTTTAACTAGTTCTGGCGGTACATATTGCCCAAAAAGCCCCGTCAACTGGCGCTTTCCACGCGACTCTACAAAAAAACCATAACTCATGTTTAGCAAGTAAATTAAGCTGATCATCAGCAAGCTGGCAGCTACTGGCAGCACCAAATTAGCCCACTGCCAACTGGCAAAATTAATGCCCAAAATACTACCCAATACGCCCAATGTTAGCAGCGTTGCTTTCAGTGGATTTAAGTGTGGCAACATGAAGGTAAGCAATAATCCTGCCAACATAATTAACACAAACTCAATGCCATTTGTAAATGCTGGACGTTGCTTTAAATTGTTATCTAAGATGCCCGAGATAAAATTGGCATGCACCTCAACCCCTGGGTAGTTACTTTGCACGGGGGTTGAGCGCAAATCCATCAAACCAGGTGCAGTCGTCCCCACCAGTATGATTTTGTTTTTTAGCGTTGCAATGGGTATTTTTTTATTCAGCACATCGCTAGCAGAAACATATTGAAAACTTCCCTGAACACCGCGAAATGGCACTAGTGCAGACACGTTAGCATCCACAGGAATGCGTTTGTTACCTAATTTAAACGCCTCTAGCCCAGCGTAATGCTCGCCCACACCCAAGCTTGCAAATTTGGCCTCAATCACTGGGTTATCTAAATAAGTGCGCGCTACCGACAGCGCGAGTGACTCATAATAATTTTGTTGATATTTAACAAACACCGAGATTTTTCGGGTGATACCATCCACATCGGGTTCGGGGTTAAAGTGGCCAGCGGCGCGCGCACTATTTTGCAATATGCCCAAATTAGCGCCATAGCCACTGGCTTCTGCAAAGCCCAAAGCCGGGTTATCAAAACTATCTGTAGAGAAAATCTCTGCTGGCAACTGACCAATGCGGTTGTTATCGCCATTGGTTTGGAAATAATAACCCAGTACGATTTTGCGGTTTTTTAGGCTATCGGCAAAAATTTGGTCATAATCTAGCTTGGGTTTAATGGCAGAAAACGCGCTGGTAAATGCAGCATTGTCTTTTAAACTTTGCTGCATCATTTCTAAAGTTTTTAGGCCAGAGCTCTCATCTTTCTCGGCAAATACCACATCGAAACCCAGCGTGTTAATTTTGTAATGATCAAACAGCGTATCCACCATCAAAGCCAGTTTGTTGCGACCCCATGGCCAGCGGCCTTGCTCTGCCAAGCTTTTTTCATCAATATCCACAATCAAAATGCGCGCATCTAAGGTGCGCGGCATGAGTAAATTGAGTCGTAAATCGTAACTATAGTTTTCTAACTTATTCAGAAAAGGCAGCGGCAACACATTGCTGGCGTGTAGCAGCATCAATAAGACAATCGCAAGGCTAAGCGCAAAGCTGACACCATGCTGCTTGATAAGCGCAAAAAATGATTGAATAAGTTTTTTGGGTGATAAATAACGCATTGAATTAGTTTTATGTTTTAGTTAATTCTAAGCTTAACCATAAGGCATTATACTTGTAATGGTTTATACACAAACTAAATCCACTTTTTAACCTTACTAGTACACGGAATCACATTTTTATGGATGAAAACACCGCTACCCCGATTGAAATTTGCCAAACAGAAACGCCCATTGCCAGCGTCATTTGGCTACATGGCTTGGGCGCCGACGGACAAGACTTTGTACCAGTAGTGAACATGCTAAATCTGCCGAATATTCGCTTTATTTTGCCGCATGCACCCTACCAAAAAATTAGCATGAATAATGGCTATGAAATGCGTGCTTGGTATGATTTATTTGGCTTACAGAGCAAGCACCCGCAAGATGCAACAGGCATAGAAAAAACGCAAACTTATATCGAATCGCTTATCGCACAAGAAAATAGCCGTGGCATTGCAAACGAGTGCATTGTAATTGCAGGCTTCTCGCAAGGTGGTGCCATTGCGCTACATTTAGCAGCGCGCCAGCAACAAGCATTGGCAGGGGTTCTGGCGCTATCTACTTATTTGCCTTTGCAAGATAAATTAGCCTCACAAAAAACCAGTAGCAGCTTACACACGCCTATTTTTATGGCGCACGGCACGTTTGATGAGGTGATTACACTAGAAAGATGCCAACAATCGTTAGGCATATTGCAAGAAAACGGCTACCAAATTGAGTGGCATCAATACCCGATGGCGCATAGCGTATATCCACAAGAAATTAATGATATTCGCGCATTTTTGCAGCGCGTGTTAATTCAATCAATTGCATCATGAAACCACACAATTAAACCACGCAAATGCGTTAAGTTTTGCTAGAATCTTAATAAATTTAACCCTAAAATAAAATGACCGAACCCGTCCAAAACGATACCTTAGATTTTGAAAGCGCTTTGCTTGAGTTGGAGGCCATTGTCAGCCAAATGGAATCGGGTAATTTACCGCTAGCGCAATCGATTAGCGCTTATAAGCGCGGCGCGACGCTGCTGCAAAGCTGCCAGCAATCACTCGGCAATGCCGAACAACAAGTGCGCATACTGACAGAGGCCAATCAGCTTGCAGTGTTTGAGCCAAGCGAACCATAAAGCATGAATAAACCCATGACTCTGCCGATGAACGAACCCGCTAGCGTATTTAACACTTGGGCTCAAACTATGCAATCGCGCATGGAAGATGTGCTTGATACGCATTTGCCACCTGCCAGCACCTCACCCATGCGCTTACACGAGGCCATGCGCTATTCTACCATGGGTGGTGGTAAGCGGGTGCGCGCATTGTTGGCGTATGCAGCGGGCGAATTTTGTGGTGCCGAATTAAATAAAATTGATGTTCCCGCTGCGGCGGTAGAGATTATTCACGCCTTTTCACTAGTACACGATGATTTGCCGTGCATGGATGACGACGATTTGCGTCGCGGCAAACCGACTGCGCACAAGCAGTATGGCGACGCCATGGCACTGCTGGTGGGTGATGCACTGCAAAGTTTGGCGTTTCAACTGATTTCGCAAGATAAATTGCTTAAAAGCGCTAGGCAAAAACTTAAAATGTTGCATATTTTGGCACTGGCCAGCGGCTCGCGCGGCATGGCAGGTGGCCAAGCCATTGATATTGACAGCATCGGCCTTCCGCTGACGCGTGCCGAATTGGAACATATGCACATTCAAAAAACTGGCGCGCTGATTCGCGCTGCGGCCTTGTTGGGTGCCTACAGTGCCGATAAACCGAAAGAAGATAAGGTCAGTGCTGTGGATCACTTTGCTAAATCGATTGGTTTAGCGTTTCAGGTAGTAGATGATATTTTAGATGCCGAAGCCGACACGCAAACATTGGGCAAAACGGCGGGCAAAGATCAGCTGCATAACAAATCAACTTATGTCACCATTTTGGGCTTATCTGCCGCCAAACAATTAGCCAGCGAGCTGCATGCCAATGCCATGGCGGCTTTGTCTTTTTATGGGCGCGAGGCAGATTTATTAAGGCATTTGGCTAACTTCATTACGCAGCGTAGCTTTTAATTTTAACCGTTTCGAAATCAACTCCCTTTAAATGCCATCTTTACTAGATAAGATTAATTCGCCTGAAGATTTGCGCCTGCTAAATCGCGATGAATTGGCGGAATTAGCGTTAGCGCTGCGCGTATTCTTGGTAGAAAGCGTTTCACAAACAGGCGGTCATTTAGCCTCTAATCTAGGCGTAGTCGAGCTGACGATTGCGCTACATTATGTGTTTAATACGCCCGATGACAGGCTGGTGTGGGACGTGGGCCATCAAACTTATCCGCACAAAATCCTCACTGGTCGTCGCGCTGCCATGGCTAACTTACGCAAGCCGACTGGCATTGCTGGCTTTCCACGTCGCGGCGAGAGCGCTTATGATACCTTTGGCACTGGCCACTCCAGCACCTCCATCTCTGCCGCGCTGGGCATGGCGATTGCCGCTAAACATGCAGGCTTAGAGCGCCGCAGTGTGGCGATTATTGGCGATGGTGCCATGACGGCAGGTATGGCGTTTGAGGCATTAAACAATGCGGGCGATATGGATGCCAATTTATTGGTGATTTTAAACGACAATGACATGAGTATTTCTAACAACGTAGGCGCGTTAAATAATTATTTAGCACGTTTACTGTCTGGCCGTTTTTACGACAAAGTGCGGCAAAGTGGCAAAAAAATGTTAGGCGCGGTGCCGCCAGTGCAAGAGTTTGCCAAGCGCGCCGAAGAGCATGCCAAAGGCATGGTATTGCCAGGTACCTTGTTTGAAGAATTTGGCTTTAACTACATTGGCCCAGTGGATGGCCATGATTTGCCTGTGCTGCTGGACACCTTAACCAATATTCGTGCGCTAAAAGGCATGCAGTTTTTGCATATTGTGACGCAAAAAGGCAAGGGCTTTGAGCTGGCCGAGCAAGACCCCAACAAATACCACGGTGTGAGTAAATTTGACCCAAATAATGGCGTTTCAGCGGCATCCAGCGCCAAGAAAACTTACGCACAAGTATTTGGTGATTGGCTAGTGGACATGGCCGATGCAGATGACAAACTCATCGGTATTACGCCCGCCATGTGCGATGGCAGCGGCTTGAACGCATTTGCAGAAAAATATCCACAGCGTTATTTTGACGTGGGCATTGCCGAGCAGCACGCGCTAACCTTTGCTGCAGGCATGGCTTGCGATGGCTTAAAACCTGTGGTGGCGATTTACAGTACCTTTTTGCAGCGCGCTTACGATCAGCTGATTCACGACGTTGCGCTACAAAATTTAGACGTATTATTCGCGATTGACCGCGCTGGTTTGGTGGGTGCAGATGGCCCAACACATGCGGGTGCATATGATTTGAGTTATTTACGCTGCATTCCAAATATTATCGTGATGGCACCTAGCGACGAAAACGAATGTCGGCAAATGCTGACGACGGGCTATTTATACAAAGGCCCAGCGGCTGTGCGCTACCCACGCGGTGCTGGCACGGGTGCAACAATTAATTCTAAACTTGAAACGCTACCAATTGGTAAAGGCGTAGTTGTTAGAGAAGCTGGCGCAAAAAAAGGCAAGAAAGTGGCTATTTTAGCCTTTGGTAGTATGCTAAAACATGCGCTGGAAGCCGCATCCCTATTGGGCTGCAGCGTTGCTAATATGCGTTTTATTAAGCCGTTGGATATTGATTTACTGCAACAACTTGCCAGCACGCACGATTTAATTGTGACGATAGAAGAAAATGCACTGATGGGCGGCGCAGGTGCGGCAGTACTAGAAGCCATGCAATTATTACACCTAAATAACTCCACTTTGTGCCTTGGCCTGCCCGATACTTTTATTGAGCACGGCGTGCATGAAACCATGTTGGCAGAATGCGGTCTAGATGCTTCAGGAATTGTGCAATCGATTCAACAAAAATTAAGTCGAGTTTAATTTGTTAATTAAATGACTAAAGCCTTGATTTTTAGGGTTTGTATCGCCATATCCAACACATCAATTATTATTAAATGAGTTTACAGCGCACGCCAAAAGCGTAAACTTTAAACTAATTAGCGCAAAAATTGCGATAGGAAAAAAACATATGAACAAACCTTTACCAGACTTAGCCAGTACCCACATTGAAGATACGCAAAATTTGCAAGATGTGCGTCACTTAGATATTAATAAAGTTGGTATTAAATCGATTCGTCACCCAGTGGTAGTAAAAGATAAAACTGGCGGCGAGCAAAGCACGGTCGCGGTGTTTGACATGTATGTGCACTTACCGCACAACTTTAAAGGCACGCACATGTCGCGCTTTGTAGAGATTTTAAACACCAACGAACGCGCTATTTCGATTGAAAGTTTCGAGGGTATTTTGCGCACCATGGTTGAACGATTAGAGGCGCAATCTGGCTATGTCGAGATGCGTTTCCCTTACTTCGTGAATAAATCGGCGCCCATTTCTGGCGTAAAAAGCCTACTGGATTACGATGTGACTTTTATTGGCGAAATAAATCATGGCAAATTCGACATTACAGTAAAAGTGCTGGTACCAGTGACTAGCTTGTGCCCTTGCAGCAAAAAAATATCTGATTACGGCGCGCATAATCAACGCAGCCATGTTACGGTAACGGTGCTAATTAACGACTTTATTTGGATTGAAGACATTATTAGTTTGGTCGAAAAACAAGCCTCTTGCGAGTTGTATGGCTTGCTTAAACGCCCAGATGAAAAATTTGTGACTGAGCGCGCCTATGACAACCCCAAATTTGTTGAAGACATGGTGCGGGATGTGGCGACGCAGTTGAATAACGAAAAACGCATTGATAAATATATTGTGGAGAGTGAAAATTTTGAGTCAATCCATAATCACTCAGCTTATGCACTCATCGAAAATGATAAGCGCAAACATTAAACTTTTGAGAATAATTTGATGACAGAACTCACCAAAAAGAAAGCCTCGTTTTTTCAAGTGATGAAAGCGGTTTTATGGAGCATGCTAGGCGTGCGCCAGCAAAAAGGTTACGAAAATGACGCCGCTAAAATCACGCTAAAACAAGCGGTGATTGCGGGTTTAATTGGTGGCTTTATTTTTGTGGTGACGATGATCAGCGTGGTACGTTTAGTGATTAGCCAGCTAGGCCAGTAATTTTAATTTAGTATTTTTTATAGGGTCATCAATGCTATTAGTAGGGTGATTTTTATTAATTTTATTTTATGATTGGAGGTGATTGAATGTCTGTCGCAAAAGTAATAGAAATAATCGCATCAAGTAAAAAAAGTTTTGAAGACGCTGTTGCACAAGGCGTTGCCAAAGCAGCTGATTCGCTGCACGACATCACTGGCGCTTGGGTGAAAGACCAAAGCGTGAAAGTAGTGAATGGTAAAGTAACAGAGTACCGCGTGGGCTTAAAAGTGACATTTGTGCTTAAAGAAATTGCTAAAGCCAAAAAGAAATAATAACTTGGTACGATAAAAAACGGGCCATGGCCCGTTTTTTTATGCTCGCATATTTTAATATACTGCCGTTTTTATGGTTTTTCTTTCATCCTTTCTTCAAATATCTGCCCTGAAAGGCGCATGGATATTGGCTCTCAGGACATCTATTAAATTAGCATAGCATTGACAGCATTTTACTATTTTTTAGTCAGCGTCATAATCGAGTTATCACGCTTCATATCCAACTTATTCAGTGCCGACATGCCCAATAACACCACATTTGGCGAGCCGCCTTCGTTTACCACTGCGTCCACATTATTCAATATAATCGTGCCAATTTTTAGCGTATTAATCTTTACCAAATAGGCGGTTACCACCCCATTGGCAGTATTTACAGGCACTTTTTCACCTTTTTCATAATCAATTTTGGCAAATTTTGCATCGCCACTGTTCAATGCTACTGTGCTGGCGCCAGTGTCAACCAAGTATTTTAACGATGCGCCATTAATACTCAAATTACCAGAAAAATGACCACGGCTATCGGCATATAAACTCACCGGGGTATTATTTGCAGGCCCAGCGTTGCCCGCCACTGAAGCGGCTTGGCCCATTTTTAGCGTTTGGCGTTTACCTTCCACCATAAATGTGGCCGATTCACTATCGGCAGAAATCAATTTAACGCCATTTTTAGTTTGGCCCGCAGCGATGCTTTGCGGCGCACCGCCGTTAATGCTCACCAGAGCTTTGCCGCTGAACAAACCCACCACATTTAAGCGCGTTTCCGCCAACACTTGGCTGACAAAAAAAGTAGTGGCAAAAGCCAATAATATTTTGTTTTTAAACATAAAATCCTTCATTCAATCTAACTAAACATACCTTTTTGAGCATATGTTTTTGAAAGCCTTAAACCCAATGCTATCACAATAAAACCCAGTAATGGAAACAGCGCCGCCAACAAAAATGTCTTTTCGCCGCCCAAATATTGCAGTGCATAACCGCCAGCAAGCCCGCCAATGGTGCCGCCTACGCCATATGCCACGCTGTTATAAATGGCTTGACCGCGCGCTTGGTGACGGCCATTAAAAAACTGCGTAATTACCTCAATCGATGCGGCGTGAAAGCTGCCAAAAGTAAATGCATGCAAACTTTGTGCAATTAGCAGCAACCACATGCTATCTACAGCAACGCCTATTAAACTAAAACGGATGACTGCCAGCGCCAAGCTAGTCAGCATAATCGTTTTTAAACTATAGCGCGCCATCAGTTTTGGCATCAGCATAAAAATGAAAATTTCGCAGATTACCCCAAGCGCCCACAGCAAGCCTATCATGCCTTTGCTATAACCATGCTCGGCTAAATAGATGGAGTAAAAGTTATACAGCACGCCATGCGCAGTCACCATTAGCGCGCAGCCAAGCAGCAATGCAAGCACCACTGGCTGCTTAATAATCTGCCAAATCGAAAACTCATCATGCGCATGCGGCGCTACGGCGGCATCGGGCAACTTAAATGTCAGACCAAACAACACAATCTGCACGCCCAATAAAAACCATAGCAAACTTTTAATGCCGTAAGCATCAATAACAAACCCCAACACCACCGCCGCCACAATAAAGCCTAGCGAGCCCCACATGCGGATTCGGCTGTAATGGCCGTTGGTAGTTGCAAGGTGCGCCAAGGTAAGTGACTCAGAAAGCGGTAGTGTAGAGCTGGTGAACAAACTGAGCGAGAGCATGACAAAAAATAGCCCCCAAAAGCTATGCGCCCAAAATACTGCCACAAAACCCAGCAAACCTAAAAACGCGGTGAGCTTAATCCACACCACGCGTTGCTTAGTATGATCGGCCAGCCAGCCCCACAAGTTGGGTGCGAAAATGCGGCTGATTTGAAACAGCGACATAAGAATGCCAATATCAGCTGCCGAAAACTGTTCGGACTGCAAATACAAACCCCAATACGGCACAAATGCACCGACAAAGAAGTAGTAAACGAAGTAAAAGCGCGAAAGGTTGGTATGAAGCGCGTGGCTCAAAATTTACGTTCTGTTGCTAAGACTTAGAAATACGGCTTAAATTTTAGGCGTCGTAGAAACCACATCTGCATTTTGCGCCCTATGACGTAACGCATGATCCATCAACACAATCGCCAACATGGCTTCGGCAATTGGCGTAGCGCGCACGCCAACGCATGGATCGTGGCGACCCGTGGTTTGCATTTCAACGGCATTGCCTGCTTTATCTATGCTACGGCGTGGCTGCGGAATGCTAGAAGTCGGTTTTAAAGCGATGCTAACTTCAATAGTTTGCCCGCTAGAAATGCCGCCCAGCATGCCACCTGCGTGATTGGTCAAAAAACCTTGCGGTGTCATCTCATCCGAATGCACGCTGCCGCGCTGCGCAACGCTGGCGAAACCTGCGCCAATTTCTACACCTTTTACTGCGTTAATGCTCATCATGGCATGTGCGATGTCTGCATCAAGCCTATCAAACACAGGCTCGCCCCAGCCAACTGGCACATTTTCTGCCTCAATATTAATGCGCGCGCCGACTGAATCGCGCTCAGCACGGATTTTATCTAGGTATTCTTCTAACGCTGGCAGCACATCGGTATTTGGCGAGAAAAATGGATTATCATTAACACAATCCCAAGTTTTAAAAGGGATTTCAATCTCACCAAGTTGACTCATATAGCCGCGCACTGTTACGCCAAAACGCTCTTTTAACCATTTTTTGGCAATGCCGCCAGCTGCCACACGAATCGCAGTCTCACGAGCACTCGAACGTCCACCGCCGCGATAATCGCGTACGCCGTATTTTTGCGCGTAAGTGTAATCGGCATGGCCGGGGCGAAAAGTATCCATAATCTTGCTGTAATCTTGGCTGCGCTGATCGGTGTTGCGAATCAGCAAACCAATCGGCGCACCCGTGGTTTTACCTTCAAACACGCCAGATAAAATTTCTACCGCATCGTCTTCTTGACGCTGCGTGACATGACGCGAAGTACCTGGTTTGCGGCGATCTAAATCAATCTGCAAATCCTCTGCAGACAAGCTTAAACCTGGCGGGCAGCCATCTACCACGCCGCCAATAGCTGCGCCGTGCGATTCGCCGAATGAAGTTAAAGTGAATAGTGTTCCGATTGTGTTGCCAGACATGATGTTATCTTTTTAAAAAGTTAGCTATATTTTAACATATTCAAAGTTTTAGATTTTTAATCCACTGCGTATAAACCTGCTTGGCCACTTTTTGCAGAAAAAATACGTGTAATAACAGCTCTTGTTGCATCGCATCTGCTTGTTGAACTGCAGGGCTACTAGCCGATTCTTTTATTTCTTCGGCGCCTTCTTCGCACCATTTTTTAACCATTTCAGCCGTCATTTCAATATGGGTTTGAAACGCTAAATGCTTGCCAATACTCCACGCTTGGTTTTGGCAATACGGGCTAGTAAGCAGGTGTGTAGCGCCTTCTGGCAGCGCAAAGGTTTCGCCATGCCAGTGAAATGCATTAAATGTTTCGATGCTGTCAAACCAATTTTTAGCAGTTTCGTTTTGGCTTACCGAAACCTCGCCCCAGCCGATTTCTTTAGTTGGATTTTTCGTAATTTTTGCTCCAAATGCTTTGCTCATGAGCTGCCCGCCTAAGCAATGGCCAAGCACTGGAATATTATTAGTTTTCGCATCGCGAATGAGCGCTAATATTGACGCAATCCACGGCAAATCATCATTCACGCTCATCGGCCCGCCCATTAATACTATGCCGCTGTAAGCCAATACTGACGCGGGTACTGGTTCGCCTTCATCTATCTTAACTAATTGCCAAAGAATGTTCTGCGCATCTAAAAAAGTGCCCAAATAACCTGGTCCTTCGTGCGCGAGAAAGCGAAAAATAATGACGGATTTCATATGGCTCTATAAGTTCCTATTTCAATATTTTCTAGGTTATAACTGCCAATACTGTAGCGAATTAAGCGCAAGGTTGGAAAGCCTATTTTAGCTGTCATTCGACGCACTTGTCGATTTTTTCCTTCACTAATTTTAATCTCGAGCCAAGTCGTCGGGATCAGCTTTCTTTCGCGTATCGGTGGCTCTCGAAGCCATAATCCATGCGGCTCTACAAGGATGTAGACTTGTGCGGGCTGCGTGACGAAGTCGCCTAAATCCACACCCATTCGTAACAGCGCTAAATCAGTATCTTGCGGCGCGCCTTCTACCTGCACCCAATACGTTTTAATTTCTTTGTGCTTGGGGTGACTTAATTTGTGCTGCAAAGCGCCATCATCGGTTAAAATAAGCAAACCTTCGCTATCCGTGTCTAGCCGCCCAGCCGCATAAACATTAGGGATAGCGATAAAGTCTTTTAAGGTCGGATGCTTCTGGTGCGGACTAAATTGGCACACCACGTTAAACGGCTTATTAAACAATAAAATCATATAGGATATGCAATGGCTTCAAAAATTAATGTTCCAACTGGCGAAATAATCACCGTCAACGCGGATAACACGCTGAATGTGCCGAATAATCCGATTATCCCATTTATTGAGGGCGATGGCATAGGCGCCGATATTACGCCACCGATGCAAAAAGTGGTGGATGCCGCTGTGAGCAAGGCTTATGGCAGCAAGCGTAAAATTGCGTGGATGGAAGTATATGCGGGTGAAAAAGCCACAAAAATGTACGATGCCAACACTTGGCTACCCACAGAGACCATGAAGGTGCTACGCGATTATGTAATTTCTATAAAAGGCCCGCTCACCACGCCTGTCGGCGGTGGCATTCGCTCGCTTAACGTAAGCTTGCGCCAAGAGCTTGATTTATATGTATGTTTGCGCCCAGTGCAATATTTTACTGGCGTACCAAGCCCAGTAAAACACCCCGAAAAAACTGATATGGTGATTTTTAGAGAAAACACCGAAGACATTTACGCTGGCATTGAATGGGCGGCTGGCACTGACGAAGCAGCCAAAGTTATCCAATTTTTAAGCGATATGGGTATGCGCAAAAAAATTCGCTTCCCCGAAAATTGTGCCATTGGCATTAAACCAGTATCGCCAGAAGGCACTACCCGCCTCATCCGCAAGGCCATTCAATATGCCATTGATAATAATCGTAAAAGTGTAACGATTACGCATAAAGGCAATATTATGAAGTTTACCGAAGGTGGCTTTAGAGATTGGGGTTATGCATTGGCCAAAGAAGAGTTTGGTGCGGTAGAGATTGATGGCGGCCCATGGCTGAAGTTGCCAAATGGTATTGTGATTAAAGATTGTATTGCCGATGCATTTTTGCAAGAAATTTTGCTACACCCAGCCGATTATGATGTGGTGTGCGCCACCAATTTAAATGGCGATTACATGAGCGACGCGCTGGCCGCGCAAGTGGGCGGTATTGGCATTGCGCCAGGCGCCAACTTAAGTGATACCGTGGCGATGTTTGAAGCGACGCATGGTACAGCGCCCAAAATTGCGGGCCAAAATTTGGCTAACCCTAGCTCAATTATTTTGTCTGCAGAGATGATGTTGCGCCATATGGGCTGGCTGGAAGCCGCGGATTTAGTGCTGGCAGGCGTGAGCAAAGCCATATTATCTAAACGCGTGACAGGTGATTTTAGTAGTCAAATGGATGGCGCCACGCAGGTAGGCACGGCTGAGTTTGCGGATGAGATTATAAGTAATATGTAGCACGAGTCCAAACATATGCCCTACGAGCCAATATCTATGCGGCTTACAGGCATGCTATTTAAATTAAATGTAAATTAATAAGTAAAAAAGCCCGCAATTGCGGGCTTTTTTTATTGCTTGTCAAAACAATCTAAAACCTTAAGCTTTTTGAATATTTGAAGCTTGCTTACCTTTTGCGCCATCCGTTACTTCAAAACTGACACGCTCACCCTCTTTTAAACTTTTATATCCAGCCTCAACAATGGCTGAAAAATGTGCAAACAAGTCATCACCGCCATCATCTGGTGTAATAAAACCAAAACCTTTTGCATCGTTAAACCATTTTACTGTACCTAGTGCCATTTCTTCATTCCTATCTATTTTTAATCAACACGTTGAAATATTTATAAAAACTTGTATAAAATTCACAAGCTCTTTTATATGTTACAAATTGTAAAAAGTCAAGTTTTAGGCTTAATGTGTTGTTTATTTGGCATATTTTGCCAAAGGTTAGATTATAAAATACGCTTTAAAAGCTCATATTGGCTTTACAACAAAAAAGTTAAAGTGCATTATTACAACAAACTAGCATATTGTTTACATTTTTAAAATATTGTTTAACTACAATAGTTTAGATAGAATAGATAAATAACTAGATTAGAAGTTAGAATGCAATATCTTTAAAAGAAAAGTGACACATGGCCGCAACTGCAGCAAGCATTAAATTAAGTGGTCTTGCCCGATTATTGGTGCAAGAAAATTTGCTATCTGAAAACGAGGCAAATACCATTCAAGGCCAAGCTAATATTGCCAAAACGCCATTCATTAGCAATGTCATTGCTAGCAGAAAAGTTTCGGCCGAAAAAATTGCAGAAATGACCTCGAAGTCGTTTGGCTTTCCCTATTTTAATTTAGATGCCTTTAATGCAGATTACTTGCCTGCAAAATCCATCGACTTGAAGTTGATGCAGTCCAACCGCGTGATTGGTCTTAAAAGTCAAAACAATGTGTTGTTTGTGGCTATATCTGATCCCACCAATTTGCATGCGTTAGATAGCGTACAGTTTCAGATGGGCATGACATTGTCGCCAGTGGTGGTTGAAGACGACAAACTGGGAAAATGGATCGATAAAATCGTCGAATCTAAAGACACGGCAATGACCTCGCTGGATGTGGATGGCGATTTTGACCTAGACATGGGTGGCGGTGATGAAGAAGCAGCTGCCGCTGATACGCAAGAAGTAGATGATGCACCAGTGGTTAAATTCCTCAATAAAATGTTATTAGACGCTATTAATATGGGTGCGTCTGATTTACATTTTGAGCCTTACGAAAAATTTTATCGCATTCGTTACCGTATCGACGGTGAGCTGAGAGATATTGCACAACCACCGTTGGCAATTAAAGATAAGTTGGCTTCGCGCATTAAGGTGATTTCAAGCTTAGATATTTCAGAAAAACGTATTCCACAAGATGGTCGCATGAAATTGGTGTTGTCCAAATCGCGCACCATCGATTTCCGCGTCAGTACCTTGCCGCTGATTCATGGCGAAAAAATTGTGATGCGTATTTTAGATCCAACCAGTGCCACCCTAGGTATTGAGGCGCTAGGCTACGAGCCAGCGCAAAAAGATGCACTGCTTGCTGCAGTGAGTCGTCCATATGGTTTGGTATTAGTCACTGGCCCGACTGGTTCCGGTAAAACCGTTTCGCTTTACACCTGTTTAAATATTCTCAATAACCCTGGCGTTAATATTGCCACTGCAGAAGATCCGTGTGAGATTCCGCTGGCGGGCATTAATCAAGTCAATGTGAATGATAAACAAGGCCTGACTTTTGCGGTGGCGTTAAAATCCTTTTTACGGCAAGACCCTGACATTATTATGATTGGTGAAATTCGTGATCTTGAAACGGCTGATATGGCGATTAAAGCCGCCTCAACTGGTCACATGGTGCTGTCCACTTTGCACACCAACGATGCACCATCAACCTTGACGCGCCTAATGAATATGGGTGTTGCGCCGTTTAATATTGCGTCTGCTGTGTCACTCATTACCGCGCAGCGCTTAGCCAGACGCTTATGTAAAAGCTGTAAAGTACCAATTGATGCACCTAAAGAAGCGTTGCTTACCTTAGGCTTTAGAGAAGAAGATTTTAAAGAAAAATGGCAGCTGTATGGACCCAAAGAAGGTGGCTGTGAGATGTGCAACAACGGCTACAAAGGCCGTGTTGGTATATACCAAGTAATGCCTGTGACAGATGCGATTTCGCGCATTATTATGTCGCAAGGCAACGCCATTGACATTGCCGATCAAGCTAAAAAAGAGGGGGTGAACGATTTACGCCGCTCTGGTATTTTAAAAGTAATGCAAGGTTTAACCTCGGTAGCTGAGGTTGAAAACTGTACCAATGAGTAAAGCGGTGAATAAAAATACCAGCGTAAATTTTAATTAAGGACGCACTATGGCAACAGTAGCAAATAAGCAAATTACCTACCTGTGGGAAGGTAAAGATAAAAAAGGTAAAGTCATCAAAGGCGAAATGCGCGCGGCTGGGGAATCGTTTGTCAGCGCGACTTTAAGACGTCAAGGTATCACGGTGACTAAAGTTAAAAAACAAAGCGCATTTGCCAGTAAAGGTAAAATTACCGATAAAGACATTACTTTGTTTACGCGACAACTGGCCACCATGATGAAAGCGGGCGTACCACTGCTACAGGCGTTTGATATTGTAGGCAAAGGCCATAGCAACCCTGCAGTTGCTAAATTGCTGGGCGACATTAAAGCCGATGTGGAAACTGGCAGTAGCTTGAGCACTTCATTTCGTAAATATCCGCTTTATTTTGATAATTTATTTTGCAATTTAGTGGGTGCTGGTGAACAAGCGGGTATTTTAGATACGCTACTAGACCGTTTAGCCACTTACAAAGAAAAAATTATGGCGATTAAGGGTAAAGTTAAATCTGCGCTAGTTTACCCAACCTCTATTATCGTGGTGGCATTTGTTATTGTTGTCATCATTATGATTTTCGTGATTCCTGCATTTAAAACGCTTTTTTCAGGCTTTGGTGCCGACTTGCCCGGGCCAACATTAGTAGTGATGGCAATTTCTGAATTTTTTGTTTCTTACTGGTGGGCTATCTTCGCCTCTATTGGCGGTGGTTTGTGGTTTTTCTTCTATACATGGAAGCGCTCTGAGAAAATGCAAAATACCATGGATAGGCTCATGCTAAAGCTACCTATCCTAGGAGACATTATTCGTAAAGCCACGATTGCGCGTTTTGCACGTACTTTGTCCACCATGTTCTCTGCTGGCGTACCTTTGGTTGAGGCATTAGATTCAGTAGCAGGTGCTGCTGGCAACCGCGTCTATTACGATGCCACCAAACGTATTCAAAGCGAAATTAGTACGGGCACAAGCTTAACTGTAGCGATGCAAAACGCTAATGTATTCCCCAATATGGTGCTACAAATGACAGCAATCGGCGAAGAATCTGGTGCGCTTGACTCTATGTTAAGCAAAGTAGCAGACTTTTTCGAAGCTGAAGTAGATGATGCAGTGGATGCGATGTCTAGTTTGATGGAGCCAGTGATTATGGTGGTATTAGGCACTATCATTGGCGGCTTAGTAGTCGCCATGTATATGCCGATATTCAAAATGGGTGAAGTCGTTGGCTAACCCACGTTTACCAAAAATAAAGGCCGCATATGCGGCCTTTATTTTTTGGTTAATTTATTTTTTCGCCGCTTGTAAGCTTTTTTCAATTTCTTTGTATGGCTGTGCACCTAGCATGCGTTTGCCATCAGAAAATATAAGTGTCGGCGTGCTAGTCACACCTACTTTGCGAGCCAATTCCCCTATACGCTCTAGTGGCACTTCACAATTTCCTGCGTTAGTAGGCAGCTTGTTATTAAAATTCCAATCGTTCCAAGCTTTAACACGGTTAGTCGCACACCAGATTAATTTAGACTTAGCCGCCGCATCTGGGTGCAGCGATTCGATGGGATACAAAAATGTATAAATGGTCACGTTATCAATATTGCTTAACTCATTTTGCTCTAAGCGTTTGCAAAACGGGCAATCCACATCTGAAAACACCACCAATTTGCGGCTACCATTGCCTTTTACCACTTTAATGGCTTGGTCTAGCGGCAAACTGCTAAAATCAATTTTGGTCAGCTCATCTAGGCGCGCACCCGTAACATCTTTTTTAGTTTTTGGGTCAACTAGGCGACCTTCGGCAATTAAGAATGTGAGTTTTTCATCGGTATAAACAATCTGTCCACCCATAAAAACCTCATACAAACCCGCATAAGGTGTTTTTACCACGCTTTCTACTTTAAATTTGGGGTAAGCAGCTTCAATCGCTTTTTTTAGGCTGGCTTCATCGGCTAATGCAAATTGGCTTAAACTCAATAAGCTAATTGCAGCAATATGTTTTAGATTAATTTTCATTTTTACTTTCTATCTATTTTTTTACTGCGACTTAACCATTAAGCCGCTTGTTGTATTAATAATTTCTTCAATGTCGGTTGGCGATTCAATTGTCTAAACCCAAAAGCTGACATATTTTTAATCATGCTATTTTCACTCGAAAATAGCGCATCTAAACCGCTAGTCAGCCCGTTCATGGCGGCGACATCTGCCTGCCGTGTGCGCGCATATTGGCGTAAAAATGTACTCTCGCCAATATCTTGCATGGCATGTGTATTAGTCAGTATTTGTTGTAGTTGCCTTACATCACGCAAGCCTAAATTCATGCCTTGCCCAGCCATTGGGTGAATTTGGTGGGCTGCATCACCCACCAACACCACACGCTCAGCGATAAATTGGGTGGCGGTTTTCTGTTGCAAAGTAAACGATAGTACTTTGCCTACCAACCTCAAATTGCCCAATTCATCATTCGAACGCGCTTGTACTTTTAGCGTAAAATCATCATTTGGTAATGTTAACAGTTGAGCGGCTTGTTCGGTTGACAGCGCCCACACCATGGATACATGCTTATCGGGCAACGGTAACAGCGCCAGCGTCTCATGGGACGCAAACCATTGCCGCGCTATATTTTGGTGTGGCTTCTCTGCTAAAAAATTCGCTACAATGGCAGTTTGGCTGAAATCTTTGTGCTTAACTGCAATATTGGCTTGGCCACGCAGCCAAGAATCCACGCCATCTGCAGCCATTATTAATTTTGCATTTATATTGCGACCGTCATTCAAAGTCAAACTTACATGCTGCTGTTGATTGTCCAGCGCCACACAAGTCGCGTCTGAGATAACAGTTACACCCAGTACGTTAATTTTCTTCATCAACGCCTGCATTAAATTTTGGTTTTCAATAATCACACCTAATTTTGGCAAATTGGCATCACTATCACGCAGTTCTAATAAGTCATTTTCAGCATTCCACAAGCGCATGGCGTTGATAGGATTAACACGACTGGCATCTACCGCCTCCCAAATGCCTAAGCCTTTTAGCCACGCTTCGGTGTTGGCAGTCAGCGCATACACACGTTCATCCCACACTTTTTTTAGCATATTATTTTTATGTTTAGTATTTGGTTTTTTACTGTCTATCAGCAGTACTTTTTTACCCAATGTGGCGCAAGCAATGGCAGCAGCCAAGCCAACCGCGCCTGCGCCCACCACCACAATGTCGGTCGATAAATCTTTAGTCATTTGCCAAAACTCATTTTACCCACCAACAAATTTTTAATTGGCGATATTAATTGTAATGCGCCAAGACCCAATCCCCGTGCGGCTTGCAGGCCGATGACTTCATTGCCGAACACATTCACCAACACATCGGTAAATAAAATGCCGCCGCGCGTATCGCGTTTTCTGGCTTGAGAATAGTTTGCCAGCATCCTCGTGTCACCCCAATTTTGCACTGGCGTTTGTACAATCAAATCTGCCAAAGTCCACGCATCGCGCATGCCCACATTAAAACCTTGCCCCGCCACTGGGTGCATGGTTTGTGCGGCGTTGCCAATCACCGCTAAGTGCGGTGCATTGGCTGGTTTAAGCGTGCTTAATTTAAGTGGAAAGCTTATGCGTTTTTCTACGCTTAAAAACTGCCCCACACGGTCACCAAACGCCACATGCAGCTGCTGTAAAAAGGTTTTATCATCCAAGCCAGCAAGCGCATGGATATTGGC
The DNA here is from genome assembly GCA_031422335.1 of Methylophilaceae bacterium. GTDB lineage: Bacteria > Pseudomonadota > Gammaproteobacteria > Burkholderiales > Methylophilaceae > Methylotenera_A. The sequence continues at coordinate 124,108 of JANOQW010000025.1, forward strand.
TTGTAGACCAGTCCAAACGAGAGAGAAGCCAGCTTCCCCATTCGGTAAAAGCGCCATTGGGCCTTGCGGCGTAAAACGCTCGTAGGCCATATTATTGTGTGGCAACTCAGCCGTCACTTTGGTCACCAACGCGTCGTGGCCGTATTCTTTGGTGACTTTTTTTATACCGTCAATCTCACCTAAACTGCGGCCGCCATCGGCCACAATTAATAAAGCACTTTGTAAAGTTTGCGTTTGACTATGATGCGTAAAAGTCACTTCTGCCATGGTTGGGCTAGGCTTAATTTCGGTAGCCTCTGCTTCATAGATGACGTTTTTTAAGTCTAATTGCGCATCCAAAGCTTGCGTCAGCGCGCCATACGGCAGCACATAGCCAATCGCCTCTAAGCCATGTTCTGCCGCCGTTAGTTTAGTGCGCCCCAGCCCGCCGCGTTGCGAGATATGAATGGTATTAATGGCAGTCGCTTTGACTGCAACTGCAGACCAAACGCCAAGCTTTTCGAGGATTAATCTACTGCCATAAGATAGCGCCAGTGCGCGCGTATCTTTGTGCGATACGCCCTTGGCGCGCGCTTCTAGCATGGTGAAAGGAAGGTTTTGTTGCTGTAGCGCCAGCGCCAAAACCGAGCCGACTGGTCCGCCGCCCACAATAATGACAGCTGGAGAAAAATCAGTCTCCACGCATCAAGCTTTCAATATCCGCCACACTTTTCACCGCGTTTTTGCTCAGTACTTCATTACCCGTTTGTGTGATCAGCACGTCATCTTCAATACGAATACCAATATTCCAAAAAGCTTTTGGCACATTATCGGCTGGGCGTACATAACAGCCTGGCTCTACGGTGAGCGTATTACCTGCTTTTAACAAGCTCCAGTTACCTTGTTTATCTTTGTATTCGCCCACATCGTGCACATCTAAACCCAGCCAATGGCCAGTACGGTGCATATAAAATTGGCGGTAGCTACCAGTTTCTAGCACTTCATCTTTGCTGCCAGTGCACAGTTTAAAATCAATAAAACCTTGTACTAGCACATCTAAAGCAGCTTCGTGAGGCGCGTTCCAGTGCTTATTCGGTTTTGCAGCGTCAATCGCGGCTAATTGCGCAGCCAAAACCAACTCATACAAATCTTTTTGTGCAGATGAAAATTGTCCGTTGACAGGAAAAGTGCGCGTAATATCACTGGCGTAGCCATCCAACTCGCAACCCGCGTCTATCAGCAACAAATCGCCATCATTTAATACACAACTATTGGCGTTGTAATGCAGTGTGCAAGCATTGGTGCCGCCTGCAACAATACTGGTGTACGCGGGCGATTGCGCCCCGTTGCGATAAAACTCGTGTAAAAATTCGGCTTCTACTTCATATTCGTTCATGTTTGGCTTGGTAAATTGCATGGCACGATTATGTGCTGCTGCTGCAATGTTGCCTGAAAGGCGCATGGTTGCTTGCTCGTAGGGCGATTTAATTAAACGCTGTTTATCCACTAGTTGACACACATCTTGCACACTCTCTGGCGCACTCACCCCAGTTCTGGCTTGCTCCTTGACTTGATTCAGCCAGCCCGTTACCCGTGTATCCCAGTGGCAATCTGCCCCTAAACTATAAAATAAATTGGCTTGATTACCCATCAACTTGGGCATCATTTCATCTAACTGGCTCATGCTATAAGCTTCATCAAAGCCAAATTCTGCTTTTGCGCCAGCTGGGCCATGGCGAAAACCATCCCAAATTTCACGTTCCATGTCTTTATCGCGACAAAATAAAATACTCTTGGCTTGGCTTCCACCAATTAATATCAGCACAGATTCTGGCTCCTTAAAGCCAGTTAAATAATAAAAGTAGCTGTCAAAACGATATGGATAATGACTGTCGCGGTTACGAATCGCTTCACGCGCAGTTGGGATAATGGCAATACCCTCGCCCATACTGGCAAATAAGGTTCTTCTACGTTGTTGAAATTCTTTCAAATGATCCATTTTTTTACCCTATTTTTAATAGGCTCTCATCTAAACTTTTTAGGCGTTCTGGTGTGCCAATATCGTGCCACACACCTTGGTAATATTGTGCAGTGGCAGCATTATTATCAATGGCTTGGCGTAATAAAGGTGCTAATTTTGCGGGCTGGCCTTTTACAACTTCTGCAAAAAAATGTGGGTGGTACACGCCGACACCAGAAAAAGTGAGCATGTGTTTACCACTATTCCTCAACATGCCAGCATCAATCGCAAAGTCGCCATTCGGATGTTGTATTGGATTATCCACCAATACCAAATGCGCACGAGCATTTTCGATGCCGCCAGAAGCCGCATGGTCAATAGTAATATCTAAAGCGCCTTGCAGAGCATGCATGTCGATGACTATATTTTTAAAATCAATTTCAGTAAAGGTATCGCCATTTACCACCAAAAACGGGGCACTATTTTTTCCATGATTAGTTAACAAATCTAAGGCATTGGCAATGCCACCCGCAGTTTCTAAAGCCACCTTTTCTGCACTATATTGAATGGACAAGCCCCAAGCAGTGCCGTTCCCCAGTGCGCTTTCTATCTGCGCGCCCAAGTGCGCATGATTAATGACAATGTCTTTAAAACCTGCTTTTGCGAGGTTTTCTAAATGCCAAACGATGAGGGGCTTGCCGCCCACCTTAAGCAAAGGTTTGGGCATATAGTCAGTCAGTGGGCGCATTCTTTCACCGCGCCCCGCCGCCAAAATCATCGCTTTCATAAAAGCCTAAACCACATACTTTGGCCTTGGTACGCGGCCCTCCAGCGCATCCAGTAAGCGCAGCAGCGGTCGCAGCTCAACATAGCGCTCGCATACTTTACGCAAATAATGCAGCACCAGCGGCATATCTTTTAAGTAGCCACTTTTACCGTCACGATGACTTAAACGCGCAAAAATACCCAGCACTTTAATATGACGCTGCGCACCCATCCACTCAAAATCGCGATAAAACTCACTAAAATCTTGCGGGACTGGTAATTTATTTTTTCGTGCTTTTTCCCAATAACGCACAGCAAAATCAATCACTTGCTCTTCATCCCATTGAATATAAGCATCTTTTAATAAAGACACCAAATCGTAAGTAATTGCGCCAAAAACCGCATCTTGAAAATCTAACACACCTGGATTATCTGTACATATCATCAAGTTACGTGAGTGGTAATCGCGATGCACATAGACTTGGCCTTGTGCTAAAATATTCTTATTAAGCAGCTCAAACGATGCTCTGAGAGCCGCTTCCTGATTGGCTTGCAGAGCAATGCCTAAATGCTTTGCAATATACCAATCAGGGAACAAATTCATCTCGCGCATTAGCAGCGCATCGTCGTATGGCGGCAAAATATTGGCTTGGCTAGCCAGCTGCAATTTAATTAGCGCATCGGTGGCATCACCATACATTTTTTGCGCAGTTTCATTTGTCAGCGCGCTTAAATAGGTATCGTCACCCAAATCGCTTAGCAACAAAAAACCGTGTTCTAAATCTTGCGCCAACACTTGCGGCACGTTCAAACCCGCTTCCAACATCAGTTTGGCTATTTTTACAAAAGGCGCGCAGTCTTCTTGTGGCGGCGGTGCATCCATCGCAATCAGCGTTTTGTCGCTTAAATGTACCCGAAAATAACGTCTAAAGCTGGCATCGGCAGAGGCGGTAGTTAGGGTAAATATTTGCGCTGGTAAAGCTTGTTTAAGCCAAGTTTCGAGTTGATTTTTTCTATCCATATAAATGATTACTACTGACAGCCTTTAATAATATTTACTTCAATTTTTAATTGATTAGCACTTGCATGTATGCGATTTTATCATTCATGCGTAAAATACATACCTTAAATCATTTTTAGTGGTTTTGCATTGCATAACAGCCGTTTACACATTCATTTTGCAAAATTATTTTTTGCATCCTTAGCTAGCAGCTTTTTGCTGGGCTTTAGTGTTTTTGCATCTGCGGAAACGCTAAGTACTGAGCTTAAACAAGTACCAGAAACTATTCAACCTGAAGCACTGCCAGGCGCCATCGAAATTGAAGGTGATAAGCTAGATTTATACCTTGACCGTAAAATGCGCGCCACTGGCAATGCAGTGATTAGTAAAGGTACGCAAAAAGTATATGGCGATAACATTGAATACGATGTACAAAACGATGAGCTAAAAGTAGATGGCAATGCTCGCATTGATTTGGGCGAAAGTGAATTGCGTGGCCCTGCACTGAAAATGCGCCTGAGTGACAGCATAGGCGAGATGCGAGATGCATCGGTGACGCTGAAAAAGCAATACAGCAACAATAATGAAAATGTTGGCCGTAATGACCCTAGTGTTTATACACAATCTAAGCTGCTCAATGCGCAGACCACGCTAACTGATAACCCGCGGCTTTACCAAGATAATTATCGCGAGCCTGCCACACCAATTGGGCAAGCGTCAATTGACCCAAAATTCAACTCATCACGTGGTGATGCCAAAGCGATTCTGTTTGAAGGCCAAGATAAAAAGCGTTTAAAAGACGCGCGCTACACCACTTGCGAAGCGGGTGTGGACGATTGGTATATTAAAGCCAGCGAGATTGAGTTAGACGACTACACGCAATCTGGCACCGCAAAAAATGCGCGTGTTGAATTTAAAGGTGTGCCGCTACTTTATACACCTTGGATGAGTTTTTCATTCAATAATGAGCGCAAATCTGGCTTGCTGTCGCCCACCGTGGGTACGACTTCACGCAGCGGTTTTGAAACGCTGATTCCTTACTACATTAATATTGCGCCCGATATGGATGCCACTGTGGGCATACGCTATTTAAGTAAACGTGGCGCGCAATTGCAAGGCGAGTTTCGATATTTGGGCGAAAATTACTCAGGTATTAATAATCTTGAATATTTGAATGATGATAGCTTAAGCGGCGAGCAACGCTACTACGCCAACATTAGCCATAATCATAATTTAGGCGCAGGCTGGTCGGCAGGCTATAACATCGAAAAAGTATCAGATGACCAATATTTCTCTGAGATGTCCACCCGCATCACTAGTACCAGCCGCGTCAATTTGCCGCAAGAAGGTCGTGTAGATTACGTGGGCGATGTGTGGCGCTTTAATGGTTTAGTGCAAAAGTACCAAACGCTGGATGAAATTAATTTTCCATACGAACGCTTGCCGCAATTGACGCTGGCAGCCGATAAAGAATGGGATTATTTTGACACCGAGCTTTATAGTCAATGGGCGTATTTTGACCGCAACAAAAATGCACCTCTGGCCGCTACGGGCAGCCGTCTAGCAGTTTACCCAAGTGTTAGTGTGCCGTTTACGCAATCATACGGCTATGTGACGCCAAAATTTGGCGTACACGCCACCAACTACCAGCTCAATGACAACAATTTCAATGTTGGCGGCAATATCATCAGTAATAATTCAGATAGCCGAACCCTGCCCATTTTTAGTTTAGATAGTGGTTTATTTTTTGAGCGTGATGTGAATATCGTCAAAAATAGTTATACGCAAACTATCGAGCCGCGTTTATTTTATGTGTATATTCCTGAAAAAAATCAAGACCGTTTACCCGTATTCGATTCAGCCTTGGCTGATTTAAACCTCACTACCTTGTTTACCGAAAACCAATTTACTGGTAACGACCGTATTAATAACGCCAACCAACTTAGTTTAGCATTTACCACACGCATGATTGATAAAGATACAGGCGCAGAGCGTATTGCTGCCACCATTGGTCAACGCTATTACTTTAATGACCAGAACGTCACCCTGCCAGGCAGCATCGCCTCAAAAGACAACTCCTCAGACATCATTGCCGCGCTAACGGCAAGACTCTCCAACAAATGGAATCTTGACGCATTTTGGCAATACAATACCGATGATGCTGGCATGGTGCGCACTAATATCTTAGCGCGTTACAACCCCGAGCCAGGCAAACTACTGAATGTGGGCTATCGCTACACGCAACAGTTTTTAGAACAGGTCAACCTATCTGGCCAATGGCCGTTAAGCCAAGGCTGGTATGGCGTTGGGCGCTTTAACTACTCGATTAAAGAAAAAACACTCATTGAAAGCTTGGCTGGGCTAGAATATGACGCAGGTTGTTGGCAAGCCCGCACTGTGCTGCAACGCGTAGAAACAGCCACTGCCGATGCCAACTATGGTCTATTCTTTCAACTCGAGCTAGGTGGCTTAGCCTCCATTGGCTCCAATCCACTCAACTTGCTCAGGCGCGATGTTCCTGGCTATTTAAGCAGCAGCGAGATTCCGACAATTTACAGACAACAAAATTATTACCGATGAAAACCTATTTCAAATTATTGATTTTATTGAGTCTTTTAGCATCTATCCTAGCTAATGCAGCCTCACCCAAACAAGCCAACGAAATTGTGAAGATGGATCGGATTATTGCCATCGTTGATCAAGGCGTGATTACTGAGCAAGAGCTAATAGACCGTATTCGCACCGTGAAAGCGCAATTAGAAAAGCAAGGCACGCAGATGCCGCCAGAAAATGTGTTGGGAAGACAAGTGCTTGAACGCCTGATTGCGGATAGCTTGCAACTGCAAATGGCAGCACAAACGGGCGTTAAAGTGGACGATACGCAGCTAGATAAAACCATCGAACGTATTGCCGCACAAAACAAAATGAGCATAGAAGAATTTAGCGCGGTGCTAGAAAAAGATGGTGTAACACTGCGCAAATTTCGCGAAGATATTCGCAGCGAAATTACTATTTCTAGAATTCGTGAGCGCGAAGTAGATAATAAATTGAATATTTCTGAGGGTGAAATTGACAATTACTTAACCACCCAAGCCAATCGTGGCGAAGAGCAAGACGAGTTTGAAATCGCACATATTCTCATTCGCACACCCGAAGATGCCAGCCCAGAAGACTTAGAAAAAGCCAAAACCAAAACCCAAGAAGCCTTGAAGCAATTGGCTGATGGCGTGAGCTTTTCGCAAGTATCTGCTAGTCATTCGGATTCCCCCAACGCACTGGAAGGTGGCAGCATGGGCTGGCGCAGTGGTGCGCAGTTGCCTGGGCTATTTTTAGAGACGCTCAAACCAATGCAAAAAGGCGAGGTGTCAAAACCGATGCGCAGCCCCAATGGCTTCCATATTTTAAAGTTGATAGACCGCCGTGGCGGCAGCTCGTCACTTGTTATAGGTCAAACCAAAGCGCGGCATATTTTAATTAAACTATCTGAGGTAGTTTCAGAAAAAGAGGCTAAACGCAAATTGGATGGCATTAAAGAGCGCCTAGACAATGGTGGTAAATTTGAAGAACTAGCGCGCCAATATTCAGAAGATGGCAGCGCTAATAATGGTGGCGATTTAGGTTGGGTAAACCCAGGCGATACTGTGCCGCCATTTGAAAAAGCCATGAACGCGCTGGGTTTGGGCGAAATGAGCGAGCCTGTGCTGTCACCATTTGGTTGGCATGTGATTCAAGTGATGGAGCGCCGTCAACAAGACATGACTAAAGAAGCGTCGCGCCTGAAAGCACGCCAAGAAATACGTGCGCGTAAATCTGAAGAAGCTTACCAAGATTGGATACGCGAAATGCGTGACCGCGCTTTTGTTGAGCTGCGTTTAGAAGATAAGTTTTAAGCTGCAAATTTAGGCCTTCATCCTGTCACTGCCACGCATAGCAATTACCTCTGGCGAGCCCGCTGGTATTGGGCCCGATATCTGTGTTTTGTTAGCGCAGCACGAAATTGCTGCAGATATTACGGTGATTGGTGACGCCAATATACTTGCGCTACGCGCACAACAGCTTGGTGTTGAGGCCAACATTCAAGACTATGAAACCAGTGAACATCCGCTACAACATCAAAAAAATACCCTAAAAGTACTGCACATCCCCACTGCCGCACCCGTGCTGGCTGGCAGCTTAAACGCCGCGAATAGTGCCTATGTGCTCAACACGCTCACGTGCGCCATCGATGGCTGCACTAGTGGTGCTTTTGATGCCATCGTCACTGCACCTGTGCATAAAGGCATTATCAACGATGCAGGCATCGCCTTTACTGGCCATACTGAATTTTTGGCTGCGCAAACGCAAACAAAACATGTCGTGATGATGTTGGTAGATGGAAGTAAGCATGGTGGCTTGCGAGTTGCACTGGCCACCATTCATTTGGCGCTTAAAGACGTGCCTGGCGCCATTACCCAAGATGGCCTAGAAACAACAATTCGCATTTTGCATACCGATTTAGTACAAAAATTTGGCATTAAAAACCCACGTATATTAATTGCTGGGCTAAACCCACATGCAGGAGAAGATGGTTATTTAGGTATGGAAGAAATTGAAACAATTAATCCCGTACTATCTAAGCTTAGCGCAGAAGGCATGCAGTTAATTGGCGCGCTACCTGCCGATACCCTATTCACGTCAAAATATTTGAATAATGCCGATTGCGTGCTGGCTATGTACCACGATCAAGGTTTGCCAGTGTTAAAGCATGGCAGCTTTGGCGGCGGTGTCAACGTAACGCTCGGCCTGCCAATTATTCGCACCTCGGTCGATCACGGCACTGCGCTAGATTTGGCCGGTACTGGTGATATAGACATCGGCAGCATGCAAGCTGCACTGAACTTGGCGATTGAATTGGCGAATAAAAACTTAACCAATAAAAAAAATTAATATGAAGCACCTTGCAAAAAAACGTTTTGGGCAAAATTTTTTAACTGATCAAGCCATTATTGCTAGCCTCATTGATGCGATTAACCCACAAAGCAACGATTTATTAGTTGAAATTGGGCCCGGGCTAGGCGCGCTTACCAAGCCACTGCTTAAAAAAATTGACCATTTGCATGTGGTAGAAATTGATCGTGACATTGTCAGTTGGATGCAAAAAGAATACCTTAACAATAGCATTACCATTCACAATGTGGATGCATTAAAGTTTGATTTTAGCCAGCTGGTCGAAAGTAAAAATAGCAATCAGTTGCGCGTGACTGGCAATTTGCCCTACAACATCTCTACGCCTATTTTATTTCACCTGTTAGATAACCTTGCTTGTATTACTGACATGCATTTTATGCTGCAAAAAGAAGTGGTCGAGCGCATGGTGGCGCTACCTTCAACCCCTGCATACGGGCGGCTATCTGTCATGCTGCAATATCACTTGCAAATGGAATATTTAATCACCGTGCCGCCAGAAGCCTTCGAGCCAGCGCCCAAAGTAGAGTCTGCATTTGTGCGCTGCGTGCCACATACCACATTACCTTTTGTTGCAAAAGACACTACATTATTTGCCAAAGTGGTGATGGCAGCGTTTGGGCAGCGTCGCAAAACTATCCGCAACACACTTAAAGGGTTTTTAAATGATGATGACTATATTCAGTTAAATACCATCGCACAAACAAAAATAGGTTCCCAGCTTCGCGCCGAGAACCTATCTGTAAAAGACTATGTACTAATAACCAACTATATCTTAAACCACCATTAAGCTTTACGACGACGCATAAAACCTAAACCAGCTAGACCCGTTAACAATAAAGGTAATGCGGCAGGCAAAGGCACTTGTGATGGTGGGTTCAATGTAGCAATCACAAAATCTTGATTACGAGCGCTCTTGAAAAAATCAATTGCATAAGTATCCGTGATTGACCAGCCTGATAATTGATTTAAAAAAGTATTTGCAACACTCAGCATATTTTGGTTGGTACCTTGCATACCTTTAATACCGCCAGTATTGACGTTGCCATTATCGTGAAAAATTTCCCACAAGGCTAAATGAAAGCCCGCTGTTTGCACTGCATTCGTTAAAGTACCGTAAGCGTTATCAAACAATTTTTGCACGTTAGCAAAACGGGTTGCGCCATTGTTGTTGAAGTCAGCCGCATCTAAAGTAGATTGATTGTATGAACTAAAAAGTGAGTTAGCAGATTGGTATGGATCTACGCAAAAGCCAGAAAATACGCCTTGGCCTTGAATGTTTAAATTATAGCTGCCCATTGCAACATTTCTACCACTATATATGCTGCCATTAATTTTTGTTTTAGTGCTGATAACGTCATCCACAGAACTAAACTTTAAATTAACGTGCTGTGCGTTAGCACCAATAGAAGCTGACAACAACAACAACGCAACTAATAATTTATTCATATCATTTCCCTTTTATTAAGATAATTTTTTAATATGCTTGATTCTATACAAATTGGCTATTGCTTCAATAGCCCGGTTGGGTAGATACAGCAGGCTATTTCACACTGCTACAATAAAAAAACCCGCATCTAAGCGGGTTTTTAATATGCTCTAAGCTTGCCAGAACATGAATTTGGTAGGGCGTGCGGGGATCGAACCCACGACAAACGGATTAAAAGTCCATACCAGATATTCAGCATTGGGTTGACTTACAAGGCCATTTCAGTTCCTCAAAATCTCGTTCTTAAAACAATTTACTCTCTGTATACATGCGGTTCTTTCTGTTTTTGCGGAACAAAAAAATTCTGAAACTCAGTTAAGTGTAGTTTTGTGAAGCGGCAAGTTAATTCTAATTAATCAATTTATTAGGATATTTCATAAAACGTATACCTCATCGTATTTTTACTGAAGCATTCAAAGAAAAGAAGCTATTCATTTACACAAAGAGCAAGGCTTAACATTAACGGAAATCAGGCACAATTTACATATCGCACCCACGTGAATTGCAAGCAAATAAACCGTTGAGCAATTGGCGAGCGCCGCCTTTATGGAAACCGCACATAACTTGATTCGAAACTTCATAGGGATCATAATGTTTTCTATGTTGTACGCTCATATTAGAAAATGGAGCTGTAGTAGATTAGCTTAGATGTTAAGCTAACAAAATGAAGCTAAGTCATTGTAAGTTATTAAAAAAACAGCAGTTAAAGTTGCTTGAATATTTTGTATTAGAAGTAACTGCTAGGTCTGCTGCTGATTTACTGGGTATCCAAGCAAACAGTGCGGCCTTGTTTTACCGTAAATTACGTGAAGTCATTGTGTACTATTTAGAGCTAGAAGCGCATGAAATATTTGGCGGTGCGATCGAGTTAGACGAGAGTTACTTTGGTGGCGTACGTAAAGGCAAACGTGGTCGCGGCGCAGCTGGTAAAGTAGCTGTGTTTGGGATATTAAAGCGTGGGGGCAAGGTCTATACAAAAGTAGTTATTAACACTAAGGCTGAAACGCTAATGCCGCTGATAGCGAGTAAAATAGAGCCTGACAGCGTTGTTTATACCGATTGCTACCGCAGCTATAACGCATTAGATGTGAGTGATTTTTATCATGAACGCATAAACCATAGCAAGCTATTTGGACGAGGTAAGAATCACATTAACGGCATTGAGAACTTTTGGAATCAAGCCAGGCGCGTGTTAAGAAAATATAACGGGATTCCTAAAGAATCATTCCCACAATTCCTCAAAGAATGTGAGTTCAGATTTAATTACGGAACCCCTAAACAGCAACTGAAAATACTAAAGGAATGGGCTGGTATTTAGTGCTAATCTACTACAGCCCCATTAATAATTGTTAATTTATCAGTCAAACGTTAATTTTTAACTATGAAGAGTTTGCCTTCAAATATTGTACCCCAAATTGGAATATCATTGAGTTTCTCTGGTCCACTTCATAAGTATCCTGCCTCAGGACAACGAAGTCGGAGGTCTTGCCGGAGACGAGGCTGCCAATTTCTCTCTCATTGATCTTTGTCCGCACTCCGAAATATACCTTCGTATCCTTATTTACTATAGTTGGCGAAAAAACTGCAAATCCGCGGTGAAATTGAGTCACGCCGCGAGTACGCCGCTGACAGCCCACAAAAATGTTGCCCTATAGTCGAAGTACAGCGAAACTGTGAACACTGGATCCATCATGATTTCCACCCAACCTTCAAATACCCAAGGGAGGGCTCAAGTCACTGGCGTGTTTGGCTCATTTTCCATCTCACGACGCCAACGACTGCCAGCAGGGCGCCCAACGCGCCAACGCCGTTGAGCAGGGCGCCGGCATAACGCCAGAACTCGGACGGCCACAGGGTGGGGTCAGAGGTAAAGGCGTTTACGACGGCCGCGAGGGCCATGAGCCCGCCGAGGACTGAGAGCACCACATAGAGAATGGGCCACCTGCGCAATCCGATCACCAGCCAGAATCCAATTGCCAGCAAGATCGCGGCGGCAAGAATCGAAGCGGTGGGACCGGGTGGACGCAGGCCCTGAGCGATCCGGCCAACCCCGACGACGTTCCACAACATCGAGAGCGTAGCCCACGCGAGCTGGATCGAGAGGACGAGTTTCAGTCTCTCCCAAAGTTCTAGCGTTGGGTGCGACCGTTCTCTGCCTGACTGCGATAGTAATTGCACATGCCCTCCGTCATTTGATCGGGAATAGTTTGCCCTCGAAGACGGTACCCCAGATGGGGATGTCTTTGAGTTTCGCTGGTGCAACCTTGTAAGGATCTTGCTCTAGTATGGTAAAGTCGGCAGTTTTGCCTGATACGATACTACCAATTTCATTTTCAATGCCTAAAATAAAAGCCGCGTCAATGGTGATAGAGCGTAGCGCTTGTTGAAGTGATAAGCGCTCTTCTGGGCAAAGTACAGTGCCTTCACTGCTGAATCTATTTACAGCAGCCCAAACCAAAGTCAGCGGTTCTGCAGGTGCCATTGGCGCATCAGAGTGCAGTGCTAGCGGGATACGCTCACGTTCAATACTGCCAATACGCGCCATAGAAGATGCCCGATCAACGCCTAATCCTAACTCGCCAAACTTAAGCCCAGCTTCATAAATGTAATAAGGGTTAGCAGATACAATTGCACCTAAGCGCCCTATTCTGCGTGTTTGGTCTGGTGAAGAATAGCCAAAGTGCTCAATGGTGAAGCGATGGTCAAAGCGAGGTTTTTCATCTAATAGTTTTTCAAGCAAATCTAACACCAAATCTAAACCTAAATCACCATTGGTATGCACGTGAATTTGATACCCCGCTTTCCAATATACGCGGGCAATTTCTTCCAGCGTTTCTGGCGGCGTCATCCATTCGCCATGATGCCCGTCGATTTATCCTGTTACTGTTTGCATATACTGCGAATAGAAAGCGCCATCAGCAAATAATTTAACATTTTTAATAAAACGTAAATGATGCGTGCTAGTCTCACTTAAAGATTCAACCCATTCAAATGCTTTTTGAATACCCTTTTGTGCCGATGGTGTTTGTACATCTGGAATAAAATAGGTACGAAAAGGCGTGTCGTCACTATTGAGTAATTTATTGGGCGCCATCCACTCTAGCTCAGGGTTGGCTAAGCCAAACGACATCTCCGCCACTGTCGTTAAACCACCAAAGTGTATAATTCTGCCGTTAAGTGCCGTACCAGCTAAGTAACGTTCTGGGTTAAACATGAACGGCGTGATCTTTGCCATAGCTAACCCAAGCAGCCCTGCCTCCCAATAACGACCTTCCTCATAATTAATTTGTGGATTACCTACTGTTTCGTCTTCAGTCAGATTAAAATATTTTAGCGCTGCCGTGTTAAAAATCATCTCGTGCGTTGAGCGTGTCCAAATAAAAACTGGTCGGGTGAGTGAAATCTTATCAAGATCAACCCGCGTTACATCACCATGAAACAAATTGTGATAACCCCAGGTAATATAAGGCGCTTCTGGCGCACCCGTCATTGCCGCTTCGCCCTCTGCTAAACGTGCTAAATATGCCTCCTTACCACGTACTGCGGTGTAAGTTTTCTCGGGTAAACGCCAATCAAAAGCGGCAATAATGTCAGCATAAAGTGCTGTTGCCCCTAACATTGGGTGCAGATGTGGATCAATGAACCCAGGCATCACAATCTTATCTGCCAGCGTATTATCAATTTCATGCGGGTGTGCATCCAACCAAGGTTTCAAATCTGCCAATGACCCAACTGACAAAATCTTACCATCGCGCACTGCTACTGCGGTTGCAGTGGGTTGGCTGTCATTCATAGTGATGATTTTTTTTGCTGTATATACAGTAATTTTTTTGGCTGTTTTCATACGTTTATCTTCCATAAAATGAGCCGTCTTGTATTACCCTTAGATCAACCAAGTTTTTGCCACTGCTTGATATTTAATACCACCAACAACCGTCCCCCAAACGCGAATGTCCTTAATTTTCATTGGATCAACGTCGAGCGGCGATTCGTCAAGTACAGCAAAATCAGCAAACTTGCCACACTCAATCGTACCAATCTTTTTTGCGGAAAATATCGTGATGTTATTTTTCATTTTTACGTCTCCTCTGGTTTAAAACAGGGTTTAAAATTTAATTGATGCTACTAATTTTTTATCGTAATTAAATCATAGTTGGTGTATTTTTATGACGTCACCATGTTTTGTAGTACCGTAT